>CAVYPI010000012.1:0-50650 GCA_963770125.1 uncultured Actinomycetota bacterium | reverse complement strand
TATCCACGGTGATTCCCACGGCGTCCGGAGCACCGGCCTCGCGCAGTGTTTCCACTGCGGCGTCGAGCGCCGCCCGGCCTCTGGCCATCACGGCAACGCTGGCTCCCTCGGATGCCATGGTTTCGGCGATGGCCAGCCCCATACCCTTGCTGCCGCCGGTTACAACGGCTTTGGATCCGTCGAACCCCAGGTCCATCGATTCTCCTTTCGAGCAGTGATGCTGCTTGTTGAACGAGAGTGAGCGATTTCAGCGATCGGTGCTGGGGCCACGCCTAGCCCGCGCAAGCAGAAGCGCAGAATACGTTCGCGAGTGTCAGCGAGATCGCAATCACCTGTGGCCCATTGCCGTTCGGTGCCCGCCCACACCACGCCCTGGATCGACTGTGCGGCGGTGACCGGATCGATGTCGTGGAACACGCCGTGTTCCAGGCCGCGCTGAAGCTGTTCGATGAGTGGCTCGAGCATCACCGCATATGCGGGCTGGACCAGATCGGGGGAGGCGAACATCTGTGATTGGGCTTCCGACGACAGGTAGCGCAGATCGGATTTGATGTTCTCATCGAACGCCAGGTCGAGCCGCCCGTCGATCCAGGCCGCGACTGCGTGAACTGCAGTGGTTGCCGACGCCATCTTCCGTTTCAGTCGTCGCGTCTCAACTCGCGCCATGTCCAGGAAGACCGCCGCAACCAGCTGGTCCTTTGATTCGAAATGCCGGTAGAACGCGCGGGTGCTCAGCTGGGCGCGATCAAGGACTGCAGCGATGCTGAGTCCTCGAACCCCTTGCTCGCGAAGAGATTTGGACGCCGCGGCCAGGATGGCGCGGCGCACACCGGGGTCTGGGGCGAGTTTGTCGCGTTGTCGTGTGCGTGGTCGGGTCATGCCGTCGCGTCATAGGTGCCGAGGTACTCAGCGAACCGTTCGCGGACACCCTCAGGCGTCAGGCCGTAGTCGGCGAGGTCGTAGTCGTGTGCGCCACGAGAGCCAGGTCTGTGCTCGCGAGACCACTGCTCGACCGACCGCACGGTGGCGTCGGTAAACGTCAAGCCGAGGGACGTGTAGGTGGCCTCCAAGGTTTGCACCGGGTCGGTCTGCAGGTCGGCGAAGGCGACGTCGGCGAAACGATCGTCACCGACACGTTTGCGAAAGTCCATCGCCCGCCGAACTCCCTCGGCCCAGCTGCCGAGCTGCTCCGCGCCGAGTTCCTCGGGGTCGTCGCGGTCGCTGCTCCAGCTGCGCACGTACCGGATGAGGCTGCACACCGAGCCCATCACCTTGGCCGGATCTCGATGGCTCCACATGAATTTGGCGTTCGGATACGCCTCAACGAGTGCATCGAGCGCGAACATGTGCACCGGTGTCTTGAGGTGCCACAGGACCGGTGGGCAGTGCCATTGCAAGAGTTTGAGCACCCGGCGATGGAACGTGTAGGTCTCGCCCATGTCGCAGTCCATCAGCCACGCAAGGTAACCCGGGACTCGAACGACGCCGTCGAAATGGAAGGTGCGAAAACTCATGCCCATCAGGTCCTGGCATTCGGTCGCGGCCGTCGCCTCGGAGTTGTACAGGGTCTTCATCAACGGGAACATGTCGTTGAGCATCGCCAGGCCTGCTTCGGCCTGCGCGATCCGCGCATCGGTGTGCTGGGTTGTGGCCTCCGGTGGCGGTGTGGGGGCCTGCGATTCCCACATCCGCAGTGAACGGAACTGGGGATCGGCGGCCACGAGTTGGCTCAATGCTGTCGTCCCCGTGCGCGGTAGCCCGATGACAAACACTGGGCCACCCACAACCTCGTCGTCGATCTCGGGGTGCCGGGTGTAGGTGTCCTCGATCTTGAGACGTTGGATCAAGGCGTTGCTGATGGTGGCGTGCTGGATGACCTGACCCATGTCGTTGAGGTCGGCTTCGGTGTTCAACGCCTCCACTGTGCGCTCGAGGCCCTCCCGGTAGTAAGCCGAGCCGAAGTCGTGCAGACCGGTCGCGGAGCGGGCACCGTCCTCTAGCTCGTCGGCTGAGAACGTCACACTGCGAACCTTTCGTGCACGGCGCGGCGGCGTCGCTCGAGGACGGACGCCCGCTCCTCAGAGGTGACGGTCTTGGTCTCGGCTGGCAGCGCCGACGCGATGTCGTCGAATTCGACCACGCGGGTTCTCGGTGTCGGTGCCGTTGCGGTGCGCACGCAGCGCAGGATCATTGCACCGTTGCTGAAGCCGGCGGTGTCGAGCCAGTTCGCGACTCCCGGGTCACGCCCGCACAGCACGACACGCACCAGTCCGTCGGAATCCATGACGGCCTGATGGGCGTTCAGGCTGGACTGGTGGCGACCGTAATGGATCGTCTCCCACCACGGGTTGCCCAGCGAATAACTCCAGTAGACGCCCTCGGGTGGTTCGACTTCGAGGATGAGTGCCTCGTCGGGACTCAGTTCCCAACGACCGATTACCGGCTTGTTCTCCGCGGCCGCGCCCATCGCGGTGCGATCGACCGGGGGCAGGAAACCGTTGGGCGGCGCCGCTCCGCCGAACTGGAGAAAGAACTGCAGGTTGTCGTGAACGAAGTCGCCGAGGGCGACCAGCTGTCTCGACACCGCGACGTCTGGATCGACGACGCGGTGTTCAGCCTCAACGGGGTTGCCGAGCCGCTCGATCTGTAGCGACGACGGCACCTCGGTGTTCCAGTCGTAGAAGAAGTGCCGCACCGTCAACGTGGGATGGTCGCCGTCAATCCGCATCCAGTTTCCGTCACGCTCATCGGCGGACAGGACGACCTCGAAGTTTCCGTCGGCGTCTACCTCGAGTTCGTCAACCAATTCATTTGCGGTGGAGGCGATCCCGTTCATCGTCTGCAGTCCGACATACCGCGCGGTGCCACGGTTGCCGAACAGTCGGTAGCTCTCACCGCCGCGCATCGTCGCGCGGGTATAGATGCAGTCCGGGCACTCCATTCCCCAGGTCACGATGTCGTCAGTGGAGGTGCGCTCGACAGTCAAGACCGGATCCGGATCGAATCGCAATGCCTCGTCGACGCCGGCCGCGAGCAGCACCAGTAGATGCCGCATCCCCGACGCAAAGTCGACCCGATTCCGATTCACCGAATCGGATTCAACGATCTGTGCTGCCTCGCCGAGCCTGTTCAGCAGATATGACCAGGCCTGCGGCAGGCCGACGTCGTCGCTGCCCGGTTTGCCGGTTAGCGACGCCTCCGCGATCGAGAACGGCAACCACGCCAACGGCATCTGCGCATCGCTCACGTTTTCTCCGCGTATGTGAGTGCCCAGGAGCCCGTTATCTGAAAATCACGTTTTCGTTTAATGCGAGATCACTATTCCGCCGGACGGTGACGTTGTCAACGTCTGATCACTGGGCCGGATTTGGACAGCTCCACTGAGTAAGGCCGTCAAATTCCGCATTTTCGCCGGTCAAGCCGACTTTAATAGCGGGTTCGATTCCCGGTCCTGCTTCCGTCCGGCCGCGAGCGGGCGTCTGACTATGCTCAGTCGACCTTCATCTCGCCCATGTCCGACCATCCCGTCGCGTCGATGGTCTGGCTGATGATCTGCGGGGTCGCCGCCAGCAGCTGCGGAGTGTCGGCGATGAACTTCTTGAAGTGCTCGCTGGTGACGTGCTCCTTGCCGGCGTCCCCGTCGCGAAACCCTTCCACCAGAACGTATTCCGACGGGTCCTCCAGGCTGCGTGACCAGTCGAACCACATGTTGCCCGGCTCGTTGCGGGTGTCCCTGGTGAAGTCGGCGACCCGGTCGGGGAAGTTCTGGACGTACTCGGGCTTCGGCTTGAACTTGACCACGATGAAAATCACAGCAGATCATTCCTTCTTTACGGCGTGAGGATCGCGCGCCCGCGGACGTTGCCGGCGTCGAGATCGTCGATGGCGGACTGGAAGTCGTCGAGTGCGTACTTCTGCGTGTGCAGGTTGACCGCCCCGCGCGCGGCGAGGGCCATCAGATCGCACAGATCGTTGTACGAACCGACGAGGTTGCCGATGAAGTTGATCTCGGTGGAGACGATGTCGATGGTCGGCACGTCGATGTTCTCGCCGTATCCGACGACGTAGTAGTCGCCCGCGCGGCGCAGCATCGCGACTCCTTCCGCCGTCGCACCGCCCTCGCCGACGAAGTCGACGACTGTCTCCGCGCCGTTCCCGCCGGTCACCTCCAGCACCTGCTCGACCTGTGTGCCGTCTGCGGCGATGCCGCGGTCGGCACCGATCGCCTCGGCCAGCTTGAGCGCCTCGGGGTTGCGGTCCACCACGATGATCTCTGCGGGAGACAGCGCTTTGAGCACCTGAATCCCTATGTGCCCCAAGCCTCCTGCGCCGATGACGACACAACGATCACGGGGAGTCAGTCGCCGGGCAGCCTTCGCCGCGGCGTGATAGGCCGTGAGGCCCGCATCGGCAAGGGCGGCGACGTCGGACGGCTCCAGCGCGTCGTCGATCTTCACGACGCTGCGTGCCGAGGTCTTCAGGTACTCGGCATAGCCACCGTTGGTGTCGATGCCGGGGAATTGGCTTGCCTCACAATGGACGTCGTCGCCGGATCGGCAGGCGCGGCAGAGCCCGCAGGTGATCAACGGATGCACGATCACCTTGTCACCCTCGACGACATTGGTCACCGCCGATCCGATGGCGTGTACCCAGCCCGCGTTCTCATGGCCGATCGTGTAGGGCAACTGCACCTGGGACTTCTCGGCCCACTGGCCTTCGAGGATGTGCAGGTCGGTCCGGCACACCCCGGCACCGCCGATCTTGACGATCACGTCGAACGGTCCGGTGGGGGTGGGGGCCGGTACGTCGGCCATCTCCAGGTTCTGGTGATAGCCGACGACCTGGACGGCTCGCATCGTGCTCATGATGGTGTTCCTTCCGTGCTAGTTGGGGACGGTGACGGCGGACAGCGCGACGAACGCGGGTGGTTCGTCGCCGTAGCGGGTGCCCAACAGGCCGCGACAGAAGTGGGCGTTCCCGTCGATGGAGATCCGGGTCGATCTCGCTCGGCGCAGTGCCATCGGCACCGCGTCGGGTTCATAGCTCCGGCCGAGGTGGTCGATCAAGACGAGAGCGTCGGGCGCCGTGGACAATCCGAGGCCGCGTCGGCGTTTGAGGAGAGCCGCCGTGGCGTCGTCGTCGGGCAGGTCGCCCAGCGTCACCTCACCGACCGACGTCTCGGCGCGGCGGGGATCGGACCGCAGCAACGCGGTGAGGCAGCGTTCCATCGCCGCGGTGTGCGCCTTGCGGCGGAACGTCTCACGCAGTTCGTCGAGGCTCTCGTCGGCCTCGTGGCCGAAGGTGCCGCGATAGCCTGCATCGGCCGCCAGGCCGGCGTTGATGATCGCCGAGTCGTGGTGGTCGTCCAGTTCGACCACGACCCGCCGCGTCCAATTCAGCTTTGTCAGAACGTCCTTGGCGTCCGAGGCCATCAGGTAGGCGAAGTTCGGCGCGCAGAACGAGGTCGGCAGCCGCAGGTGCACCTTCACGTTTCCGGCCGGGGTCACCGTCAGCGAGCGCACGAACCCGAGGTCGGTGATCGGCTCGTCCAGCTCGGGGTCGACGACCGCGCCGAGCGCGTCGTACGCCGACTCGTACCGACCCATCTCAGGCACCGACCAAATTGTCGGCGCCCCGCGGCCCGACCGCGGGCTCGTCGGCTGCCGGCAGTTGAAGCTCGGCCGGTACCGGGATGTCGTACATTTTCGCCGCGTTGAGGCCGAGGATCTTTTTCTTCTGCGCGGTGGTGATCGGCGCGTACTCGCTGAGTTCGTCGGGAATCTGGAAGTCCACGAATGCCTCGATAAGCCACCGCGGCGTCCACAGCGCGTAGTCGGAGGAGAACTGGATGCGGTCCTCGCCCACCCAGTACAGGAGCTCGCCCATGATCTGCCCGAAGTACTTGGGACGGGTGTGGATGAACGGCATCGCCACCGCGAGACCGGCGTGCACGTTGGGTTCCTGGGTCGCGATCCAGCAGAAGTCCTCCAGCCGCGGCAGGCCGCAGTGTTCCACGACGAAGTTCAGGTCGGTGAAGTCCGACGCCACATGGTCGACGTCGGCGACGTCGAACGCGTCGCGGTCAAGTGGCCGGATCGTCGGGCCTTTGTGCACGTGGATGTTGCGGATGCCGAGTTCGCGGCACGCCTCGAAGTAGCGGTATGCCCACGGGTCGTCGAGGCGCCAGCCGCGGGACTCGCCGTGCCATTCGGCGGTGTAGAGCTTGACGCCCTTGAGGTGGTATTTCTTGGCGTCTTCGCGGAACTGGTCGAGTCCGGCCTCGCCGTTGCGCGGGTCGAAGTTGTGGTTGTAGGTCAGCTTGTCCGGGTGTTGGGAGGCGAGCCCGAACGCCTCGTCGGTCTGCCCGAATCCCTTGTAGTAAAACTCGCCGAGGTACGCGGGCTGGAAGATCGCGTGGTCGACGTAGCCGTCGGTCGAAGAGGTCCTTCATCAGCCGGTCGCCGCCCTGATAGAGGTACTCCTCGTAGCTCCACAACTCCGATTCCGGCGACAGGTTGCGGTGGTAGTCGTAGAAGCAGTCGATGAACTGCTTGCCGTGGATGTTGCGCTGGTTCTCCGGTCGCGCGTCCCACAGGGCGACGTGGGCGTCGACGATGAAGTAGCTGGTGTCGTCCTTGCGGTACATGGGGTGGGCTCCTCCCAAGGTTGCGTGTGACGGCTGTCACAACCTTGGAGGCGAGCCTAGGAGCGTGGGCGGGGGCTGCCGAGGCCCCGCGTGTCTCAATCTGAGACGTAGGGGAGCTGCATCCGCCCTGCTCGGCTGTCAGGCTCTGTAACGTGGGTCACAGGAGGAGCATCGTGCCGCCAGGGCTACCGGAGCGAATCGAACTGCACCGTGCGCAGACCCGCGAGGACGCCGCGGTCCCTCGGCGGTTGCTCGCGTCCTGGCAGCGCAGCGAGGACTACGGGGTGCCGCTCGACGCGGTCGAGCCCGTCTTCACCGGCACCGACGACCTGAGCTCGTTGTTCTTCCAGTGTGGCAATGAAGTGCTCGCCGACTTGCACCGGACGTTGTCCAGCGAGCCGATCAGCATGATGCTCACCGACGCCGATGGGGTCGTCTTATCCCGGTTGTCGGGCGACCACAGCCTGCTGCAGGCCCTCGACGACGTCCACCTCGCGCCGGGATTCGCCTACTCGGAGCGGGAGGTAGGCACCAACGGGCTGGGCCTCGCGCTCGCCGACAGGGTGCCGACGCTCGTGCGCGCAGACGAGCACTACTCGCTGAGCCTGTGCACGTTTACGTGCGCCGCGGTCCCCGTCTTTGATCCGTCGTCGGGCAGGCTGGAGGGCAGCGTCAACCTGACCACCTGGTCGCGCTCACCGAGTGAACTCCTTCTGGCGCTTGCCCGTTCAGCGGCGAGCAACACCACGGCCCTGATGCTCGCGCGGTCCAACGGCCGGCACCCGCGGCCGACTCCGCGCGGCCAGGTGTTCCGTGTGGAAGTGCCGAGGCTCGAGCCAGGTTCTGGAACGTTGCATGCGCTGTCGGACGCGTGGAACGCGACCGTCGAACGTGCTGAACGCGGTATGGCGAACGGCGGCATCGTCGCCGCGGTGGGCGAGGCGGGCTCAGGCCGGGCGACCGCACTTGCACAGGCCGCGCGGCACACCTACCCGCGCGACCGCATCCTCTCGGCCAGTGCGCCCGCCCCCACCGATGTCCAGACGTGGCTGGGGCTGTGGGCACCCGAACTCGGCAAGTCGCACACCGCGGTGATCGTCCGTGATGTCGATCTTCTGCCGCCGTGGGTCGCCGAACGACTGCGCGACCTGGTGCTGCGCAGCGGCGACGACACTTCGGTGCCGTTCGCCCTGACTGCCGAACGCTTCGAGGACATCCCGTCCGCGCTGGCGGACCTCGTCGACACCGTCGTGCCGGTACCCCCGCTGCGGGACCGCGGCGACGACGTCTTGGCCCTGGCCAACCACATCGCCACCCGCGTGCGTGGCCGCGAACTCGCTTTCACACCGTCGGCGTCACGGGCGCTGCGCAACTACGACTGGCCCGGCAATGTCGCCGAACTGTCCCGCGTCATCGCTCACGCGGCCGGTCGCGCAGACGTCATCGACGTTGGCGAGCTGCCCCCGCAGGTCCTGGCGGGAACAACCCGTCACCTGTCGCGGATCGAGGCTTTCGAGCGCGGCGAGATCATCCGAGTGCTGGGCACCGACGGACTGACCATGGCCGATGCGGCAACGGAACTCGGGATGAGCCGGGCCACGCTGTACCGCAAGATCGCGCAGTACGACATTCACGTCGCCCGCGACTCCTGACCACAATCCCAATCGCGGCGGCCTATGGCTGAATAGTGCTGAATAGCTCGGTTCGGGCAGCATCGCGGTCTTCTTTGCCTTCACGCGCTGGCCGCTCCTAGCAGCGCAAACACGCGGCACACCGATCGACGACTGTAGTCCTCGTTCCCGTCTTTTACCGCGCGTCGAGGGCGTAGATTCTGCGGACATGCCCCGCCGGACCCACGGTCGCCCCTTTCTCGGAGCCTGGCGCCCGGGGGCGGACGGACAGCCCGGGGGCCATCGAAAGACAATGAGCCCAACATCAACTTCGACTCTGACCGCCCGACTGGTGCCTTGGATTCCGGCAGTCGGGTGGCTTGCGTCGTATCGGCTGAGTTGGCTGCGGGTTGACCTCGCCGCCGGTATCACAGTCGCGGCCTACCTACTGCCGGCCGGGTTGGGCTACGCCTCGCTCGCCAACCTGCCGCCCCAAGCGGGACTCTACGCGTGCATGTTTGGCGGACTGGTCTTCTGGCTGTTCTGCAGTTCGCGGCACACAACCATCTCGGTCACCTCTGCCATCTCGCTGTTGATCGGCTCAACGCTTGGCACCATTTCGGGTGGAGACCCGACCCGGTTCACCGCGCTGGCGGCTGGCACGGCCATCCTCGTGGGGCTCATCGCCATCATCGCCTGGCTGGTCAAGGCGGGTTCGATCATCAACTTCATCTCCGAGAGCGTGATGATCGGGTTCAAGTGCGGTGTGGCGCTGTTCCTTGCCAGTACGCAGTTGCCGAAGTTGTTTGGCATCCCCGCCGGTCACGGCGATTTCTGGGAGAACAGCGGCACCTTCCTGAAGCACCTGAACGAAACTAACCTCGCAGCGCTGACGGTCGGCGGCACGGCGCTGGTGGTGCTCGTGCTCGGGAAGACCTTCCTCAAGAAGCTACCTATGTCGTTATTGGTCGTGGTGGCCGGCATCGTGGCTTCGCGCCGTCTCGGACTCGACGAGCGCGGGGTGAAGTTGCTCGGCGAAGTGCCGCAAGGCTTGCCGGACCTCGGCCTCCCCGCGCTTCATTGGGACGACGTGAATGCAATGTTGCCCCTGGCCTTCGCGTGCTTCCTGCTCGCCGCGGTGGAGACGGCCGCCATTGGCCGCACGTTCGCGGCCAAGTACGACCGGCGGCTGGACGCCAACCAGGAATTTCTGGCGCTCGGCGCGTCCAACCTCGCTGCGGGGTTCGGCCAAGGTTTCCCGGTCAGCGGTGGCATGTCGCAATCCGTCGTCAACGAGGGCGGGGGCGCGCGAACGCCGCTGTCCGGCGCCATCGCGGCGGTATTCATTCTGGTGGTGGTGCTTTTCTTCTCGCAGCTGCTGAGCGCGTTGCCCCAACCCGTGTTGGCGGCGGTCGTGTTGGTGGCGGTGGCGAGCCTGGTCAGTCTGTCCGCCCTCAGGCATCTCTGGCGCACTGATGGCCGTGAATTCGTTATCGCGATGGTCTCCATGTTCGGCGTGCTGGGGCAGGGCTTGCTGCGTGGCGTGGCGATCGGAGCGGTCATCTCGCTCGTGCTGTTGATTCGGCGCGCGTCGCTACCGCCCGTCACCTCGCTCGGTCGCATCCCCGGCACGCGCCGGTTTTCGGATCGCGAGCGCCATCCGGAGAACGAAACGATTCCCGGCATGCTCATCTTGCGCCCGGGCGCGAGCTTGCTTTATTTCAACATGAATTACGTGCGCGACACGATAGAGGAACGAGTGCGGGCGGAAAAGGAAACCAAGCTAGTCGTGCTGGATATGTCCGAAGTGTCGATTGTGGACATGCACGCCACGGAGATGCTGGCGGGCCTCGCCGACGAACTCGCCGCGAAGGGCATCAAGATCCTGGCCGTGGAGGCGCACTCGCAGGTGCGCGACCGGTTGCGCCGCGAAGGGCTGGAGGAGAGATTCGGCGGGATCGAACGGTTGCGCACCGTCGCCGACGTGGCGGACGATTATCTGCGAGGGGGTCTCGGCCAGGAAGGTGTCCACGTCGCGCTTGGTGATCTAGGCGCTGTGCCAGATCCGTTCCGGACTGCCACGTTTGCAGCAGGCGCTCACCAATCTCGCGATCGTCCCGGCCGTCAAGGGTGGAAACGCCGCGACGGTACCGGGAAGCGATGAGCGATCTCGACGTGCCGCCGAGCCTGCTGCGCGAATCGCTCGACGAACTGCTGGAAGCCGCCCAGTGAGTCGCGCCCGCAGTACGATGCGGCGATGAGTAAGGGTGGGAAGAAATCGGGCGAGAAGTCCGCGCGAAAGATCCCCAAAAACGTCTACCAAGCCGAACTTTTCCGCCTTCAAACCGAATTCGTGAGGCTCCAGGAATGGGCCCGGGAAACCGGGGCCCGGATCGTAATCGTCTTCGAAGGTCGCGACGCCGCGGGCAAGGGCGGGACCATCAAGCGCATCACCGAATATCTGAGCCCTCGCGTCGCGCGGATAGCCGCGCTGCCGGCACCCACCGAGCGGGAGCGCGGGCAGTGGTACTACCAGCGCTATGTCGCGCACCTGCCGACGCGGGGTGAGATCGTCCTGTTCGACAGGTCCTGGTACAACCGGGCGGGTGTCGAGAAGGTGATGGGATTCTGTACGCCGCAAGAGCATGCGTTGTTCCTGAGGCAGACGCCCATCTTCGAACAGATGCTCATCGACGACGGCATCATCCTGCGCAAGTACTGGTTCTCGGTATCCGACGAGGAGCAACTGCGACGGTTCAGGTCCCGGCGCAACGATCCGGTGCGGCAGTGGAAGCTCTCGCCGATGGACCTGGAGTCGATCTTCCGGTGGGAGGACTACTCGCGCGCTAAGGACGAGATGATGGTGCACACCGACATCCCGATGAGCCCGTGGTACGTGGTGGAATCCGATGACAAGAAGCACGCCCGCCTGAACATGATGGCCCACCTGCTGTCCACGATCGACTACGAAGACGTCGAGGCTCCCAAGGTGGACTTGCCGACGCACCCGGTGCGGTCCGGCAACTATCACCGACCGCCGCGTGAGCTGTCCACCTATGTCGACGACTACGTGGCCACAGTCCTGGGCGATACGGAGTGAAGCGCGGTGCGCGGTGTGTCAGGTGGGCGGTAGTTGTCCGAGTTGTTGCAGGACGGTGTCCAGGTTCGCTACTCCCCAGTGGTCGGTGATCTTTCCGTTGCGGACTCGCATGGCGTCGACCGTTTCGAATTGGATGGTCTTGCCGGTGGGGGCGATTCCGAGAAAGTCGCCGAGGTGGGTGCCGTGGTAGATCTTGTAAGTGGTGACCACGTCGCCATCGACGGTCTGCCAATGGATCTCGGGCCGGAAGTCGGGAAACGCGTCGCGCAGCCGGTTGTAGAGGACGCGAACGCCGGCTTTGTCGGGCGTGGTGCCGGGCGATGGGGTGTGGTCAACGAAGTCGTCGGCGATCGATTCGTCAAACAGGGCGAAATCGCCTTGGCCCTGGACTTGTTCGGTGTTGCGGCGGACCACCGCCTTGAGGGCTTCGGCTTCACTGTGGGGTGACGTCGGTATCTGGGTGGGTCACTTACTGCGTGCCGTTCTGTCGACAATCGAGACGGGGAGCACACGAAGGGCGCTGCGTTGAGAGATGCCCGCGTCGCGGTCGCTGAATTGGTCGACGGCGATCTCACGGCATCGCTGCTGTGACTGGATCTATTGCCGCGCCATCGCAAGATTGAACCGTTCCTCGGGTGTGATCAAGTGGTCGTGGCTGTCGTCGCCGATATCGAGTTGCACCCACTCGATCTCACCGGTGAAGCGGTTGCCGGTCGGGCCGTAGTCCGGTGAGGCCGGCGAGCCCGTGTCAGAGCCGACGTCGCATGCCTCGTCGGCGGAGTAGCCCATCGGCTGAGTCTGCTCGACGCGGCCGGTGCCCACGGCTTTACCGTCGTAGTACAGCGTGACGTCGCCGCCCTTGGCCAGTCCGCCGCCGTCGTATTTGAACTCCATCCGGACCTGATGTTTGCCCCTCGGGATGGGCTTTTTCGCGCTCGTGATGTAGTGCTCGATCCCGAAGAAGTTGAAGCAGTACTTGAGTTTTCCCTCATGCGCGTACAGCGACCAGCCGCCGACGCTTCCGCCCTGGGTGATGATCACACCGTTGGCGCCGGATGCGGGTACCACGATATTGGCTGTCACCGAGTAGGACTTGTTCTTCAGCGTGAGCACACAGTTTTCGCTGACCCGCATGCCGTCGAAGAGCAACTGCGTGTTGCCGCGAATCAACTGCGGCCGCCCGGCGATATCGGCGTTGATGCGCTCGAATCCACGGTCATCGAGCGGGACCACGTTGTACTTGACGGCCTCGATCAACCAGAGCCGTTGCAGTTCGGCAAGCTTCGCGGGATTCTCCTTCGCGAGGTCGTGCGCCTGGGTCCAGTCGCCGGGACCGTACAGCTCCCACACGTCGTCGTCGAAGGGTGGCGGAGTGTCGGCCTTCCACGGGGTGCGATGCTTCGTCACCGCCGTCCAACCCTGGTGGTAGATGCCGCGATTGCCCATCATTTCGAAGTACTGGACGATGTGCGTCTCAGGGGCACCGTTATCACGCAACGTGGACAGCATGCTGAAACCCTCAAGCGGCGCCTGTGTTATACCGTTCACGGCGGCGGGCGCTGGTAGTCCGGCGGCCTCCAGGATGGTGGGTGCCACGTCGATGACGTGGTGGAACTGGTTACGAGACTTGCCCTTGTCATTGAATCCGTTGGGCCAGTGCACGATCGTGCCGTTGCGGGTGCCGCCCCAGTGTGACGCCACCTGCTTGGTCCATTGGTACGGCGCGCACAGCGCGTGTGCCCAGCCCACCGCGTAATGGTTGTAGGCCTTCGGGGTGCCGAAGTCGTCGATCTTGGACAGCAGGAACTCCGTTGTCTCGATGCCCGGCATACCATTCAACGTGGTCATCTCGTTGAAGCAGCCGTTGAGCGTGCCCTCGGCCGAGGCGCCGTTGTCGCCGATGATGTAATAGATCAACGTGTCGCCCAGGACACCCAGATCGTCGATCGCGTCGACGAGCCGTCCCACTTCGTAGTCGGTCTGCTCCAGGAATCCGGCGTAGAGCTCCATCTGTCGGGCGAGCACCGGCTTGAGGTCGTCCGGCATCTCGTCCCAGCTGGGTATCTCGTCGTGCCGCTTGGTCAGTTCGGCATCCGTGGGCACCACACCAAGCTTCTTTTGCTGTGTGAGGGTCTTCTCCCGCAACGCATCCCAGCCATCATTAAACTTGTCCTTGTACTTGGCCGACCACTCGGCGGGCACCTGGTGGGGAGCGTGGGTTGCGCCCGGCGCGAAGTACATGAAGAACGGCTTGTCCGGCGTCAGCGCCTTCTGCTGGCGCACCCAGGTGATGGCGCGGTTCGCCAGGTCCTCGGTGAGCGTGTAACCGTCCTCTGGTGACTTGGGCGGCTCGATCGCCGTGGTGCCTTCGTATAGACCGGGGTAGTACTGGTTGGCCTCACCGCCAACAAACCCGTAGAAGTACTCGAAGCCCGAGCCGGTCGGCCACTGGTGGAACGGGCCGGCCGGGGAGACCTCCCAGACGGGTACTTCGTGGCACTTGCCGAACTGGCCCGTCGAATAGCCGTTGAGCTTCAACGTTTCCGCGATCGGCGCCTTCTCCTTGGGACGGATGCTGCTGTTCCCCGGCGCCGACGTGGCCATCTCGGTGATCGCTCCCATGCCCACCGAATGATGGTTGCGGCCGGTGAGTAACGCCTGCCGGGTCGGCGAACACAGCGCGGTGGTGTGGAATCGGTTGAGCCTGAGCCCATTTGCCGCCAACCGCTCGGCCACCGGCGTATTGCACGGCCCGCCGAACGCCGACGATGCGCCGAATCCGACGTCGTCGATGAGCACGATCAGCACGTTGGGCGCACCCTTCGGCGGTCGCAGCGTCGTAATGGGCGGGTACTTCGTGTTCGGATCCTTCGCGTCGTAGGTGGTGAGGCCGACGTGCTTGGGGTCGGGAATAGGCAGATGCTCGCGCGCCAAGTGCCGGGCGGTCGCCGGGGGTTCCTGCTGAATGGCGGTGGCCTTCTTCGCGGACTTGACAGCCTTCGTGGCCTTCTTAGCGGGCTGAGCGGCCTTCGATGTTTTCTCCATGACTGTTCTCCTCGAATGTCCTTGTCGACACGGACTTATTGCCGTGCCATCGCGACTCGCGCTTGTGACTCCTTCACTTCGTCCTCGTCGTGGTCCGGCTTCCCGGAAACGTCGACGACCACCTTGGTTATCGTGCCCGTGAACGGGAAGGGTGACACGTACATCACCGAAACGGAAGAACCAGGATTCCTGCCGACCGCGAAACCGCTACCCAGACCCAACGCCAGCGGGACAGTCACGGGAAAGTCAGACTGACCGACGGGTTCGTTGTCGACGAAGAGCTTCGCCGTGCCCGGTGCGCCCTTACCGTTCTTCAGGTCGGGCGCGCCGGTCGGTTCGAATTCGTAACGCAATGCGTGCTTTCCGGGCGGCACCGGTTGATCGGATGACACCCGGAGTTCCTCCGCGCCGACATAGTTGTGCACATAATGCAACTTTCCGTCCTGCACGAACAAGACGTAGCCACCGACATTGCTGCCATGGCAAGCCAGCACACCCTCGTCGCCGGTCTTCAGCTCGGCGTCGACGGTGATGGTGTGCGCACGGTTGAGCACCTTCGCCGCGACACTCTCGGGCACCGCCTGGGTGCGGGGGAAATAGACGTAGGTGTCCCGCTCGCTGGCGATCTGCGGACGCTCATCGGCGAAACGCATCGTGCCGCGGCTGTCGAGTGGCAGCACGTTGTACTTGCCGGCCTCTGTGTACCAGAGGGCGATCATCTCGATGAGCTTCGCGCGCTCTTGGTCGGCCAGGTTGTTGGTCTCGGCTGGATCGACCTCGACGTTATACAATTCCCAGGCTGTGGCATCCAGCTCTCGCAGTTTGTCCTCGGTGAGCTCCAGCATGCCGAAGCTGACCCCCGCCTCGGCGAAAGATGTTCCGGGGAACGGACACACCGCGCGCCAGCCGTCGTGATAGATCGAGCGGTGAGCGAACATCTCGAAGTACTGGGTGTGGTGGTTGGTCGGCGCGCTTGCGTCATCGAAGGAATGGGCGAAGCTGACACCTTCGATCGGGGATTGCGCGACGCCGCGGATCTCGGTCGGCGCTTCGATGCCCAGCGATTCCAGCACCGTTGGCACCATGTCGATCGCGTGCGCGTATTGAGTTCGGATTTCGCCCTTGGCCTGGATGCCCTTGGGCCAGTGCACCAGGAACGGGTCAGAGACGCCGCCCCGGTAGGTTTCCCGCTTCCATCGCCGGAACGGGGTGTTGCCTGCAAATGTCCAGCCCCACGCGTAGTGGTTGAAGTATTTCGGCCCGCCGAGGTCGTCCAGCGCGGCGAGGTTCTGCTGGAGATCGTCGGCCACGTTGTTGAAGAATTTGTTCTCGTTGACCGAGCCGTGCGGCCCGCCCTCCGCACTTGCCCCGTTGTCGGAAATGACCATGACCAGAGTGTTGTCCAGCTGGCCGATCGCCTCGAGGAAGTCCAGCAGGCGCCCGATCTGGTGATCGGTGTGCTCGAAGAACCCGGCGAAGACCTCCATCATCCGCGCGTAGAGCCAGCGCTCATCGGCGGACAGTTCGTCCCATTGCTGCACGTCGGGATCGTGTCGCGAGAGCACCGCATCCTTGGCAACGATGCCCAGTTCCTTCTGTCGCACGAACACTTTCTCGCGATAGGCGTCCCAACCGTCGTCGAACTTGCCTTTGTACTTGTCGGCCCATTCCTTGGGCACCTGGTGGGGCGCATGGTTGGCGCCGGTCGCGAAGTAAAGGAAGAAAGGTTTGTCGGGGGCGACCTGTTTGAGGTCGGCGATGAATTCGATCGCCTTGTCGGCGAGATCGACGGTGAGGTGGTAGCCCTCCTCGGGCGTCGTCGGCGGCTCGACCTGATGGTTGTCGAAGACCAGGTCAGGATAGTACTGGTGGGTGTCACCGCCGAGGAAGCCGTAATAACGGTCGAAGCCGCGGCCCAACGGCCAGCGGTCGTATGGCCCGGCCGCGCTGATCTGTTCCGCGGGTGTCAGGTGCCACTTGCCCACACAGAACGTGGCGTATCCGTGTGGCAGGAGCATCTCGGACAAGAACCCGTTCTCGAACGGGATCGCGCCGTTGGAGCCGGGGTAACCAGTGGACCCTTCGGTGATGCAGGCCATGCCGTTGGAGTGGTGGTTTCGCCCGTTCAGCATGCAGGACCGTGACGGCGAGCACAGCGCCGTGGTGTGCATGTTGGTGTAGCGAAGGCCGTTCTGTGCCAACCGGTCGAGGTTGGGGGTGTTGATCGGTGAGCCATAGCAACCGAACTGCCCATAACCGGTGTCGTCGAGGACGATGTAGAGGATGTTCGGCGCGTCGGGGTTGGAACGAATGGGAGCGGGCCACGCGGGTTCCGACTCGCTGACTGTGCGTCCCATGCGCCCGGTAAAGGTGGTGCCTGGCTTGTACTCTTTCAGACTCATTTAGAACTCCCTCGCTGCTGAAGGCGGACCGGGCGGGGCGCGCCCACAACTGACACTGCCGTAAAGAGCCCCGAGGCACTTAGAAACGGCCGAAAAGCTGATGCGCCAACGCGAAAACGCGCTTACGGCCAAATCAAGTTGTTGATGGCACGGCGTTCCTCCATGGCGGGGTGGGCAGACTCCGAGCGCTGCACGTGACGAGGTTCTGGGACCTGACTACTACGGCACCTACGTCGAGGAGCCTGGCGACCCGACCGGCTACATGTCCGTGCAGGCGGAGGTGGCTCGTGCGCTGCAGAGTCCGGACGACTTCCATGATGTCGCAGTGGGTTCCGCGGACTGGCGGCTGAAGACGTCCGGGATGATGTGCGACTCTGCGTCGAACGCGCGGCCTGCATTCGTTGTCGATGGCGGCGGCTACGTGTCGGCACGCTGGCCCGGCGACACGCATACGTTTGCCGCAACGGCGTCGGCGAAACTGCTCGGCACTTAGCCACGAGTCGTCGGCTTCATCGAGAGATAACGCGATAAGCCAGGCGCCAGTGGCTAGTTCGAGCTCCCAGTGGCGGTTGTCGCGATGCCGCCATCGACCGGGATGATCGTCCCGGTGAGGTAAGAGCCCGCGCGGCTGGCGAGGAACACTGCGATACCGGCCATGTCATCGTCGCGTCCGATACGACCAAGCGGAGACGATGCCGCGATCGCGTCGCCGAAGGCATCGAGCGTCGCGGCCATCATCTTCGAGCGGAACGGCCCCGGTGCTACCGCGTTGACAGTGATGTGCAGCGGCCCCAGCTCGCGCGCAAGCACCCGAGTCAGCTGGTGCAGCGCCGCCTTGCTGCTGGCATAGGAGTACACCGGCAACTGACTGACGTGGATGGCGTCGATGCTGCCGACATTGATGATCCGTGACGGGTCGTCGGCCGTGCCCACCTGCCGGAGCGCGGGCAGCAGCGCCTGAACGAGCCAAAAGGGCGACTTGAGATTGAGGTCGAGCACCTTGTCCCACGCCGAGTCCGGGAAGGTCGCCAGCGGCTCGCCCCACGTAGCGCCGGCGTTGTTGACGAGGATGTGGAGTCCGCCGGAGTCGGAGGTGACGAGGTCGGCCAGGCGCTGGCATTCGTCGTGCCGGGAAAGGTCTGCGGGAATGGCTCGCACATCACCGAACTCGGACAACTGGTCCTGGGCCTGGGCGCACGCGTCGGCCTTGCGCGAGCTGATGACGACGCGCGCACCTGCCTGCAACAGACCGCGGGCCATCATCATGCCGATGCCTCTGGTGCCGCCGGTGACGAGTGCGGACTTGCCGGTCAGGTCGAAAAGTTGTGCGTGCGTGGTGGTTTGGCTGTCTGTCATTGGCTTGCCTTCGGTCATCGGTTGGAGTGCATCCAAGTCTGTCAGGTCATCGGCCTACCCAAGGCCACCGACCGTGTCCGGCCAGCCTCCGATAACCTGCCGATGCTCGTCGACGCGCTCTTCGGCATGACCGTCTGGTCGCTCCTCAGTGCAGGCGACCCGGAACAGCGTGCCCGGCCGGGCGCCCCGACGTCATGCGCGACGCCGGGTTTGGTGGACGTCTACGGCGTCCCAGGGACGACCATCGACATCCCGACGAGCGCAGGCACGGCCAAGGCCTACGTGCTGCCCGCCCCTCCCGCTCAGCTTGGGCTGGTCGATCTGATCTTGAAGGCGGTCATCGGCGTGGTGGGGAGCACCGACTTCGCGACCTGCGCCGCTACGGATCAGTCCACCGCGGCGGCGACCGGCGTGTCCGCGAAATGCTCCGCCGCCCGCCTGTGAAGCCGCAACGGGCGCGGCCGCCAACACGCTGATATGTGACCACCGGATCTAGCCTCAATCGCCACTCAGCCCGGGAACACGACTTACCAGACGCGAACCCAGTCGACGAGCATGTCCGCCGGGTATGTCCCCGGTCCTGGATCGCCACCGCCCGAACCGGCGACCGCAAGATCCAGGATCGGAAACAGCTGGTAGCCGGGGGTGTTGAACTGCCAGTCGGGCAGCGAATTCGCCGGAACGTTGAAGTACGGTTGCGCGCCGTCGGTGTAGTCCTTCCAGAAGCGCATACCGGCGTCATCCCATTGGACGCGCCACGTGTGCCACCCGCTGTCCAACGTGATCCCCTGGCTCACGTGTTCTCCGCCGTTCAACTTTGCGTGGACGGCGGTTCCCGCGGCCCAGTGGCCGTTGCCGTACCACTCCATGATGTCGACTTCGCCGCCGTTGGCCGGGCTGTTGTTGGCCAGGTACCAGGCGGGCCAACACCCCGGGGTGAGACAGTTCAGCTTGATCCGGGCTTCCCAGGTGTGGCCGATGCCTCCCCTCCAGTTCCCGAAGAGCTTGCCGCTGTAGTAAGTGTTGCCGTCCTTTGCGGCGTGGAAGACGAGGTTGGACTTGCCGTCGAGGTACACGTTTCGACGGTCGTCTCGGTACTGGCCGACGTTCTCGGGTAGCTCCCAGAACGTCGGATCCTCCATCGTCTCGCGGGCCTGCGCCACCTCCCACTTCGCCGGATCGGGGCGGAGCCGGCCGGGCCATCGAACTCGTCCTGGAAGATGTAGCCGCCGGGTGGTGGCGCTGCGGGCGGTGGCACCCGATCCACCGACAGGTCCCGTCGGGACGGGTCGGCCTCGGCGGTCGGGATGGGCATCGCGGTCGCGAGCGCGCCGAGACCGGCCATCAACATCACGTGGCGGCGATTCATGTCGGGCATCGCAACCATGCAAGCTGGTATGCAAGCCGAGTGCAAATCGCGTGGTGAACTTCGCCCGCGTGCTCACCCCAGACGGGCCCGACCGCGACGACAAGCCGACCTCGTCAACGTCAGCCAGGGGCCTGATCCGGTTCGGTCTGCCGAGCTCATACGGCAAGGAAGCACGCGCCGCCTTCGACGCTAGCGTCTTCTTCAAGCGCATGATCCCCTAAGGGACGCTGCGCCCAGTCCGCAGGTTCCAGCAGCCCGGCGTCCTGCGTCACGGCAACTCAGTGCTTCGCTCGGGCCACGAAGGCGCCGATCGCTGAGGGCGTGCTATATGTCGGAGCTCTCTCGCCACAGATCGATACCGGAATCTGAAGCGTATTGGTCGATTTCGCGGAGTTCGTCCGGCGTGAAATCCAGATTCGCGAGGGCTCCCAGATTCTCGTCGAGCTGGGCGACGCTCGACGCGCCGACGAGCGTCGAGGCCACCGTGGGGTCGCGAAGCACCCAGGTCAGTGCAAGCTGCGCCAGCGACTGGCCACGGCGCTCGGCGATGCCGGCGAGACCGCGAAGCCGTCCGCGCACCTGTTCGGTCACCAGCCCGTCGTCGAAGGTCGGACGCGTCGTGGCGCGATCGATGTCGGCTGCGGGCCGCTGCAAGTAGCGGTCCGTCAGGAGGCCTTGGGCCAGCGCGGTGAACGCGATGGCTCCCATCCCGGCGCGGGCAATCTCAGCGGTGAGCCCGCCCTCGATCCACCGGTTGAGCAGCGAGTACGACGGCTGGTGGATCACCAGCGGGGTACCCAGCCGCTGCGCGATCGCCGCGGCTTCCGCGGTCTTTCCGGCCGAGTACGAGGAGATGCCGACGTACCGCGCCTTTCCCGCTCGCACCGCGGTGTCGAGGGCGCCGATCGTCTCGTCGAGCGGCGTCACCTGATCGACGCGGTGCGAGTAGAAGATGTCGACGTAGTCGAGTCCGAGGCGGTCGAGCGACTCGTCAAGGCTGGCCAGCAGATAGGTCCGCCCACCGAGCTGACCGTAAGGTCCCGGCCACATGTCCCATCCCGCCTTGGTGGAGATGATCAGTTCGTTGCGATAGGGCTTGAAGTCGCGGCGCAACATCCGGCCGAAGTTCTCCTCGGCAGAGCCGTATGGCGGCCCGTAGTTGTTCGCCAGATCGAAGTGGGTGATCCCACGATCGAACGCGTACCGAAGCACCTGTCGTTGCACGTCGAAGGGTCGGTTGTCGCCGAAGTTGTACCAGAGGCCGAGCGAGATCGCCGGCAACAGAAGCCCGGACGATCCCACGCGCCGGTATGGCATCGCGTCGTAGCGGTCCCGCGCCGCCACCCAAGGATCGTGCGTGAAGGGAACGTCAGAGATTGCGAGTTCCTCGGCCATGGGGTCATCGTAATTACACGCCTCAGTGCCGCCTATCGTCGAGCGGTGACGCTCACCTATGACGAGGCGCTGCGCGAACAGATCCGAGCGAACCTGGCGGGTCACGACCGCCGCGCCGTGACCGACCCGACGAAGCGGAACGCGGCGGTGGCGGTGGTGCTTGTCGACTCCGAGATCGGAGAGGACAGGGTGGATCCGGCGCCTGTCGACGACTGGATCGCCGGGCGGCCGATGCCAGAGGCCGGCCTCGACGGCCGCATGACAGACGTGTCGGGCGGTGCTGCTTTCCTACTGTGCCGCAGAGCATCTCGCCTCAGTTCACACGCCGCACAGTGGGCGCTGCCTGGCGGCCGCGTGGATCCGGGCGAAACTGCAGTCGACGCCGCGCTGCGGGAATTGGACGAAGAGGTTGGCATCGGGCTGTCCGACTCGTCCGTGCTGGGTCTGCTCGACGACTACCCGACGCGGTCCGGATATGTCATAACACCGGTAGTGATCTGGGCCGGCGGACGGCTCGATCCCCGCCCTGCGCCCGACGAGGTGGTGGCGGTCTACCGGGTCGGGCTACACCAACTGCTACGCGACGACTCGCCGCGGTTCATCGCCATCCCGGAGAGCCCGCGTCCGGTCGTGCAAATCCCGTTGGGCAATGACCTCATCCACGCGCCAACGGGAGCTGTCCTCTTGCAACTGCGGTGGCTGTGTCTGGAAGGTCGACATGACCCGGTCGACAAGCTCGAGCAACCGGTGTTCGCCTGGAAGTAGGCCTCAGCACATTGACGGCCGTCACCTCTCAGGATGACTACGCATACCGATCGCGCAGCTTGCACAGGGTTGCCTCGATCCCGGCCGCATTGCGCCTGGCGAAACCCATGCGCTCGTAATACTTCAGCCCGTCCTTGACCCGACCCGTGTCGCGGTAGTCGAACGTCTCGGTGACACGGGTGCGTGTTGGCGACAACGCTTCGAACTCCCAGCGCCAATGGTGACCGACCGGGTGACGCCACTCAATGAGCTTGTCGGGCACTAGCGCGGTGACTGTGCTGGTAATGCGGTAGGGCACTCCGTACATCCGCATTCGAGTCGAAAATCGTGCACCCACAACCAATTTCGTGGGAGTGCGAATATTGCCACGCACGGTGCCCGAGCCATCCAACTCGTGGTGGCGCGTCGGGTCAGTAACGATGGCGAACAACTCGGGCGCAGGGGCATTAACCTCGACGGTCCGGCTGATCTGGTGCGGGCCAAGGTCGACGACGGTCACGCTCATCTGCTGCCCTGCTTCCCTGGTGTGTGTTGATCCTGCGGTTCGAACTGTACTCAACACCGTTCGGCGTACCTCCAGGTCGCGTCACGTTGTTTCATGTCGCGAAATACCATCTTCTCGCAGGTCAAGCAGCTTTTTTGCACCCACTGCTCTGGCGATCACCGGAAGCAGCCGATCCCGCCGTCGACGTGAATGGTCTGCGCGGTGATGAACGATGCGTCGGAGCTCAGCAGGAAAGCCGCCAGCGCTCCCACGTCGGTGCGCACATCGCCGATGCGCTTCATCGGAACGCGTCTCACCGCCTTCGCGTAATCGTCGGGCGCGAACTGTTTCCAAAGTTTGACCCCGTCGGACTCCGCGAACGGACAGATGACATTGACGCGGATGTTGTCTCGGCCCCATTCCAAGGCGGCCACCTTCGAAAGCCCGCGGATGGCTTCCTTGGCCGCGGCGTAACCGCCCCAGTTGGCTTCGCCCCCGGTACCCGTCCCCGAGCCAAGGTTGACGATCGACCCACCGCCCGCCTCGACCATCACCGGGTGTACGGCCTGCATGAGCAGGAACGTGGCTCGTGGACCGACGTCGTAACCGAGCGCCAGATCGCCTGTGGTGATGTCGACGAACGGCTTGGGTTCGTTGGTGGCTATCGCATTGTTGACAAGCCCGTGCACCGTACCGAAGACGTCGACCGCAGCCACCACGATCCGCTGAGCGTTGTCAGGGTCCCGCAGGTCGGCGACGAGTTTCTCAACACGGCCCGCTGCCTTTAGTTCGGCGGTTGTTGCGCTCAGGACCCTCGTCCTGGATGTCGACCAACAGCACCGACGCGCCGCGTTCGAGCAGTGCGGTGGCGATGCCCTTGCCTACGCCCTGGGCGGCACCGGTGACGATCGCGACATGGCCGCGCAGCGAGTCTGGGTGGGTGTATGACGTCGTCATCGAGCGGGACCCATCTCCGGCTTTACGCCGCGGTGCATCTCGTACGTGCTGCGAACGCCACCGGGCAGTTCGATGAACTCGACCGGGGTTCCGTCCGGGTCCTTCACGAAGAACATTCGGACGCCGCCAATCTCGAACGGCTCCTGGTCGGATGTTTCGGTCATGGTCGCTCCTGATCGCGGGTCGGGTGGGTTGGAGGTGCGGGCAGGTCGAACAACGGCTTGGAGGTGCCACCGTCGACGCGCAGTATGACGTCTGTGACCCACGCCGTGGGCGTGCATCGTCGTGTTTGATTCGTACTGGACGAGCCTGCCTCATCTGAGGGGAGAATGCGCCGGACGCCGGACGAGACCGCACATCACGCCGAAGTGATCGGACGGAAACACTCTGGGGTGCGCGTTTGAAATCGGTTCGGTCCCGAGCAGCTCGATGCTCGCGGCAGCCCAGGCGGGCCCCTTGACAAGCACGCGGTCGAAGCGCACCTGCCTGTGTTTACTCTTGCTGTCGAATCGCATGTGATTGATGGCTGTGTCTTCGGTGAAGCCGTCATCGTCTGGTCGCAGCATCGGCCAGACATCGTGAAAGGGCGGGGCGATCCGCGCGTTCTCCATGTCTCGCATGTTGAAGTCGCCGAGGACGATTGCGTCGTCGGCCCGACCTCAATGCACGGAACACCCGGCGCAACTGGCGGCCACGCAACCGGACACGGCATCTGCCGCTGTCGAGATGAACCGAGCAGACAACCAATCGCCTGCCGTTGACCATGAATTCAGCTTGCAGGAATCCGCGCGACAGGCGGGTCGGCAGCCGGGTGTAGGTAACCCTCGCGGTAGGCAATCGTGACAACATCAGCATGCCGTAATTGCCAGCCCTGCCGCCGACGACCGCCGCACGCCGATAATGCTCCTGGATCCACGGTTCGGCCAGAAGGATGCTCAGTGCGGCGGGAGTGATTTCTTGAAACACCATGACGTCCGGCATATCTCGGGAAAGCAGTCGTGCGATCGTGCGATATCGTTGATCGGCGAAGTAGGTGTCGAACCAGACGTTGAACGTCGTTAGGATCAGCCTATCGCGATCGACGGCACTTGCACCGTCAACACCGTTCCAACGATTCGTCGCAGGGTCGTACGTCCCTACCTGAACCGCGCGCCGACGATAAAACATGGCATTTATGTTCTCCGACGGCTTGCCACCCGTCGTAATGCACCCGTGTCAATCTCCACCGCGTTCACCTTCGCCTTAGTCTCCATGCCGAACGATGTTGATGACGTTGCCGTCGCGTCACGGGCTGGACATTCGCACCGTTGTCGGGAGAGGTGTAGCGGGCCACCCATCCCATGTTGAACTCCTCGGTAATCAGCCCGAGGTAGTCGGTGTAGAAGTCCTTGGCCGGATCGACGTCAGCCACTCGAAGGTTCGCCATGATGCGTTTGGCTCGCATGCAGTCCTCCTGCCTCCTAACGGAATTGGGTTCACCGGTCCTTCGCATGCCGGGCGAGAAATTCCACGATTGCCCCGGCGAAGTGGTCGTTGCGGTCACCGGCGACCATATGTCCGGCGCCGCCGACGTCGACGAAGTCAATATCCGGGAAGCGTGCAATGAATTCGTCGGCTCGCTCCTCGGTGACGAGGTCGCTCATCTGGCCTCGCACAAGAAGCATGGGCACGTCGCCGCGCAGAATCGCTTCCACTGCCGCGTGCAGGCGATCTACGTCGGTTACTTCGATGGGAGGACGCGCCGAGGTGCCGTCGATGAATTTCGGATCCCAATGCCAGTACCACCGTCCATCGCGGCGGCGCAGGTTTGTCCGAAGTCCGTCCAGATCGGTGGGTCGGGGCCGGTGCGGGTTGTACTCCTGGATCATGTCAGCGACCTCTTCCAGTGAGTCAAATCCTGACAGCATCCGGTCATTCATGAAGTTGTGTATCCGCGACGCCCCGGAAGCGTCCATGTTGGGCACGATGTCCACGAGGACGACTGCGCGCACCGTGGCCGGCGAAAGCTCGCCTGCAAGAAGCATTGCCGTGAATCCACCCAGGGAGGCACCCACTAACACCGGTCGCGGCGGAAGGCGACGCAGCACTTCGAGCACGTCACCCGCGAAGCTGGTGACGCGATAATCGCCGTCTTTGGACCAGTCGGACTCGCCATGGCCGCGCAAGTCGATAGTGATCGCTTGCCACCCACGCTCGGCCACCGCGGCGGCCGCTCGGCCCCACGAGCGGCGGGTCTGGCCGCCGCCGTGCAAGAACACCACCGCTGGCGCCAGTGGATCGCCAAGGCGGTCGGCGACGATGCGAACGCCGTCAACGCCGTCGATGCTGAACGAGTCAGGTGTCTGCACGGAATCCTCCGCCCGAGTTCAGATCAGGTGACTATTAGTCATAGTATGGTGGAGTGGTCGAGCGCCAGAGACAATTGGAACAAACCGGTTGGCTGACGATTATTACTGCTTGGGATGGCACAATTTTCGATCTCCACTCCGTCTTCCCAAGGGGTGGGGCGACTGTCTGCATGATTGACAGCGTGATCCACATCATTGTCTACTAGTCACTAGCTTCTGAATTCAACCGCAGTCAGATGCGAGGTGCGAATCGGTGAACAAAGATGACTTGATCCTGATCAGCGTCGACGACCACATCGCAGAGCCCGCGGACATGTTCGACGCCCACGTGCCGGCGAAGTACAAGGAGAACGCACCGCGGGTTGTCTTGGAACCGGACGGCATCCAGCAGTGGTACTACGGCGAGATCCGCGGACGGAACATGGGGCTCAACGCCGTGGCGGGAAAGCCGCGCGAGATGTACAACGTCGACGCATCGCGCTACGACGAGATGCGGCCAGGCTGTTTCAACGTCGACGAGCGGGTGCGGGATATGAACGCCGGCGGCCAGCTCGCGGGCCTGAACTTTCCCAATTTCACCGGCTTTTCGGGCCAGGTCCTCAATCAGGGTCCGGACCGTGAGACCAATTTGGTCATGATCAAGGCCTACAACGACTGGCATGTCGACGAATGGTGCGCCACCTATCCGGGCCGGTTCATCCCGTGCGGCATCCTGCCGCTGTTCGACGTCACCCAAGCGGCGATGGAGATCAAGCGACTCGCCGACAAGGGCTGCCACGCGGTGACGTTCTCCGAGAACCCCGAGGCGCTCGACATGCCGAGCATTCACACCAAGCACTGGTACCCGATGTTCGAGGCGGCGTGCGAAAACAAGACGGTGTTGTGCACCCATGTCGGCTCGTCGTCGAGGTCGCCGATGATGTCGCTGGATGCGCCGCCCAGCGTCGCGATGACTGCTTCGTCGATGATGAGCATGTTCACGTTCGTCGAGCTGCTGTGGGCCGAGTTCTACGTCGATTTTCCCGAGATCAAGTTCTCGCTCACCGAGGGAGATGTGGGCTGGATCCCGTACTTCCTCTGGCGCGCGGAACACGTGTACAACCGCCACTCCGGGTGGACGCAGGCGACGTTCCCCGATGGATACGGTGGTCCCGTCGATGTCTTCAAGCGACACTTCTACACCTGCTTTATCAGCGACAAGGTCGGTGTGAAGAACATGGACTGGTTCAACGAGGACATGCTGTGCTGGGAGTCCGATTTCCCACACTCCGACAGCAACTGGCCGTTCGCACCCGAAGATGTCATCGAGACGATGGGGCACCTCGACGACGCGGTGATCAACAAGATCACGCATGAGAACGCGATGGCCGCCTACTCGTTCGATCCGTTCTCCTACATCCCGAAAGTCCATGCGCGCGCTGGATATCTGCGTTCGCAGGCGACCGACGTCGACGTGGTCACACACGTGGGGCACAAGGCCAGTCAGCGGGACCGTGACGCGTGGACACGCATGACGACGTTCGCGCGGGAGAGGCAGGCTGCGGCGCTCACCGTAGAGGCCACCGGGATCGCCGACCGTGCCACGACCCTCGGCAACTGAGCAGGGTCGAACGCGTGGCTGACGGCGGCGAGGCAATCGCGCCGTTCGCGGGTTGGCGGATCGTCGAATTGTCGAGCGGCATCGCCGCGTCATACTGCGGCAAGATGTTCGCCGACGCAGGCGCTGAAGTCGTCAAAATCGAGCCACCGCAAGGTGATCCGATGCGGCAGTGGTCTGCGGGTGGAACTGCTGGTGCGCTGTTCGGCTACCTGGCCGCTGCCAAGAGATCCGTCCTGCGCGGCGACGAAGAGGTATCGGCGCTGATCGCTGGCGCCGACCTTGTGCTCACCGACCTGAGCGACGGCTGGTATCTCGACGACCTCACGGCGCGCGTCGGGCAGAAAGCGGTGGTCGCGGCGATAACGCCGTTCGGTACCACCGGCCCATACGTCGACGAGCAGATCGTCGCCAACGAGTTCATTCTCCAGGCTCTGTGCGGCTCGATCGCGAGCCGCGGCTGGCCCGGCTCGGAACCGTTGCAGGCCGGGGGCCGCATCGGCGAATGGCTGGCAGGGACATTCGCCGCGGTGGTGGCCGCGGCGGCGGTCCGCCACGCCCGCAACGGCGGCGGCGGTGCGGTGATCGATGTATCAACCTACGAGTCGATGGTTGTCGCCATGGGCAGCCTTTCCGCCATGTCGGCGAGCGTGCTCGGCAACGAATCACTGCTGACCCAGCGCAGTCTGGAGCTGCCGTCGATCGTGCCGACCGCCGACGGGATGATCGGGTTCTGCACCATTACCGCTCAACAGTTTCAAGACTTCCTGGTGCTGATCGACCGGCCGGATCTTCTCGACGACGGCGATCTGGCGTCGATGCCCGGACGGGTCCGACGCCGGGATGAGTTCCTGGCCATGGTGCAGCACTGGACGGAAACCCGCACCACGGACGAGATCCTGGACCTCGCGGTGGCGTTGCGCATCCCCGTCGCGCCGATTGGGACTCCCGCTTCGGTGATGAACGTCGACCACTTCGTCGAGCGCGGGGTCTTCGTCGAATCCGCGCGCGGAGTGTTCCAGCCGCGGGTGCCCTACCGAAGTTCGGCGGTGGCCACCCGGGCGCCGGGCTCGCCGCCGAACGTGGGCGAGGACACCGGACGCGTGCACTGGCCGCCGCGGGACGACGAACCGGAGCCCGGCCGATCGGACGCCCTTCCGCTAGCAGGGACCAGGGTGGCCGATTTCACCGCCTTCTGGGCCGGCCCGGTGGCCACCCAGGTGTTGGCGTCGTTGGGTGCCGACGTCATAAAGATCGAAGGTGTCCGGAGGCCCGATGGCATGCGCTTCGCCGGCGGCAGACCGCCCACGTGGGAACAGTGGTGGGAGTGGGGCCCGGTTTTCCTGTGCAGCAACACGAACAAGCGCGGCATCAGTATCGAGCTCAGTGAGCCGCGAGGCCGCGCGCTCGCGCTCGACCTCATCACCGAAAGCGACCTCGTCGTCGAGAACTTCTCGCCGCGGGTCATGGCGAACTTCGATCTCGAATGGGAAGCGGTCAAAGCGGCCAATCCGCGAGCGATCATGATCCGAATGCCTGCGTTCGGGTTGGACGGCCGGTGGCGGGACAGGGTCGGCTTCGCGCAGACTATGGAGCAGGCCACCGGAATGGCTTGGATGACAGGGCATCTCGACGGCCCACCGATCATTCCGCGGGGTGTCTGCGATCCGGTCGCCGGGTTGCATGCGGCGTTCGCGGCAATTGCAGCGCTTGCGGTGCGTGACCGGACCCGCGCGGGCATGCAGATCGAGTCGGCCATGGTGGAGTCGGCGTTGAACATCGCGGCCGAGATGGTCCTGGAGCACTCCCAGAACGGTATTGAATTGCACCGGACCGGGAACCGCGGACCGGGAGCCAGCCCGCAGGGCGTGTATCGGTGTCGCGGAGACGACGATTGGGTGGCTCTCGCTCTGCTCGACGACGCGGCGTGGCCGGGCCTGGCGACTCTGATCGGCCGACCGGAACTCGGGCGCGACCCCGCGTTGATGACGCAGTCCAGCAGGCGTTCTCAGGCCGACCAGATCGACAAGCTACTCAGCGACTGGACTGTCCAGCGGACTGTCTCCGACGCCGTACGGGCCTTCCGCGAGCACGGGGTGGCCGCATCGGCTGTTGTGGTCCCGCCCGCGCTGCTCGACGATGAACACCTGCTCGCCCGCGGGTTCTGGGAGACCGTCGAGCACCCCGTCGTCGGTTCCTACCGTTGCACGGGAATGCCTTTCACCTTCGTCGGCAGACCTCGCCGCTGGGCTCGAACGCCCCCTCCGCTCTACGGCCAACACACCAGGGAGGTCCTGACGGATCTACTGGGGCTGACCGACGATGATCTCGCCACCCTGCGGGCAGCCGGGGCGATCAGCGACCGACCGGCAGGCTTGTGACATGGCCGTCACCCTCTGTATTCCGCCGCGCCCTGGCGAGTTGTGCGCGCCGGTTCGGTTCCTGCTGCGGACGGATTCGGTGGTGATGGAACTGACTGCGCGGCACCGGATCACCGGCGTCGAGTGGGATGGCACCGAACGTGCCGTCGCGATGATGGTCGAGATCACCGACCCCGAAACCGCACGACCCGTCGACGTCCGCATCGACGTCGTCGCCACGGGTGCACCTTGTCTGGATCCGCGCACCCAGAAGATCGGCACGATCGTGCGGGACGGCCACGAGTACGGCGTGGTGGGCACCTATCTCGGCGTCGTTGCCGACGACAACTGAAGCCCGCGGGATCGGAGACCAATTGAGCGCACGGAAACGTACCGCGGCGATCGTCGGTGTCTACAACACACGGCAGGGCCGACGGCTTGACGGTGAGACCTCGAGGAGCCTCGCCATCGAAGCGGTGCGAGGCGCCCTGGACGACGCGGGAATCGAGTTGGATTCCGTCGACGGCATCACATCGGGTGAGCTGTCCACGACGTTGATCTACGACCTGCGACTCGGGCCGGCCTGGCAGGGCTTCGGTTTCGGGCTGGGCATGATCACCGAAGCGGCGGCGGCCATCGAGAACGGTCTGGCCGAGGCCGTCGTCCTGGTCGCCGCCCAAGCCGGCGAGTACCGCAACCACGAAGCCACCGCCCCGTGGACACGGCCGGAGAACGAGTTCGTCGCGTCATGGGGAATGTTCACCGCCGCGGAGTTCGCACTCATCGCGCGCAGGCATATGCACGTGTATGGCACGACCCGCGAACAGCTATCCATCGTCGCGGCGACGATCCGCAACAACGGGGCGCGGAATCCCGAAGCCGTTTACTACCAACGTGGTCCATTCGTGCCGGATGACATCACCGCATCCCGGCCCATCGCCGAGCCGTTCCATCTGCTCGACTGCGCCACCACGTCCGAGGGCGGATGCGCGTTGGTGGTGGCCAACGTCGAGAAGTTCGACGTCGCCCGACCACCGATCTACTTGTTGGGCAGTGGGTTTGACTTCTACGGACCCTCCTATCAGCACCCACCGGCCTGGGATCTGGTCGGACGTTCGGGGGCTGACCCGAATGGCGTCGTCGGACGACGCGCCGCCGACCTCGCATTCGCCCACGCGGGCCTCGACCGTGACGAGGTGGACGTGCTCGAACTCTACGACCCGTTCTCCTTCGAGATCATCAGGCAACTGGAGTCATTCCGCTTCTGCCCGAACGGTGAGGGCGGCCCATTCGTCGCCGACGGACATATCGCGATCGACGGCAGCCACCCCGTCACGACCGACGGCGGAACCATGTCGTTCAGCCACGCGGGCACGAATCCGCAGATGATGCAGCGCGCGATTCGCGCGGTTCAGCAGCTGCGCGGCGATGCAGGCCCGTTGCAGGTTTCCGACGCCCATATCGCCTTGTGCAGCAACGGGGGAGCGGGCGCGATGTTCACCACCGTGCTTATACTTGGAGACCAACCGAGATGACGTCAGAACCCTTCCTGCAACCGCAATCCGGTCGTGTGCCACACGCCGAGAGCCCGATCAGTGCACCGTTCTGGGAAGGGTGTGCGAACCACGAGTTGCGCTACCAGCGCTGCGCGGATTGTGGGCAGGCCAATTTCCCGCCGTCCGAACACTGCCGGTTCTGTCTGTCGTTTCGACTCGACTGGATGGCGAGCGCCGGCCTCGGTGAGATCTACAGTTGGACGGTGGTCCACCGGCCGGTCAGCGCGGAGTTCGCGCCGCCGTATGCGCCGGCGATAGTGGAGTTGCGTGAGGGCTACCAGCTGCTCACCAACATCGTCGGAGTGGCCGCCGACGAGCTGAAGGTCGGCCTTGGGGTGCGAGTCGAGTTCTGTTCAGTGAACCCGGATTTGACGCTGCCATACTTCACCAAGGATTAGCGATGCCCCGCACAGGCGATCTCCCTACCACCGCCTACCTCGTCCTTGGTGTCTTGGCCGCCAACGACGAGCAACTCACCGCGGGCGAAATCAAACTCCGCGCCGAGTTCTCGCTCGGGTACTTTTATTGGTCGCCGTCGGTGAGTCACGTCCGGCGTGAGCTCGACCGCCTCCTGGCCCGGCAGATGGTCAAGGAAAAAGGCGCACAGGCCGGAAAGCGCGCCATCACCCTCTACGAGGTGACGCCGACCGGCCTGGAGGCCCTCCGCAGGTGGGTGCAGCACTTCCCCAGCAATGACCCGGTCGTTATCAAACACCCGGTCATCCTGAGGACGTGGCTAGCTCGCGGGGAGGACCCGGAGCGCGTTGCGGAGGCACTCGATCGTCACCTCGAGACGACGCGCGCGCGCCTCGACGAGGCGTTGTGGAGTCGACAGCGCGCACGTGAGGTCGGCATCACCGAAGATCCCGACCAGCGCATCTCACTGGCGGTGCTCGACTACGCCATCCGCGGCCTGTACGCCGAGCTATCGAGCATCGAACAGCTTCGCGACGAAATCGCCTCGGGCACAACGCGAGATCCGGTCAAACGGGTGAAGCGCCCCAAGGGGCAGATGAGGCGGCGCACTGTCTAGGGGCGAGCGAGTGGTCAGGCACAGACCCTGCGATTACGACGGTGCCGGACCAGCGAGCAGCTGCCGGCAGGCATCGTCCCAGCCGCGCAGATGCTTGCTGTCCCGATGTCGGGACCTAATGTAAGAATGTCCTGTCAAACTATTGACTCTCGATCGGCCGCTTGGTCGGAGGCACCTCACGCCGATCTCGAAGCACTGGTGTCGTCAGCGGAGGCGCGCGCCGAGTTCATCGGGAAGATCTTGTCGCGCGGATTGGCGCTCAGCGCATTGACCGCCAACGGGAATCAACTGCATCCCACCTCGGGCAAGGAACAGGATCAAGTCGTTCATGACACGATCGAGGTGGCCAGTGCGCTGGAGGTGCCGACGGTCGTTCTGATGTCGGGCCTGCCTGGGGCACATGGTGATTCCAGCCCCAACTGGGTCACGACGTCGTGGCCGCCGGAGAACCTCGAGATCCTCGACTACCAGTGGAACGCGGTTGCAATCCCGTACTGGAAGGAACTCGCCGCGTTCGCGCGTGATAAGGGCGTCAAGCTGGCGGTGGAGGCCTGCGGGGGGCAGCTCGTACACAGCACCTCGACGATGTTGCGCCTCATCGAGGCGACCGGCGGCGACGTCGTCGGCGCAAACCTCGACCCCTCGCACTTGATGTGGATGGGCGCGGACATCCCGACGGTAATTAGAACCTTCGGCGATGCGATCTTCCACGTCCATGCCAAGGACATTCGTATCAACGACTGGATTTCAGCTCGCGACGGGCTGCTGGACACGGTGCCCATCACCGAACCGGGTTCGCGAGCCTGGAATTACGTGACCCTCGGATTGGGTCATCCCGGCGGCGCGACGTTCTGGGCCGACTTCGTATACAACCTGCGGGCCGTTGGCTATGACGGCACGTTGAACATCGAGCACGAGGACGCTCTGGTCAACTCGGTGGAGGGAGTAGGCCGAGCGGCGGATCTGCTCAAGCACGTCGCTCTCGTCGATCCGCCCGATTGGACGCCCGCGAAGGTCTGATCCGGTGGACATCACAACTCACCTCACTAAATCTGTGGGAGCGGAAGGCGTTTCCGACGCGTAGTTCTACAGTTCGACGACGGTGCCCGCCGTCGGGTCGACCTTCCCGTCGAGGAGCTCCAGGTAGGTGCGCTGGATGTCGTCCTCACTCGAGATGCGCTCGACGCGAAGCCAATTCGACGCCCACCGCGCGAACGGGACCCACGCCTCGGCCACGTTCTGATCCAGCTTTGCCGTGCCCCAGTCCGCGCCGCGCTTCTTGATCCGGTCCGGGGCGAAGAACAGGACGGGATCGGGTCCCTCGAGTTCGCCTGCCCCGTGCGCCATCTGGGTCCAGTGGGTCATGCCGACCGCGGCGCTGTGGGCGAGGCGCTCGCCATAGTGGGCGTGGACGTCGGTGCGGACCGCGCCGTCACCGGAGACGTCGACGTAGACGGCACGTTCGCCCGGAAGCTGCGCAACGTCGTCGTACAGATAGACGGAGTCGTACACATTCAGTCCCTCGACGAATTCACGGTTGCCCGCGGAGGTCAGCCCCACGATGTCGATGCCCTCGCGCTTGGTAAGGAGGTAGGCGGCGATGATCGCCGTCTTCGACGAGGCACTGGAGATCACGATCGCGTCCGCGCCGAAGAACTCCTCGTAGGCGAGGAAGTCATCGATGAGGAACGAGGTGAAGAAAAGCGGAAAGAACAGGATGTGCTCGGCCTCGCGGTCGGGCGAGTAGACGGGGTCGGTCTCGACGTCGCGGTAACCCTGGTACGCGGAGGGCAGCCCGGCCCGGTGCGGGGCGGCGTCGACGAAACCCTTCTCGCTGATGCGGTCGGGGACGACCAGCAGGTGGCTGGAGCAGGGAAGGTAGCCGTAGACGCGCGTGCCCTGTGCAAGGTCGGGATGCCGTGAGTCTTCTACATGGGCGTAGCCCCAGACGTTCAGTTTCCCCCAGTCCGGGTCGAAGGTCGGGAAGAAGTCCCAGTAGTTCATCGCCTCGCCCAGCACGGCGTAAGTGATGTTGTTCGAGGTCAGTCCGAAGGACTCGATCCGAAGTAGCGCCTCCCCGTTTTCCGGCGACGGTGCGTCGCCATCGACGAAACGGCTGTCGTGTAGGTCCTTGCGACGCAGCTCGAAGTCCACGCGCCCAGCCTATTCGCGCGGTCGGCTCGGCGGGCTTGATCCTCGCTCGCCTCTGTGCGAAGAGCTCCGCGTGCGCGTTACGGCGTTTTTCAGGGGGGATGTTCGGGGTAGTCGGAACCTAGTCCCCATCCGCACCGTAAATCATCAAGCGCCCATTCCCAGTCCCGCTGCAGCTTGTCGTCCCGCAGGTGCTCGCGCGTCCGCGTCTCGACCATTGGCACGAAGAGTTCGCTCGACACGTCGCCCAAGCTTTGCAATGCACGGTACGAGCTGGAGGATCTCCATGCATTGAAATGATCCGCGGAAGACCAGTGCGTAATCAGCGAATACAGCACGTCATCGGCGGCCGGCGCAATCTGAACGGGACCGGCGAACTGGAAGGGCTGCGTCTCGAACTGTCCGGTTAGGGATTCAAACCGCCGAGCTCCGGCGGCGCCTAGCTCTGCCAGCGCCTTTCGCACTGAATCTATCTGTGTGTCGTCGAGCGCGGCATCGACGAGGATGCTGGTTTCCGACATCAGCCGATCGCCGAGGACTTCGCCCGGCGTCGGGGGGCGCCACTTTCTGAGGTACAGGGCTGTCCACCAGTTCGGGGCCGACTTCTGAATCACCCGATGCTGGGGTTCACCGTGCCATGCATTCATTTGCTCCTCGCTGTCAAAGCGCGCTCCGAAGTACACCCAGGTCGAGTCCCAAACCGGGGCGCTGTACACAGACCGAAAACCGTCCTGTTTCATGGCCAGCGGCACCACCTCGGCCTGATAGGCCAGAAAATCGGTCTCTTTCCCCGGAATGATCCTGAACCCGGATTCAAGGACTGTGAGGCTTTCATTGCTGTCATGACATGGGCTCCTATGAGGCGTTCGTTGGACTGGCGAATGTGAGTCTGGTACTGCGACCGCCTCTTGCCTGAAGCGCGTGGAAGGGCACCGTCGTGGACAAACGTTGACGGGAAGAAAGCAGGCCAGGGCTTGTAGGCCGCTCCGCTGCTCGGAGGTCCGTTGAGGGACGCACTCGCAGGCTGCCTCAAGCGGTCGACGTCATCATGCGCGGCGGTAGGTCATGGTCCAGACCGCCTCGGAGTCGGGGTGATACTCGTTACCCTCCCACGGATCCCCACAGATGTGCAGATGTGCGTACGGCGTACCGGCGTACATGATCATCGTGCCCGCGTCGCGCATGACGGTGGATAGTCCGGTGGCCTCGGCGTCGAACGGCCAGATGAGCATCCAGTGCGGACCGATGGGAATCAGCGGGCTCGTGCGGTCGAACGGGTCGGTATAGCTGTGCTGCACGGCACCGTTGAGCATGTAGATCAGTCCCGGCGATGTGTTTGTGGGCCGAGGTTTTCCAGCCCAGGCGTCCATGATCCATTGCATGCCCATCTCATCGGCGCACATGTCGGCTCGTGCAGTCTCGACGCCCGGCATGCACGTCCAACCGTTGGTGCCCTCGCGGAGCACCGTCATGGTGCCGTCAGCTTCCATGTCGACGACTTTCGCGCCGTCACGGATTGCCGGTGGGCCCGATTTCAGCGCACGTGCGATGCGGGCTTCGGTGATGATGTCATACATGGCAGGTCCTCTCGCTGGTGATCGTTTCGTGCATGTCGTTCGTTGAAGGTCGGGCCGACACAGTGAACGGAGTCGCCCGCACACTCGCCGCGGTCACCATTCGACTCGGCCGGGAACCGATGGTGTCGTCACCCGTTCCCGCATATGAGCAGCCGGTGTGTGATCGACCAATAAGGTGAGCAGCTCCGGGCGGCTGTAGTGTCCGCGGGAGTCCATCTTGGCCTTACGCCGGTCAATCAACGAGAAATCGAGGTCGGCGATGACCTCGCCCTCACCCGAGCGCAACGGCTCGCCGATAAGCTCGCCGAGAGGTGAGACGATCGCGGTGAAGCAGCCGCCGGAGATATAGCCGACCGGACCGCCCGTGTCGCTGGCGATCTGTGCCTGTTGGTCCGTATCGAGCCACCCTGTCGCGTTGACAACGAAGCAACCCGATTCCAGTGCGTGATTGCGGACACTGACCTCTATCTGCTGCGCGAAGAGGTCGCCGGCGAACGAGCCGGGCCACATGGCCGAGTGGATCTGTTCCCCGTCGGCCATCATCACGTACCGTGCCAGCGGGTTGTAGTGCTCCCAACATGTCAGCTGGCCGATGCGCCCGACCGCGCTGTCTACAGCCCGAAGACCGGAGCCGTCACCTTGCCCCCAGATCATGCGCTCGGCGAACGTCGGCGTTGTCTTGCGGCGACGCTGGATCAAGGAGCCGTCGGCGTCAAACAGCAGCTGCGTGTTGTAGATGGTCCCGCCATCTCGCTCGTTGACTCCGATGGACACGACGATTCCCGCTTGAGCGCAGGCATCCCCGATGGCATCGGTCGTCTCCGAAGGCACCGTCACCGCTTGGTCGAGCAGGAGCAGTTGTTGGTCGGCGTTTTCAATGGGCCGCTGCATCGAGGAGAAGTACGGGTAATACGGCACGATCGCCTCGGGGAAGGTGGCGAACTGCACACCTTGGTGGCCAAGCGCAATAATCTTCTCGATAACCTTCTTCACCGTCCCCTCGCGGCTGTACAGCACCGGACTGATCTGAACCGCTGCGGCCTTGACGACTGTCATCTCGGTATCCCTTTCGTGTTCGATGCGGCGCCGTTGAGCCTTCTTCGCGTGGTATATCGAAACGAACAGGTTGTCGGCGTTGTCATCTGCGAGAAACTCGTTTCGGCGGCGCCGAAGCTCAAATAGTGGTCTCTGCTTCGGCTTTCGGAATGAGCTATCGCCATGCCGACCGCCGCGTAGTGGATGCGATTCGTCGCTGTCCCTCACTGCTGGAATCCATCCGGCATGCCATCTAATGCGTCGCCTACTAATAGCTAGCGTACTAGTAGATAGTATCCTAATCAATAGGGTACGATGGTGCCATGACCAAACGAGTCGCTGTGGACATCGATCCGCTCTCGCTGGAGCGCCAGGTGTGTTTCGCGCTGGCCGTCACCAACCGCGCGGTACTGGCGGTCTACCGGCCGTTGCTGGAGCCACTGGGGCTGACTCATCCGCAATATCTGGTGATGCTGGCACTGTGGGACAACGCGAAAGCCAACGGCGAGCCGCTGACTGTCAAGGACATCGCCGGGTTGTTGCAGATGGATTCGGCCACCCTCTCGCCGATGCTCAAACGGCTGCAGGCACTGGGCCTGATCAACCGCTCGCGCAGCGCGGCCGACGAGCGCACCACCCACGTGGAGCTGACCCCGAAGGGCCGCAACCTGCGCCGGCAGGCGCTGAAGGTTCCCCCGGCGGTGGTCGAGCGCCTCGGCGTCGAGCTCGCCGAGCTCGAGCATCTGCACGAGGTGCTCACCAGCATCAACGCCGCCGCGCTCGCCGCCGGTGCGCTCGACTCGGAGCTGGACCGATGAGGCCGCTCGACGGGCTGGCGCACGTCTTTGCGCATAAGGGTCCGGCGGTCGACGCTCAGCGCCGTCGCCCCGACCCGATGCACTGGATCTGGTATGCCTTCGGTGGGACGCTCGGCCCTCGCTACCGCCAGTGGGTGCTGCACGACCTCACCGGTCGCACCCGGTGGGAGCGCCAAATCGCCCGCGCCGTGCTGCAAGTGGCGCCGCTGGCCGTGGTGTTATTACTCGCGCTGGGATTCGGCTGGATCGCCTGGGTGGGCGTGGGCTGCGGATTGGTTTTGGCGCTGATCTACTCGATCGCCTACTTCGACCCGTCCGTAGACCACCGTCTCGTCAAGCACGGATACGCCGTCGGCACCGCTCAACGGATCCTCAGTGAGCGCGACAAGGCAAAGCATCCGGATCGGATGCGTCACTACATGGAGACATATCGCGCCAACGCGCTCGAATCCAACTCTGCTCGGCCCGACGCCTGATCGCGCCGGGGGTCGAACGCCTTGCTCCCAGCCGAACCTCTCTAGACGATCTGCGATGTGTTGCTCCTCAGCCTCACTAGACAGTGGGTCAGAAATTGCCGGATGGGATCAGCAATGAACACACGACTTATTGCCGGCGGTGCGCTAGCCGGTGTCGTCGGCGGACTGGTTGCCTTTGCGTTCATCCGCGTCTGCGCAGAGCCGATTGTTGGGCATGCCATCAACCTTGCCGGGGCGCGAATGCGGCCGGCATCCGCGGTGGATGACCATGGCGTCGAGTTGTTCAGCCAGAGTATGCAAGCGACCGGTGAGTTGGCTTTTGTCGTCCTGTCATTCGGCATTGCGATGGGCGCTCTGCTGGCTGCGGCATTCGCCATCACGTACGTCCAAATCGAGTCGGTTCGGCCCGGGGCGCTTGCACTGCTGCTCGCCAGCGATGCATTCGCCGCATTGTCGTTGGTGCCGTCGATAAAGTATCGGCCCGCGCTGGGGCGCGAAGCGATCATCAGCGAGCGCACCGGTTTGTATCTCTTGATGGTCGGCCTATCGGTGGCGTTGGTGATCGGCGCCGTCGCCCTGGGGCGCCGCATCGCTCGACAACTGGGAACTGGAAACGCCACCTTCATAAGTGCCGGTTTGTACCTGGCGGGGATCGCCGCGGCGATGTGGCTGTTACCGCCGGTTGACGAGGCCCCGAACGGGTTTTCGGGTTACGACCGCCACGCCTTCATGTGGCGTGACTTGGCAACGCAGCTGGTGTTATGGGCCACTGTCGCTGTGGTTTTCGCGCGGCTCGCGAGCAGGATGCTTGATGCCAACACCCATCGGCATCCACGGATGCAGGCCAGACGGGCACCGCGAAGCTAGCGCCGCACCGATTTTCGAGGGTCATCCCCCGTTGTCCCGCTGCCGCATATTAGTGGCAGCCCGCTAGCCCGCGCCCGGGTAGGCGAGTATCACCCCTTTGCGAGGTGTGTCACATATAGATAGGGAACTATTTATTAGGTACCTAGTGGTTCGGGCATTTATGACCCTGACAACGCATGGCTGGCCGGGCGGACGGTGATCGTCACGGGCTGGCTTGTGGGGTTGTCATACTGTGGTGGGCGGGTATGACAGGTCGCCCGGTGTCGCTCCGGTGGGGCGGGCTTTCCTAGGGCCGGTGGGGTCTTTCGTCTTGGCGGGTCAGGGCCAGGACCAGGTGTTAGGTGAAGGCGGTGCGGATCCGGGTCCAGGCGGTGGCGATCGCCGGCGCCCAGCGCCAGGTGGAGTCGATGCGCAGCCGAAGTTGTCGGGCGCTGCGGGTGATGCGGGCGGCAATGTGCAGGACCCGGTAGCGGAACGTTTCGATCTCGCAGCGCGCCAGGTCGGGGTTGTCGGTGAATCCGATGAGTTTGGTCCAGGCGATCAGATCGGTTGCGGCCATGATGATTTCGAGCCAGGCCGCGTTGGCGTCAAAAGAGTTGAACGGCAGGTTGGCTAGCCCGGTGGCGTTGGCTTGGCGGATCCGGTCCTCCACCCGGGCGTGTTGGCGATGGCGCAACTCCAGGCCGGCAAGCTGGCCCGCGATCACGCCGTTGGCGGTGTCGGTGAGAAACCCGGTGACCCGGTGCCCGTCGGCATCGGTGAACCGCAGCTGCGCGCCGGGATGCGGGCGCTTCTTGCGCAGGATCAGTCGGGTGCCGGCAGGCCATGTCGACAGGTCCACCAGATCGGTGGCCTCGGCCACCCAGGCGCCGTCGCGGATGGCGCCGTCGGCCTGCATCGCCGGATACCACCCATCGGCGCTGTTGAGGGTGTCGACCGCGTCGCGGATGGGCGCGTCGATCGCGCAGCCCAGCGAGAACCCCACCCTGGCGTGGCGGCACGCGGCGGCGAACCCATGGGTGGCGCCGGCGCAGTCGGAGCGGATCAGGATCTGCGGCGCGTGCGGGTTATCCGGGCCCGGGCGGTCGTGCGGTGGCAGCGAATCGAGTGCCTGGCCCAGCACGGCGATGTGATCGGCGGTGGTGTTACTGCCGGCGTTGCCCGCCCGCAGCAGCCCGGCCAGGGCCTCCCCGGCGGCGATGTCGGGGCGATCCAAAAACATCAGCAGCGAGTGAAAGCCGAAGCTGTGCTTCCAGGTCGCGGCCGCGTTCTCCGTGTTGTCGGAATGATCGACGGTGATGGTGGCATCGACATCGATGTGCAGCCAGCCATCGTGGGCCGGGGCAGCCCCCGCGGCCCAGGCCCGCTCCCGAGCGTGCGCTCGCGCCGCCCGGATCCGCGGCAGCCGGGCGGCGCCGATGCGCTCATCGACGCACCGCCACAGTGTGGTCGTCGAGGCCACCGGCCCGAACGCGTGCTGGCGATCCCCCCACAACTGACCGACCCCATCGACGCAGTCCGCGCCGTCGGCCACCGCGGCGGCCAGATCGGCGAACACATCCCCGGGCGCATGCGTCCACGGCCCCCGGTACGTGTCCGCCAACGCGGCGGTGACCTGCCCAGACAACCCGCTCAGATCGGCTACCTCGCGCAACATGCCCACCCCGGTGTGCGACACCACGCCATGGCCGTCCGCCGACACTTTCACCCGACAAACCGCTGCGCTACCCTTCACCTAGAAAGTGCCTTCCCGCTCGGAATCATGGACTCTCGATAAGCCTCATCATTCCCTGCAGGACAGGCACTTTCACCAACTCAAGCCCGTGTCACGCCGAGTTTCGCGAAAAATCTAGGCTAGTGGTTAGGCCATATATGACCCCGACAACGCATCAGCTCGCCGGCCGGACGGTGATTGTCACCGGAGCAGGATCCGGGATCGGGCGTGCTACCGCGGTCGCGTTCGCGCATGCCGGAGCCCACGTTCTCGGCGTCGGGCGCCGCGAGGTCAACTTACGCGACACCGCCGACACGCATCCCGCGATCACGCCGTTCGTTGCCGACATTTGCGCCGCCGGCGCGCCCGCGGCCGTCATCGACGAGGCGATTGGTCGGTGGGGAAGAATCGACGTGCTGGTGAACAATGCCGGGGCCACGGCGATTATGCCACTGGCTGAGATCACTGGCACCCGCGTCGCGGAGCTGTTCGCCCTCAACGTCACCGCTCCTAGCCTGCTTGCCCGCGCGGCTCTCCCACATCTCCGCGAGGTTAACGGTTCGATCGTGAACGTTTCCAGTACCTTTGGGCACCGTCCGCTGGCCGGTGGGTCTCACTACGCGGCCAGCAAAAGCGCCATCGAAATGCTCACCCAGAGTTGGGCACTGGAGCTCGCTCAGGACAACGTGAGGGTCAACGCAGTTGCCCCGGGTCCCACAGAGAGTGAGGCCCTTGCCGCGTCGGGGTTATCCGGGGCAGCGGTCGACAAGATCAAACAGGAAGAGACAGCTCGGATTCCGCTCGGACGGCGCGGCAGACCCGAGGACATCGCGGCCTGGATCGTCCACCTCGCGGACCCTGCCTCCAGTTGGCTCACCGGACAGATTCTCACTGTTGACGGTGGACTTGAACTCACTTGATCGTCAGCGACCTAGAAACATCTGTGCGTGCCGGTGGTCGAATCCACGCTCAACCGACTACCCGAAGCAGGAGTGACTCATGACTCGAGCGACATCGCAGCCGCCTGGTTACGTTGCCGGCACCTGGACGATCGACGCGGCACAGAGCACGGTGGCATTTACCGTTCGTCACTTACTCCTCCACAAAGTTCGCGGCACGTTCGGTGCATTCACCGGTCAAGTCGTGACCGGTAGCGAAGTGATCCGGTCTTCAGTGAGCGCTCAGATCGACCTCGACTCTCTTGACACCGGCGATGCCGGGCGCGACGAGGGCACGCTCGCCAAGGACCCGTTCGACATCGCCCACCACCCCGTAGTGACCTACCGCTCTACCGGCCTCGCACCCGATGGTCAAGCATGGAAGCTAGACGGGGAACTCACGCTCCGAGGAGTCACTCATAACGTTTCGCTGCGCGTGCAGCAGTACGAGTTCACCTCCGGCACGACAGGAGACCGCCGAGCCCGATTCATTGCGACTGGCAACATCAATCGCCAGGCCTTCGGGGGTGCGACTCCCAGTTCCGCTGGATCGCCGCGGCATCCTTGCCGGCAATGACATTGGCATCGAGCTGCTGATCGTTGCCACCCGGTGACAAGCAGGCGTGAGGGCCGGGCGGATGCCGTGAGTCGGCCGCGGCGTGTTGATGCCATCAACACCCTTGGCTGGATCGGCAGGTCGCGTCACGTCGTTTGGCGTTGTTTCGCGTCGTCGAATTCGGTGCCTCCGCAGCTCACCGGGCATTTCGCAGCGGTTGCCGCGGCTCGGAGCTGGCGGTGAACAACCGCGTTCGCGTTAATCCGGGCACGGACGCCGAAAGCCGTGGCGTCATCGTTGAGGATTTCGGCGAGATGATGGCGCAAGCCGTCGACATCGGGGCCAACCATTTCGCCGACCCGGCCCGACGATGGGCGGTGGTGCTCGATGCCGGCACCCTGGTGTTCGTCGACACCGACCAACTTCTCCCCGAGTGATTCCGCTGCGCGGAATCCTCAGCAACATATTGGGGCTCTTGTCGGCCGTGAATCCGCCGGTGGATGCGGTCGATCAGGAGACCGCGGCGGCGCAACAGGTCGCCGATGCCCACGGCGTCCCGTTCCTCGGCATCCGCGGCATGTCCGACGGGCCCGGCGACCCGCTCAAACTGCCGGGTTACCCGTTCACGTTTTTCGTCTACAAGCAGATTGCAGCGGACAACGCCGCCATCGTCACCGAGGCCTTCCTAGATAGCTGGGCCGGCGCCTGACAGCCCGTCTCGACCAGATTCCCCCACACGGGCAGTCTGTGTCATATGGCGGGAACGAATATTGAGAGTTACCAGTAGAAGTCGCCATATTCGTTACAGCATTGTGCTGCATCACAATTCGCACTTATATACGAGCTTCCGGCAGGCGGTCACGTTGTCAGTGGCCGAGTCCCGCTGCGCAGACAACTGCCCATAGCACCTCGGGATGGCGAATGTCGCTGTGCGCGCCGCTGAATTCGGATTGGTTGGCCTTGACGACCGCGTTGGAGTCCAGTGCGTAGAACTCGCCCGGCGCGAAGTTGTACGGTTGGCCAGGCGGCGCCAGAGTGGTGACGGTGGGGGAGGGTTGTTGCTGATACCCGTCGTGTCCCATGGCGCCCCACCGGTAGACGAGGTCGGCGGCTGCCTGGCTGTCTTGGCGCGCAAGCATGCTGGCCGCAGGGTACCACCACCCAACGGCGCGATCCGCGGCGGAAAACGTCGCGAGTAACGGGCCGTCAACCCTGTTGCCGTGGCCGGCGAGACCGCCGTTTCTGCCCGCGTCGATCGGCAACGGCGAGGCAAAAGTGAAGTGCGAGAAGGCGCCTTGGATCAAGGTGAGCGATTTGACCGGGCTCGCCGTGCCGGTCATGCCGCCGGGCAGACCCGCGAGCGCGTACGCAACCAGGCGGGCGCCGAAGCTGTGGCCCATCAGGTGGATGCGCGGGGGGCCGGCGAGACCGGCGAGCAGTGGGCCGAGTCCGTTCTCGCCCACCACACCCGCGCGGTTTTTCATTTCGTAGTAGCTCAGAGTGCGTAGCACTTCCCGGGCACCGGACCACAGGCCCGTGAACGGGTTGCCGATTCCCTGCGCGTCGCCGGCTTGGACGGGCGCCATCGCCGCGGCGTGGCCGAGTGCGGTCATAGTGTCGCTGCTCAGCAGCGCGGATTCACCGGTGTCTTCACCACCCTGCGGTTCGGTGGTGACGAGTTTGGTTGCTAGCGAGTGAAATTCGATGAGCTTGTCGGCGTCCTGGGGCTTATCGTCGAGCAGCGCACCGATCGTGGAGAGGTGCTGCTGTTGGTCCGGGAACGCTGGAGCCAGTGCCGCGGCGAGCTGCGCCCCACTGGAGGGCGCCGCTGCCGCCGTGGCAGGGTCATCGTCGGGAAACAGCAGGGATGGCCAGATGATGCCGGCCGCGGCGCTGGTGGACCGGTGCGTGCCGAGTTGGTCGGCCAGCAGCGAGAACATCGCGTGATAGAGGTCGCGGGCGGAGTCAAGCCCGTTGTTCCATCCGTGGGACAACACGAACAGATCGGTGATCCCTCCGCCGGAGGCTGCCGAGCGCAATCCGCCGTCTCCGGTGCCGACCGTGGTGTCCAGCGTGCCGTCGGCATTGAAGTGGATCTCGTAGTAGGGCAGTCCGTTGATTGTTGCCATGGTGTGTCCTTCGTTTTGCTAGGTACTGGAAAGTGCCCGGAAGAGGTCGATGAGGCCGAAGCCTTGAAAGAACTGGTGGCGGCCAAGGTCGGTCGCGGTGTCGGTGAACAGTTTTTTGACGAGTTGGGGTTGGCCGATGTACTCGGTGCGCGCGGACATGAACGCTGCAATGACCCCCGACACGTGGGCGGCCGCCATCGACGTTCCGCTGTCTTCGATGTAGCAGGCCACGTTGGGCGGATCGTCGCGTCCGGGCTTCAGCGGGGGGACTCCCGCGGCTAGCTGTCCGGTGGCCGCGGAGGTGATGCGTTCACCGGGCGCGACGAGGTCGGGTTTGACGCGGCCATCCAGGGTGGGTCCCTTCGACGAGTCGAAGGTGATCCCGTAGGTGTGCGGTCGGTAGCGGTGCACCGAGCCGACGGTGATGGCCGTGGCCGCGTTGCCGGGATCGGTGATGGTGGACAACTGCCCGTACACGTCGGTGCTCATGCCGGTGATCGCTCCGGCCGCCCCGGAGTTGCCGGCGCTGACCACAGCCACCACGCCGGTGCCCACCAGCAGGTCCAGTTCTCGGCACAGCGGGCTCTGTCCGGCCGCGTAATCCCTTGGCAACCAACCACATCCGAGCGACAGGTTCACGCCGTGGATCTGCAGGTCCCGCCCGTAGCCGTTGATGGTGCGCACATAGTCGAGGGCGTCGATGATCACGCTCGACAAAGTCTTGGCGTTGTCGTCGAGGACCTTCAGGCTGACTAGATTCGCTTTGGGCGCCACCCCGGACAGAGAGGCGCCGGCGGGCAGGGTGCGCTGCGCCCAGTGCGGCAGGTCTTGGGCTGTCGGTTCGTTGCATGCTATGCGCAACCGGTCGGGGTCCGCAGGGGCGCGGCCGGCGATGATCGCTGCTACGTGGGTGCCGTGTCCGACCACGTCGGACAGCGGTGCCTCGGGAGAGCCCGGTGTGGAACGGATTGTGAAGTCGCGGTGCAGGTTTTTGACGGAGTCCGCGCTCACTGTTGCGTTGTCGGCGAAGTGCGGATGTTTCTCGTCGATCCCGGAGTCGAGTACCCCCCACACGACACCGGCGCCGCTGCAGTTGTAGGTGCGCGAGGCCGCGTCGGCCTTGACGGTGGCCAGTGACCGATCCAGGTGGGCATCGACAACCAGGTCCGGCCAGACGTGGAAGATCAGCTGTAGCGCGCGCTGAGCCGCCCTGGCGCTGGGCGATCGTGCGCCGCCTTGAACCAGCCGCCGAACCTCGTTCGGAGTCAACACGCAGCGCATGTAGTGTCTGCCAACGGGTTCCGGCCGCGGTGGCACATCGCCGGTGCGAAATACTTGATCGAACAGCTCCAAGAAGCTGTTCCGGACATCGTCGGGGACTGCGCCGGGTTGCAGCCGCAGCTCGACAAGCATGATGAGACGGTCCTGTTCATTGGCGAGCAACGCCCGGGCGGCGGCGGGAGGGGCGGCGGCGCGATCGGCGAGCAGGAGTGGGCTGATGAGCGAGGGCCTCGGCCCAGGCGACGGGGGAAGGGTGGTCATGTCCTCACCTCGCGGGGCGGCCGGCCAGCGCGGTACCTTCTGGGAGGTTTGTGTTGCGGTTTCGCTTGCGACTCGTCTGCGCCAACATAGACAAATTGTGAGGCTCTGGCGGCGCGCACGACACGAGTATCGAACTACCTGATTGCGGTCGGCGATGTGTGTGAGAGCGCTTTGACGTCGCGGGAGATGGACAGACTCTGATCAGCTACCGGCGGTGAGGCGACTGGATCACCTTTCGGCGGTTGAGGTGTCGGACACCAACGGGCTCCGCATCGGCGGCCAGCGCCCCGCGCGGTAGATCTGTCACGCGGGCTTCCATCACAACCTGCGTGTGGCGTCACTTCAGTGCAATGACGAAGTACCTTGTCCAGTCGTGGCATGGCCATTCCTGAAGACGAGTAGCCTGCTACTCGCGTCAAACGTGGTGTCCCGCCGCATGCTGTTGGAAGGCCGCGACATACGGGAGATGTGACGATGACCGATCTGCAGCAACAAGCACTCGATTCCTTCTATGCGCTCGACAACGTGATCACGGTCAAGATCACGATGCCGCAGGCGGAGTGGGATGCGGTGCGAAACGAGGAGCCTAAAGGCGGGCGATGCAACTTCGAATGGACCGGTGACAGCAGGTTCACGTGGCACAAGGCGACCTCGGTCGAGATATCCGGAACAAAGTTCCCCACGAAGGCAACGTTCACAGAGGTGGGCGTTAAGAAGAAATCATTCTGCGGCTCAATCGATAGCGGCAAGCCGTGCCTGCACGTCGACTTCGGCAAGTTCGGCGATGCCAACGTCCCCGCGATCGGAGCCCTGATCGGGTCGCGCTACGTGACGCTCAACAATTCCATTCAGGACAAGTCTTACATCAAGCAGACGCTAGGCTACCGGTTGCTGGATATGGCTGGGTTGCCCAATTCGCGATGCAACTATGCCCGGGTGTTCGTGAACGGAACGCTGATCGGCCAAGGGGTCGGTGGCGTCAATAGCCCGGGTATCTACGTCAACGCCGAGCCGGTGATGAAGCCCTATATCGAGCGCAATTTTCACGGCAATATGAAGGGGAATCTCTACGAACTCGAGCATCACGACGATTTCCTTGAAGAGAGGCTCCGGTTCATCGGGGTTGAGTCCCTCTCCAAATTCGACGACAAAGCCGATCTGAAATTCGCGTGCGATTACATCAAGGCGAACGGGCTGGCCGGCGCGGATCAGATGCTCGATATGGACCAGTTCCTCAAGATCTACGCGATGGAGTTTTATCTCAAGCATTGGGACGGCTATGCCGACAATACCAACAACACCTACATCTATAACGACGTAACTGCCGTCGCAGCACCCGGTGTAGGCAACATCAAGTTCAAGATGATCCCATGGGGAATCGACCAGACCTTCCAGCCCGCGAGGCCGTTCAAGCTGGGCCGCGATGGGGTGATCGCACAGCTCGTGCGTAACGACGACACGCGCCGTAAGCAATTGTTCGACCAGATTCGGGCTGTATCGGGAGACCGTGTTCAGCCGCGAGAAGCAGCAGACAGTCCTGAAACCCTTGATCGATCAAATGCAGGCACTACTCACAGGTTTCGGCGTGCCCAATGTTGCGGCGGAGATCGATTCAGTGCGGCAGCAACTGCGGCTGGCCGAATCGGCTGGATATATATCTGCGGGTCTGCCTGGCGCCGCCAACCCCGTCTACATCCTCAAGCACGACACAAGTGCCTGTCTGCATGCCAGCAATACCGAGTCGATTCCGCCAGGCATGCCCACTCCGGCGAATTTCGAGGTCTACCACCAACCGCTGAAGGACGACAACGACAAGACGGATCTGTGGGTCTTCAAGGACCTTGGGACCGGAAAGTCACTGACCAATCAGGCCTACAACCGCGTTCTGCACGCCAGCGCTACGCAAGTCACGCCGCAGGGGCACAAATATCTCTACACGTGTGCGCCGAGTAATGACGAACATGCCGAAGAGTTCACGATTTCCCCTGTACCCGTGCCCGTCACGGACCCCGCTAATCCGCCGGGCCGGTTCGCCTACACCGGTTATTTCAACCTCGTCAGCGTGCGGACCGATGAGATGGCAAAGTATGGGCTCGACCTCACGCCGGCAGGCAGGGCAAGGGTCCACCAGGAACTTCCTGGTTCCAACCTCTACTTCTACTGATCACTCTCGGGGTAGTGCAACACCGCGTAGCCACCTCGGTCGTCGCCCGCGCTCGTCGACCGGATGAGGACATCATTTTGTTCCCTCTCTTGAGTCGTCAACTGTGTCCAGGGGCGGGCGCCGCGAGGTTGTTTCGGCAAGTTGATCTGCTACGTGGTGGGCCCACGCGGCAATCGCCAATGAGGGTGGCGCGCCGATTGCCGCGGGCAGTGCGGCTGCGTCGGCGATGAAGAGGCCGGGATTTCCGTACACTTCGCCGTGGTGATCTACGACGCCGTGGTCGGGGTCCGGACCGAGGCACGCCCCACCCCACGCATGCACTGTCACCGGTTTCCGCCAGGCCGACACGCGCAGCCCGGTATCCGCCTCGAGCGCGTCAAAACCGTCGGCTATCCGATCGAAGATCGGCTCCAACGTCCCGTCGTAGTCGATCGCTACGCGGCCCCGCACACCGTGCGCCGAGCCCTTACCGGAGTCAGCGCCCATGGCGAAGACGAGCACCATGCGCTCCAGCCGACGCTTTGCCCAACTTGGCAGCGGTAGAGTGTTGAGCCCGCAGCCCGCAGCCAACCCGAAGAATGGCGAGGCTGCCCCATCGACCCTAAATTGGCCAAGGACCGGGGGCGCGGGCAGCGTTGAGGGGCCAGCGGAGTTCTTGAAATAGGCGCCGATCGCGTCCCCGTTGCCCCCGAACGTGCTGCCCAACGATGGCATGACGGCCAAGTCGTTTCGCCGTTGGCCCTCGAGCAGTAACTGCAGCGTATTCATCGTGCCGGCAGCGAGGACTACGCGCTTGGCCCGGGCCGTACTGTTTCTTTTTTCGTGAAGATCCCGGTAATGGACTACGTAGCCCCCTCCCGCGGAATCCGGTTCGCGCACAACTTGCCGAGCCTCACACAAGGCGCGAACGGTCACGCGATCGTTCAGGACCGGAGCAAGATAGGCGAAGTCGACCGATGATTTCGCCCCGTCTCTGGAGCCCAGAATCCCGTCCCCGTTGAACGCGCAGATCCGACGTGGCAGCCCGGCACCTTTCTCGTAAATCCGGCCTGCGTCAGTGTCGAATTGCGGGAATAGGTAAGCAGATTCAGGCTGCGGATCCGCAGGGTGACATCTCTGACCGGCCAATCCTGGCAACTCGACCCATACGCTGTTCGGGACGGGATGCTGACGTGTCAGGCGAGTTGTGCACAAGTCCGACCGGATCTTCCCGTAGTACCGGGTGATGTGTGCGGCGCGCAGATCGGGGTGCCGATTCTCCCAATACGAGGGGTCGCAAGGCTCAACGAGCAGGCCCAACCAGCCGTGGCTGCCGCCGCCCACGGCCGAGACGCAGAGAACATCAATTCCGGGATAGCTGAACAATTCGTACATGCCGTGCTTGTTGAGCAATACGCCTCGACGGCCAGTCCCGATCAAGCTCCGCAGCAGGCGGAAGCCACGAGCTCGCAGTTGTTCTGGGTAACCACGCTCGACGGGTCCGGGTGTGTTGCCCCGCCCGATGTTGATACCGCGGAGGAAATGTGTGGCGAACAGGGTGCCGTATGGAAAAGGGGAGCGTTGTGCGATACCGAGCGCGCGCACCGGTAAAGAGTCGCGCCACGGCCCCCTTTCGAGCACGAGCACGTTCAGGCCGGAAAGGGCCAGGCGGTTCGCCGAAATGCTGCCACCGAAACCGCTACCAATGACCACGACATCACAGGATGCTTCGGACCGCGTGTTGGGCGGCCGTTTGTCTGTCGTCACCCAGGTTGCCTCCTCCGATGTTGATGGTGGGTCCGGGAGGCTTCCGGTCCTTGCCTTGCGTAAAAGTATTCGTTAACGCCGATGGAATCGTGTCCGGTTGACATGCTTCGCCAAGCTCTCGCCGCACATCAGTTACAGCACGGCAGGTCTCGAGCGGGAGACCGCCACTTCAAGTTCTACGAGATCCGGGATCAACCTGCTCGCCCGCGCTAGATCGCAGGATTTACTTGCAGATGTCTGCTATTTGCTGGCTGGCTGCTTGAGCTTCACTCAACCGGGCAGCCACAGTGGGATCAGTGTTGGGCACGCCGACGAGTTGATTCATGCCGATGTCCCCGAGATTGTTCGCGAACGAGCGAACCGCATCCGCCAGTTCAGGTGGGGTTGCCGGGTCCACGCGAGAAAGTAGGTATTCGCCGCCTCCAAGTGTCGCCAAACGGGCGTTGGCCGCCACCGCTTCCTTCGCGACGGGATCAGGTCCCAGGTCGGCGTTGGTTTGCACCGACACGGCTTTGCGCACCATGTCGAACGCGACGCAAACACTAGCTTTGGCATCATCGGACTGCTGGGCGTTGACGGCAGCTTCACCCGGCGTGCGCACGAGCGCCCAGATGGCAACACCGATGGCAATCGCTGCGATCAGCAGCGCAGCTGGTGCGACCCAGCGCGACGGCGTTGGCGATGCTGGCTGGGAAGACGTCATATCACGATCCCCCTGCACATCTGGCGTTTCATCGGGCATGAGGCGATGATAGCCGCACATTCGGGCCGCCGTGCCACCGACATGCCGCTACGCACCAGTTGACAACTACCGCAGGGTTTCCCGTCAATGTCGACGCTGCTCGGCGGATCGCCGGCTTGGCCGTCTCCCGTCATGAAGAAACGAGAATGCCCTGTGCTGCAATAGATTTGAT
>CAVYPI010000011.1:0-37287 GCA_963770125.1 uncultured Actinomycetota bacterium | reverse complement strand
TAGCCATCCGATTGATTGATGGCCGGTATCGGCGATCCGTAATCACCGTTCGGAGGCGCGCGCCCTCGACGACGTTGATGTGGTCACCGCAACCGTCAATGAGGTGCCACCGCATGACCATCAACAGGAGCCTGTCAACGATCAACTGGCGCGCAGCCGTCTCCACCATCGACACCATCGCAAGCAGTCTCGGTAGATACGGCCTCGTCATCGTCATCGGTTGGATCGGCGCGCTGAAATTCGCCAACTTCGAAGCACACCAGATCCAGCCATTGGTGGCCAACAGCCCGGTCATGGGCTGGTCTACAACATCTTTCCCGTGTACACGTTCTCTGCGCTCCTGGGCGTGTTCGAACTCGCCGCCGCGGTGCTGATCGCGGTCAAACCAATCGCACCTAAGCTTTCGATCGCGGGCTGCGTGCTGGCAGTCGTGCTGTTCGTTTCGACGATCAACTTCCTGTTCACGACGCCAGGAGTGAGCGAGCCAACGGGCGGAGGATTCCCCACGCTGTCCCTCACCGGTGAATTCCTGTTGAAAGACATACCGCTGCTTGGTCTTTCGTTCTGGACGCTGGCCGATTCGATCCGCGCCGCCGGATTCGATTCGGCCACCTAGCGGCACGCTCGACGGTCAGTCCACCGCGGCGAAGTTGACCGTCGCGGTGGCACCGACCTCGTCGTCGTTTCCGCGGTAGATGTCCACCTGCACCACCACCGACCGCTTGCCTGTGCGCAGGATCCGCGCGACAGCACGTGCCGGCCCGACCTTGATGGGTCGCAGGTAGCGGATGAACAAGTCAGTGGTGGCGATGCCCATACCGAATGGTGTGCTTCGCGAGGCCAATTGGCCGGCCGTCACGTCGGCCATGGTCGCGATCAGGCCGCCCTGAAGGCCACCGGCGGTGTTGACCGTTCGTTCGTCGACGGGCATCTCCATGATCACGGTGCCGTCAGTCGACGGGACCTCCTGTAGGCCGAGCTGATCGAACAGCTCTCGGAGGGACTTCGGCGCCGTCATGGAGAATGAGATTACCGGCCTGCCGTAGTCTCGTTGGACGTGAGCGCACGCGCCGGCATTGTTGTCACGGGGACCGAGGTGCTGACGGGACGGGTCCAGGACCGCAACGGCCCCTGGATCGCCGACCGGCTCCTTGAGTTGGGCGTCGAACTGGCCCACATCACCATCTGCGGCGACCGCCCGCACGACATCGCAGCGCAGCTGCGGTTCCTCGCCGACGAGGGTGTGGACCTCATCGTGACCAGCGGCGGCCTCGGGCCGACGGCCGACGACATGACCGTGGCGACCGTGGCCCGGTTCGCCGGCCTCGAGTTGGTCCTGGATCCGGCGCTCGAGGACCGCATCACCGACATTCTCAAGCGATTGATGGCCCGCTTCGACAACGTCGACGTCGACGCGGTCCGCGCAGCCAACCGCAAGCAGGCGATGATCCCGGCCGGCGCGCACGTGATCGACCCGGTGGGTACCGCTCCGGGCGTCGTCGTGCCGGGCAAGCCGACGATCGTGGTGTTGCCCGGTCCGCCACGCGAATTGCGGCCGATGTGGCCGGTCGCCGTGGAAACCGAGGCGGTGCAGCGGGCGATCGCCGGGCGAACCATGTATCGCCAGGCGATGGTGCGGATGTTCGGGCTGCCCGAGTCGGGTCTCGCCGAGACGTTGCGCGATGCCGAGCAGAGCCTCTACGGCTATGACCGTCTCGAGATCACCACCTGTCTGCGGCGTGGCGAGATCGAAATGGTCACCCGCTACGAACCGGACGCCGCAAGCATCTACACCAAACTCATGGAGCTGCTGCGCCAGCGCCACGGACGGGAGATCTTCTCCGAAGACGGCTCGCTCGTCGACGACCAGGTCGCGCAGCTGCTGGCTGGCCGCCGCATCGCGACGGCCGAATCCAGCACCGGCGGGCTGCTGGCCGCCCGGCTGACCGACCGGCCGGGTTCATCGGCATATGTCGCCGGAGGTGTCGTTGCCTATGCGAACGAGGCGAAGACCGAACTGCTCGGCGTCGAGCCCGACCTGCTCGCCGCGCACGGGGCGGTGTCGGAACCCGTCGCCGAAGCGATGGCCGACGGCGCGTTGAACCGCTTCGACGCCGACACCGCGATCGCGATCACCGGAATCGCCGGGCCCACGGGCGGCACGGATGACAAGCCGGTCGGCACGGTGTGCTTCACCGTGAAACTCGCCGACGGCGAGACGTTCACCCGCACCATCCGGTTGCCCGGCGATCGGTCCGATGTTCGCGAGCGGTCGACGACCGTCGCCATGCATCTGTTGCGCCGCGCACTCAGTACACAACCGGGTGACTAGCGCCGTCAGCCGGACGATTCGACCGCGTCGCGGAAGGCCCGTTCGGCCTCGTCGCCGTGCACCGCGAACACCACCCGCTCAAGAGATCGGGGCTGGTGTCCCCGCACCGCGTCGACCATCAGCCGCGCCGCCTCGCCGAGCGGGAAGCCACCGACTCCCGTGCCGAACGCGACGAGGGCAAGCGACCGGCAGCCCAGTTCGTCCGCCTTGGACAGAGTCGATCGCGTCGCTTGGGCGATGATCTCCGCCGACGTCGGCCCGCCGAGCTCCATCGTCGCGGCGTGGATGACGTACCGCGCAGGCATGTCACCGGCGGAGGTCTCGACCGCGTCGCCGAGACCGATCGGGGCCTTGTCGGTGGACTCCCGCTGCACCACCGGACCTCCCGCGCGGGAGATCGCGGCGGCCACCCCGCCGCCGTGCTTGAGCTGTGTGTTTGCTGCGTTGGTGATCGCGTCGACATCGAGTCGCGTCACATCGGCCTGCTGAACCTCCAACGCGATCATCGATTGGGGGGAAGGTCGCACGGTGGACGCCCGGTTAGCTGTGGGGGCGAGTGGGTCATGTTGGTTTCCGTGGTGGCCGACGCCTGGTGTGTTTGTGGTGTGTCGCCGGACTATATAGGGCTTGGTTGTCTTCTATTGCCGATTGTGGGTGTTACGTCGCCGACGAATGCAAATATCGCCTGTCAAGACCCGCCCCAGCCCTCGGGCTTGGTCGCGTCGCCGAAGCAGGAACCAGCAGGAAACCGCGAGGAATTACTGCTCCAACCCCACACCGCAGCATGACAAGGGTCGTAATCCCTCATGGCCAAACCACGGGCAGGACGTCAAGTATCGTCTCGCACCGACGCGGGCACCACAGGAGGATCACCGATGACTGCAACCGACGAGCGGCAGACACTTGCCGATTTCGCCGAAACTGGCGGATGGCACCGCAGAGACGTCGACCGCACCGACTACTACGTCAAGGGTGGGGCCCGGGTGCAGGTGCTATGGCAGGGCACGGCGGCGATCACTGGTGGCTCGCTCTACCACGATGACGTCCTCACCGCGTACACACGGGATCTGAGCACCGTACAGGGCTGGCTGAGACGCTGATCAGCTGAGCGCCGCCTTCGCTTCGGCCAGGTTGTCCGCCGCCAGCACCAGCCGCGTGTTGGTCGCCAGGTAGGCGGTGGTCAGATTGACCCTCGCCGTGCCGAGTTTGTGGGCCACCTCGCCAAGCGCGCCAGGCCGATCGTCCATGTCGAGCACGATGACCTCCTGCTCGGCGACGATCTTGATACCGGCGTCCTGCAGTGCCTCGAACGCCGACGTCGCATCCTGCACCAAGATGTGCACCTCGGCCTGCCCTCCGCCTGTGGTGAGCGCACACAGTCCGGCGATGTTGGCGCCGGCCTTGCCGAGCGCGTCGCCGACTCGGGCCAGCTCGCCGGGTTGGTCGTCGAGATAGAGCGTCAGATCGGTCGCCATGACGAGCGCTCCTTCCGTGCCCCTCAACCGTATCGGCTGAGCACGAAATTCGGATGCGCTCCGACACGCCTTTGTGGCACCGTCGAGTTCTGTGCTCGCCTCCGACACTTCGACCGCTGTAAAGATCCGTTCCGCCACGGACGCCGACTGGCCGGCGATATCGCTGTTGGACGCCACTAGCTTCGGCAGGTTCGGCCACCCTGAGTCGTTGACCTCGTGGCGGACGATGATGCCGACCGACAGCACGGTCCTCGCGTGCGACGGGGACGACATTGTCGGCATGGCGCATTACCTCGACATGCTTCTGACCGTGCCCGGCGGCGCGGTCCTGAGGATGGCAGGCGTCACGATCGTCGCCGTCGCGCCGACCCACCGCCGCCGCGGCATCATGCGCACGATGTACACCGAGTTGCACAACCGGATTGCCGACGCGCGGTATCCGATCGCGGGCCTGACCGCCAGCGAGGGCGGAATCTACGGGCGATTCGGATACGGGCCGGCGACGATCGAGCAGGAGTTCAGCGTCGACCGCCGCATCGCGCGTTTCCGCGATGACGCTCCCGATCCCGGCGGCGTGCGGATGGTCAAGCCTGCCGATCATCACAACGATCTTGCGGAGATCTACGACCGCTGGCGGCTGCGCACACCGGGCGGCCTCGTCCGCCCCAAGGCGTTGTGGGACGAACTGCTGGCCGATCGGGAATGGGTCCGCCGCGGTGGAACGGAGTGGTATACGTTCCTGCATCCCGACGGCTACGTGATGTATCGGGTGTTCGGCGACGACCCGACGATCGTGCGGGTCGGTGAGTTCATCGCGGCGACCACCGACGCGGGCATCGCGTTGTGCCGGGCGCTGCTCGGCCTCGACCTGATGGACAAGGTCGTCTTCGGTACGCATCCCGCCGATCCGCTGCCCTATCTGTTGACGGATCAGCGGGTAGCCCGCGTCACCTATTGCGAAGACGATCTGTGGCTGCGCATCATGGACGTCCCGACGACACTCGAAGCGCGCACCTATCAGGCGGATTTGTCCGCCGTGATCGAGATTTCAGACGGATTCCGCAGTGACGGTGGACGATTCGCGGTGCAGATCCGCGACGGCCGTGCCCGCTGCACGTCGACGGACGCGCCCGCCGACGTGTACATGGGCCTCGACGTCCTGGGCAGCCTGTACCTGGGTGCACACAAAGCGTCGTCGTTTGCCAGTGCAAACCGCTTGCACACTAACGACTCCGGCCTTCTATCGCGGCTCGACGCCGCATTCGCCAGCGACGTGCCGGCGGTACTGGGCTTCGGGTTCTAGTCAGAGCGCAGCCGGAGTGGATGCAATCTGGGGATTGCAGGCATCGTGCGATATGGGGGAGGCTTAGCCAGATTCGCTTGGGATGGAGCGCGCATGGATCGACGGTCGTTCGCCGCGACGGTAACTCTTGGTAGCGCCGCCGTCCTGTTCGGGGCACAACGGGCATCGGCGGCACCTCCGACCGATGTATTGCCGCGAGCCCGCAACGTGGTGCTGGTGCACGGCGCATACGCCGACGGCTCCTGCTGGTCCGACGTGATCCCGTACCTGCAGGCCCGCGGGCTGAACGTGGCCTCGGTGCAGAATCCGCTGCGGACGCTCGACGAGGATTATGAGTTCGCCCGTCGCACACTGGCTTTGATGGACGGTCCGACAGTGCTCGCCGCCCACTCGTATTCCGGCATGATCGCCAGCGAGGTCGGTGTCGACCCCAAGGTGACCGCCTTGGTGTACATCGCCGCCCGCGCACCCGACGCCGGCGAGGACTACACCGCGCTGGCGGCGCAGTACCCGACGCCCCCGGCGAGCGCAGGCCTGGTCAAGGGCGGCGACGGGTATGCGCAGCTGTCCGAGTCTGCCTTTCTGAATGACTTCGCACAGGATGTCGCCCCAGCCCGGGCAAGGGCGTTGTACGCGGTCCAGGGCAGGATCTCGGACGAGCTGTTCAACGGCCGCACCACGAACGCAGCCTGGCGCGACAAGCCGACGTTCTACGCGGTGTCGAAGAATGACCGCACGATCAATCCCGACCTCGAGCGGTTCATGGCCAACCGGATGGACGCCAAAACAATCGAACTCGATGCCAGCCATCTGTCGATCGTGTCGAAGGCTCGAGAGGTCGCCGACCTGATCACCGAGGCCGCAGGGGGGTGACCGAGTCGACGTGGACCCGCCGCCGAGTCGAAAAGCACGACCGGCTCTCGGCCGTCGCCCGCTACGTCGACGGCAAGCTGATCGAACCGGCGCGGTTGCGCGACGCGCTGGAGGGGCTGCTACGGCCGGGCGATCGCGTCGCGCTGGAGGGCGACAACCAGAAGCAGGCTGACTTCCTGTCCCGCACGCTGGCCCAGTGCGATCCCGGCAAGGTCAACGGCCTGCACATGCTGATCTCATCGGTGTCGCGTCCGGAACATCTCGACCTGTTCGAGCGGAAGATCGCCGCCACGCTCGATCTCGCCTACGCCGGACCGCAGAGTGTCCGCATGGCGCAGATGGTGGAGGACGGCCAGGTGCGGATCGGCGCCATCCACACCTACGTCGAGCTGTATGCGCGGATGTTCACCGACCTGAGCCCCAACGTCGCGCTGTTGTGTGCGACGAAGGCCGACCGAGACGGCAACCTGTTCACCGGTCCCAACACCGAGGACACGCCGACGATCGCCGAGGCCACCGCCTTTCGCGACGGGGTGGTCCTCGTGCAGGCCGACGAGATCGTCGACACCGGCGAGCTCCCGCGAGTCGACATCCCCGGGGACTGGGTCGATCTCGTCGTCGAGGCCGACCGGCCGTTCGCGCTCGAGCCGCTGTTCACCCGCGATCCGCGGTTGATCGGTCCGGTCGAGATTCTCAAGGCGATGATCGCCATCCGCGGCGTGTACGAACGACATCAGGTGACGTCGCTCAACCATGGGATCGGTTTCGACACGGCGGCAATCGAATTGCTTCTCCCGACGTACGGTGCCCAGTTGGGTCTGAAGGGCAAGATCGCCAAGCACTGGACGCTCAATCCGCATCCGACGCTGATACCGGCGATCGAATCGGGCTGGGTGGAATCGATCCACAGCTTCGGCGGCGAGGCGGGCATGGAGCGCTACACCGCGGCCCGCCCCGACGTGTTCTTCACCGGACGGGACGGGTCGCTGCGATCCAACCGGGTGCTGTGTCAGCTTGCCGGCCAGTACGCCGTCGACATGTTCATCGGGTCGTCACTGCAGATCGATCGCGACGCTAACTCGTCGACCGTCACCGACGGCCGACTGCCCGGGTTCGGCGGCGCTCCGAACATGGGACACGACCCACACGGTCGCAGGCACTCGTCCGCCGCGTGGCTGAGCCTCGCGCACGGGGAGGCCTACGCGCTGCGCGGTCGAAAACTGGTGGTGCAGATCGCCCAAACGTTCCAGAAGGGCGGGATACCGACGTTTGTCGAATCACTCGACGCCGTCGAGGTCGGCAAGAATGCCGGCATGCCGATCCCACCGGTGATGATCTACGGCGACGATGTCAGCCACGTCGTCACCGAAGAGGGTGTCGCATACTTGTACAAAGCACCATCGCTGACAGACCGCCGGGCGGCGTTGTCGGCGATCGCCGGCGTGACGCCAATCGGACTGGGCGCCGATGCCGCACGCACCGAGCAACTACGCCGCGACGGGTTGGTGGCTTTTCCAGAAGACCTCGGTATCGCTGCGCGGCAAGCGGATCGGTCGCTGTTGGCCGCGCGCAGCATCGAGGACCTCGTCGCATGGTCCGGCGGACTCTACGATCCGCCCGCACAGTTTCGGGACTGGTGAGCGTGACCGCCTGCAGTACCATCGTCCAACGGCACCTGGCGACCGACCGGATCGCCGAAGCGGCCGTCGGCGCCCTTCTCACCGAGGCGCTGCTCACGCCGAAACCCGGGCTGGTCGACGCATCCGGCCCACGCAGCCACCCCGACATGAGCCTGGCCCTGCTGGCGGCCTCCGCAGAGGCGCTACGAGATCCGTTGCAGCAGTGCGCCGATGCCGCGCGTGCCATGCCCCTCGGACTCGAGCTGCGTGCGCACATCGGCGCGATCGGACGCGCAGGCGAGCGCCGCATGCTCACCGCAACCGGCGGAGTCAATACTCACCGCGGAGCGTTGTGGGCGCTCGGATTACTGTCGGCGGGCGTCGCAGCAGCCGAAAACGGCGTTGAAGCAGTGGATTTCGCCTCTCAGCTTGCACGCCTACCGGATCCTGCCCGCACTGTCAGCCATTCGCTGTCGCACGGCGAGCGCGTGCGGATGCGCTACAACGCCGAGGGAGCCGTCGGCGAAGCATGCGCCGGCTTCCCACACGTCGTCGACCATGGGTTGCCGATGCTCTGTTCCTGCCGCCAGCGCGGTGAATCAATCGACGCGGCCGCACTGAACGCACTGATGGCGATCATGGCGAGACTCGAAGACACCTGCGTCCTCCACCGTGGTGGTTTGCGCGGCCTGGATTTCGTGCACCGCTCCGCAGCCGGTGTCCTGCGCAGCGGCGGATGCACAACCGCAGCGGGCCACCGACGGCTCGAGCAGTTCTGCCGCCAGGCCCACAGGCGGGGTCTCTCCATGGGCGGCAGCGCAGACCTGTTGGCGGCGGCGTTGTTTCTCGACGCGGTGATGCCGAAAGGGGTTGATCGGACATGCAGACCTTGACGTATCGGTTTCCGGCCAATCGGACGATGCGCCAGCGCACGCACATCGGAGTCGTGGCGTCGGGCGACTTGGAGGTGCTGCTCGACGAGGCACCGGACGCGGATGCCGGGGATGTGGCGGATGTCCGGGTACGCACCAGCGTTGACGGCTTTGACACCGTCTGGCATGCCACGCTGGAACGGTTTTTCACCCATACCCCGCTTGCAGGACGCTGGGAGCTCAACGACTTCGGTGCGACACCCGCCGTCGTCACGCTCCGGCTCCGGCAGGCCGCGGAAGCCGCAACCGATGAACAAGCGGGTGCGCAATGACGTCGGGTGTCGTCACGCAGGACTGGCAACAGATCCTCGCCCGCCGCAGCTTCCTCGAAGGCGACGCCCTCGAGCGCGCCACAGCGCTGCTGGATCCGGATAGCGTACGGGTGCTGTGCGGTCCGTTCGACCGCCTCGAATCACCATGGCTGGAACCGCAGGGAATCGTGCCGCAGGCCGACGACGGTGTCGTAATCGCCCGCGGAGCCCTCGACGGCCGTCCCGCGGTGATCGCCTCCATCGAACAGGGTTTCCAGGGGGGCGGTACGGGCGAGGTGTCGGGCGCGAAAATCAGCCAGGCGCTGCGACTGGCGGCCGACGCCAGCCGCGCCGGGACATCGACGGCGGCGGTTCTGTTGTTCGAGACCGGTGGCGTCCGACTGCAGGAAGCCAACCTCGGTCTCAACGCAGTCGCCGAAATCTGCTCGGCCGTATTGGATCTGAGGCCGATGGCACCGGTGATTGGCGTGGTCGCAGGCGAAGTCGGGTCGTTCGGCGGCACGAGCATCGCCGCCGGACTGTGCACTCGACTGATCATCACCCCGCAGGGCAGGATTGGGCTCAACGGCCCCGCCGTCATCGAACAAGAGGCCGGCATCGATGAGTTTGACTCCTCCGACCGCGCGCTGATCTGGCGCATCGACGGCGGCGAACAACGTACGGCAATCGGGTTGGCGGACAAGCTGGTTGCCGACGACTGCGATCTTATCCGCAGCGCAGTCATCGAAGCCGTCGCCGCCGGAGTGCCTCCCGCCGGAAGCCACCGCAGCGAGCGCATCGACGTCCTGGGCTCGCGCCTGGCCAGTCTCGATCCGAAGAATCCCCCAACGCCAGAGGACCTCCGGCGGTTATGGGGTCCGACGTTCGCGCCCATCGACGGCGCATCGCCAGCCAAGGTCGCGGCGTCCTCGACAACCATAAGCCGTGGACGCCTATGGCTGTCTGCTCTTGCCGCGACCGAACCCGTCGCGGTCATCCCCTCGGTGATCAAAGCCGACACCGCCGATGCGACATACCTCGCCGTCGTTCCGGATCCACTAAATCCGTTCCACCGCGCGCGAAACGGAGAAGTAGGGCTGACCGAATCCTGGGCACTCGCCGCGACGATCGACGACGTCGTCTCCGCAGACGCGGCCGCGGAGACGAAGCGAGCCGTTGTGGCCGTCGTCGACCTGCCCAGCCAGGCATACGGGCGTATCGAGGAGATGGCCGGTCTGCATCAGGCCATTGCTGCCACGGTCGACGCGTACCACCGCGCACGCAACGCCGGTCATCCAACGGTGGCGATCGTGGTCGGCCAGGCGCTGTCCGGAGGATTCCTCGCTCACGGTCTGCAAGCCCAACAGATACTCGCGCTCGACGATCCGGGCGTGCAGATCCACGCCATGCACAAGTCCGCCGCGGCCCGGATCACCCTGCGCACGGTGGACGAACTCGAGAAGCTGGCCGAAACCGTTGTCCCACTGAGCTACAACGTTCGGGACTGGGCGAAGCTGGGCTTCTGCGACGGTCTGCTACCGGTCTCGGACGCCGACGACCCGACCGCGGATGACGTCAGCGCCGTGCGTCATGCCGTCGACGCCGCCGTCGCCGCTGCCCGCAGCGGCCCACGGGATCTGTCGAACCGACTTGACTCGCCCGGCGCCCTGACGAACCGCAAGGCATCGCGCGCGATCCGCGACGTGATGTCCGCGCAATGGCAGGGCACCGAAAGGCCATGAGCAGCCCGCGGCCGCACGACCTGTTGCGCCTTGCGTCGGTCGCGCAACTGTGTCGGGAGGGACCGGCATGGCTGACACCGGCATTGCGGGAAGCGCCGTGGGTGGTCGTCCGTCGCGCTCGATGCGCACCAGGCCACGTGCCTGTGGGAATTCGGGGCGCATGCCGATCGCACCGCCACGCGACAGTGATCGGGACCGGGACGGTCACCGAAGTCGCCTCGCCGCCAGACCTTGTCGATCGAGTCGACCGGCTTCCCGACCTTCCGGTCACCGACGCGCTTCGTCGGGCCGCTGCGCTGCTTGCTTCCACGGGTCTGCGGTGGGGCCCAACCGGAAGCGTCGGATTCACTATGGCGACAGGGGTTTCGGTGATCACAGCCGGTAGCGACCTCGATCTGGTGCTGACCGTGGACGACGTGCCACCTCTGGCGATGCTGGGCGATCTGCGGGAGGCGTTCCGCGAGCTGCCTGCGCGTGTCGACTGCCAGCTCGATCTGCCGGTCGGCGGGGTCGCACTCGACGAACTTCTCGGTCCGTCCGACAGGGTGCTGGTGCGCACAGCCGACGGCCCGTCATTGATGAGAGTCGGCCAGCTGACGTCATGATCGCGTTCCTCTATCCCGGCCAGGGTGCCCAGCACGCGGGCATGTTCGCGAACCTGCCGGGCAGCGCTGCAACGCGAAGCACGCTGGCGGAAGCGGCCGAGCTACTACCGGCGATCGGCGGCCTGGACACCGCAGAAGCGTTGGCGTCCACCACGAATACTCAACTGGCGCTGCTGATCTGCGGGGTCGCGACGGCCCGAACGTTTGCCGATGAGTACGGCGTCCGTCCCGATATCGTCGCCGGGCACTCGGTCGGGGCGTTCGCCGCGGCGGTTGGAGCCGGTGTGCTCACGTTTTCGGAAGCCGTTGCGGCGGTGAAACTGCGCGGCGAGTACATGGCTCGGGCCTGTGCGTCCGGACACTGGGGAATGGCCGCGCTTACCGGATTGCGATTGCGCGCCGTTCGCGATCTCGTCAACGCCGAGGCCGCCGACGACAGGCTCTGGATCGCCAACATCAATGCTATCGACCAGGTCGTCCTCGGCGGCACCGTCGCCGCGCTGGACAACGCACGGCAGGCGGCACGGCGTGCGGGCGCGCGCCGTTTCGAAATACTCGACGTGGCCGTTGCTTCGCACGGGCCACTACAACGCGAGACCGCACGCGCGGTGGCACAGTACCTTTCGACGATCCCGCACCGCGCTCAGCGTGCCGCCTACATGACAAACGTCGGTGCCCGCAGAGTCCGCGACGACTCCGCTGCGGTCCTCGACGATCTCGCAGATGCCGTCGCCCATCCGGTGCGCTGGTTCGACATCATGCGGCTGCTGCCGGAACTCGGTGTCGGCGCCACGGTCGAGATGCCGCCGGGGGACGTGTTGAGCCGACTCGTCACTGCCACGACTCCGGCAGTGAGCGCATTCAGCGTTAGCGACGACGAGGTCGGACCGGTTACCGCACGACTTCGATCACTTCTGGTCGATGCGGTCCCACAGGGCGACCATGGTGCCCAGGATCTCCTCGGCCCGCCCTAAGCCGGCCAGGTGACTTTCGCCCGGCAAGTGATACAGCTGGGCGTCGGGCAGCCGGGACACGACGTGCTGTCCGTGCTCGAAAGGGACGATGTGGTCGCGGTCGCCGTGCCACCAACGGACAGGAACCTTGACCTCGTCGAGTCGGAAGCCCCAGTCGCGGGCGAACACCACGACGTCGGCGAACGGCGCGGCGAGTTGCTTGCGGCTGCCGTTCAGCAGGTCGTCGAGGAACATCGCCTTGAACTCGGGGCGAACCAGCAGGCGGCGGTCGGCCTCCGGCGAGATCCGGGCGTACATGTAAAGCGCGGGTTCAGCGACCGGACGGACCAGCCGGATCAGCCCGCTCGCGGCCAACCGGATCGGCGCACCCGCCATCTCGATCACCGGCGCCGCGACCGTAACCAGCTTCGACACGCCACCGCCGATGCCATCCGCACCACGCGTCGGCGCCACCCCGCCGAGCACACCGGCGGCCACCACCCGGTCGGGCATCGCCGCAGCGCAGGCCAGCGTGTACGGGCCACCGCCCGACAGCCCGATGACCTCGAACTTGTCGATGCCCAGGGTGTCGGCAATGGTGCGTAGGTCGTCGGCGAACGCGAAGACCGTGTCGTACTGATAGGGCGTCGACGACCCGATGCCGGGCCGGTCGACACCGATCAGCCGGATCTGCCGTTGCTCGGCGTAGACACGGGCCTCCATCGGGATCTGCCTGCGGGCGCCCGGCGTGCCGTGCAGCCAGAACACGGCGCGGCCCTGCGGATCGCCGAACTCGGCAAACCCGATTTGACGGTCATCGCCGACGGCGATGTTGCCTTCCAGCTTTGGACGCGCGATTGAGACAGCCATGCCGAAAGTGTCGCACGCGCCCTGACTCGACCCCGGCGACACAGGTACGACGCCACAGTCCGCACCGACCATCGGTTCGGTCTCGACGCGGAATGGACCGACCTTGCCGCGCGAGAAACATGACGGTGTTGTCTTCCGGGCCGAGGTCCATCGACGCGTAGCTGCGGCCGATGTAGCGGTAGCCCAACAGGCCGCCCCAGCGCCTGCGCAGCTCGGCCGCGTCGGCCTCGGGCGAATCGGTCAGCTCACGAATGTCGCGGAACACACGACGTATTTGGCCACCGATCGACCCACGGCGCAGCCATTTCGAGCTGTGCGGCGAGTTGAAGCAGGATCATCTCGTCAGGCGCCATGAGCTGGACGCCGATCGGCAGGCCGTCCGACGTGAGGCCGAGCGGCAGCGAGATCGCAGCCCAGCCGGTCACATTCGCCAGCGAGGTCCAACCCGTGGTGGCGAACTCGACGTCGAAGAAGGCTCGCGTCGTGCCGCGAGGCTGGTCCAGCAGCGCATAGGGCGGCGGAGGAGTGAGCAGCGTGGGCACGAGCAGCACGTCGTGACCGCTCATCCCGGCGACGAAGCGGCGCGTCTCTGCGTGCACCGCGCCGATGGCGTCCGCGTAGGCCACCCCGCTGGTGGTGAAGCCCTCGCGGACCATCACCCAGGTGCTCGCCTCGAACTCGTCCTCATGGGGCTCGCGTCCGAGGTGTGCAGTCGCCAGGGCGTGCAACTGGGCATTGCTGACGTTGTGCAGGACGGCGATGGCGTCCGCGACACCACCGGCGTCGATCGTCGGTGCGCCGGGCTCGACGACATGGCCAAGGCCGTCCAGGACCGTGCCGGCCCGCTCGACGGCGGCAACGACCTCGGGATGGGTGGGCGGCCCGGGAAACGGCGACGCCGTAGCGATCAGGATCCGTGCTGTGGCCGGCTGCTGTGTGATCGCTTGCAGAAAAGGCACATTCGGTGCGGGTGCGGTATACGGGTCACCGGGAGCCGAACCGGCGACGGCGTCGAGCAGTGCGGCGCTGTCGCGGACGGTGCGGGTGAGGGCGTGCTCGTTGACCAGGCCCTCCAGCCCATGGCCTGCGCCCGGCGCGAAGGAGGTACGGCCGCGGCGTGGCTTGAGACCGACGAGCCCACAACACGAGGCTGGCACCCGGATCGAACCGGTACCGTCGCCGCCCGATGCGGCGGGAACGACGCCCGCCGCCACAGCAGCGGCCGACCCCCCGCTGGACCCACCCGGCGTGATCGACGGCGACCACGGGTTCACCGTGGGCCCGAACAGCGAGGGCTCGGTTGTGCAGTGGTTGCCCCATTCGGGGGTGTTGGTCTTGCCGAACACCACGAGTCCCGCGGCGAGATACCGATCGACGATCCACGCCGACTCGGTTGCGACGTGGGAGCGCAGTGCGCGTGAGCCCATCGCCTCGGGCGCTTCGGCCAGCGAGGCCCCAAGATCTTTGAGCAAGAAGGGAATTCCCGCGAGCGGACCTGATCTTCCGTTGCGCAGCACGCCGGAGGCGTCGAGCGCCGCGGCCTGCTGACGGCCGCGATCGAAGAGGTCGGCGATGACTGCGTTCAGCTCGCGGGCGGCCTCGAGGCGCACGATCGCCGCTTCCAGCAGTTCCGTCGCTGACAGCTCACCCGAGGCGACCAACCCCGCCTGGGCGATGGCGTCGAGTTCGGCAAGTGCGAAGGCATCGGTTGCGTCCATCAGGACGGATCATTCAGCGCCGTCAATCGCGTGGCAAATCGAGGCGCGATGCAACTCGGTGTAGTAGCCGAGCCAGCTGTCGGAGATCGCTTGCTCGGTGGCGGCGTCGTCGTAGGCGGGGGAGACCACTTCGGCGGCCTGGGTCACGTCGATCACCACGATGGACCGCACCCGTTCGCGGTCTGCGGTCGACCCCTGTTCCCGCAGAATCTGCAGACCCCGGTCGTACATCTCACCGTTGGTGTACACCGTAGCTGTTCCCTTGAAGCGGAAGCCCTTTCGCGAGATTGCGTCGACGATGTTGACCTCCACGTGCGGGTTGGCACGCAGGTTGGCGACCGTGCCCGGTGACGCGATGTCGGCGAAGAAAAGCCGTTGGCCGTCCCAAACCCTGATGGTGCCCTTCGGCGACAGGTTTGGCCTTCCGTCGGGCGTGACGGTGGCGACGAAACCGAGCCGCTGTTCGCGCACCGCGCGCTGCATGTCCGCCGAGAGCTTCGTGGCGAAACGATGTCGCGCCATGGTCGACGAAGCAAGATCGATATGAGCCGCGATGTCTTTTCGGGCGCCGTCGAGTCGTTATAGGTGTGCAGATACTGAATGCGCCGAAAGGACGACCCATGAGCGAACCCCTGAACCGTCAGTTCACCGCGAAACTGCAGAAGAGTGAGAACAAGGGCGGCTGGACCTACGTGCTGATGCCCGATTCGGCGGCCTTCTTCGGCACCCGCGGCCTGGTCAAGGTACGCGGCACCGTCGACGGCCAACCGTTTGCCAGCTCGTTCATGGCGCTCGGCGACGGCACCCACAAACTGCCCGTGAAGACCGACCTGCGCCAGCGCATCGGTAAAGAGGCCGGCGACGAGGTGACCGTGCACCTCGAGGAACGCATCCGCTGAATGCGTCTGCGCTTTGCGGACCGTCCGTCGGACTCGCCGTACATCGAACGGTTGCCGTCGTGCTATTGACCATGCTCACCTTCGTATACGCAGTGTGCTGACCTCAGCCATGCGGATAGTTGTCGGGCGAGAACTCGCCCGCCTTCCGCGGCCCGCGCCCTAGGCCGGGGGCCGTGCGCGCCTCGAGGGGCTCCTCGGCGCCGTCGTCGACGATCACGGGCCAGCCCCAGCCGAACCACACCGTCCTGGCCACCGTCAGGCCGGCGTCGGGGGCCGCAGGCACCGGCCGCCGCGGCGGTGCGCGTCGAGGGCGCCGGCGCCGGTGAACGTCTCGTGTTCGCCGAGCAGTGTGCGGAGGCCAATCCGGTCCACCAGTTGTCATCACAGCGGGCCGCAGGCGATGGCACTACGCGGACGATTCCCGCCAGCGGTGGCGCGATCTGAGGGCTTTGGGGGCGCTCGGGATGCCGCTCGCTATGGGTCGAGCCGGTAGAAGCGCAGGAAGTCGTGCTCGATGGGCAGGACCGACACCGCCGAGAACTCCGCTTTCGCGGCATAGCGCTCCAGGGTCGATCGCCGCATGACGGTGCCGGTCTCGGCCGACGGCTTCGAGACCATCCCCGTCGGCAGGCAATCCAGGACGCTGTAGCCGTAGAAGAGGCGCTCGGTGTCGCCCGCCGGCGCGTGGAAGGCGTCGGCCACGCGCTCGTCCGCCACGATCAGCGTCCCGCCCGGCGCAAGCAGCCGTCGCACGCTGGCCAGCACGTCCACCGGCCGCGACATGTCATGCAGCGCTTCCACGATCACGGCCAGGTCGTACTGCCCGCACAGCGACGGGTCAGCCGCGTCGCGCGCCTGGAACGTGACCCGGTCGGCCACGCCCGCGTCCAGGGCGTTGGCGCGGGCCAGCGCGATCGCCGGTTCGTCCAGGTCGAAGCCATCCACGGTCGTCGCGGGGTATCCGCGCGCGATCGAGACGGCGGCCCACCCCACACCGCACGCAACGTCCGCGACGCGCGCGCCGGCCAGGAGCTTCTCGTGCACGTCGGGGACCTGTGGGAGGTATTCGCTGGCTAACGAGCCCACCAGCCACGGCCGGTTGAAGTCCCCCTGCGCCTCGACCGCGTCGGCCCCCTCCACGGCGACACCCTCGCCGGTCCGGTACGCATCGACGAGCTTCGGGAGCACGCCGCCGAGGGCCGCGAGCGAGCGGCAGACGGCCGCCATCGCGTACGGACTCTCCGGATCGATCAGGGCCTCGGCGTGCCCGGCCGGAAGTGAGAAGCGCCGCTCCTCCTCCGGCTTCGCGGCGTCGTCGACCTCCAGGATCGCGGTAGCGGCCTGCTGCTCGAGCCATTCTCGCGCGTAGCGGGCATACATGCCGGCGCGTTCGGCGAGTTCGCCAGCCGTGAGTGGCCCGTGCTCGGCCAGCATTCGGTAGAGGCCCAGGCGGTCCCCCAGGTAGACGGTGAACACGTCCATCGTGCCCAGGGCCGAAGCGAAGAGACGCTCCACGAACCCGTCGCGAACCTGATCCGTGCTGGTCATCGCACTCCCCTCTCCTGCGGCGGACGCCGCGATGATGGAACGCCCCGGTCCATAATGATTGGGCGACCGGGACGATGTCTCGATATAGACCATTTGTGCGGCAGTGCGGAGCCTGATGACCTGCCCGCCTCTTAGCCGACATCGCGCCCGCGCCCGGTGCTGTTGTGATCGCGCGCCAGGCGGCTCACCGGGTACCGCGACCCCGGCTACACGTCGATCGATGCGAGCACAGGACGGTGATCAGATCCTGGTGCTCCGCGCCTCTTCGTGGGGTCGTCGTCGATGGAGGGCGTCGGTCCGGCCGCGTCGGTGGTGACGTGGTCTTGAGCGATCTTTCCGACCAGGGCGTGGCTGATGAAGATGTGGTCGATCAGTTCCTTGCGACCCCGATATTTGCGGCTGAAGCGGTGGGCTTCGGGGATGCGTGGAGCCAGATTCCACAGCCGCTGCCGGTCGCCGCGGTCGGGCTGGTTGAAGCCGCCGGTGCCGATCTCTGACCCGGTCGGGCAGCTGGGCCACTGACCACAGCGCCAGCGGCCTGACCCCGGCGGCGGCGCACTGTCCCTCGACGATCTGGCGCTGCAGGGGCGACCCGCTCGGTGCGCGCGGCGGCGGCGGCTCGGCCTCGCGGAGCCGGGTGCGGCAGCGGGCGGCCTCGGCGTTGGGTGCCCTTCGGCGTCCTCGGCGGGTTCCGCGTCGGCGCCGTGGGCGTCGTCGCTGGCCCCGCGGACAAATCCGTGGGGCGGTGGCTGGCCATGGGCGCTATCCGTGCGGATCGTCCGCGCGATATGGCAGGTGCTTGGTGACCAGGGGTGACACGATACGGACGTGAGCGACGGTAGTGTGCGCTCCGCCCGAGACGGCGATGCCTACCCGGAGCGTGGTGCGTCGATCGATGAGCTGCTGGATCGGGCGGTGGCGGCGATCAACCGTGGCGATCGGGTGACCGCGTCGGCGATGGCGGGTCACGTGCTGGCCGTCGATGTCGAGAACGCCGACGCCGAGGACCTGCTGGCCTCCCCGGGCGGTGAGGGTGAGATCCGCCGGTTGACGATTATGTTCGCCGACCTGGTGGATTCGACGGTGTTATCGACCCGCGTTGAGCCGGAGACCTACCGCCTGCTGGTGGGCCGTTACCGCGACCTGGTGCTGGGCATCGTGAACCGCTACGAGGGTCATGTCGGTTCCACCAAGGGCGACGGGTTGCTGGCGGTGTTCGGCCATCCCAAGGCGCATGAGAATGATGTGCGGCGCGCGGTGTTGGCGGGGTTGGAGATCACCCGCGCGGTGGAACGGCTCAGCGAGCAGGCCAAGCGCCGCTTCGGGATTGAGATCACGGTCCGGGTCGGGGTGCACCGGGGGCTGGTGTATCTGGACACCGCCCAGGACGACGTGTACGGGTTGGCGGCCAATCTGGCCGCGCGGGTGTCGGGGTTGGCGCCGCCCGGGTCGGTGGTGGTCTCCGACGCCGTCGCGCCGCTGATCCGTGACGCCTTCGAGCTGCAGGGCCGCCCGGCTTCCGCGGTCAAGGGCGTGGACGGGCTGATCGCCCACCACCAGGTGATCGGCGAGCGGGCGGAGCCCGCCAGAATCACCCGCGGTCCACTGGTGGGCCGCGACCGCGAGGTGGCGCGGCTGGCGAAGAGTTGGGCGCGGGCGCGAGCCGGCACGTTGAGCACGCCGGGGGTGGTGTTTCGCGGCGAGCCCGGGATCGGGAAGTCCCGGCTGGCGTCGGCGGCCGCCGAGCTGGTCGACGGCTCCGGGGCGGCAGTGCTGGAGTTGGCGGGTTCGCCGTTTCACACCGACACCGGTCTGCATCCGGTGCGCACGCTGTTGGAGCGCCGCTGCGGCATCGGCCGCCTCACCGCACCGGGTGAGCGGCTGCGGCTCCTCGAAGCCGAGGTGTCCGCCCGCGGGCTGGAGCCAGCGACGCATGGTGCCGTTGTTGGCGCCGGTGCTGGGGATCGGCGCCGAGGCCGGTTATGAGCCGGTGCCCGCCGAGGGCCGCAAGCTCTATGACCTGATCGCGCAGGCGGTCGGCGGTTACCTATCGGCGTGTCTGGGCGACGCTGCGGGCCTGGTGGTGGCCGAGGATGCGCACTGGTTCGACGCGTCCACCCTGGAGGTCCTCGGCTCGCTGCTGGACGCGGCCAGGGGTCGGCTGCTGGTGGTCATCACCGGACGCCCCGGCGGGTGGCTGCCGGCCGGCTGGCCGGTCAAGGTGTTCGACCTGGCGCCGTTGACCGACGAGCAGACCGACGCGCTGATCACCGCGCTGAGTCCGGGCCTGTCAGCGGATGAACGGGCAGTGGTGGCCGGGCGCTGCGACGGGGTGCCGTTCCACATCGAACAGCTCGTGGCCGGCCTCACCGAGACCGGGGTGCCGGAAGCGCTGTATGAGCCGTTGTTCGCCCGGCTGCGCGCCAGCGCGAACGTGGTGCCGGTGGTGGAGGCGGCCGCCGTCATCGGCCGTCAGATGGATCGCGGCCTGCTGTGCTCGGTGGTCGACCTGAGCGACGACGAGGTCGACGACGTCATCGACGAGCTCGAGGATGCGCTGGTGCTGGAGCCGTGGGGAACCGACGGTTGGCGGTTTCGCCACGAGTTGCTGCGCGAGGTCGCCGCCGAGTTGGCGCCGCCGAGCGTGCGCCGTGGTGCTGCACGCCAAGGTGGCCGATGCCCTGGTCGGCGATGTGGGCAGCGACCCGGACTGGGGACTGGTTGCTGGCCACAACGAGCAGGCCGAGCGGTTCGACCAGGCGGCCTCGGCCTACCAACAGGCATCGGCGGCTGCGCAACGCCGCGGCGCGCTGCCCGAGGCCCGCAACTACCTGACCCAGGCCCTCGCCGGACTCGACCGCGCTTCGCCCGGCCCAGAGCGTGACCGAAGCGAAATGTCTCTACGGTTGCGCCGGGGATTCCTCACCGCAGCCGTAGACGGCCCTTCAAGCTCCGCCCTTGTTGGTGACTTCGAGCGGTGCCTGCAGCTGGTCGGGACCGACCTGCGTGAGGATGAGCTGGTCGCGACGTTGATCGCCCTGGGGGCCTACTACATATCACGCGCGGACTTGCGCCGGGCTACCCAGGTGCTCGAGTCGCTGCGCGCCGGCCTCGAGGGCCGGCAGTGGTTCCGTCCGGCGCTGGAGTCCTCCTTCGGGGCAGTGGAGTGGCTGCGCGGCGAATTCGATGCCGCCCGCTCCCTTTGCGAGGAGGCCACCGCCGCCCAGGCGGCGGCAGCAGACGCCCATGAGCTTGACGCGGTGTGGTTGCATCCCTCTGACCCGACCGTTGTGGCGCACCTCCACCTGGCCTGGATCCGTCTCGTGCATGGCGACCTGATCGACGCGGAGGCCGAGCTGGTCCACGCTGCCCGCCGGGCCGGACAGCTCGGCTTCCCGCAGGGCCCGTTCAGCCTTGCTTACACCCGCTGCATGGAGTGCTGGATCCGCGTCGAAGCCGGCCAGCTCGACCGTGCCGCGGTGCTTGCTGCCGACCTGACCGAGCAGGCTGAGCGGCACGGCTTCGACATGTTTCGGGTGTGGGGGGAAGCCCTGCAGGCCGCCCTCAGCGCCCTGGCCTTCGTCGACGCGGACGACCCCGATCCGGCCGGGCTGTCGGCGCGCATCGCGACCATGGCCACGTACGTCGATATCTTGCACATGGTCGGGATGAACGTCTACATCACCTTCCACGATGCCGTACTCGGGCGGCTGTTGATCGCCGCCGGCCAACCCGAGGCGGCCCGCGAACGCCTCGACACCGCACTGCAGCTCGCCGAGGACACCGGGATGCACTTCTACGACGCCGAACTGCTGCGGCTTCGCGCCCACACCCACACCGACCCAGACGCCCGCCGCGCCGACATCGGCGCCGCCCTCGACCTGGCCCGCCGCCAGGGCGCGACACTGTTCGAACTGCGCGCCGCCCTCGACGATTTCGAACTGCGCGGTGAGCCCGCGCGCGCCGCCCTCGCCGACGCGGCCAGCCGAATCCCCACCGACAGCGCGCTCCCGGAATTGGCGCGCGCCGAGGCCGCGCCGAAGTCGTCCAACCCGCAACTCGGCTAGCTCCGCGGTTAGCCGGTCGGGCGGAACAAGCCTTGGAATCCCTGACCCGCGTTGGTGGTCCGAATCGGCGACAGCTGCACAGGATCGCCGGCTTCATACCAGCCGCCGGTCTCGAGTCTGCCGACGCCCATCCCCGGCCCGCAGGATCGTTGACGCTCGCGTGGGTCGCCAGCGCGATATGGCACCTGTTGGGTGACCATGGCCACCGCCGATGAGCGGGTCTTCCCAATGGTGTCTCTGCCTGATCGGACCTCTGGAGGGACTGTACCCGGTGGTCGAACCGCCGACGTCGCGTCCGTGAGATATTCCGCGATACGGGGTGATCTGGCTCTTTCTGGAGATACAGTCAATTCACAGCAGTTTCACAACTACACCTTGAAGCTCGCAGTGAATTCGCTCCCGAACTAGAAGGCGTGGAGCACCGGATTGTCGATCTGGGCGGCGGTGTCACGGTTCGGGTCGCCGACGCCGGACCCCGCCGACGGCTCGCCGGTGATGATTGTGCAGGGCTTTCCGCAGAGTCGGCGGGAGTGGCCAAGCGGATCGGATCACATCGCCTGAGGCAGGCGCGAAACCGGTAGGAGGACCGATGATGTCAACCGCCACGCCTGCGCCGGCGCTCACGCTTCCCCGCTCGTTTTCAGCCTCCACACTTTGTGAGGCCTTCCAGATCACAGCAGCCGAGCGGCCGGACGCGGTGGCGCTGCGGACACCCGGTGGCGGGGTTGAGATCAGCTGGGCCGAGTACGCGGATCGGGTCGGGCGGATCGCCGGCGGGTTGGCCGCGCTCGGAGTCGGCCGCGGCGACACGGTTGCGTTGATGATGACCAACCGGCCCGAGTTCAACCTCGTGGACACCGCCGTGATGCACCTGGGCGCGACGCCGTTCTCGATCTACAACACGTCTGCACCCGAGCAGATCGGCTACCTGTTCTCGAACGCCGACAACAGGGTCGTCGTCTGCGAGGGCCAGTTCCTCGACGCGATCCGCGCGGCACACGCCCCGCTCGTTGAGCACGTGGTGGTGATTGACGGTGAGGGCGAGGGCACGGTCCGGCTCGCCGATCTCGAAGCCGCACCTCACGAGGATTTCGACTTCGACGGGGCGTGGCGCGCCGTCGAGCCCGACGACGTGGTGACGCTGATCTACACGTCGGGGACGACCGGGCCGCCGAAGGGCGTGCAGCTGACCCACGCCTCGGTGATGGCCGAGAACCGGGGCTGCGCAACGGTGATCCCGTTTCCTGTCTTCGGACACTGCTTCTCCCATCTGCCGTCGGCTCACATCGGGGACCGATGGGTCTCGCACTACTACCCGAGCATCATGTTCGGCGCGACGATCACCGCGGTCGCGGATGTGCGGCAGGTGGTCGGTGTGCTGCCGGAGGTCCGCCCGACCGCGTGGGGTACGGTTCCGCGCGTCTGGGAGAAGATCAAGGCGGCCCTCGAGGCCAAGGGGATCACCGACCCGAGTGTCCTTTCGGACGCGGTGAAGGCGGGTGTGCGCGTGCAACTCGGGCTCGACCAGGCGCAGTGGCTCGGATCGGGCGGGGCGCCGATCCCGCCCGCGGTGTTGGAGTATTTCGGCGCGCTGGGGCTGCCGATCTGCGAGTACTGGGGCATGTCGGAGCTGTCCTGCCTCGCGACGATCAACCCGCTCGACGACATGCGCGTCGGCACGGTCGGCAAGGCAATCCCCGGCGTCGAACTGAAGCTGCTCGACGACGGCGAGTTGCTGGTGCGCGGGCCGATCGTGATGAAGGGCTACCGCAAGGATCCGGAGAAGACCGCGGAGGCGGTCGATGCCGAGGGCTGGATGCACACCGGCGACGTCGCCACGATCGACGAGGACGGCTACGTGACGATCGTCGACCGCAAGAAGGAGCTGATCATCAACGCCGCCGGCAAGAACATGTCGCCGGCGAACATCGAGCAGAAGCTGAAGGCGTCGAGCCCGCTGATCGGGCAGGCGGTCTGCGTCGGCGACGCGCGGCCCTACAACGTCACGCTGCTGGTGCTCGATCCCTACGTCGGCGCCCAATGGGCGCAACAGCACGGCCTGGCGAACGCCTCGGCCGCGGTGTTGGCGCAGGACCCCGGCGTACACGCCGAGGTCGCCCGCGGCGTCGAGATCGCCAATTCGCAGTTGTCCCGCGCGGAGCAGATCAAGCAGTTCACGATCCTGTCGGTCGACTGGGAGCCGGGCGGCGAGGAGCTGACGCCGACCATGAAGCTCAAGCGCAAGCCGATTCATGCGAAGTACACCGCCGAGATCGACGCGCTATACGCGGACTGAGAGCTCCACGGTGCCGCGGCCATCGGTTGAGACAGATTCGCGACGGGGAAACGGCGATGGCAGAGGCGATGATGTGACGGCGGTCGGGCCGAAGGGCTATCCCCGCGTCTTCGAAATAGACACATCACATACGAGACACTCGTGCCCAGCAGGCCGGCGTGAAGTGTTCCGGACCCGGCGGCTCGCCGTCTTCTGTATCCGGCTGTCTCGATACGAACGGGTATGGCGGGGATGCAGCGACGGCGGCGGCCCCTTCGTATCTGTCGCCGCCGGCCATCTCGAGCTAGTGGTGGCGCGGCTCGCCGACTTCCCAGGTGACGATCCGCGGACCCGAGACCAGGGCGACGACCATCGACTGCCCACCCGACGGCGAGTGGGCGGCGATCCGCTTCCGGCTCGGCATGCACATGCCGTCGTTGCCGACCCACCTGCTGCTGGATCACCGCGACGTGCACCTGCCGGTGTCGACCGACGGATCGTTCGAGCTTCAGGGATCTCGCTGGCCGCTGCCGGACCTGGAGAACGCGGAAGGCTGCGTCGACCAGCTCGCTCGGCGCGGCGTGATCGCACGGGACGACGTGGTGGAGGCCGCGACACGCGGTGACGGACAACCGCTCACAATCCGCTCGGTCCAGCGTCACTTTCGGCGCACCACCGGCATGACGCAACCCGCCGGCGTCTCCCCTATGAGCACCTTGAGGGAGCGGGTGAGATGGGCCTGGTCGAAGTAACCGGCCTCGTGCACGGTGTCCAGGATGGGTACCCCATCGCGCAGCAGGTTGGTCGCGTGGCGGGCCCGTTCGATTTGGCGGAACAGATCTGCCCGCAATCGTTGAAGAGCCAGGAGGCGTGTCGTGCGGGTTGAGCCCTATGTGTACTTCCAAGGTCGCTGCGAGGAGGCCCTCGAGTTCTATCGCGACGCCCTCGGCGCCGACGCCACGGTGTTCGCCCGCTTCGGCGACATCCCGGGCTCGACGGCCGCCCGGGCCGAGGCCAAGGTCGCGCACGCCGTCCTTCGGATCGGCGACACGGTGGTGCTCACCTCGGACGGCCAAGGCGCAGGCAAACCCGACTTCAGCGGCTTTTCGCTGTCGCTGACAGTCTCTGATGACGCCGAGGCCGAGCGGCTCTTCGCAGCCCTGTCCGATGGGGAGCGTGTGCTGGTGCATATGGCGCCGACGCCCTTCGCGTCGCGCCTTGGCCTCGTCGCCGACAAGTTCGGCGTGCCGTGGATGGTCGCGTCACAGAATGCGACGCGGTGACCTACCAACTTCGTAGCCGGCGGGAAACGACATCTCGATGACCCGAAGCTGGTCATTAGCTTTGGATTCCAGTTCAAGGACGACGCAGCCGCCGCCGAGGATCTTGGACTCCAGAACGGTGTAATGCTGGCCGCCACCGTTGACATCGGTGATCGGGTCCCCCGAGCGCAGTGCCTCGACGGGCACGATCTCAGGGGATTTCAGATGGTGTGGCTCCACCCTGGCAACCGTAAGCGAAGAGACCCGGGCCGGTGGCGGCTTTCGCACGACACGGGTCACGCGCCGACGGCCATGGCGTAGCCGACGCCTCCCGGCACGACCGCGAGTGCGCACAACAAGTTGCAACGGCAAACGGCCATCCCGGCTTGCGCCGATAGAGCTGGATCACTGTGAGCACCAATCCGACGACCCCGATGGCAAACGCGGCAAGCAACGTTGTCCCGACAGCGGTGGTGGCGCCTTCCCTGCTGCAGGTTTCCGGCGGGCAGTAATCCAGGAAGGCGAGCGAGAACAGACCCATGGTCGCAGCGACCACGCCGAGCACCACCGTGAAGATGAGGGCACCGATCGAGACCGTGAGCTCGGTGGTCGCGATGGGCGGCTTCGGGGGCTGCGGCGGCGGATAGCCGGGGTGCGCCATGCCGCGCGATGCTAACGGGTAAGGCCTGTTTAGCGGTTCGCGCCGATTTCGCTGCCCTATAGACGATCATGGCGGCCAGCAGCTCTGGGGGTGGATCATGCAAAGCACGATGCAGGACTTTCCGCTGACCGTGACGGGCATACTGCGGCACGGCACGGGGTGGAACTCGAGTCGAAGGGTCACGACGGCGACCCCCGACGCATATCGCGACATCAGTTACGGCGAGCTCGGGACGCGCGTGGCGCAGCTCGCTCACGGCCTGCGCCAACTCGGTGTCACAGACGGCGATCGCGTCGCGACGTTCATGTGGAACAACCAGGAGCACCTCGAGGCCTATTTCGCCGCCCCGTGCATGGGCGCCGTGCTGCACACGCTAAACATCCGCCTGGCCGGTGAGCAGATCGCGTTCATCGCCAACCAGGCCGAGGATCGCGTTGTGCTGGTGGATATCTCGCTGGTGCCGCTGCTAGCCGCGGTGCTGCCTGAGCTGACGTCGGTGCAGTCGGTGGTGGCCGTCGGCGAGGGCGACGTGGCGCCGCTCACCGAATCGGGCAAGACCGTGATCCGATACGACGACCTGCTCGACGGACAACCGATCGAATTCGACTGGCCCGATCTAGACGAAAGAAGTGCCGCCGCAATGTGTTACACGAGCGGCACGACCGGAAACCCGAAAGGTGTGGTGTACAGCCACCGCTCGAGTTACCTGCATTCGATGTCGATCTGTGCGGCCAACGGAGTTGGCCTCATCGACGGCGACCGTGTGCTACCGATCGTGCCGATGTTCCACGCCAACGCCTGGGGTCAGCCGTACGCGGCCGTGATGGCTGGCGCCGACTTGCTGCTGCCGGACCGCTTCCTGCAGGCCGCCCCGCTGGTGGACATGATCGAAGAGCGACGCCCGACGGTCGCCGCCGCCGTCCCGACGATCTGGAACGACGTACAACAGTTTCTCCACGCCAACCCCGGGCGTGACATCTCGTCCCTGCGAACGGTGTGCTGCGGAGGCTCCGCCGTACCCCTGGGCATGATGAAGGAGTACCAGCAATCCTTCGGCGTGACCATCCGTCAGGCCTGGGGCATGACGGAGACCTCGCCGCTTGCCGCGCTTGCCGCCCCGCCGCCGGAGGTGACCGGCGAGGACCACTGGGCGCTGCGCAGCACTGCCGGCCGGGTGATATGCGGGGTCGAGGTTCGTCTCGTCGACGACGCGGGTTGTGTGCTGCCAAACGACGGTAAGGCCGTGGGCGAGATAGAGATTCGCGGCCCATGGATCACTGGTTCCTACTATCAGGACACCGATCCAACGAAGTTCGACGACGGGTGGCTTCGAACCGGTGACGTCGGCCGCATCGATCCGCAGGGCTTTATCACGCTGACGGATCGCGCCAAGGATGTCGTCAAGTCCGGTGGTGAATGGATTTCGTCGGTCGAGTTGGAACTCCGCATCATGGACCACCCCGCCGTACTGGAGGCCGCCGTGGTGGCGGTGCCCGACGACCGCTGGCAGGAGCGGCCGCTGGCGGCGGTCGTCATCAAGAACGATGCGACTGTGACGGCGGCCGAACTACGAAAGTATCTGTGCGACAAGGTTGCTCGATTCTGGCTGCCGGAGCGCTGGACGTTCATCGACGAAGTGCCGAAGACGAGTGTCGGCAAGTTCGACAAGAAAGTCATCCGGGCTCGATACGCCGACGGTGCCTTCGATGTCCTCGAGTGCCGGGACTGAAGCGCCCTGGCAAAGTCAATCTTCGGTGGTGTGCTGCTGCTTCTGCATCAGCTCGGCCTCCGACTCCGTGAGCGAGCTCGTGAGGCCAAGGGCGATCAACACATCGGCGGCCGTAATGAACAACCCCCACCAATACATCCACTTCAGCGTGGGATCGGGCTGCGCCGAAGTAGCCGATCAGAAATATCGGCCCGACGATGCATCAGCGGCCTGCGGTCATCGCCCATCGGATACCGCCAACGACTGCGCGCCCGGCCATGCGGATGACGGTGGTTTCCACCGGAGGGAAATATGGCAGTAGCAACGGCATTCGCGCCCATGCAGGCAGCATCGACACCGACGCGGCGGCCAGCAGGCCGTACGGTGCCCTGGCAGCGATCGGCAGCGGGGGAGTCAACAGCAGGAAGCGGGCGGCCTCGCGCGCCGCCGGAGTGCCGGATAACTCCGGACGGAATGCCTCAATGCGTTCGCGCAGTTGCTTCTCGGTCAGCGGCGGGTCGGATACGCCGAGTACCGTTGCGACACAAGCGGTATCGGCCACGTACCCGTCGCGGCCGTTCTGATCGAGCGGGGCAGCGCCGTAGAGCTGGTGGGCGAGCAGGAAGCTGTCGACCTCTGCGACGTGCACCCATTCCAGCAAGTGCGGATCCGATGCGCGGTAGGGCCTGCCGTCGGGGGCGATCCCGTGGACACGTTGGTGGATTCCGCGCACCCGGTCCACCGCGCGCTGCGCGTCGGCGGCGGGACCGAAGGTCGTCACCGCCAGGAACGTACTGGTGCGATGCAGCCGGCCCCACGGATCGCCTCTGTAGTCGGAATGTTCGGCGACGCCTGCCATCGCCAGCGGGTGAAGCGACTGCAGCAGTAGTGCGCGCAGGCCGCCGACGAACATGGAGGCATCGGCGTGGACCCGCCGAATCGGACGGTCTTCACTGAACCAGCGCGGGCCGGGCGTCTGGTGGATGCGCTCCCGGTTGGCCGGTCCATCCGGGCCGGCAACCATGCCGAACAGGCTGCGACGAAGGGTCTGGCGCACGGCGCAAAGCTCGGGCAACACCGTCATGCCTGTGACGGTACGCGAATTGATCGGCTGTTTTGCCGTCCTACGAGGCGTCGATTACTAGTGTCGGTGGAAGGCGGACAAAAGAATGAATGGCAGGTACCAACTATGCGTCAGCGGGTTCTGAGCACTGTGGCAGCAATGGTTGTGGCGATGCCGGCGGTTCTGACTGTCGGCGTTGGAACGGCGGCTGCCGACGGGACAACTTTCATGCCGTTCACCCAGAATTTGAGACGGTGCGATTTCAGCAACAAGACGTACACCGGGCCAACCGGATACGCCCGCCCGTCCGCGCTCGTGCGCAGCACCGGCTCCGAACTGATCGCCGACGTGCAGATTGCGACGGCCATACCGAACACGCCCTACGACGTGAGATTGATCCAGACGCCTCGCTCGTCGGCGTCGAGTTGCAACGCCGGCGATCCGGGCGTCATCGCCGGTGTGCTCCTGACAGACGGCGCGGGCGCAGGCAGCGTCACCCTTCGCGGCCCTCTGGCGTCGGGCGCGACTGGCGCGTGGATATTCATCAGCAGGCCGGGCGAGTTCTCGCAGACACCGGCCGAGTTCTACACCTCGGATTTCGTGGTGTCGCTCTAGGGCCGAGGTTCGCACCGTAAAGCAGTATCGTTGTGGCACCGCGAGTTTCGCCCACGCTGATCACGCGGGCACGACGACCGTCAGTTCGTTGCCTTGACGCTCCACCCGCATGCCGGCGCGCCGAGCGACTCCTGCCACCTGTGCGGCGTCATGCGGCTCGGATCTGGTCGTGGCCAGGGCGCGAGCCAGTCGCCCCTTGTGCGCCTTGTTGAAATGGCTCACCACGGTGCGCCGGCCGTCGGCATGCTCTGCCAGCACCTCGACCTTGACCGCGCCTGGCAGCCTTCCGAGTGCCGCGTAGGAACCGGATCGCAGATCGACGACCAGTTCACTCGACGCGATTTGCGCCAGCACCGGTTCGAGCAGAGGCCGCCATCGCGCAGCCAAGGAGGGTTGTCCGGGCAGCTTCGACGTCGCGGAGAGCCGATAGGCGGGCACCGGATCGTCTGCGCGCAGCAGGCCGAACAGGGCGGAGCCACAGCAAGCCGGGCTCGGGCACGCGCGGCGGCTGCACCGCGTAGCGATCCGATATCGAGAGCGTCGTACAGCACACCGGTGTAGCGGCTGATCGCGGGCAGCGTCGCTGCGCTGCGCAGGATCGCACAGCCTGCTGAACACCACGGCGGTGCCCACCGTGTCTTCGCGGTAACATTCGGCGTTTTGCGCTCGATCTCTGCGTCCTGCGACGCGGAGATGCCCAGCGCGCGCCTACACGCCGACTGGTCGCCGGCCAGCTCGACGAGTTCGTCGATCAATACGTCACGCAACGGCCCGAGTTGGGGGGAGCTCAGTGCCGCCACGCGGAGTGGCGGCCCGTCACCGCCGACGTGCTTGGTTTCCGACGGCGGCATTAGCACGATCACTGTCGTGACGTTAGCCGAGGGCTTAACGGTCACCGAACGTGCCGGGTCAGGCCGGCTGGGCGATATCCACCGGCCCCGCGCATCCGGGGCCGGTGGCGGCACCACCTCGGGTGGCGGTGGCATGAACGGCATCATCGGATCGGGCGCGGGCGGTGCCTCCTCCGCTGGCATCGGAAGGCACCCCACCCCTTCACCGGCGCAGACGGGCGTGCCATCGGGCAGCGTCGCGGCCGTGTGGCCGCCGTTCCAACCGACGTTGAGAGCACCGGGCTGCGACCCGTACTGAAAGCCGCGTGCGAGGAGAGCCTTCTCGATATTGCCGGTGTTGAATCGATCGCCATAGATCGGTCGGCCCGTTGCGATATTACTAACCCATGACACCAGGCCGGAGCAGTCGGTCCCCCGGGGAGAGTCCCCACCGGTGATGTATGGCGTGCCCGACACCGAGTTCACGAGCGTCAACAGCATTACGGTAGCAAACATGCGGCCGGACGCGACTAAAGGGCTTTGTAACGCGCCAAAATCTTTGACGCCCTTCACAACTCGTATGCGGTATTACCTATCCCACGAAATGCTGTGCGGTGTTGGATCATTGAATCCGACACCGCCGCTTCAGCTTTCGCAAATTCCCGCTGGTAGATACGGGTAGATACGTGCGCAATCATTCTCACGCGAAGGCTATAAATGGTATAGCAGCGTTGCGAGTTCGTATTCATCGCAGCTCACATACCGCACGCTGAAGTTGGCCAACGAGTGGCAGCCATCACACATCAAGATCACCCAGTGTGGCGCACGCCACTGGATGTCGCGACGCACGAGATGTTGTGGGAGGGCTGTGCGGGCGCCGCGCGCTGCAACCCCGCCTCGGGCACCCCATATGGAACCGAGCCCGGAAGACCCTGGGCTGGTGCGCATTCCACAGTCACCGCGGCACTGGCCGAATAGATCACCAGCGGGACGTTCGACGGGGCGCAAGAGGGCAGGTTCACCATCGACGCGAGTGGAGTCGCCAGGGCGACCGGAGCGTAGCTCAGCCGTAGGCGAGAAGCAGTGGTACCCGCTGCTCGGCGTCTGTCAGCGAACCATGTTGGCCGATCAGCGACGACAACAGTGGTTCGGCCGTGCGCCGCACCACGCCTGCGGCGCCACGTGCGGCTACGACGACATCGCCGATGCGAAACCGCACGTCATCGCGGACCCGGTCGCCGAACCATCCCGCCGAGATCGCTTCATCCCGCGACACCACCCACGCCCGGTGCGCCAACGTCTCCCGCCACGCGGCGAGCACCGAATCAGCGGCACCGTCGGCAACGTAGACGTGCCGGGCGCGCGGCTCACCACCAATGGCTTCGACGCCGTTCAGAAGCGGCTCGCAGTTGTCAACATCGACGACCTCTGATGCGTCGACCGCCACCATGCCGTGGTCGGCAACCACGGCGAGCAGTCCGCCGGGTGGCAGCCCCTCCACGATGGACTCCACCAGCCGGTCCACCTGACGTAGCTGCATCCGCCACGCCGTCGAACCCGGCCCGTAAACGTGCCCGAGCAGGTCGAGCTCGGAGTGATAGCCGTAGCAGAACCCGCCGTCGGCGAGCGCGGACCGCACGCACGCGGCGAGGTCGCCGAGCGCCTGCACTCCGACGTAGCGACCGCCGCGCAGCACGGCGCGGGTCAGCCCGGACCCGGTGAACTGCGCGCCGGATATGACGCTGACCGCTATTCCGGACGCCGCGGCCCGCTCGAACGTCGTCGGCATGGGTTGGACCTGCTCCGGCGGAACCTTGTCACGGAGGTCGCGGCCCGACGGGTGCGGTCGCCAACCGAGGGCGTTGACCACGTCGGCACCGGGCAGCCGGAAGGAGAGGCCCACCATTCCGTGCTCGCCGGATCGGCAGCCAGTGCCGACCGCGGCCAGTCCTGCCACCGTCGTGGAGGGAAAGCCGACCTGTAGTGTCCGGCCCCGCAGTGCGGCCAACGTGGGAGCGTCGTCGGCGTAGGTGTCCAGCAGCTCGGCGCCAAGCCCGTCGACGAGCAGCACACACGCGCCGGCGATCCCCTCCGCCAGCGGGATTGGGCCGTTGAACCCCGCGACACCCATTGCGGAAAGCACCGACGGGACCACGTCGGCGAGGTGCGGAAGGTCCGGATCCGGCTGCGGCAACTCCACGATTCGAGCCTGTCACACCGCCTATGCTCTGGCGATGACCACACCGTCGGGAACCGAACTGCGCGAGTGGCTGGATCGGCTCGCGATCCAGGACCTCATCACGCGGTACTCCGACGCAGTGACGCGTGCCGACTGGCAACAGTGCGAAACGCTGTTCGCTGTGGACGCGGTGTGGGAGCAGCGCGGTGCTCATCCGGAGCGCGGCGCTACCGCTGATGTACCGCGCGACCCTCGCCCTGATCGCGCGCCGGAGCCATGACGGGCTGGCCATATCGCCGCTTTGCACGAGCTCTGCGCCGACTGATTGATGTTCGGGGGCTCGACGGCGCGCATCGCAATGAGGATCGGTTCGCCTGCAGCAACTTGGGCGACGTCGCGCTGCGGCACTCGCGGGCCGAGGCGCCCGCTGAGGTTCGTTCCCGAAGTAGGGAAGTAGGTCCGTCGTGCATGACGTGGAGTTCCTTTTCTGGATGAGGGACCGTCTACACGCACCGCGCGACCGCGCGATGACATGAGACAGCCCCCCACCACAAAGGCAACGAGAGCGCTTTCCCAAATCGCCGAAACACTGGATCGCGCTGGGGTGGTCCTCTTGCGGAGACTCGCTTCGTTCCCGCGCCCGTTGTGCCCTTGACCGGCCTTAGAGCGTCAGATCCGTCTCCTCCTCCCCTCGCGGCACGTTCATGAAGACGTCAGCCTGCATGTTGGTCGCGTCCGTATTCCGCGTGATGATGTCTGACAAGGTCGTGTTCTTCACCATGCGGACGTCGGCGGGATCGAGCGCGTTCTCGAAGTAGAACGGGTCGCCGTCGCGCAGGCGTTCGAACTGGTCTGCGATGATGGTCGTGAAGGTGGGGCCGAGGAGGCTGCCTGGGGCATGCTGTTCGGCAAGGCCGCCAGTCCAGAGGTCGACGTTGTCGGGGGTGCCGAACGCGGTCTTCATCGCCTTCACCGTCGCGGCATCATTCGTGATCTGCTCGAACGTGGTGTAGGGCTTTAGCCCAAGATCCTTGCGCGTCTCGTTGAGTGTGCCGAGCCCGAGATCGCGCCCGCGCTGGATGTTGATGGCGGCGAGGTCCATGCCGTCCGGGGGGTCGGACAAGAAGTTGCGCAGATCCTCGACGATGCGCACGTCCATCGTCTGCGACGCTTCGGCAGCGAGGTGGCGCAGGAAGCCGTCGGCGCCGCCGTCGGCATTGAACTGGTCCGGCGTCATGAAGAAGGCCTCCCGCAGCGGGATTTCGGCGCGGCCGGCGACATTGCCGTCGTTGTCAATGCGCTCGGTGTCCCCAGAGACGATCGAGTGCCCGAAGCGGAAGGCGGCGCCGGCGAACTCCTCCGAGATCGTCGCGTCGACCATCGGTTTGTAGCCTGTATAAGGGTCAATGCGATCGCCGACGAGCTTCGGCAGGAACTCGGTGTAGGTGACGTTTGCGAGTTCCGCCGTGACGATGGCGCGCGCTTCCTCGTAGAGCTTGTCTCCGCCCCAGTTCGGATGCGCGTCATGCAGGCGGTCGACCTGCGAATTGTGCTCGCGCACGAATAGGACCTGAAGCGCAGTCAGTGAGGGGTTTTCCGCCGCACGGACGTCGCCTGCAAGGAACTGCCCGTTGACGACCGGCAGTGAATTATTCTCGACCTTTAGATGTCCGTCGCTGCCGCGCAGCGACGCGGCGACGGCGGCGGTCGAGCCGTAGACCTGCGAGCCGTCGAGCCAACCCGTGACGGAATTGATGGCCAGCCCGCTGTTTTCATCCACCACGGAGCGGGTCAGGGCGATGCTCGCCCCGTCGCCGAAGACCGGGTCGCCGTCCGGCACCTTGATATCGATCGCACGCTTCCCATCCTGGGGCGCAAGGTCGAGATCGTGGTCGAGGAACTGGCCCCAGGCGTACATCATGCCGGAGAAGTTCTCCGGCATCGGGATCGTCGGGTCGCCTTGGCCGACCACGACGTTCGAGATCATGCGCGGGTTGAGGTCGGCGAAGCGCAGACCGTCGTCGCCGACGAAGTGGGCCGAGCCGAGACGAATGAAGTCGGTGCCGGCCGCGTTCTCGGACGGGTGGAGAACGTCGACATTGGTGCCGTCGATGGGCCGATAAGCCATGGAAATCCCCTGGTAGAACCCGGCGTTGGGATCCTGGCTGAGCGCCTGGTCCTGGCGGCGCGCCCAGGCCAGCACCGCCAACTCCGCCGGCGAGTCGACCGGGGCTAGCGGGTTGTTGGAGACAAATGGACTCAGACCCACAGATGCCAGGACATTTGACACGACGCCGGATACGACGTCCGGCGGTGCCAACGGGGCACTGAGCGCCTTTGGAACCGCTCGCGTCTCAAGAGGAACCGCTCGCGTCTCAAGAGCACCCTCCACGGCCGAAAAGGTGCTGGTGACCGACTCCACCGCGGCTTGTGTCGCGGCGCGCGGTTGAGCGGTCGAGGCGGTGGTGGCGGCGGCCCTGACGACCACCGTTGACTGCGGGTTCGCCGATGTCGAACTCGCCGATCCGGAACGGTTCGTCGGGTCGCTGCCCGCGGAATTCGGTGCCGTATGCGACTCATGGCGCGGCGCATCCGTTTTAGGCGCGGCCGCGGTGGCGGCTGGGGTTACCGGTGTTGCCGCCTCTCGTGCAACCAGCGATGGCTCCGGCTCTGCGGAGGGTGCCGGCGCGGCCGGATGCTTGGTGGGCGACGCTGCGGTTGGTTGCTGGGTGGGCAACGCAGCGGCCGGTGGCTCGGCGGGTGCAGCCGTGGCGACGGCAGAGGGCACCCCGGTTTGGGTGGGCGTTGCCCCAGCCGATGCGGTGGTGTCGCTGCTCGACGGTGTCGGCCCGGTGTGCGCGCTGCCCGAACGCTTCTTAATCCCAGAGCGTGGGCCTGCCGTCGAAGCGTGACGTGGTGAGGAGGTCGAACTGGCTTGGGCGTCAACCGAACTCTGCACAACCCCCGACGTCGAACCTGACGAGGAGCCCGCCGCGGAGGCCGACGAATCTGTTGACGACGTCGGATCCGTTGCTGACGTACTTGCCGCGGATTCTGATGACGAACTCGAAGCCGACGACGACGAATCAGACGACGAACGAGAAGAAGAAGAAGAACTGGTGTCGGTCGGCTCGGCGAACGCCACCCCCGGCGTGTTGGCCACAGCGGCTCCTGCGCCGAGCGCGAACGCTAACACACCCGCGCGGACAATGTATTGCGCCGTCACCGGCACAGCATTTAGCGGAGAACCGCCGCGGGCACCGGCGGAGCGTCCACCGGCATGATCGGCGCGGTGGGATCCTGCCGCTGTGAAGGTGATCTTGGCGACTTTTTTGGTTGATGCGGTGGTCTTACGATGTCGTTTACTCATGGCTCGGTGGTGTCCTCTCTGTACGCGCCCACGAGGTCAGCTGTCGGGTTCGGGCTGGAGAGGTTGCCCGGCCGGCGATTGTTTCCGGGTGGAAACGTCGCCGGCTTCACCCCAAGGGGCCGCACGCGGCTCCAGGGTCCGATTTCGGTGGACCAGTTGGGTCCCCCGCCTCCATCCACGGTGTTCGTCGGTGTCCCCGCCCAACGGATGGAGTTCGGCGCGAAAGGGAGGGGAGGGCCGCCGCTGGGAAAGGCTCGGCTGGCTTGGGTCACGACCGTAGCGTGTGACGCGGATCACGTCACCTTTTCCGGAATCAGCGTTCCTGCCTGGGGCAAACCTTAGAAGATCCTTAGAAGATCCTGTAAAACCCCACGACACGTCGGCATTTCCCCAGGTCCGGACTGACCTCTACCTGCCTGTAGCCATTTTGTAATCATTTCGTTATGTGATGTAGATCACAATTATCCCGCCCGCAAAGGGGTGACACGTCCAGGCTCTGGCCCGCGCTGAGACGCTTAACGGGTGACGTACGGCGATGCCGTCACACCGATACGAGCATCGGGAGAAGGACACGCGCGAGTCGGCTTCACCTACCTACCGCTCGCGGTCGTGAAAGTGGCTATCACACCCTAGGAGACTGGTGGTAGCGGCGGCGTCGACCTTTTCGCATTTGGCCCGGCAGGCATTGCTGAGATGCACTGACAGCTGCACATCCATCGAACCATTGACATGCAGCCCTTCAGCTGCATATAGTGGACATGCAGCCAATTAGCTGCATGTTAGGGATATGGCAGAGATGGACGAGGTGTTCAAGGCGTTGGCGGATCCGAGCCGACGTGTGCTGCTCGACAGTCTCAACACGCGCAACGGACAGAACCTCCAGGACTTGTGCGCGGGCCTGTCGATGGCACGGCAGTCCGTCAGCAAGCATCTGGCAGTGCTCGAAGCGGCCAACCTGGTCACCACGGTGTGGCGGGGGAGGGAGAAGCTGCACTACCTCAACGCGGAGCCGATCAATGCCATCGCCGACCGTTGGATCAATCAATACGACCGTGCGCGGGTACAGACGCTCGCGGACTTGAAAACAGCATTGGAGACCGAATCAATGAGCAGCAGTGGGGAATTCGTCTACACCACCTACATCCGGACCACGCCGGAGAAGCTGTGGCAAGCAATAACCGACCCCGCGTTCTCCCACCGGTACATGGGCCACGCGATGGTGTCCGATTGGAAGAAGGGGTCCACGTACGCGTGGGAAGATCACGGGCTGAGAATCGAGCACACCGAGCAAGTCGTCCTCGAGTCCGACCCGTACCGCAGGCTCGCGTTCCCCTTCCACACATTCGTTCCCGAACTTGCAACGGCCGTCGAACAACTCGATGAGAAGACCGTCGCAACATGCGCGGCCGAAAGGCGATCGAAGGTGTCGTTCGACATCGAGCCGGAAGGCGATCAGGTCAAGCTGACCGTCATCCACGACGACTTCGAGCCGGGAAGCACAGTGCTGCGGCTAATCTCGGGCGGCTGGCCCTGGAAGCTCTCGAACCTCAAGACCGCCCTCGAACAATCATGAGCGCGGATGTCGGCATGCCTCGGCTGGTCGACCGGGCCACCTATCAGAGCGGACTCGATGCGCTGCGGGTTCGCGAGAAGACCCACACGCGTGAGGGAGATGCGATCGCTGCGGCCCGCCGTCGGTTGCCGATGGTCGAGATGGACGGGACAACGCCGCTCGTCGGCGCAACGGCGGTCCCGTCACCTTGCTCGACGCGTTCGAGGGCCGTACTCAACTGATCGCCTACTACTTCATGTGGCACACCGGTCATCCGGCAGCCGAGCAGTGCGAGGGCTGCACCTGGTGCACCACCCAGGTCGCGGAACTGTCGTACCTGCATTCTCGCGACATCACCTACGCGGTGTTCTGTCAGGGTCCTTACGACGAAAGCAGCCGCTACCGCGAGTTCATGGGCTGGGACATGCCATGGTACTCAGCACAGGGCTCCCTCGAGACGCTCCTCGCCGGGCGCCAAATCGGCCTGATGCACCTCGTCTGCTACCTGCGGGACGGCGACCGCGTCTTCGAAACCTACTGGACCAACTACCGCGGCGTAGAGGCCATGGACTACAGCTTCGCACT
>CAVYPI010000010.1:0-23634 GCA_963770125.1 uncultured Actinomycetota bacterium | reverse complement strand
TCCCATCGACGGGGCGCGCCCCGACATCGTGGAATATTCCGGTGTCGCCCGCGGTCCTCGACCACAATTGCGCACTCTCACAACTAACGGGGCTTCGCCCCAGCCCGACGAGGCATGTGTTTGGTCGCCTCTGCTTGGGGGCTCCGGTCGAGTGGGTGAGACCGTGACCGGGAAGCCCGGTCCGGTGTATGAAACCGCATAGTGCGGTTGGTGGGCCTAACTGGCCGCCCGACTCGATCGGAGCCCAAGGATGACGGTAGCGCGATCTGTCCGCGATGTGTTGACCGAGCATGTGCTGTTCGAGGTCGATTGCGTGGACCGCATGTACTGCAACGTGTATGTGCCGCAGCTGCAGTATGCGGCGGGTCTGGTCGGCTACGTGCACCGGCAGTTGGCGTTGCCGATCGCCTCGACCGCGCCGCTGGCCCGTATCACCGATGCGTTCGACAAGGCGGTGCGCCGGTTCGCCCGTGATCACGAACTGCCCTGGGTCGATTTCGCGAAGGGGCAACGTAAGGACGACGTGATGCACGAGCACTTGGCGCGGTTCACCGGCACCGAGGGGGTGTTGTTCGTCGGTCGGGCGCAGGAGAAGACCAAGCTGTTTCGCACCGAGAAGCGCCGCGACGCCAATGGTGATTCCTACCCGTGGATCGTGGCCTCGACTGGGCTGGTCAACCACTTCTCCTTCTCTTGCGTCGATGACGATTTCGGCCCGTTCTTTGTGAAGTTCTGCTCCTACTTCCCGTATAACGCCAAGCTGTGCCTCAACGGGCACGAGTGGGCCAAACGCCAGGCCGCCAAAGCCGGCATCGCGTTCGAGGCGTTGGACAATGGGTTCGCCGCGGTCGAGGATCCGGTGGCGCTGCAGGCCATCTGCGACCGGCTCGGACCCGAGCAGATCGACGCCTTGCTGCGCAAGTGGCTGGCCATCCTGCCGCATCCGTTCAGCGGCGAGGACCGCGCCGCCGGCTACCGCTACGACCTGTCGATCCTGCAGGCCGAGTTCTCCCTGACCCAGATGCTGGACAACCCCGTCTCGGGTCGGGTCTTTTTCGAGCAGGTCATCCGCGACAACCTCGACATCGGCCGCCCCGACCAGGTGGCGCTGATCTTCGACCGGCGGCTGATGCGTCACGGGCCACGCGCGACACCGGGCCGGTTCCGCACCAGGGTGATCACCGAAGGAGTCACCCCGAGCCTGCACGTGGACTACAAGCACACCCGGATCAAGCAGCACCCACAAAGAACGGAGGGCGTTACGGACCGAGACCACCATCAACGACACCACCGACTTCGGGATCGGCAAACGGCTGACCAATCTGCCCGCGCTGCGGGAGATCGGCACCCACGCCAACAGGCGCCTGCTGCGCGTCCAATCACTCAGCTGTGACCCGATCACCGGCGCCGACGCCCTGCACACCGTCACCGCGCCGATCACCACCGAAACCGGCACCCGCATCCCCGGGCTGCAGCTGGGACAGCAGCGCAGCCACGCCCTGCTCGCGGCCCTACCGCTGTTCCGGCTGCAACCCGACGGCTTCGCCAACAAGGATCTCCGCGCGCTCACCGCCGAACTACGCGGGCTCGACCCGGCCACGGTCACCGCCGGACAGATCACCTACGACCTGCGTCGGCTGCGCGTGCGCGGCCTGATCACCCGCATCCCGCACACCCACCGGTACAGACTCACCGAGCACGGCCTGCACACCGCGATGTTCATCTCCGCCGTCCACGACAGATTCCTACCCACCGGCCTGGCCCAACTCGCCGACGAGCTCACCTCGCCACCACTGCGCGCGGCATCCCGCACCTACCGCAATGCCCTCGATAACCTTGCCGGCACAACAGGTTTGGCCGCCCAACACCCACAGCCGATCGCAACACACCAAACTTGACTCGAAATTCCGCCTTCGCCGGATCTAGCTTGGCTAGTTACGAGCTATCACAGCACATTCGCCGGGAGTCCGGGCTAGACCACACGAAGTAGTGGTTCAGGCGAGGTAAACGTGGATGCGCCTGCAACGGCGCCGACCCTCACAACGGCGACTGCCTGCCGACGGTGACCTCGATTTGGTCCGGCACGGGTTGCGAAACGGCATCCTCGCCTGCCTGGGCCACTCCGGTCAGACCGCTCCCTTACCTGGCCAGCAGGACGACCGTGCTCCGCGGGTTGGCGAGGTAGTGGCCGGCGGGCTCGATGGGCATTTCCGCCCCGGCGTGGGCGAAGTCCTCGCCCGCCGGGAGGCTGGTGTCGATTGCCCGCAACCAGGCGCTGCCGTCGGGTAGCGGCGGAAGAGTGATGTCCTGCGACTCGAAGTCGGCGTTGAGGATGACGTAGAGGCGACTCGCGCCGACATTCGCACGGTCCTCGGCCGCGTCGAGCTGATAGCACAGCGTCCGCAGGTTGGCGTTGTTCCAGTCCGGTGATCTCAAATCGGGAGCAAACCAGGTCAGATCGGGAATGCCGTCGTTGTAGAGGTCCTTGCCGAGGAAGAACTTGCGTTGCTGCAGAACCGGAAAGCGTTGGGTGAACGCGATCGCCTTGGCGAAGAAGTCGACGAGATCCTGATTGCGCGCTACCAGGGTCCAGTCGAACCAGTTGGTCTCGTTGTCCTGGCAGTAGGCGTTGTTGTTGCCGTGCTGCGTGCGGGCGAATTCGTCGCCGCCCAGAATCATCGGTGTGCCCGAGGCCAATAACAGATAGCAGGCGAAGTTCTTCATCTGCTGGGACCGCAAGGCGAGCACTGCTGGATCATCGGTGTCGCCTTCGACGCCGCAGTTCCACGAGTTGTTGTCGTTGGAGCCGTCCTGATTGCCTTCGCCGTTGGCCTGGTTGTGCTTCTCGTTGTAGGAGACGAGATCGTGCAGGGTGAATCCGTCGTGGCAGGTGATGAAGTTGATGCTGTTGTAGGCCGACCGCCCGTCGTCGCCGTAGAGATCGGCGGATCCGGTCATCCGCGATGCCGAGATCGGCCACTTGCGCGCCGTCACCCTTTGCCGAACCTGCGGACGGTGTCGCGGAATCTGCCGTTCCATTCCGACCAGTCGATGGGGAAGTTCCCCACCTGATAGGTCCCGGTATCCCAGGGTTCGGCGATCAGGATGGTGCGGTGCCGGTTCAGCACCGGATCCTGGGCCACCGCGTCGAAGAAGGCCGCCGACGCGTTGAATCCTCCGTTGTCGTCGCGACCGAGCACCGACGCCAGATCGAACCGGAATCCGTCGACCCCCATCACCTCGACCCAGTAGCGCAGCGAATCCATCACCAGCCGGATCACCGCCGGGCTGTCGAACCGCAGACTGTTGCCGCAGCCGGTGTAGTTCATGTAGTACCGCTGCGGCGCATCTGCCGGACCGGTCAGGCTGTAGTAGGAGGGGTTGTCCAGGCCGCGAAACGACAGGGTCGGCCCCATCTCGTTGCCCTCGCCGCTGTGGTTGTACACCACGTCGAGGATGACCTTGATGCCGGCCCGGTGCAGCTCGCGGACCAGCGTCTTGAATTCGGCGACCTGGCAGCCAGGCGACTGGCCCGTCGCATACGACGATTCGGGGGCGAAGAACCCGATCGAGTTGTATCCCCAATAGTTGGTTAACCCTTTGTCGCGCAAGAAATCGTCGACGTAGTACTCGTGGACCGGAAGGAGCTCGACCGCGTTCACACCCAGCCGCGTCAGGTGGGGGATCTTCTCGATGAACCCGAGATAGGTGCCCGGGTGTGCGACCGACGACGAGGGATGCGCCGTGAAACCCTTCACGTGCACCTCGTAGACGATCAGCTCTGCGAGATCCAGGTCCGGAGAAGCTGTTCCCTGCCAGTCGAACGCGTCGTCGACCACGATGGCCTTCGGCACGACCGTGGAGTTGTCACGGGTATCGGGGACCAGATCTCGCCCCCCGGCGCCCGGGTCGTAGGCGAGCAGCAGGTTGTCGATGTTGCCGAACTTTCCGGTGACGGCTTTCGCATACGGATCGAGCAGCAGTTTGGCCTCGTTGAACCGCAGCCCCCACTCGGGCCGGTAGTCGCCACCCATTTTGTAGCCGTAGAGCTGACCGGGGCGCAGGCCGTGAACGAAGACGTGCCAGATGTCCCTGTCGCGGTGCGTCATCTCGATGATGTCGGTCGGATTCCCGTCGGGACTGTCGAACAGCAGCAGGTACGCCGCCGCGGCATTCTTCGAATGGACGGCGAAGTTGACACCGTCTGCCGAGACGGTCGCGCCGAGTGGGAAATATGCGCCTTCACCGACGACTTTCGTCGTGTTCTGCGCGAGTGGTTCGGGCATACATCCTCCAAGCGGTCGGCGTTGGCTGGTAGGACATCGTGTAAGAGCGCATCAAACGTAGCCCAGGTATGCGGCGGCGGCGCGAATGCGTCGTGAATGTCATGCGTAAGGTATTGACGCTCTGCGCATTCGGCGAATCGCTGCCGATCCGGTGCGGCTGGCCGAACAACGCCAGCGTCTCGACCGCCCATGCCACGATCACCGGTGTGCGGCGCGGCACGCTGCGCTAGGTCGCCGCGGGCGCGGAGGTAGGCAGCGGATAGACCGGCGTCGGGATGCTCGGGGTCACCGCGAGCCGCGAGACGTAGGAGACGAACACCGCGATGACGGTCTTGAGCAGCGACGTGCCGAAGACGATCCAGGCTGACCTGTCGGTGAAGTTCATCGTCACCAGCATCGGCAGCACCGTGATCAGGCCGACCATCAGGTCCACCGCCAAGTTTTGGAACAGGGTGCGGAACGCCCGGTTCTTCGCATCGGCGATGGTGATTCGTTTGCCGGTCTGCGTGACGGTGGTGACCGTGGGAACCAGCGAGGCGTGCTGACCCTCAATCTTGGCCCGCACCGTGGTCTGGACGTACTTCTCCAGGTCGGCCTGAAGGTCGCCGACAACCGTGTTGAGTGCGCTGCGCACAATGTCCTGCACGTCGTCCTGAGCGGCGAGGGCGGGCGTGGGGGCCGCTGGTGGCGCCGCGGGGGCGGCAGAAACCTCGGTGACAGGGACCGGGTCAGGAGTGGCGGCGGCCAGCACTTCCATACCGTCGCTGTCGTTGTGCAAGACAACATTTGCGCTCATCCGGCACCTTTCCCAACCCGTCAAAGACTCGACGCCGCATGGTTGCGGCGAAGTCCGTAAGGCCCAGTGTTGCCGACCTCCGATGACGAGTCGCGAGTAGCGGACTACCTCAAATTGCTGAGGGCTTGTTGTGGTGGATACGCCGTCGCTGACGCAGGCCTTCGACGTGACGGCGTTGGCCATACGCGTTCGATGTCGCGAGCGGCCGGCCCGGCACCGGCCTCCCCGCCCGGCCATGCCACAGGCCGTACGCAGTCCCAGGCCAGACATTTCACCGTGACGACAGGGTAAGCGGCCCAGACGCGACAGCTACGCGTCCAGAGTGGCGAGTAACGCGTCGGTGGTGCTGTATGACGTGAGCTCAGCGACTTACCGATCTATCGATAATAAACAACAATGTCAGGTCATGTCCGTACTATCCACTCTGCCAACGCTTTTCGGGCTCGCCAGGTGCAGGTACGCCGCCAATGAAGCATCAAACAGTGGTGCGAGTCCAACTACGGGTATGGCTAGTGGGCTGGCCTCGGTTCCACCGAGCCAGGCTCAAATTTCTGCGCGACGCGCCTCGGCGATGAACCAAGTCTTCATCAGCCCCAGCTTTAGAGGGCGGCTAGCGCTGCGCGCAGGCGGCCCGCGAGATCGCCGCCGCCGTCTTCGTACATCGGGCCGCAGCCGTCGGCGAGTAGCCGGCGCAGCCGTGCCATTCCCCTGGCGCTGACGTGACGCGGTGAATGCAGCCGCAGGGTGATCATGTCGATCACATCCTCGGCGGCGGCGACATTGCGGCGGTGGACGGGTATCGATGGAGACCCGAGTGGCTGACCCTGGCGCGCCTCGACGACGGCCCGGCGCAGCGCATGTGCGATCGAGTGGCGCTCGTTATCGGACTCCAGACGCGCGGCATGGATGGCCAGGGCGCTGCCGGCCGGTCCGACAACCCCCACTGCCAGTTGCCTGTCCAAGCGGTACGCGAAGATTCGGGCCGTCACGAGCGCGCTTATGGAGATATGTCCGGTGACATTGTTGGCGGCGTCGACGCGGACGGGTGGGGCGACAAAACTGTGGTGCTCAGTCATCGGAGTCCTTGTGAGGTTAAAGCTGCGTTACACAGCTTAGCCTAGATTTTTCGCGAAACTCGGCGTGACACGGGCTTGAGTTGGTGAAAGTGCCTGTCCTGCAGGGAATGATGAGGCTTATCGAGAGTCCATGATTCCGAGCGGGAAGGCACTTTCTAGGTGAAGGGTAGCGCAGCGGTTTGTCGGGTGAAAGTGTCGGCGGACGGCCATGGCGTGGTGTCGCACACCGGGGTGGGCATGTTGCGCGAGGTAGCCGATCTGAGCGGGTTGTCTGGGCAGGTCACAGCCGCGTTGGCGGACACCTACCGGGGGCCGTGGACGCATGCGCCCGGGGATGTGTTCGCCGATCTGGCCGCCGCGGTGGCCGACGGCGCGGACTGCGTCGATGGGGTCGGTCAGTTGTGGGGGGATCGCCAGCACGCGTTCGGGCCGGTGGCCTCGACGACCACACTGTGGCGGTGCGTCGATGAGCGCATCGGCGCCGCCCGGCTGCCGCGGATCCGGGCGGCGCGAGCGCACGCTCGGGAGCGGGCCTGGGCCGCAGGGGCTGCCCCGGCCCGCGATGGCTGGCTGCACATCGATGTCGATGCCACCATCACCGTCGATCATTCCGACAACACGGAGAACGCGGCCGCGACCTGGAGGCACAGCTTCGGCTTTCACTCGCTGCTGATGTTTTTGGATCGCCCCGACATCGCCGCCGGGGAGGCCCTGGCCGGGCTGCTGCGGGCGGGCAACGCCGGCAGTAACACCACCGCCGATCACATCGCCGTGCTGGGCCAGGCACTCGATTCGCTGCCACCGCACTACCGCCCGGGCCCGGATAACCCGCACGCGCCGCAGATCCTGATCCGCTCCGACTCCGCCGGCGCCACCCATGGGTTCGCCGCCGCGTGCCGCCACGCCCGGGTGGGGTTCTCGCTGGGCTGCGCGATCGACGCGCCCATCCGCGACGCGGTCGACACCCTCAACAGCGCCGATGGGTGGTATCCGGCGATGCAGGTCGACGGCGCCATCCGCGACGGCGCCTGGGTGGCCGAGGCCACCGATCTGGTGGACCTGTCGACATGGCCTGCCGGCACCCGGCTGATCCTGCGCAAGAAGCGCCCGCATCCCGGCGCGCAGCTGCGGTTCACCGATGCCGACGGGCACCGGGTCACCGGGTTTCTCACCGACACCGCCAACGGTGTGATCGCGGGCCGCGGGCGCCAGCGTGAAGCCGCAGTTTCCGCCGAACACCGTCGTGACACCGTGCTGCACCGACGGGCTCGCTGTCGGATCCCAAAACAGCTGCGCGTCGTAGTGTGTGTGCAGGTCGACGAATCCCGGTGCGAGCGTCTGTCCTTCTGCGTCAACGATTTTCGTCGCCCGTTCGTCGACGTCGCCGACCGCGACGATCCGCCCTTCGCGCACCCCGACAGCGCCATGACGGGCGGGTGCGCCTGTGCCGTCGATGATTTGGGCGTCACGGATCAGCAAGTTAAGCACGAAAGCCTCCTACGCACTTGCCAGCCAGTCGTTGTCCGGCAGCGGGTGGCCGAATAGCTGTGCGGCGTTGCGGTGGGTGATGCGGGCCGCGTCGTCCGCCGACAGGTTCGCGACGTTGCGCGCGACGACATGTTGCGTGTCGGGCCACGTCGAGTCCGCGTGCGGGTAGTCGCTCTCGATGAGGATGCGCTCGGCGCCGATCGCGTCGAGCGCGCCGAAGGCCGACGGGTCGTCGATCGAGCAGAACCAGAAGTTGCGCCGCAGCACCTCGCTCGGCAGCAGGTCGCCCTTCCAGGACCCGCCCTCCTGGCCCGACCCTGAATGAGCGAGAACGAAGTCGGCCCGATCGGCGAGCATCGCCACCCAGCCGAGACCGCTCTCGTCTAGCGTGATGTTCAGCCTCGGGAAGCGCACCGGTATCTTCGACCACAGCCAATCCGCGCATGCGACAAGGGCATTCACCGGGAACAGCGTCGTGATGGTCTCGAACGGGGTGTCCGGCGCGGGGATCGGCGCCCACTGCGCGGAGCCGGTGTGCAGGCAGATGACCGTCTCGGTTTCCTCGCACGCGGCCAGGAACGGATCCCACACCGCGGTGTGCAGGCTGGGCAGCCCACACTGGGCGGGCAGCTCGGGGAAGCTCACCGCCTTGAAGCCGCGCTCGGCGTTACGGCGCAGCTCCTCGGCCGCCACCTGCGGGTCGGCGAGCCACGGCAGCTGCAGCGGGATGATCCGGTCCGGATAGGCGCCGGCCCACACCTCGAGACGCCGCTCCATTCGTCTTTCGGCCGCCCGATGACCGCGTTGAGCCCGATGTTCGGGTACTCGCGGTCCTCGTAGCGCCACACCTGGCGGCCGTCGGTTTCGACGATCTTCGGCGCCCGGTCGGCCAGCGCCGCGGGGAGGCGATCGTCGAACATGTCCGGTGGCTCGATGACGTGGTCGTCAACCGAGATCAGGATGTGCTGTCGCTCCCGGGGCGTGGGGTCTGGCAGCAGCGCCATACCTGACGACTATCGTCGGTTTTCGGCGACTGTCAATGCTATTTGTACAAAAACAGCAAGCATTCGCTGTCGCGAGCGGATGGCGGGCTAGCCGCCGAATGTGAGGAGTAGGGAGGGTTTTATCGGTGAACCTCGACGATGAGCTCGTCGGCGTAGTTTGCCTGGTGTGTTTGGCGTGCGTCGTCCAGGTCGGCGGCGTAAAAGGTTCGCGCGATGTGTTTGCCATCGTGGCCTTCGCTGATGACGATGAAAACGTCATGCATCTCACGCTCGTCGACCGGTGGGCAGAATTTCTCGACCGCGTCGATGACGAAGGCGTTCGCGTGGTTGGTGTCCAGCGCAACCACGGTCGCAATCTGGCTGCCGCCGCACCGAACATGGGGTTCGTTCAACAAGGGTTCTCCCGACTGGTGTCGTATGGTGTGCCTGCAATAGTAGGAAATGAATAGCAATTCTAGCAAATTATAACGGAGATTGTTTCTCGCAAGATCCGCCTCACGGTCGTTACTGGCAGTAAGACTGGCAACGAGTCTCCTTCGGTTGCCTGCCACGACGTCTCGCGCCGGTTTGTCGGTCGTGGCCATCGGGGTCCTGTCACACTGAAGCCCACCAGCGGAGACGTGGAGGCGGCGATGGCGACGGTGTATGTGGTGACGGCGGGAAGTGGCGACACCTACCGTGTCGAGCGGGTCTACCTCGATGGCGAGCAGGCCTACAAATTCGCCCAGGACTACAACGGCATCGCCCCGGTGGAATCGGTGCAGGTGGAGGAATGGCAGATCGGTGCCCCGCCCGCCGCCTACGACGGCCCCTACTGGCGCGCGGAGTGGTGGGCGCGCGTCCCGGTCGCCAAGCGGCGCGGGGCGCTGCGGCACACCGACGAGGGCGAACGGTTCGACGACTTCGCCATCCGCCAGGAGTGGTGGACCGGGGAGGCGCTGCCCGAGGCCAAGGTGGTGCGCCGGGAACTGGCCGGGGTACCCAGGATCGAGGTGGCAGGCCTGTCCAAGGAGAAGGTTGAGGAACTGTTCTGGGACACGGTTACCCAGGTCCGGGCCGATCTGGCGGGCATAAAGAGGAAATGAATTCTCCCTCTTGCGCGCCGCGAGCGGACAGGAATGGGTATAGCGGTTCGACTTTGCCGTCCGCGTGCGTCATGATGTTCGTATGGATCGACGCGCCCTGGAACGGCTCGGCCACCACGTCGTGAGTCGGCGCGTAGCACTGGGCTACCGCAACCGCACCGATTTGGCCGACAGCCTGCAGTTCACCGTGCGCACCCTGGCCGACATCGAGCACGGCGTGCGCAAGGCCAGCCCGGGCACCTACGCCATGCTGGAAAACAAGCTTTCCTGGGCACCGGGGAGCATCGACACCATCCTGGCCGGCGGGGAGCCCAAAGAGCTCGTGCCCACACTGCGGGGGAGCAACCCCAATGCCCGGGGCCAGGGGTACGCACTGCGCCCGACCAACGCCAACGCCCTGTCGCAGGTGTCCACCGAGGAGTTGCTACTCGAGCTCCGACGCCGCATCATCGCCCCCCGCGACACACACCACAACACCTGGGACGACTGGGACGGCGGCCTCGACCCGCACGGCGACTGGCCCGACGAGGGCTAGCAGCTTCCTGGACGCAGGCCATTGACCTACTCCTGAACGCCGAGCCTCGCGCTCGCCGAGATCCCGAAAAGATCGCGGACATACGGGCCAGAGTTTTGAGCGCATCGCTGCCCACGGCAAGTGGACATCAACTGGACCCGACCAGCGTTGCGCGGGAATTCGGCCAGCACGTCCCCGACAACATGTTCTAAAGCGATTAGGGCGTCGCGTACTCCACCAATGCAGTCACCTGGGGACGAAAACCTATGCGCGGGTTCAGTTCGACCGACGCTGCTTGGTCATCCGCATTGAAAAAGTGAAACCACTTGCACCTAACTTCGACCGTTACGTTGAGCGTGGTGACTGAACCGCTGCCCCTCAGGATTTTTACTGTGGCGGGGATTGTGGCAGGCGCATTCGCCTGGCGCGAATCTGAATATGTGGGTTGCGACACGGTCACGGATACATACCTATCAGACCATCATTGATCACAAGAGTCCCACAGATCACTATCGTCACATCCGCCAACTACTGACGTCAATGCGACGTCGTGCCCCTGGAAAGGTGTGACATGTCGCCGCGTCTGCGAATCGCATCGATACCGGTGGCGTCGGCCGCCGTTCTCGGACTTTGCATTGCGATCGGCGTCGCGCCACCAGCTGCCGCCGAGCCTTGCACCGGTGCTGCCGCAGCAGCCCAACCTCCTGAAGCCCCGGCCGAGACTCCGTCCTTGCCCTCGTCGTCCAATCGACGACCGATAGGGCAAAGGCCTCCCAACGCGAATGAGCACGCGCCGCTACCCAAGCTGGGTCTGCTGCCACGGGCTATCCTCAACGCGCTTTCGCCACACTCCGCGCAGGTGCAACAGCAAGCGGCGGTGGCGCCGTCGCCCACGCCTCCCGGCACGGGCAACCAGCAGCCCCCAACCGCCGCGCAGCCGGTTCCGGATGCAGCCGCAGCTCAGCCGCCGGCCCCGGCGTCACCGCCTGGGACATCGCTCGTCGGCTGGGTGACCGGACCGGACAGCCCAAACGACACCATCGGACGTTTCGCCATCACCGGGACCGACCTCGGGATCATGTGGGACAACGGCGATTCCGCCGACCACCAGGTGCTCATGGCCTTCGGCGACACGTACGGCTATTGCGGCGTCCACGGCCAACAATGGCGGTACAACACGCTGTTCCGCAGCCAAGACGGTTCTCTGGCCAAAACAATCAGCGTGCCGAATGGCGTTGTCTCCAACAGATACTCCGGCTCACCATTATGGGCCCCCGGGCTTTCCAAACAGATCATCAACAGCACGAAGTGGGCGCCATCGGAGACGGGAATCATCCCGACCGCGGGTGTCTCCGCCGGGGGAGCCCAATACCTCAACTTCATGTCCATCAAGAGTTGGGACAGCAACGGCGCATGGACGACGAACTTCTCGGCAATCGCTGTGTCCCCCGACAACGGCGAGCGCTGGGGGATCTACCCCGGATCCGTCCGTACGCCCCGACCGGACAGCATCCCCGGAGCGCAGTACGTCCCGGGGAATGAGAACTTCCAGCAGGGGGCGTTCCTTCGGCCTGGGCCTGGCGACCCGTACCTCTACTCGTTCGGGACACCGTCCGGACGCGGCGGTTCGGCGTATGTGGCGCGAGTCCCCCCGGGCTTTGTACCGGACCTCACCAAATACGAATACTGGAATTCGGACCAAAACGCCTGGGTTCCAAGCAATCCGGCGGCTGCGACGCCGGTGATCCCGGGCCCTGTTGGCGAAATGTCGGCGCAGTACAACACCTACCTCAAGCAATACCTGGTGCTTTATACCAACGGTGCCAACGACGTGGTGGCAAGGACCGCGCCGGCGCCACAAGGACCGTGGAGTCCAGAGCAATTGCTCGTGCCGTCAATGCAGTTCCCCGGCGGTATATACGGGCCGTTCCTCCATCCCTGGTCGACGGGTAAGGAGCTGTACTACAACGTGTCGCTGTGGTCCGCATACAACGTGATGTTGATGAAAACCGTGCTGCCATGACGCCTGCGTTCAGGCGCTACTGCGGCGCCGGCTGGCGGACGTAGCCGCGAGCCTGCGTGAATGCCCGTATCCCGTCGACACCGAGTTCGCGCCCGAGGCCCGACTGACCGACACCGCCGAACGGCACGCGCGGGTCCTGGGCCGCCATGCCGTGGCAGTTGACGCTGACCGTGCCGGCGATGAGTTGGCCAGTGACCTTTTTCGGCCAGCGCGTCGTCACCCGTCCACACCGACGCGGTGAGGCCGAAGTCGGTCGCATTGGCCGCGGCTACGGCGCCGTCGATGGTGTCGTAGCCGAAGATCGGCAGCACCGGGCCGAATTGCTCCTCGCTCGCCAGCGCCGAGTCCGGCGCCACATTGGTCACGACCGTCGGCAACACGAAATAGCCGCCCGCGTCGGCATCGGCCTCACGGATCCGTCCCGCGGTGCGGATCGTCGCCCCTTGTGCCGCAACATCTTTCACGAGGGCCTCGACCCGGTCGCGCCCCGCGGCGGTGTGCAGCGGGCCGAGCGTCACCTCGTCGGCCAGCCCGTCGCCAACGACATCACGCTCGCACCGTGCGAGCACTGCCTCCGCCAGTTCGTCGACGCGATCGCGTGGCGCGTAGAGCCGTTTGATCGCCATGCAAACCTGGCCGCCTGTAGTGTACGTCGCCGTCACCAGCTGCTCGACGAGCTGGTCGCTGACCGTCATGTCGGGCGCGATGATCGCCGCGTCGTTGCCGCCGAGCTCGAGCAACAGCGGCGTGAGTCGCGGCGCGGCGGCGGCCATCACGGCGCGGCCCGTCGCAGGGCCACCCGTCAGCGAGATGACATCGATGCCCGGATGGGTGACCAGCGCCTGGGCCAGCTCGACGCCGGGGGCCGACAGCACGTTCACCACGCCCGCCGGCAGCGCGGCGGCGAACGCCGCGCCGAACTGCAGCGCGGCCAGCGGAACCGTCGGCGGGAGCTTGACGACCGCCGTGTTGCCCGCGGTCAGCGCCGACGTCAGCTTCGTCATCGTCACCGCCAGCGGCCAGTTGAACGGAATAACAAGGGCTGCAACGCCATACGGCTCCCGGTGCAGCCGAGGATACTGCACTTGCGGGTCGATCTGCTCGGGCGCGAGCGCCACTTCCGCCATCGACCCGAGCACCGCCGCGACCATTGGCGCGGTGTCGATCTCAAAACCCGCCTCGGCAAGCACCTTGCCGTGCTCGGTGGTGTACAGCCGCGCGCCGTCGCGCTCCTTGAGCTGCATGCCAGCCGTCCTCGCCGCCTCTGCGACATTGGCGACGCGTTCGGCGACGTCGAGCGCGCGCCACCCGGGCGCCACCTTTCGCGCCGCGGCCACCGCCGCGTCGAGTTGGGCACGGTCGGCAGCGGGGGCCCTCGCCGATGATCTCGGCCGGCCTGGCCGGGTTGTGCACGGAATAGCTGCCCGCTGCGCCGGGTCGCGGCTCGCCACCGATCGTGAGTGTCGCCGGAGTTGATGTGGTCATCGCACGGCTCCTTGACCCGGACTGGTCGTGCCGCCATCGTAGGTCGGTATGACGCCGACGTCGGGCGTATTCCGGTGAGAGCAGTGGTGCTGCACGAGGTCGGCTGGCCCGCCGCGGTGATGCGAACCGCCGTCGTCCGCCCGGGCGAGAGCGTGCTCGTAATCGGTTGCGGTGGTGTGGGTTTGGCCGCGATCCAAGGGTCGCGGTTGGCCGGGGCGGCGCGAATCATCGCCGCCGACACAGTGGCAGGGCAGCTTCCTGCCGCGACCGCCAACGGAGCAATCGACACGGTCGACGCGAGTCAGGTCGACCTCGTCACCGCCGTCCGCGAGCTCACCGGCGGGGTCGGGGTGGATCACGGGATCGAGGTCGTCGGCAAGGCAGCCACGATTCGTGCGGCATACGACGCCACCCGCCGCGGCGGCATGGTGACGCTGGTGGGCGCCACCGGGATCGACGAAACGGTGACGTTCCCGGCGTTGTCGCTGATGGCCGACGGCAAGACGACGCGCGGCAGCGTCTACGGAGCGAGCGACCCGGCGCGCGACATCCCGGCGCTCGCCGAGCTGGCCCTCCGCCGCCGGCTCGATCTGGAAGCACTGGTGACACGGCGAATCGGTATCGGCGATGTCGAGGCGGCGTTCACCGATATGGCCTCCGGCCGGGGGCGCGCAGCGTAATCTGCTTTGCCACCCGCGATCCGCTCTAGATTGCATTCAAAGTCTGCGGAGCGCGCTCGCCCGCCCACGGGAGGAACCGCGCGGCCGCCGTGGCGATCACCCGCTGATACCCCGAGCCCGTGACGCGCGCCAACACATCGAGTGCCTTGGCCTCCCAGCCGATGACCACCCGGGCACGGCCCTTGCGCACCCCGTCGACGATCGTCTCCGCGGCCATCTCCGGCGAATGCAGTGCCAGCCGCTTATCGAAGAACGCCGCAACGCTGTGCGCATCCTGGCCGTCGCACACCGTTGCATTCCGCGCGACCGCCGTCTTGATGCCGCCCGGGTGCACGCACGTCACCTTGACCGGGTGACCGAAAACCAACATCTCCTGCCGCAGCGCCTCCGTGAACCCCCGCACCGCGAACTTCGCCGCGTTGTACGCGCTCTGGCCCGGCACCGCGATCAACCCGAACAAGCTCGAGATATTCACAATGTGCCCGTCTTCCGAGGCGATCACATGCGGCAGAAACGCTTTCGTACCGTTGACTACACCCCAGAAGTCAACGTCCATGATCCGCTCGATGTCCTTGAACTCGGTCTTCTCGACGTCACCGTTGTGCGCGATCCCGGCGTTGTTGTACACCTGGTTCACCTGGCCGAAGTGTGCCGCGACATCTTCCGCGTAGGCCAACACCGCCTCCCGCTCCGCGACGTTGAGCCGGTCGGCCTTCACCTCCGCGCCCAGCCGCTCGGCCTGGCGCACCGTCTCCGCCAGACCTTCAGTGTCGATATCCGACAGCGCCAGCTTCGCTCCCTTCCGTGCGAGATTCAGCGCCAAGGCCCTGCCGATGCCAGACCCGGCACCGGTGATGACGGCAACTTTCCCTTCGAACGAACTCACTTTGTTGCAACCTTTCCTTCGGTCGTATGGGTGCGCAGCTTCGCACCGAGATCCGCAATCGCTACTTCCGCCTCCGCCAGCACGCCGGCCTGCAGGTGGAACACATGCCATAGGTTCTCGAACCGCCGATGGTCGAGCATCCCAGCGGCACAGAACTTTTCAATCTTGTCCGCGTCGATCGACAGCGGATCGTCGCCGGCGCTCTGCATGACGATCGGCGGCAGGCCCGCCATATCCCCGTACACCGGCGAGATTCCCGGCAGCCTCGGGTCGTGCTCGCCGACATACCGCGGCGCCCACTCGGACGCCATCGACGGCAGGATCAACGGATCCCGCCCAGCCGGGCGCACCCCGTCGATATCGATCGCCAGGTCCGCCCACGGGCAGATCAACCCAAGCGCGGCTGGGCCCTCGATTCCGCGGTCCCGCAGCGCCATCGCCAGCGCCAGTGACAGCCCGCCACCCGCCGAATCGCCGGCGATCACAATCGTTTTCGGGTCAAGCCCGTCCACCAGCAACCCCGTGTACACCGCGACCGCCTCCTCGAGGGCGACTGGATACCGTGCTTCCGGCGACCGCGAGTAGTCGGGCACCACCGCCGTCATCCCGGCCGCCGCGGCCAGCCGAGCGGCCAAGCCCCGATAGCCTGCAGCACTGCCCAGCGCATAGGCACCGCCGTGCAGGTAGATCAGCGTCGAGTCGGAGTCGACGCCCAAGGTCCGCTCAGCGGGAACGCCCGCGATCGTGACCCGCTCCCAGCGCGTGGCTATGGGCGGGCGAGCGACTCCAGTGAACAACTCGTACAACCTGCGCTTGCCGCCAACTGAAACCCGATGGGTTGCGAACAGCGGCCGACAGCCTCGCAGTCCGGCCCGCACGACGCCCGGGCTGATGCTCATGCCACCCGTACCGTCGCCCCGAACGACAGCGCATCGTCCACGACCGGCTCCTCGAGCAGCATCCGAGAGTCCTTCTCGTAGTGCATCAGCACCTTCCACGGCAGCTTGGACCCTTGCCGCGGCATGATGTCCTTGGCGCGCTGCACATAACCGGACTGCAGCGAATCCAGCATCCCGTCGTCCAGCGCGCAGTCCTCCACGTCGCGCGCGGTCGCCACCGCGTAGCCGTTGTCATCCATGTGCCTGAACAGCCGGCACAGATAGGCGCCGGCAAGGTCGGACTTCAGCGTCCACGGTGCATTGGTGTAGCCGAACATCCACGCCAGATTCGGGATGTCCTCCACCAGCACGCCCTTGTAGGTCATCTGGCCGTGCAGCTCGCGTGCCTCACCGTCCACCGACAGCTTCATGCCACCCAGCATCTGCAGGTTCAGACCGGTCGCCGTGACGATGATGTCCGCCTCGAGCTCCCGCCCCGACTTCAGCAAAATGCCATTCTCCGCGAAGGTTTCGATCCCATCGGTGACCACCGACGCCTCACCAGTCCTCAGCGCGTCGAACAGATCGCCGTCCGGCACCGCGCAGAGCCGCTCATCCCACGGCATGTAGTTCGGCGTGAAGTGGCTCATGTCGAACGACGGGCCGACGCGGCGCCGCACCTGCCGCAACAGGAACCGGCGCATCGGCTTCGGCCACCGACGGCACGCCTTGTACAACGAGCGCTGGATGACGATGTTGCGCTTGCGTCCCAACTCGTACACCCACTCGTGCGGCAGGAACCGCCCCAGGAACTCGGAGATCTTGTCGAACCCCGGCAGCGAGAACACGTACGACGGCGAGCGCTGCAGCATCGTCACGTGTGACGCGTCGCCGGCCATCGCCGGGACTAGCGTGACCGCCGTGGCGCCGCTGCCGATCACGACGACCTTTTTGCCCGTGTAGTCCATCTCCTCCGGCCAGTGCTGCGGATGCACGCACTGGCCCGTGAACCGCTCCACACCGGGGAAGGTCGGCAGGTATCCGGCGTCGTAGTTGTAGTAGCCCGTGCAGCTGATCAGGTAGCCGCAGGTGTAGTGGCGGGTCTCGCCGGTCGCCTCGTGCAGGGCGGTGACCGTCCAGCGGCTCTCGGCGCTGGACCAGTCCGCACCGACGATCTTCAGGCCGTAGTGGACCTTCTCGTCGACGCCGTACGCCGCGGCAGTGTCGGCGATGTACTGGCGAATCGATGGACCGTCGGCGAGCACCTTCAGCTCGCGCCACGGACGCCACTTGTAGCCGAACGTGAGCATGTCGGAGTCGGACCGGATGCCGGGGTAGCGGAACAGGTCCCACGTGCCGCCCATCCGCTCGCGTCGCTCCAACACGGCGATGGTCTTGTGCGGAAACTCGGCCGTCACCTGGCAGGCCGTGCCGATGCCGGACAGGCCGGCGCCGATGATGAGGATGTCGAAATGCTGCATGGCATCGAGCATGGCCGCCGACGGGCCGTCGGGTCTTGACAGAACCCGACAAGATTTTATCATTTCCCGACACGGGAGTTGATCAATGGGCAGCCTGATCCGCGCGACCGCGATGTGGGGTTACCCCGAGCTGGTCCGCGAGCTCGGTGGTGACCCCGCGGCGTTCCTGGCGCGCTTCCACATCCCCGCCGGTGCCGAACACCAAGACGACGCGTTCGTCTCCTTCGCGTCGCTGACCCGCATGCTGGAGGCCAGCGCCGAGGAGCTGCGGTGCCCGGACTTCGGGCTTCGCCTCTCGGGCTGGCAGGGCCTGCACATTCTCGGGCCCATCGCGGTGATCGCCCGCAACGCTCAGACCGTCCTGGGCGGGGTGGAGGCGATCGCGCACTACCTCTACATCCACTCCCCTGCCTTGAGGCTGGCGGCCCGGCTGCGGACCGAGGCCAGCATCGAGTTCACCTACGAGATGACCGAACCGGGTGTCCCCTACATTCAGGGATACGAGCTGAGCATGGGCATCGCGGTGCGCATTCTTCGCCTGCTCGGCGGACCGCAGGCACGGTACCAAGCGGTCTCCTTCACGCATCAGCAGCAGGGCTCGGACGCCGCCTACCGCGACGCGCTGGGTTGCCCCGTGCGCTTCGGTCAGGCGTGGTGCGGGTTCGAGCTGCCGTTGCATCTGGCCGACCAGCGCATCAAGAACGCGGACCCGGAGACCCGGCGCATTGCCACCAAATACCTGGAATCCACGTACCTTCCGAACAGCGCGCCGCTGTCCGACCGGGTGGCCGAACTGACCCGCCGGCTGCTGCCCACCGGCCAATGTAGCGCCGAGGCCATCGCTGACGAACTCGCGATGCATCCGCGGACGCTGCAACGGCGCCTGGCCACCGAGGGCGTGCGCTGCCAAGACGTCATCGACCGCGAACGCCGCGCCCAGGCCGCGCGCTACCTCGCCGAGCCGGGGCTGCACCTCAGCCAGATCGCGGGCCTGCTCGGCTATGCCGAACAAAGCGCGCTCAACCGGTCGTGCCGACGCTGGTTCGGAAAGACACCCCGCCAGTACCGGACCGAGCCAACATGACGCTCCCACATCCGCCCAACCGACAGGATCCGGTTGTGCCCGCTCGGCGTTGACCCGCTTGAGGATCAGCGGCCAGGCCTGGTTGCGCCCGCTCGCGGCGTGGTCGTCAGCGCCATAGTCAGCGAGGCACTTCGGGTCCGCGATCGCCATCACCGCTCCCGAGTCAGATATTCGCCGGTTACCCGATTGGCTGAGAAATCCACACAGTCAACAAGATTGGCGGTAACGCACCGTGGCGACGCCCGCACCCTTTGGATTAGATGCAGGCGCGTTTGACCGTCGTTGGGGTGCAGGTCTCCCCATTATGGGGTGGGTGCCCGACGTATGTGCGGATCGGGTCTCAGCAGGTGACGTCGACGTAGACGGTCTTGTTGGTCACCGTGGTGAATAGGTCGTCCTGGGCTCCAGGCACACCGGAGTCGGTGTGCGAGAACGTCTGGCCGGGGCGAACCGCGTTGAGCGTGCACTGGTCCACCGCAGCGCTGTCGACGCGGCTCACGATGACATTGAAGCCCTGCGCCTGCAGTTGGCTGATGGTGGCATCCACGGGCGATGGGCCCGACGGGGCGGCGGAAGCGGTTCCGGCCAGTGCGAGCGCGGCGGACGCCAACGCGCCGGTTGCGAGGGAGGTGAACAGGATGCTCTTCATGGTGGTGCCTTTCTGGTGTCCGACTGATGACGGACATTTGCTACTTACGTTCTTCTGTCCTTGGTTGCCGAGGCGTTTCGAGATGCCTGCGCCGATCCGCCCTTTCGGGGCGTTCTTTGCTCTTCCCGCGGATTTGGTTGTCTCCGAGCGCGCAACGGTCAAGCCGAGGAAACCATCGGCTCGGGATCGGTGATTATGCGGTTGACCGCGCCGCCCCTCGCGCCTGCGGCGCTGGGTTTGCTGCCGAGCTATCCTGTTGTAGTGCCCCTGGTCGGGCGATTCAGTTATGCGGCGCTGCTGTCGAGTTCAACGGTCTGGCGGACGATCTGGTTCACCATGTTTGGCGCCGCCTCATTTTTCGATGCCGGCCGGTTGCCGGACGGGCATCGTCGTTGACTCGTCAAAACTATGCGGTGGCCGTCATGTGCTCACGAGTAGACGACTACCTGAATTTGATGTCGCCCGACAGCAAACATCGAGTGGTGACTTCCCCGCGCAACGAACATTGACTTGTCCTACGGCCGCGCGCAAGCAGCTGATGGTGCTGACCGTCAGCGGGCGAAAGTCTGGCGGCGCTGTTCAATTCCGTTGAGCGCCCGACGGATTGACGACCATCTCTATGCCGTGACCCGCCCACGCTGGACGCCGAACTTTCGCGACGGCGTTTCCGCCCAGGCCCTCCGCGACTGCAACACGACAAGGGGCCGAATCGCGGTCGCCGCGATCGCCGGGGCTCCACCGCACGAGCTCACCGCGCGTCAGAGTTGGTGTCGGAGCCCTTCAACGAAGCTGGCCAACCTTGCGCGGTGTGACCCGGGCCAGTAGATCCGCGCGCACTCCGTGCAGCGGCTGAAATCGTCGTAGTACCGGCGGGTCAACGGCTCGAGGTGGTCGATCACCTCGTCCTTGGTGACGGCGACCAGCCTGCCGTTGCACCGCACGCACCGCGTGAACGGCGCCAGCCATTGCCGCAGATCCAGTCGCCGTACCACCTCGAGCGTCTGTTCGTCGGGGTCATCGGAGCGGACGAACAGGCCATGCGTGATGGCGCGACGCTTCAACAGGGCACGGTCTCGGGTCAGCAGGATCCGCTGCTGGCCCAGGCTGACATCTGCCAGGGTCTGATCGTCGGTGTCACTCGACCACCACACGTCGAACCGAGCACGCGAAGCAGCCGCGCCAGCCGACCGAGGTTGACGTCGACAACAAAGCGCGGATCACGTAGCGGCACCGGGCGCAGCCGGGCCGTGAAGCCGATGTCGAGCGCCTCGAAGACCGGGTACGCGGCGATGCGGTCGCCGGAAGTCGGCCGATGAGCAAAATCCTCCGCATTCCCGTTAACCAGGATGAGGTCGACCTCGGTATGCGGAATGCCCATCGCCTCCAGAACATCCTTCACCGTCTGGTGGCTCCGAAACGGCCGTCGCACGGTTACACCGCGCGACTCGGGTCCCAAGAAGTCGTTGAGTTCGGCATAGGCCCGGGGACAGTTTACGTAGCCAACCATTCCTCATGCTCTTCGGCGGGATGGCCGGGCGCAATCCTGTCGCTTGCGGATCCCCGAGCGCTCAGAAGCTACGCGACTTGGCGAGCTCGGTTGCCCGCCCACCCGGCAGGAACCGCGCTGCCGCCGTGGCGATGACCCGGCTGATACGCCCCTGGCGGCTTCAGGGGGCGATCGTGGTCCATGCCTGCGACTGCACGAACATGGCTGATGACACTCAGCTCGCGAGGAGCTCTTTGAGGACGTCGTCGATGAACTTGATGTCGTCGGGGTTCGCGCCGCGGCCCGCGAAGTAGCCATGACGCCCGGAATGACGCGCAATTCGGCGTTCGGGATGTGGCTGACCGCGAACTCCTCGTCCTCGGGAGGGAAGTAGAGGTCCTTGAGCGCTGGCAGCACGATCATCTTGGCCTTGATGGTCCTCAGGGCCGCGACCTGGTCGCCGTCGAACCCGCGGCCGGGCGTCGCGCCGATGTTGCCGTTCTGCCAGGTCCACAGCATCGTCAACAGGTTGTTCGGGTCGCGGCGGTCGAGGAAGAAGCCCTCCCAGAAGCCGACGAGGAAGTCCTCGAGCGAGGAGTAGCCCATGGTCTTGTACTCCTGCTGCCAGTAGAAGGCCTGCGAGAAGCCCCAGCCGGCGTACACGCCGGCAGCCGCACGCAGGCTTTTGGTCGGCTTCTCGGTGTACCAGCCCTCCTTGAACGCGGCGTCCGCCGTCAGCGCGGACTTGACGCCCTCGAGAAACACAACGTTGTGCTCGCTCGTTTTGGACGAGCCGCAGAACGGGCACGCCCGCTGGACCATGTCCGGGTGGCTGACGGCCCACTGGTAGGTCTGCCCGGCGCCCATCGACCAGCCGGTCACGAGCGGGAGCGTCTCGACCCGAACGAGGTCACGAGCTTGTGCTGCTGCTCGACCTGGTCATAGAAGGTGACGTCCGGGAAGCTCGCGGCGTTGTAAGGCGGCGGCGTATTGGACGGCGAGCTCGAGAGCCCGTTGCCGAGCATGTTCGGGACGATGATGAAGTACTTGGCCGGGTCCAGGGCCATGCCGTCTCCGATCAGCCACTCGTTGTCCCAGTGGCGCCCCGAGTACCAGGTCGGGTACACGATCGCGTTGCTCTTGTCGGCGTTCAGCTCGCCGTATGTCTTGTACGCGAGCTTGGCGTCGCGCAGCGTCGCGCCGTGCTGCAGCGTCACATCGCCGAGATCGAAGACCTCGTAGTCCCGCGGGAACTCATCCATCGGAATGGCACCTCCTCCTCGTGGAAAGCACCTGCTCCGCATCATTGCCGCGTCCGGTAGCAGATGGATTATCGGTAACTCCGGTGTATCCGAAATACCTTGATGCGTCTGATGATAACGAACATGGATGAGTTTTGTTGATAACCCGCAGTATTCGATCCCGTCGTATTCGCCGGCAGAGGAGTGGGGCTTTGCGCGTTCCCGGGAGGGTGGCCGCGCGGGTCAGCTCGGCAACGAGGCCAGCTGTGCGGGTGAGCGCGGCCGCGCAAATTGGGAAATGCCCGCCAGATACGTGTCCGTCGACTGCAGCCCCAACCGCTGCCGAGCCTTCCACCGGCGCCGACATGGCGGGCACTAACCACGGTGCTCGAGCGGTCGACGTCGCCGTGGGCCAGCCACCTCGACGCTGCCCGGCAGGCGCGCTTAGCGGCCGAGGCCGACCAAGCCTCGATCAAGAGCGTTGGCACTGCCCACGCCGGTGCGCCGCCCAACGGGTTGGTTGCCTCTGCGCCCAGGCCTGGTCTGAACGGTCGACCCGTTCACGAGCGACTTCAAGACGAACGGGAACACACCTCATCGACCGTGCTGGATCAGCCGAAAGACATTGCTGTACAACAGCATAACGAACACAGTGTAATAGGACCGTCTGTGGGTGCTCCGACAGTTCGGTTACGAGAAGGGCGGCAACCTACCTCGTGCCGTGGGCGTGAGCCCGGCTCAACGCCACTTGATGCCGCATCCGATCGACGGCCGCTGGTCGGGTTCGACCGGCCGCCGGCGAGCACGGCGTCGACCGCCGCTCGGACGTCAGCGGCCGTCACCGGTAGGTCGTTCCGGGGGCGGGAGTCGTCGAGCTGGCCGTGGTAGACGAGTCGACGCGCGCCGTCGAAGACGAACGTGTCAGGCGTGCAGGCCGCGGAGAAGGCGCGGGCGACGTCCTGGGTCTGGTCGTAGAGGTACGGAAACGTCCAGCCGTGGCGGCGAGCCTGGCGACCATCTGATCGGGTCCGTCCTGCGGGTAGGTAACGGCGTCATTGCTGGAGATGCCGACCATCGCGACGCCCCGATCGCTGAGGTCCCGACCGAGCGCGGCGAGCCCGGCGGCGACGTGCTGGACATACGGGCAGTGGTTACAGATGAAGGTGACGACAAGCGCGGGACCCGTCAGCTCTTTGAGGCTGACCGTGGCGCCGGTGGCGGGCTCGGGCAGCGAAAACGGCGGCGCGGGAGTGCCGAGGGCGAGCAAAGTGGACTCAGTGGCCATGCCAGCCAGAGTAGGTCCACAACGCGTCGGCCGGCCATGATCGCCGAGTGCGGTGCCAGGCCAACGAGGTTGGATGGCCTGCACGAAGACCACGTCACGTTCGTTGGTGTTCGCATTAGTGCGGCCGGACGGCAAGATCGGTGTGATCACCCATCGTCTTAGCTATTCACTTCAAATCCCTGCTCAGTTGGGCGGTTTGGGTGCGCG
>CAVYPI010000009.1:0-95128 GCA_963770125.1 uncultured Actinomycetota bacterium | reverse complement strand
TGTACCTCGTCGTCATCCGCGACCCCCGGGAAGCCTCGGAAGAACACAGACACCACGTGGCAAAGATGGATGCACTCCACCGCGTCAAAGCGGAACGTGTCGGAGCTCAAGCACGAAAACTGGTGCCGTACTGCGCTAGAATGCCGATATTTGGTGACTCGTGGTGGACGGTCAGAATCGACAACATCAGCAACGCAGTCACCGCGATCCTAGGGGTCGACGTTACAGCACTAGACACCAACGGTTTTGAAATCCCTGCTGGCTGCAGGCCGGCGAACAGCACCATGTCGGTCGACAATGTGATCGAACGGTCGATAGGCGCAGTCCTATCAGGTCACCCCGACAGCCAGCTGGTACCGACCCTCAGGCAAGCGATACGAGACGCGATGACAGGCCACTTCGTCAAGGAGTGGCCTCGCACGCTACCGCCTTATCAGCACGCCGTGATGGCCTACGCGACAACGGACCCAAATTACAAGCTACGGATCACAGTTGATTACGAGGACGAAGCAGGCCACCGGTGGCGACGCACCGATACCAGCCTACCAAGACGCGTAGATGAAGAGCCGTTAATCGGCGGCAGCCCGGCCACGATGAAGGTACCGCGTTCCGATGTCCTGCGAGACGCTATTCGTATGTCCTGAAACCAGACACTGCACCTGCCACCGAGCTTTACCGCCGGTCAGAGCGCGCGGCTCGAAGCCTGATGCGGCACGCCATCGCACCCGATTGACTTGCACGCCAGCCAGCTTCGCGTAGCGCGGTTTCACGAAACGCCGAGCGCCTGGTGCACCGAGGCGACCACCATCGCGCGCCAGGCCGGACCGATCATCACGACCAACACCGCCCCCGGCATCAGTTCCCGCTACCTTGCAGCCGCGTTGGCCAGTTCGGGTCTAGGGCGACTCGGGATTCTCTGTGGCCACCAGAACCACGGACCGAGCAACCGGGCGAGCGGCAGCACCAGGAACAGTCGCACGACGATCATGTCGAAGATCAACCCGATGCATATCGTCGAGCCGGCTTGGCCGATGTTGATGACGTCGCTGGCCAGCAGCGCCAGCATCGTGAAGGCGAAGACAAAGGCCGCTGTGAATACCACTCCTCCGGAACTCCCCATCGTCCGGATCACCCCAGTCTTGACCCCGGCACCGATCTCCTGCCGATAGCGCGACAGCAGCAGCAGGTTGTAGTCGCAGCCCACCGCGACGAGGACGATGAACGCGATCGGCAGGGTCAGCCAGTGCAGTTGGGTGTGCAGCAGCGTCTCCCAGAAGAAGACCGACAGCCCGAAGGCTCCGGCGAACGACAGCATCACGGTGATGAGCACTATGACCGCGCCGACGAGGGCCCGGGTGATGGCCAGGACGATGATGAACACCAAGGCGAACGTCGCCAGCATCATGATGATGATGTCGTTGCGCGAATAGTCCCTAACATCACGGTAATTCGACGCGGCACCCGCTAGGGATATCTTGGCGTTCGACAGCGATGTGCCCTTGATGGCCTCGTTCGCGGCGGCGGTTACGTCCTCTACCTGTTTGATGCCTTCCGGGCTCTGAGCCTCACCCGTGTGGTAGAAGACGAAGCGGGCGCCCTTGCCGTCGGGGGTCATGAAGAAGTTCATGCCGACCTTGAAGTCGTCGGTCTTGAGGGCGTCTGGTGGCAGGAAGAAGAAGTCATCATTCTTGGCGTTGTCGAATGCCTGCGCCAGGTCGATCAACGGGTGAATAACAGCGTCCAACTGTGGGATGAGTGCATGCAGGGTGCCTTGCAGCGTAAGAGTCAAGGACTCGTATTGATTCCAAATTTGTTACAACGGCGTGTATCTGGGGGACGATCTGCGGCGTGACGGTGTCGATGATGGTGATGCCATGCACTGTGTTCCGCAGCTCATCGGTGATCTGGTCGACGCCATCGAGTGAGTCGTAGAGCGATCGAAGAGACCAGCATATCGGGATGTCGAAGCAGTGTGGCTCCCAGTAGAAGTAGTTGCGGATAGGCCTGAAGAAATCGTCAAAATCGGCCAAGTGATCTCGGATTTCTTCGGAGAGAGCCTTTAACCGCTCGGCGGATTCGCGCGATATGTGGGTACCGACGGCCAACTGGTTGGTTATTTGTTCCAGCTGCTCGGTTGATTCGAGAATGCTCCCCGTGCGAGCTGCCAACGTGTCGATATCGGCTATGCGGTCACTTAGGAAGCCGATGTTCTCACCGATCTTGGTCCCCACGGAGCCCAAGGCGTATGGAAGGGAAGCGTGTTCCAGCGGTCGACCGTTGGGCCTGGTGACGCTTTGCACCAGTGCGACCCCCGGCGTGCGGATGATGGCCTTGGCGATGCGGTCCAACGAGATCATGTCGGTGGTATTGCGCATATCGTGATCCGACTTTACGTACACGATGTCGTTGTTGAGCCAGCTCTTGGGGAAGTGCTTGTCGGCAGCGGCGTAGCCGGTGCTGGCCTCGACGCTTGCCGGTGCGAAATCCCGGTCGTTGTAACTCACCTTGTAGGTCGTCCAACCCAACATGCACAGCGGAATGATGAGTGCGGCAATCGCGATCATCGGCACCGGCCACCGGGCGATAACGGTGCCGACCTTGCGCCACACCGGGTTGGCCCTTTTCTTACGCGGCTGGATCCAGCCGATCTTGCTTCCCATCGTCAGCAGAGCGGGGCCCAGGGTCAGTGCCGAGAGGACAGCGACGACCATCGACACCGCACAGGGCGGACCGAGAGTGCGGAAGTAGTCCAGATGCGTCAGGCTCAGGCACAGCGTGGCGCCCGAGATCGCAACACCCGACCCCAAGATGACGTGCGGCACGTTGGCGACGGACTCGTAATAGGACGATTCCTTGTCTTCGCCTTTTTGACGGGCTTCCTGGTATCGACCGAGGTAAAAAATCGCATAGTCCGTCGAGGCACCCAGTACCAGGGACACCAGCAAGTTGGACGCGAACGAGGAGATCTCAATGACCCCCTGCCCCACGAGGAACGAGATGATGCCTCGGGCCACCGCCAGCGTGGTCAGCACCCCGAACAGCGGGATCAGCGCGATCGTGATCGACCGATAGGCAATGAGCAGCAAGATGACGATCAGGATGACCGTCACGATCGTCAGCTTGACCAGGCTCTTATCCGTTGCGTGAAGCGTATCGGCGGCCAGTGGTGCGGGCCCGGTGATATAGGCAGACAGGCCGTCCGGTTTCGGTACCTTCGCCACGATGTCGCGGATCGCCTCGATCGACTCGTTCGCCTCCGACGATCCCAGGTCGCCGGCTGGGCGGATCGTCAACGTGGTCGCCTCGGCGTCGGCGCTCTGGGGCCCCGACATGGTGACCGGCTTGCCCCACAGGTCCTGAACCGACGCCACGTGCTTGGTGTCGTCCAGTAGCCGGCGGACCACCTCGTTGTAGTACTGGTGGTCCTGCTCACCGAGCTTGCGGCCCTTGGTTTCCAGCATAAGGACGGCAACACTGGTGTAGTTCGATTCGTCGAAGTCGTTGCCCTGGTGGATCGCCGCCTGTGCTGACGGCGCGTCGCGGGCAACAAGAGGACCGGCGTTTTCGGCGGTGACGTCGTCGAGGGACGGCACGAAGACGTTCGTGACCACCGCGACCAGGACCCAAAAGATGATGATCGGAATCGCCAGTACCCGAAGCAGTTTCGCGAGGCGGGGGCGTTGGACGGGTTCGGGATCGTTCCGAGGTTTCTGAGCTACTGCGGTGGTCATGCTGCGGTCACCGTGCACGCGACCGCGGCGCCCTCATGAGAGACGGATTGCTCGTCGCGGACCTGACCGTTCACCAGGATCCGACACCCCACCGAATCACCGTCGACCTGTGCGACGAGACTCAACGAGGCCGAGGATGCCATCGTCGTTTCCGAATGCGACCAGGGCAGCGACGCCAGCGTGACTTCGATCGGCTGGCTGTTGAGATCCGCGTAGGTGACTTTGCCGCCACCGCCAAGGCTTCCAAACACCTCATAGGTGACGTTCTTTGGATTAATCTGAACAACGGTGGCGGGAATAGCGCTGGCAGCGGACGAATTGGTGATTGCCTCATTCAGGTGTCGCACCGTGTTCACGCCATAGCCGACGATTGCGATCACACCGAGGACCACCACAGGCAGCCAAAGCTTGCTGAATCGGCTGCTGCTTCGCCGCTTGACCCTTCTGTCCACGTAAATGCCCCTTCGATCTAGTAAGACCGTCGGCTGACCACGTGCCGCTTGGAGCGTACATTCGCCTCGCTGATTAGATAGCGGAATTGGCAAAGATAGCCGCCATCGTGTACGTCGGATGAGTTGCTGGTCCACGCAGTGTCAACGAGTGCGGCAAGCACGGCGGCAAAGGGACCGGCAGCTGCGCGGTCGCCCACCCCGCCCGCCACTCACGGTCCTCTGCCAGCACGCCAGCACCTCATCGGTGGTCACTGTGGTGACCGTAAACGATTCCGACGCTGTGGATTTCGTAGACAGTTCACCGTCGCTGTGAGGACCTCCAGTGAATCGCGACCGATGGCTACCAGCCCGTCTAACCAACTTCTCATCGAAGATGGCAGATCAGGTCTTGCGGTCGCTGGCTGATTAGCTGGTTGATCGATCGGCTGGGCCTGCATCCGTCATCGGGGCAACGCGGATGAGGCGGGTATGCCGTGTTGATCAGGGGTACTGGCAGGGAATAGGCTCGAGCGGTGGTGGCGAATGCCAACGCTCTGGGTGATTTCTTGCGTGCGCGGCGGGACCAGGTTCGTCCCGAAGACGTCGGGTTGGTTCCCGGCGGACAGCGCCGCGCGCCAGGTTTGCGTCGCGAGGAGCTGGCAATGCTTGCCGGCATCAGCGTCGAGTACTACCTACGACTCGAGCGGGGCCGCGCCCACAATCCGTCCCCTCAGATCATTGATGCACTTGCACGGGCGCTAAGACTGGACGCGAAAGCCACGCGTTATCTGCACGACCTGGCCGCCCCGACAGGTGGGGATACTTCCGAGCTGGAAGCGGCGGCCCATGGATTCGCCGATGTAATCGATCAGTTTCTAATGCCGGCCATTGTGGCCAACAGGTACCGAGATGTCCTGGCGGCAAATCCGATCGCTCGCGCGCTGTCACCAGAGTTCACACCAGGACAAAACTCCCTACGCTGGCGCCTACTGGACCCCGCTGCCCGGAAGTTCTACGTTAATTGGGACGAGGCGACCGAAGTCGCGGTAAGTGGGTTACGGGAACTCAGTGGTCTTTGTCCGAAAGATCCTCGCATGCAGGCGTTAATAGCTGAATTGTCTGATGCCAGCCCACGTTTCCGCGAACTTTGGGGCCGCGCGGAGGTGGGGTACCGCTTGGGAATCCACCACGTGCGTCATCCTCGAGTCGGCGACCTTTATCTCTACCGCCACCGGCTCAACGCACCGTATCCCGGTGGGGACCACGTGCTCATGTATCGCGCCGAGCCCGGCAGCGACTCCGCCAGAGCGCTAGAGGCACTCCGGGCCCTGTCGGCCGTCCCCGCGTGGTAGCACGACACCCCAGAACCAACACTTGGCTAACACCAGGAGATTCCGGCTGATTTGCTCAAAGCGGTGCTCTGGGCCACGCGAGCGTCGACGCGGGCGACAAGGGGGCCGATGACATTGCCCCGGTTCGAGGGTCTACGTGAGTATGGAAAGCGTGGACCTACCCGTGTTGCCACCGTTAGAGCCGATGCTGGCCAAAGCCCAGGCCAAGGTTCCACCCGAAGCGGGGGTGTGGTCCTACGAGCCGAAATGGGACGGCTTCCGTGCACTGGTGTTCCGCGATGGCGACAAGGTCGTCCTGCAGTCGCGCAACGGCAAGGAGCTCGGCCGCTATTTCCCCGAGCTGGAGCAGGCGCTGCGTGAAGAGCTAGCGCCCCGCTGCGTGCTCGATGGGGAGGTGGTCGTGCCGCGTGACATCGGGGGGCGCATCCGGCTGGACTGGGAGTCGTTGTCCCAGCGCATCCACCCGGCCGCGAGCCGGATCAAGATGCTGGCCGAGCAGACGCCCGCGCATTTCATCGGCTTCGACGCCCTGGCCACAGGCGATATATCTCTTCTCAAAGAGCCCTTCCGGGTCCGCCGGCATGCCTTGTCCGAAGCGGTGAACGAGAAGCGGTGGTGCCACGTCACCCGCACCACCGAGGATCCCGACCAGGGCGCGCAGTGGCTCGATACGTTCGAGGGTGCAGGGCTGGACGGGGTGATCGCGAAGAGGCTGGACGGCCCGTATCTGCCGGGCAAGCGGGAGATGGTGAAGGTCAAGCACGCCCGCGACGCCGATTGCGTGGCCATCGGGTACCGCATCCACAAGAGCGGCGAGGGCGTCGGGTCGATCCTGCTCGGGCTGTACCGCGACGACGGCGAACTGCAGATGGTCGGCGGCGCCGCGTCGTTCACCGCCAAGGACCGGCTCAAGCTGCTGACCGACCTCGAGCCGCTACGCGAAGGCGACCAAGCGGTCGACGGAGCGCCGAGCCGGTGGAACTCAGCGGCGGACAAGCGATGGATCCCGGTGCGTCCCGCGAAAGTATGTGAGGTGGCCTACGACCAGATGGAGGGAAACACCGTGCACGGCCAACGATTTCGGCATGCCGTGAAGTTCGTGCGGTGGCGGCCGGACCGCGATCCGCAAAGCTGCACCTTCGAACAGCTCGACGTGCCGTTGAACTACGACCTGTACGACGTACTGGAGTCCTGAAATGGCAACGCCTGCAGAAGAAGTCGACGTCGATGGTGTCAAGGTCCGGCTGACCAACCCGGACAAGGTGTACTTCCCTAAGCTGGGCTCCGCAGGCACGAAGCGCAAGCTCGTCGAGTATTACCTGGCCGTCGCGTCCGGTCCGATGCTGACCGCGTTACGGGATCGGCCAACACATCTGCAGCGCTTCCCAGACGGCATCGACGGCGAGGAGATTTACCAAAAGCGAATTCCGCAGCACGCCCCGGATTATCTGGAGACCTGCGTGGTGACGTTTCCGTCGGGCCGCACAGCGGACGCGTTGAAGGTGACGCACCCGTCGGCGATCGTGTGGGCGGCGCAGATGGGCACCATCACGCTGCATCCGTGGCAGGTGCGCTGCGCGGATGCAGAGCATCCCGACGAACTGCGCATCGACCTGGATCCGCAGCCGGGCACGGGTTTCAAAGAGGCCACCGCGATCGCGGTCGATGTGCTCAAGCCGGTTCTCGACGAACTCGGTCTGGTCGGATACCCGAAGACCTCCGGCGGCCGCGGCGTGCACGTCTTCCTCCGGATCAAGACGGCCTGGGATTTCATCGCGGTTCGCCGGGCAGGTATCGCGCTGGCCCGCGAGGTCGAGCGGCGGGCGCCCGATTCGGTGACCACGTCGTGGTGGAAAGAAGAGCGCGGCAAGCGAATCTTCATCGACTACAACCAGAACGCCCGCGACCGCACGTTCGCGTCGGCGTACTCGGCGCGCAAGACGTCGATCGCGACCGTCTCGATGCCGTTGACGTGGGACGAGCTGCGCGACGCCAACCCTGACGACTACACCATTGCCACCGCGGCCGACCTGGTGGCCGCCCGCGACGACCCGTGGGCCGAGATCGATTCGAAGGCCCAGTCGCTCGAGCCGCTGCTGGACATGGTCAAGGCCGACGAGGAACGCGGGCTGGGAGACCTGCCGTACCCGCCGAACTATCCGAAGATGCCCGGCGAGCCGAAACGGGTGCAGCCCAGCAAGAATAGGGATTTGAAGAGGCAAAACGACTGAAGCACTCGTCAGATCTCAGTAGCATAGGTTGGCGCGGATTCCGCGAGTCGTCGCAGTCTTGCGCTGATCTGCTCCGGTCTTGCCGCCGCCGCGGGATGACCGCTCCGGTGTTGGCCGTCGGTGACGGGGCGCTGAGGTTCTGGAAGGACTTGCGGGAGGTGTTCCCCGATGCTCGCGAGCAGCGGTGCTGGTTCCACATCAGCTCGAATGTTCTTGCCGCCCTGTCTAAGTCGGCGCATCCCGGCGCAAAAGCCGCGCTCGCGGAGATCTACAACGCCGAGGCAGGGCTCATGCCCTGGAGGCGGTCCAAGCGTTCGAGGCGGACTATGGCGTGCCAGGTTGAGAAGGACGCGCTCATCGAACGACCCGACGAATCAGGAGGTGACCAGCAAGTCGCGTGACACGCCGATCCCCAGGTGATGACTATTCCTCTTCGGCCAGGGTCTGCTGCGGCTCGGGGATCTCCCCGAGCACGCTCATCAGGGTGCGGCGTCGAAGGTGGCGTCGGGGTAGGGAAACCGACCGGAAACGTCGGCGGTCGAGGTCACCACGTTGTGAAGGCGATGGCGTTGTGCCCATTGACGCGTCGAGTCGAGGATGCTGGGTTGGACGTCCAAGACGTCGACCACGCCTTCGGGGCCGACGATTTGGGCGACGCGCACAGCTTCTCGACCAAGCCGGGGGTATGAGTCAAGGCCGTCCTTCACAGCCACAGCTCCGAGACCTACGCTTATTGCCATGAGGCAAATCGTGCTGCGGGCAGTTGTGCTTCTGGGATCATGGGCGATCGGACTACTGGTGGCGGCGTGGGTTGTTCCCGGAGTTTCGTTATCGGTGTCGGGGTTCATCGTCGCCGTAGCGGTGTTCTCGGTAGCGCAGGCGATCCTGTCCGTGTTGATCTTGAAGTTGCCCCATGCGTATGCGTCGCTGCTCCTTGGGGGCACCGGCCTGGCATTGACCCTCGTCGCGTTGAGTCTCGCCTCGGTATTAACTCACGGGCTCACCATTCGCGGCATTGCATCCTGGGTGGCCACAACGGTCGTGGTGTGGCTCGTGACAACGGTCGGGGCAATTTCACTGCCCGACCTGTTTGCCCGTGAAGACGTCGGCTCGACCTGACCAAATCGAGGCGGACGCACGTCAGAGCCGTGTATTCGCGACACCGTGCAGATTCGGCTGCAGCCTCTGGAGCGCCGCGCGCAACCTCCTCCAACGAGCGCGCATCATTGTCAGCCCGCGCGTGTTCGATGACGTATACGCACCGTCGACGTTGGTATCTTCTTGCGCGAGTTCAGGTTCGGGGCGCTAATACTGGTCGTGACGACGATCACCACACCAGCGGCGCTGCTGTAGCGTTGCCAACAGTATTCGCTCGACGGGTGAGCAGCTGGTCCGCGGCAAAATCCTGCATTCCGCCGGGTCCGCCGAGTGAGTAGGATTTTGTTATCTCGTCCGACGACGAAGGGAGACGTGTTGGGAGACACGCATCACGATCCGACGGATCACGCCCGGACCACGCAACCGCACGCTGGTATCGCGATGAAGGACAACTTCTTCTGGCCCGGCTTGATCCTGCTGGCCGTCGCAGTGTTCGGCATTATCAGCACGGCGGCAGCCGCCGCCTACGGACATTACGAGTGGCTCGCCACGACGGTGCTCATCGCCGTGCTCGGAACGGTCACTGGAGCGCTATGGATCGTCGTGGAGCATCGCCGTGTGACCCGCATCGAGAAGCAGTTGGTACGCCGCACACCCCGATAGTCGGCCGCGCCAGCGCGCTGCCTAACGCTAAGAGCCGAGGTCGGAGTACTCGGTGGCTATTAGTGCCCGCCTACGCGGCTGGACCGAGGCGCAGTTCCTGGACGAGCGTCACGGCGCGCTCTAGAGTCGGGTCCGGTGGCCACAGGCGGTGGCGAGAACGCCGCCTGTGGACCTTGCTGAGCAGTGTTACGAACGCCCAGACTGAGTGAGTTCTTGGCTATCAGGCGAGTTCTCGCCCGACAACTTCTCGCATGGCAGAGGATGGTGAGCTGCATTAACGCAGGTGAGCATGGCCAGCAGCATGAAGGCACTCCGAAGATGCTGGGCGAGCCGAAACGGGTGCAGCCGAGCCGAGATACAGACCGCAAGAAGCCGTGAACGCGCCCAATACCGATGCCCGGCGTCGTCACGACCCGGACGTTCGCAGCTTTGCCAGTGACAACTACGCGGGTGTCCACCCGGAGGTGCTTGCCGCCCTGGCGCTGGCCAATGGCGGGCACCTGGTCGCCTACGGCGACGACGCGTACACCGAGAACCTGCAGGGCATCATCCGCGACCACTTCGGCGCGACCGCCGAGGCATTCCCGGTCTTCAACGGGACGGGTGCGAATGTGGTTGCGCTGCAAGCGGTCACCGATCGCTGGGGTGCCGTGGTGTGCGCGGAGAGCGCGCACATCAACGTCGACGAGGGCGGCGCGCCCGAGCGCATGGGCGGGCTCAAGCTGCTCACCGTGCCCACGCCCGACGGCAAGCTCACTCCGGAGCTGATCGACCGGCAGGCCTGGGGCTGGGCCGACGAACACCGGGCCATGCCGCAGGTCGTCTCCATCACGCAGAGCACCGAGCTGGGCACGCTGTACACGCCGGACGAGATCCGGGTGATCTGCGAGCAGGCCCACGCCCGGGACATGAGGGTGCATGTGGACGGCTCGCGGATCGCCAACGCGGCCGCGTCACTGGACGCGCCGATGAGCGCGTTCACCTCCGACGTGGGCGTGGACATCCTGTCCCTGGGCGGCACCAAGAACGGCGCGCTGTCGGGCGAGGCGGTCGTGGTACTCAATCAGGATGCCGTCAGCCACATGAAGCACCTTCGCAAGCTGTCGATGCAGCTGCACTCCAAGATGCGCTTCGTCTCGGTGCAGCTGGAGGCGCTGCTGGCCAAGGACCTGTGGTTGCGTAACGCCCGGCACGCAAACGAGATGGCCCAGCGGCTCGCCGACGGGGTGCGCGCGGTGGACGGAGTGCGGGTCCTTTATCCGGTGCAGGCCAACGGGGTCTTTGCCCGGCTGCCGCACGACGTCAGCGAGCGGCTGCAGAAGCGCGTCCGATTCTACTTCTGGGATGAGGCGGCCGGCGACGTCCGCTGGATGTGCTCGTTCGACACCACCGAGGCCGACGTCGACGCCTTCGTCGCGGCCCTCAAGGAAGAGATGGCGCGCTAGCTCAGGCGTAGCAGCTCATCGGCGTTGCGGTGTGCCACCCGGGCCAGATCGTCGGCATCCAGCGGCGCGGTGGTGAGGAACTCGACGGCGCGCTCGTTTTGCTCATACGGGTAGTCGACGGCGAACATGACGTTCTCGACGCCGATCGCATCGATTGCGGCCGACAGCGCGGCGTGCGAGTAGACCCCTGACGTAGTGATCTTGACGTTCGCGCCGAAGTACTGCGACGGTAGGCGGTCCAGCTCGCGGGTGTTGAGGGCGGGATGGCGGGCGTCGAAACGGGTCAGCTGAAACGGCAGGAACTCGCCCATGTGGCCCAGGATCACCGTCGCCCCGGGGAAGCGATCGAAGACCCCGCCGTAGATGAGTCGCATGACGTGGCCTCCCGTCGTCGCACCCCACCCGAACGGGGCGCCATTGAGTTCGGGGTAGCCGTCGAGCACCGGCCATGGCTGCGGCGCGCCCGGATGGATGTACAGCGGCACGCCGAGCGATTCGAGTTCAGCCCACACCACCGCGAATTGGTCCTCGTCGAGCCGACGGCCCAACGAGTGGTCGTTGACGAGCGCACCCGACAGCCCGAGGTCGCGAACTGCGCGCCGTAGCTCCTCGGTAGCTCGTTCAGGATCCTGTAGCGGGAGCGCAGCAAGGCCGGCGAATCGGCTCGGATGCTGACCGATGATCTCCGCGAGGAAGTCGTTAGCGGCCTTCGCATCCTCGACGGCAGCGGTGGTGTCGGTCTGCATCTGAACACCAGGCGAGGTGAGCGACAGCACCTGGACATCAATTCCGCATCGATCCATGTCGGGAAGCCGATATGCGGTGAAATCGATGAGCCGGCGGGCATATTCCTGTAGAGCCTCAGGCTTGAGGGGCGGGTCTTGCTCCACAAAGGACCCCGACGTCTGCAGGCCATCCACCCAGAACGCTTCCTCCAATGCCACGATGCGCATGTCACGTCCTTTCGTCGACCTCACAATCATCAACGCCAGCGGGCGCGAGCCGCATCTGTCGAATGACCTGAATCGCCTGTGAAATGACTGCGACATGGAAACGGGTGCGGCCGTCGAGGGAGACGGATCGGAAGCTAGAGGCGACTCGCGCCAAAAGAGGCGCCCTGACGGACCAACCCGGACTTCACGTAGGAGCAGATCGGATCGCCGGTGGCGCACAAGTCAATCGCCTTATTCGCAACCCAGGAAACACACGACTTGGCGTGCGTTCACGTCTCGATGCTGGCACATCGTCCCGTGAAACGAAGCGCGTCCGTTAGGCGGACAAATCCACGCTCAGTCCCCGGTGCGGGGCCATCTTCCTGGGGCGTCGGCATCCGCAGCGCTGACGGCACACCGCTCGCGCGTCGTGAGGTGCGGCGGGCTACCTGGGTGCAACGATCGACCGACTCCGAAGTAGCCTAGGGGCCCGATGCAGACCATCCGCAGATTGCTCGCGGCGCTCGCGATCGTCGCGATGCTGATTGGCGGAATTAGCATCGCGGCGGTCCTGATCTTCAGCGACCACTCGAAACCTCCGCAGCCGATCGCCACGCCGCGAACGACGCGGCCCCCGCCACCACCGTCGGTGCCCACACCCAGGGAGTTCACGATCAACGTGGTCGTCACCGAGCAGAACTGCGAGCCAGACGGCGGGTGTGTCTACAAGTACACGATCGAGCCGAAATACATTGGCTTCCATCCATTTCCGACGACCCCGTTCACCGTGAAGTACGAGGTGCAAGGTGGCGACCAGCCGCAGCCCGGTGAGTTCACCGTCGAGGGCAGTCAGGCGAAGATCCTCAAGGACGTGGTGCTGGCGGGCCCGCCGGGCGCCCAGCTACAGGCGGTGGTCCTGCAGGTGATCGGCTGAATATTGCGATTCCGCATGCACGGCGGCGTGCTCGACGCATTGTTAGCTGTATGACGAACGCGTCGCTGCTCCGCGCCGAAGAAGGCCTGCCCCGCGGTGTGCAGGGTGCCGCCGATTCGCGGTTCTCCAACGTCGTGCGCGTGTTCGCGGGTCTGTTCCCGGGTCGGCGGTTCGGAGGTGGCGCACTATCGGTGTACATCGACGGACGGCCGGTCGTCGACGTCTGGACCGGCTGGTCCGACCGCGCGGGTGAAGAGCCCTGGACCGTCGACACGGCCGCGATGGTGTTCTCCGCGACGAAAGGCGTCGCGGGAACCGTCATTCACCGACTCGTCGACCGCGGCCTGCTGTCCTACGACGAGCCCGTCGCGACGTACTGGCCCGAGTTCGGCGCCAACGGCAAGGACACGATCACCGTCCGCGACGTGCTGCGACACCGGTCCGGGCTGTCACACCTGAAGGGCGTCAGCAAGGACGAGTTGTTGGACCACGAGTTGATGGAGGAGCGGTTGGCCGCCGCGTCGGTCGACTATCTGCGTGGTTGGCCCGCCTACCACGCGCTGACTTATGGATGGCTGCTGTCCGGGCTGGCCCGTGCGGTGACAGGTCAAGGCATGCGCGAGCTGATCCGCCAAGAGCTGGCCCGTCCCCTCGACACCGACGGTCTGCATCTGGGCCGCCCGCCTGCGGGCTCACCGACCAAAGTCGCACAGATCCTTGCGCCGCAGAGCACGCGCGCCAACCCGGTGTTCGACTTCGTCGCGCCGAAGGTGGCCGGCCTGCCGCTCTCCGGCGCATTCGGGGCGATGTTCTTCCCCGGCATCAAATCGTTTGTGCAGGGCGATATTCCGTTTCTCGACGGCGAGGTTCCGGCCGCCAACGGTGTAGTCACCGCCCGCGGCCTGGCCAAGATGTACGCCGCCATCGCCAACGGCGGCAGGATCGACGACACTCAGTTTCTGTCAGATGAGCTGGCGCAGGGTTTGATTGGCAATCCGCGGCGGTGGCCGGACCTGAACATCGTCGTACCAATGCCGTTCCACCTCGGCTATCACGAATCACCGATCCCCGGACTAATCAAAGGTTTTGGGCACATCGGACTTGGCGGCACCCTCGGCTGGGCCGATCCGCAGTCAGGTAGCGCGTTCGCGTTCGTGCACAACCGGCTGCTGACCCCGATGGTGCTCGACATGGCGTCGTTCGCCGGGCTGGCCCGGCCGCTGCGCAGTGCCATCACCGCAGCACGACATGCCGGCGCTCTCGCGGTCCCGAGGTACGGTGCGCGCTACCACGAAGCCGGTCAGCAAGCCCCCAAAAAGCGGCTCGCCGGACGCCGCTAATTCGACTCCGCGACCTCCGGCGATCGCACAGAACGGCTGCGCGATGTCCGTGTGCCCCACGTCAGCCCTGAGGCACGACGCCCCGGGGAAGCGTGAGCGGTAGGTCGTTGTACGTGACGATGCCCGGCGCGGCGGCGACGACGGCCGGGATCGCATGGATCGGCGGCATCGCGGTGATGATATGGCCGAGCCCCATGAAGTCGGCCATCGTCTCGGCCTTCTCGATGAAGTCGGGCGGCGGCAGGAAGCCGACTTGCATCGTCACCGTCGGCAGACCATCGATGGTGATCTTCCATGGGTCGCCTTCGACCTTCCAGTCGGGGTCGAGCGACTGGCCCTTGCGCCACCGCACGTTGAGGTCGACGACCGTCTTGCCGCCGACGCGTCCCTGCCAGCTGGCGAAGACGCCTGCCACGCAGCCGGCCTTGATGGTCCACGAGCCGAGGTCGACGTCCTCGGTGGTCTGCGCGTACTCCGCCTCACAAACCACCTCGTCGAGTTCGACGCCCAACGCGTCGGCGACCAGCCGGACCGCCTCGGCGAACACCGCCGTGCCATTCGCCGCCATCGGCTGCAGATTGGGGTCATCGATCGGCGTGCCGAAGCCCACCGGGATCTCGGTCGCGGGCGAGTCGTAGAAGGTGGTATCGGATGCCTCGGCGATCGTGACCTTGTCCACCCTGGCGCAGCCGGTGGCCGCGACGATGGCCAGCAGCTCGGCGAAGCCCGGGCTGACGCCCGAGCCGAACATCGTCGAGCCGCCCTGCTTGCACGCCTCTTGTATCCGATCGCGGCCCGCGTCCAGGTTGTGCCCGGTGATGAACGACGCGGAAGACACGACGTTCACGCCCGCCGACAGGATGCGGACCAGCTCGTCGACGTCGATCCACATCGGGTTGTAGACGATAACGTCGGGTTTGAGCGCGAGCAGCGCGTCCACGTCATTGGTCGCGGTGATTCCGAGCGGCTCGATGCCAGCGAGTTCGCCGACGTCGCGCCCGGTTTTGTCCTTCGACCAGGCGTAACAGCCGACGAGTTCGAGTGTGGGATTGGCGGCGATGGCCGCTACGGAGCTTTTTCCGACATTTCCCGTCGTCCACTGGACGACCCGATAAGGAGCGGTGTTGTGCACTCGCTCAGCATAGGGTGGCGCGATCCACGAATCGAGGACTTTCGCTCAACTCACGGTCCGGGGACCAACGTTGCCTTGCCCGTGCGCTGCTGTCCGCTGCGGTCGATCCACGTCAGGCCCACGACATCGCCGGGGTAGTGACGGTCCAGCGCGTAGGTCAGGGTGGTGGCCGAGTCCAGTGACGTTCCGTCGAGCACCGTAAGGACGTCGCCGATGGCCACGCCGACCTGATCGGCCGGACCGCCGATCATCACGTCGCGCACGATGATTCCCGGCGCGCTGCGCGGCTGGGTGCTGACACCGACGCCGAGAAGGACCGGCGGCCCGATGTGCACGGTGCCCGACGCCGCGCCGGACCGGATCTGACCGGCAACGGCCATCGCGTCATTGATGGGTATCGCGAAACCCTTTCCCGCAGGGCCCATTTGAAAGTTCACCGACGCCGCGGTGACAACGCCGATGACCTGTCCGGCGCTGTTCACCAGCGGCCCGCCGGAGTCCCCCGGCCGCACATCGGCCGCAACCTCGATCAGGCCGTTGACTTCCTCCGAGCTACCGGTCAACGAGTCTTCGGCGTTGACGGTCCTGTTGAGCGCGGACACCGGGCCAGTTTCGTGAGTAAGGGGAGCGCCTACGCCGCGGGCGTTGCCTAGACCGACGGTCGGCTCGCCCACCACGACCTGACCGGAGTCGCCAATGGGTGCCGTCGGTAGCCCTCCCGCGCCGCGTAGCTGGAGTACTGCGATGTCGTGCTTGCGGTCATAGCCGACGAGATCGGCTGGGTAGTCCCGCCCGCCGACTGTGCCGGTGACGGCGTTGGCGCCCGCGACGACGTGGTAGTTCGTCAGCACCACGCCGCCGGGATCGATGACCGTTCCGGTTCCCGTTCCGATCGCCTGCTGGTAGTCGATCTTCGTGGTGATCTGGACGACGGCCGGCTCGACCGCCGCAGCGGCCGCCGCGATATCTGCGGGAGCGGCCACCGACGTCGCCGGTGCGACCAGAGCCAAGACCATGGCGAGCACGGTCAGCGATGCCGGCAGCAGGCGGCGCAAGGGAGATATGCCCATGTGCCTATAGTGCCCGAACTCTGGCCTGCTAAATCCAGGACGGCGACGCCACTACCCTGCGGGCCCATGCTGTCATTGGCGAGCGCCGTCTAGGACGAGGTCGACGATGCGCTCGCCCAACTGCTCGTCAACCGTCTCGCCGGTGAGCAGGAGCCTGCCGTGCAGGGGCGCTATCAGGGTCTCCAGCAGCAAACCGGCATCTGTCTCCGGCCGCAGCTCTCCCCGGGCGATGCCTCGCTCGACGACTGGACGCAATGCATCGATCCGGCCGGCCCAGAATGCACGGCGGGTGTGGTGGTGATCGTCGACAGTCAGTGACGCTACGTGCAGCGCGGCCAGCCCGGCCGCAGATGTCACGTAGGCGATCACCGCGCGCACAACCGCCACCAGGTCACCGCGCACAGACCCGGTGTCCGGTGTCGGTATCTCCTCGGCGCTCCGGCTCAACATCGCCTCGACGAACAGCTTCTCTTTCGTCACCCAACGCCGGTAAATCGTCGTCTCGTGAACCCCAGACCGCCGCGCGACACCGGCGATGGTCGCTTCGCCGACACCGTTTTCGGCGAGTTCCTCGAAAGCCGCGACCAGCACGGAGCGGCGGACATGTTCGCCGCGGCGATGCGATACGGGCGCGCTCATGTAACGAGCTTATCGCAAGTCTACTTGCAATAAGCGCGTGGACGGCGCATGCTCTATTGCAAGTTGACTTGCGATAGGAGAACCTCATGGATTCGTCAGCGCCGCGCCTCGACTGCACCGGCACCACACCGGCCGTCGGATATCACCACTTCCATGACGATCTGAGCCTGAACTTCCAATGCAACCGATGGGTGCAGTGGATCGGCCCGTCAGCGATGGCGGAGGTCACCGAACTGGCAAGTCGCTGCGGCACCTACCCCGAATGGATCGACGGCTTCCTGGGCTTGGCCGACGCCGCCCGCGACACGGGCCGCAAGTTGGCATCGGCGTATTACGACCGCGCCGCGGAGTTCTTCATGCGCCCCGACGATCCGCGCCGCGAGGGCGCCAGGACCCGGTTCGTGCAGACGATGCGCATGCTGTACGACGTCACCCCTGACCAGGTGCCTTACGCCGGTTCGGCACTGCCGGCGTTCGATTTGCAGCCGGTGGCGGAAACCGGGAGCACCATTTTGGTCTTCGGTGGATTCGACAGTTATATCGAGGAGTTCCTACCGATGCTGGCCACGATGGTCGACGCGGGTCATCGGGTCATCGCATTCGAGGGACCGGGTCAAGGGAGTGCCCTGGAGGATCGCGGCCTACCGATGATCGCCGAATGGGAGCGACCCGTGACCGCTCTGCTCGATCACTATCAGCTCACCGACGTGACCGCCGTCGGCGAATCCCTTGGTGGCGGGCTTGTCATCCGGGCGGCCGCCTTTGAGCCGCGGATCAGTCGAGTCGTGAGCATGGACATCCTCGACGACGAGTTCGAAGTGCTCGCTCGTCAGATTGGACGTGGCGTCACATCCGTGCTGCGCGCGATGCTGGCCGTGCGCGCGAAGGGGATCGTCAATGCCGTTGCTAGGCGCGCGATCGCACGCAAACCCGTCGCCGAGTGGGGACTGCGGCAAGGAATGCACGTCACCGGAACTGCGACGGCCTACGATTTCTTGCGGTCGACGACCAGGTTCAACACGCGGCGCATCTCGCAATTTGTCACCGCCGACGTTCTGTTGCTCGCCGGCACGGATGACCACTACGTGCCGTTGAAGCAGTTGGGACGGCAAGCGGCCAACCTGACGCACGCGCGGTCGGTCACTACCCGCACGTTCACAGCTTCCGAACAGGCCAGTAACCACTGTCAGGTCGGCAACATCGGCGCGGCCGTCCGGGTGATCCAGGGTTGGCTAGAACTCACCGAGTACCACGAAAGGCCAGGTCCACAGCTTGTTCATGGCCTTCAGCCGTGAAAGCGCTAGTCCTCGACAGCGACGCGGCCGCGCAAGCGCCTGCGTCGGCGGTTCCGCAGCCTGCCGTTGGTCGACTCGGCCTCGCCTGCGTCTGACGGCTCGGCATCTGTCTCGGCGTCCTCGACGGCTGGCTCCTCCTGCGCCGTGGGCTCCGGCTCCTCGGCCGTCGACTCCGGCTCCGCGGTTTCGGCGGTGACCTCGGCGGGTTTCTCGTCGGACTCGGACTCCGAGCTGTCGTCGGTCTCGTCCTCCGCGGTCGCCTCATCTTCGGCCTCTGCGCTTCGTCGGCGGCCTCTTCGGCGGCCTTGCGGCGACCGCGGCGGCCCTTCTTGGCCTTCTTGGGCTTGAGTGGTTTGGGCGGAGGCGGCGGCAGCTCGGCCACAAAGGCCAGGTAGAACGCGAAGATGCCGAGCAGGGCGATCCCGGCGGCGGCACCGTAGATGCCGAACAGCCACCGACCCGCGCTGTCGACGCTCAACCAGATCTCACTGATCGCGGTGCCGATGATCAGCGCACCCGCCAATACGTGCAGTGCGATCGATGACGTGCGCAGCGTCAACGCCAGTTGCGGTGTGCCGAACTCCGGTCGGCGGGTCCGTAGCAGCGTGAACACCACCGGCAGGGCGGCAAGGCCGATCAGGGCGCCGGTGACGATGCGCAGCACTGTGCCAAGAGTGTGGGAGGTCTCGCCGAGCAACTCGGGCCAGCGCGGCAACACAAAGAAGAAGTAGAGGACACCGGCGGCGATAGAGAACGACGCGTGCCAAACCACCGCGACGGTGCGGCCCATACCCCTCCTCATTACTTATGGGCCGGGGTGCGACCAGCTGTCGGTCAGCTGGACGCACCCCGGACCGAGTGCGGAGGATGCGGGATTTGAACCCGCGAGGGCTGTTAACCCAACCCGCGTTCCAGGCGAGCGCCATAGGCCACTAGGCGAATCCTCCGCGGGCCATGGTAGCCGACCTGCCCGATGCGCCCGTCGAGTTGCTCAGCGGGTGGGTATTACACTCGCTACGGACCCCGCGCGGCGTCTATCCTGTGAACTCCCCCAGGGCCGGAAGGCAGCAAGGGTCAATGGGCTCTGGCGGGTGCGCGGGGTCCCCTCTTTCCCGGATGCTGACGTTGGTGGAAGGCGCACGGTGTCGTTTCAGTCCCTTGGCCGTGACGAAGTGCAGGCACATTATGAGCTGCAGACCCGCAACTACGCCGACCTGCAGGCCAAGAAGCTGAGCCTGGACCTAACCCGCGGCAAGCCGTCGCCTGCGCAGCTCGACCTGTCCAATGCGCTGCTAGAGTTGCCCGGTTCCGGAAAGGATGCTTTCCGCGACGGCGACGGCACCGACACCCGCAACTACGGCGGCCTCCATGGCCTGCCCGAGTTGCGCGCCATCTTCGGCGAGTTGCTCGGCATCCCCGTGCCCAACCTGATCGCAGGCAATAACGCGAGCCTCGAGCTGATGCACGACGTCGTGGTGTACTCGATGCTGCACGGCGGCGCGGATTCCGCCCGACCGTGGATCGCCGAGCCCGCCGTCAAGTTTCTCTGCCCCTCGCCCGGCTACGACCGCCACTTCGCGATCACCGAGACCCTCGGCATCGAGATGATCACCGTGCCGATGATCGAGGACGGCCCGGACGTCGACCTGATCGAGGAACTCGTCGCCGCTGACCCGGCCATCAAGGGCATGTGGTGCGTCCCGGTCTACTCGAACCCGACCGGCGTCACATATTCCTGGGAAACCGTCCGCCGACTGGTGCAAATGCAAACGGCGGCAAACGATTTCCGACTGATGTGGGATAACGCGTATCCCGTGCACACCCTGACCCACGACTTCGTGAAGCAGGTCGACGTGCTGGGGCTGGCCGACGCTGCGGGCAACCCGAACCGGCCGCTGGTGTTCTCGTCGACGTCCAAGATCACGTTCGCAGGCGCCGGCGTCAGCTTCTTCGGCGGCTCGCTGGGCAATATCGCGTGGTACCTGCAGTACGCGGGTAAGAAATCCATCGGCCCGGACAAGGTGAACCAACTGCGGCACCTGCGGTTCTTCGGTGACGCGGACGGGGTTCGCCTTCAGATGCAGCGCCACCAGGCCGTGCTGGCACCGAAGTTCGCGCTAGTGCAGCAGATCCTCTCCGACCGGCTCGGCGACTCGAAGGTTGCCTCGTGGACCGAACCCAAGGGCGGCTACTTCATCAGCCTTGATGTCCTGCGCGGCACCGCCAAGCGCACAGTCGCACTGGCCAAGGACGCGGGCATCGCCGTCACCGAGGCGGGGTCGGCATTCCCGTACCGAAAAGACCCGGAGGACAAGAACATCCGGATCGCGCCGTCGTTCCCCGGGCTGCCCGAGCTGCGGGACGCGATCGACGGGCTGGCCACCTGTGCGCTGCTGTCGGCGACCGAGTCGCTGTTGCGACACGACTAGAGTTCGTCGAACAACGCCCTAGGCGCGGCGTGCCGTGCCGCAGCAGTGACCGCCGCTAGCCGGGCAGCCCTTGTTCTTCGGGCGGCAGTGGCGCGGGACCCCTGATGCCGGGCACGGCTACTGGGATCGGCTCAGCACTGTCTGGGAGCGTCGCGGTGACGGTGGCACCGGTGGTCATATCGGTACCGGCGATCGCACTGGAATCACCGGGTCCCTGCACGATCGCAGCACCCAACGCCGCCGCGCTCACCGCAACGCTGCCTGCGATAACAGCGAAAAGCTTGATCTTTCTTACGTTCACGTTTCATCGTTCCTTTACGACGGACCTCAATCCCCCCTTATCACGACGATTGCCGCGTGGCTTTCTATTCCGACCGTGACGACAGAATCTGAAAATCAACGTCATGTGCGTAGAGCCGACGACGTGTGGGTCGCCAACAACAGCTCGAAGGAGCGCGCCGCGTACCCAGCCTCTCCCGAGTGCAACGAGTCGGGCGGCCTCGGTAGCCTGCTGAGCGTGGCGCTCTACCGCAAGTACCGACCGGCAACCTTCGCCGACGTGGTTGGCCAGGAGCATGTCACCGAACCGCTCTCTACTGCGCTGGCGGCCGGCCGCATCAACCACGCATACCTGTTCTCAGGGCCGCGGGGCTGCGGTAAGACGTCCTCGGCGCGCATCCTCGCTCGTTCGCTGAACTGCGAGCAGGGGCCGACGCCCACACCGTGCGGCGTGTGCGACTCCTGCGTGGCGCTGGCCCCCAACGGTCCGGGCAGCGTCGACGTCGTCGAACTCGACGCCGCCAGCCACGGCGGCGTGGACGACACCCGTGAGCTACGCGACCGGGCGTTCTACGCGCCGGCGCAGTCGCGCTACCGCATCTTCATCGTCGACGAGGCGCACATGGTCACCACGGCCGGCTTTAACGCGCTGCTGAAGATCGTGGAGGAGCCGCCCGAACACCTGATCTTCGTGTTCGCGACGACGGAGCCGGAGAAGGTGCTGCCGACCATCCGGTCGCGCACGCATCACTACCCGTTCCGGCTGCTGGCGCCGCGGACCATGCGATCGCTGCTGGAACGCATCTGCGCCCAGGAAGACGTCACGGTCGACGACGCGGTGTATCCGCTGGTGATCCGGGCAGGCGGCGGCTCGCCCCGCGACACGCTGTCGGTGCTGGATCAGCTGTTGGCCGGTGCAGAAGGAAACCGGGTGGAGTACCAGCGGGCGTTGGCGTTGCTCGGCGCAACGGACGTGGCGCTGATCGACGACGCGGTGGACGCGCTGGCCGCAGGGGACGCAGCGGCCCTGTTCGGGGCGGTCGAGGCGGTGATCGACGCCGGGCACGACCCGCGACGGTTCGCCACCGACCTGCTGGAGCGCTTCCGTGATCTGATCGTGCTGCAGTCGGTGCCCGACGCGATCGCCCGCGGCGTGGTCGACGCGCCGGAGGACGTACTGGAGCGGATGCGCGACCAGGCCTCGCGGATCGGCACCGCGACCCTGACCCGCTACGCCGAGGTGGTGCACGCCGGGTTGGGGGAGATGCGCGGTGCCACCGCGCCGCGGCTGCTGCTCGAGGTGGTGTGCGCGCGGCTGCTGCTGCCTTCGGCCAGCGACACCGAATCGGCGCTACTGCAGCGAGTCGAACGCATCGAGACGCGCCTGGACATGTCCATTCCGGCCGGTGAGGCCGCGGCGTCCCAGCCTGCCGCGCCGCCGAAGCAATACGCCCGCAAGAGTAGGGCGGCAGAACCACCGGCGCCCAAAGCCGAACCCGAACCGACGCCCAAAGCCGAGCCCGAACCGGCGACAGCGCCCGAGCCGCCTCCGTCGCCCCCGCCGGTGCGGCCGCCGTCCGACCCCGTGGTCGAAGCTCCGGCGCCGGCGATGGGTGGCGAACCCAATGCCGCCGCGGTTCGCAGCATGTGGTCCACGGTGCGCGAGAAGGTCCGTCAGCGCAGCCGCACCACCGAGGTGATGCTGGCAGGCGCGATCGTGCGCGCCGTCGAGGGCGACACGCTGGTGCTCAGCCACGAGTCGGAACCGCTGGCCAAACGGCTTGTGGAGCAACGCAATTCCGATGTCATCCGCGAGGCGCTCAAGGATGCGCTCGGCGTCGACTGGAAGATCCGGTGCGAAGCGGGTCCCGCAGCACCGGCAGCTGAACCCGAACCCGAGAGAGTCGTTCCATCGCCGCCGCAGCGCGACGACGACGAGGAGGACATGCTGGCCGAGGCCGGCAACGACACCTCCGAGGCTCCTCGGCGCGACCCGGAGGAGGCGGCGCTGGAGCTATTGCAGAACGAGCTCGGCGCCCGTCGTATCGACGGAAGCTAGGGCGTCCACCACGGCCGCAGCGGCAGGCTGCCGTCGCCGCCATGCGAGTCCAGCTTGACCGCAAGAACCTGGTGCAGCTGAACGACATTCGTCTCGAAGCCCAGTCGCGACCCGGCCATGTAGAGACCCCACACCTTCGCGGTGGGCAGCCCGACCTCTTCGACCGCCTCGTCCCAGCGCTCGACGAGATTGCGGCACCAGTCGCGCAGCGTCAACGCGTAATGGTGGCGCAGATTCTCTTCGTGCACCACTTCGAGTCCGACGTCCTGCGCCTCGGTGATGATACGGCCCGAGCCGGTGAGCTCGCCGTCGGGAAAGACGTAGCGGTCGATGAAACCGCCTGCCGCAGGCCCAGTCTTGTTGTCCGGGCGGGTGATGCAGTGGTTGAGCAGCAGTGCACCCGTGCGCATCTTCGACTTCAGGAAGCGGAAGTACGACGGATAGTTTTGCACGCCAATGTGTTCCGTCAGCCCGATCGACGACACCGCGTCGAAGCCGGATTCGCGCACGTCGCGGTAGTCGCCGTGACGGACCTCGGCGAGGTCGGACAGCCCCTGCTCGGCGATCGCCTCCTGCGCCCAATCAGCCTGCTCCTTCGACAACGTGACGCCGATGGCCTTCACGCCGTGCCGGGCCGCGTAGCGCACCATGCCACCCCAGCCGCAGCCGACGTCGAGCAGCCGGTCTCCCGGCTTCAGCCGCAGCTTCTCGAACACCAGCCGGTACTTGTTCTCCTGCGCCTCTTCCAGAGTCGCGTCCGGATGCGGGTAGCAGGCGCAGGTGTAGGTCATCGACGGGCCAAGCACCCACTCGTAGAACGTGTTTGACACATCGTAGTGATGATGGATCGCCTCGGCGTCACGGGTTCGGCTGTGCCGCAAGCCTTCTGCGATGCGACGCCAGCGGGGCAGCGCTTCCTGCGGTGGCGGCGCGATCGGCTTGAGATGCTCGAAGCCGATGGAGCGGATGATGTTGGCCAGCACCCGCGCCGGTGGACGCTTGAAGTCCATCTTGTCGGCGAGCGCCTTGAGCAGCTCGTAGGGATCGCCGGGGTGCACACCGTGCGGTTCCAGGTCGCCCGACACGTAGGCGCGGGCCAGCCCGAGGTCGCCGGGCGCGGTGGCCAAGTAGGTGGTGCCGCGCGGGGTCTTCAGATCCAGGCCGAGCTCGGCGTCATCGGGTCCGGCCGTGCTGCCGTCGTACGCCGTGAACTTCAGTGGCAGCTGACCCGCCGCGAAGATCTCCAGGATCTCGGCAAGCGTGAGTTTCCTCGCGGACGCATTTGCTGTGCTTTCACGGAATGTCGTCATCGTCGTTGCACCGCCTTCGCGTAAAGATCGAGCAGACGTGAATCGGGGTCGTATGTCTTTTTAACGGTCTTATAGGTTTCTCCGCCGTAGAGTTCGTCAAACTCCTCGTGGCTGTAGTACGCGTCGGAATACAGCGATTTGTGCCCGTCGAGGTCGCTGACCTTGCTTTCGATCAGCTTGTTGGTGTGACCCTCCTCGGTGGGCCAGTTGGGTCCGACCGGCACCGACGACCAGAAGCCGACGTTGACGTAGGTGTGGTGCGGCCGGATTGGGTACAGCGGCCAGTCACCGTCGTCTCGTAGCCGCAGCGGACAAAGCCAGATCGGTTCGATCGGCACGTTAGCCAAGAACCAGTCCAGGAACTCGGCGGTCCGCTCGATCGGTACCTCGATGTCCTGCACGACGCGTTCGCGGGGCGGGCGGCCGTTGCGCTTCTCGATGCGGTCGGCGATGTTGAACCGCTGGTCGTAGGCGATGAGCTTCCAGTAGAAGCTGCTGCGCCGGTAGCGCCGCGGCCAGAACCGGCGCATCCGCGGGTCCTGTGCCCCGAACGCGCGTGAGCACCAGAACCAGTCGGTGTCCCACCGCCACAGGTAGTCGTGAATGGTGAGCCGGTCGTGCTTCTCACCATCGGCGTGTTGGATGGAGCGGTAGTAGATCTGTTGGCCCGTGTAGTCGCTGACGGGCCCGGGAGTGCCGGTCTGGAAGCCCAGTGTCAGGTAGCTCTCGTCGGCGCTGAACACCACACCGTCGAGGTAATCAACCGGGGCGCCGTCGTGGCCGCCGGTCTCGATGACGCGGTCCATGGCTGCGACCAGGTCCTCTAACGTGTGGAACCTCAGGTGCCGCAGCGCGACGAACGGCTTGACAGACTCCAGCTCGATCTTCAGCCGGACCGAATAGCCTAATGTCCCATAGGAATTCGGGAAAGTGCGATACAGGTCGGCGTGTTGATCGGCCGACGCGGTGAGCACGTCGCCGGTGCCGGTCAGGATGTCCATCTCCAGCACGGACTCGTGCGGCAGGCCGTTGCGGAACGATGCCGACTCGATGCCCAGCCCCGTGACCGCTCCGCCCAGCGTGATCGTCTTCAGCTGAGGCACCACCAGCGGCGCCAGGCCGTAGGGCAAGGTGGCCGCGACGAGGTCCTCGTAGGTGCACATGCCGGCGACGTCGGCGGTGTGTGCATCGGGATCGACGGCGATGACGCCCGTCAGCCCCGAGGTGTCCAAGCCCTTGCTCTTGGTCTTGGCCCGCGCCCGGAACAGGTTTGACGTGGGTTTGGCGAGCCGGACGGTGGCGTTCGGAGGAATCTCCCGGTAGCTGGCGAGAAGCCGCTGCACGCCCGCGGCGTGAGCAGCCTGTGCGTCGCTCCCCTCAACAGACACAGATATACGCTAGTCCGCGGCCGCAGCCTATGCGACCGCACCAACACGACAGGAGAGCCATTTCATGGGACAGGTCAGCGCGTCCAGCACCGTCTTGATTGACGCGTCACCGGAGGTTGTGTTGGCGGCGGTGGCGGATTACCAGACCGTGCGCCCGAAGATCCTGTCCCCGCGCTACAGCGATTACCAGGTGCTCGAGGGCGGCCAGGGCGCAGGCACCGTCGCCAAGTGGAAACTGCAGGCCACGAAGTCGCGGGTGCGCGACGTCAAGGCCAATGTCGACGTGGCGGGCCACACCGTCATCGAGAAGGACGCCAACTCGTCGATGATCACGAACTGGACGGTCGCTCCGGCCGGGCCGGGTTCGTCGGTGACGGTCAAGACGTCGTGGCAGGGCGCAGGCGGCATCGGGGGTTTCTTCGAGAAGACGTTCGCGCCGCTGGGGTTGCGCAAGATCCAGGGTGAGGTGCTGGACAACCTCAAGAAGCAGGTCGAGGGCCGTTAGCTGGTCCGCGGCTGCTGGGTGCCCAGGAAGCCCACGATGCCGCGCACGACGGCGTCGGCATACTTCTGCCGGCCCTCGGGCGTCTTCATCAGCCCGGAGTCGACGGGGTTCTTCATGTTGCCGCATTCGACAAGGATCGACGGGAACTGGGCGAGATTGAGACCCGCGATGTCTGAGCGGGGGTCAAGGCCGTTGGAGCCGGTGTAGGTGGACGGCACGAACCCTGACGCGGTGAGCTGATCACGCATGATCTGCGCGAATTGGACGGCAGGCCCGGCCTGCGTCTGGTTCAGCGGCGGCGACGAGTAGAGGACGTGGAAGCCGCGGCCGGTGGGCGGGCCGCCGTCGCCGTGGATGCTCACGATCGCGTTGGGGTGCAGGGCGTTGGCCATCGCGGCGCGTTCGTCGACGCAGGGGCCAAGCCCGGTGTCGTCGCCGCGGGACATGGCCGTCCGCACACCGAGGGCGGTCAGGGCCTGGCGGATGCGCAGGGTGGTGTCCCAGGTGAACGTGTGCTCGGGATAGCCGTCGTCGGTGGAGGTGCCGCTGGCCTGGCAGTCCTTGGTGCCGCCGCGGCCCGTGGGCACCTGCCTGCTGATGGAAGCGTCGTTTGAGCCGTTGTGGCCGGGGTCGAGGAAAACGACCATGCCGGCGATGTTGGCGGGCGCGGCCGATGCGGGGCTGACGAGCGTCGAAGCGGCGACGAGCAGACCGGTGGCGATCGCGGCTCCGACACGCAGGCAGGCTGGGACGTGCACGGCGTCAAGGTAGCCGGAGGACGACTAGTCTGAAAGCCCGAACCGCCGCTTGTGGATGAGCGCAACCAAGTCGAGACCAATACGCAAGGGGACTGTCATGCAACCCGGAGGCACGCCCGACATGTCGGCACTCCTCGCGCAGGCGCAGCAGGTGCAGCAGCAGTTGATGGAGGCGCAGGAGGCGCTGGCCAATTCCGAGGTGCACGGTCAGGCCGGCGGCGGTCTGGTGCAGGTCACCATGAAGGGCAGCGGTGAAGTGGTGGCCATGTCGATCGACCCGAAGGTGGTCGACCCCTCCGATGTCGAGACGCTGCAGGACCTTATCGTCGGCGCCATCGCTGACGCCTCCAAGCAGGTCACCATCCTGGCCCACGATCGGCTCGGGCCGCTCGCCGGCGGGATGGGTGGGCTCGGGCTGCCCGGACTCTGATTTGTACTGCAGTGTTTGAAGGCCCCGTCCAGGATCTGATCGACGAGCTCGGCAAGCTGCCCGGTATCGGGCCGAAGAGCGCGCAGCGGATCGCTTTTCACTTGTTGAGCGTCGAGCCGCCGGACATCGACCGGTTGACAGCCGTGTTGGGCAAGGTGCGCGACGGCGTGAAGTTTTGCGCGGTCTGCGGGAATGTCTCCGACGAGGACCGCTGCAGAATCTGCTCTGACCCGCGCCGCGACGCGTCGCTGGTGTGTGTGGTCGAGGAGCCGAAGGATGTTCAAGCCGTCGAGCGCACCCGTGAATTCCGCGGCCGCTACCACGTTCTCGGTGGGGCTCTCGATCCGTTGTCCGGGGTGGGGCCTGAGCAGTTGCGAATCCGCGAGCTACTCAACAGGATTGGCGAACGGGTCGACGGTGTGGACGTCACCGAGGTGATCATCGCGACGGATCCGAACACCGAGGGCGAGGCGACCGCGACGTATTTAGTCCGGATGCTGCGCGACATCCCCGGCCTGACCGTGACACGCATCGCGTCCGGCTTGCCGATGGGCGGCGACCTGGAGTTCGCCGACGAGCTGACGCTCGGCCGGGCGCTGACAGGCCGCCGCGCAATGGCCTGACTTCCTTTCGCCCAAACGGACAAACGGGCGCAAAAGTACGAGTAAGACCCGCCATTTCGTCGATCTCGGCGACGTGTCGGACCCGTGGCCGATGATGCCGCCATGGGGGAAGTGTTTCTTGGCCGGGAGGCGATGGGGGACGGGCTGCCCCGTCATGAACTGAGGCGTTGGTATCGCCCGCTGTTCCGTGGTGTCTATGTCCCGAAACGGGTGACGCCGAGCTTGGCGGACCGAAGCCTCGGTGCGTGGCTGACATCCGATCGGACCGGTGTGATCGCCGGTGTGGCCGCCTCGGCACTTCATGGGGCGGCGTGGGTCGACGACACCGAACCGATCGAGATCTTGGTGGATGATCGGCGGCGCCAATCGGGGCTCGTGGTCCGGATGGACCGCGCGGCCGATGACGAAATCACGTTAGTAGCCGACCTTCCGGTCACGACGTTGGCGCGGACGGCCTTTGATCTGGGGCGTTATCAGAAACGCTCCGCTGCTATCGCCCGGTTGGACGCGTTGATGCGTGCCGCGCCGTTTTCCGCCGACGAGGTGTCGATGCTGATACAGCGATACGGCCCGGTGCGGGGAGTGCGTCAGCTGCGCGAGCTGCTTCCACTGGTCGATCCCGGCGCTGCGTCCCCGAAGGAGAGTCGGCTGCGACTCCTGTTGATCGACAACGGCTTTCCGATTCCTGAGACTCAAATTCCCGTCCTCGACGGCGATGTGGCCTTTGCCTTTTTGGATATGGGGTGGCGCCATATTCAGCTGGCGGTCGAGTATGACGGCGATCAGCATCGCACCGATCGGCCTCAGTACGTGAAGGACATGCGGCGGCACCCGAAGATCGAGAAGCGTGGGTGGGAAGTTATCCGTGTCATCGCGGAGGACCGAGAATCCGAGATCCTGGGCAGGGCGTATGAGGCGTGGCTTCGTCGAGGTGGCGCCGAGATCGACAAAATGGCGCGATTCACTCGCACTTTCGCGCCCGAACGTGAGTTTGGGCGCGATACTGCAGCCTAGACCCGCCGCGGGGCGGCCAGGCGTTCGCGGCGCAGCTGCGCCACCTCGTCGATCTCCAACGGCGGCAATTCACCCACCACGCGGCTCAGGAGATGATCGGCCAACTCCGGATTGCGGGCCAGGCAGGGCCCGTGCAGATAGGTCGCAACCACGCTGCCCTGCACTGCGCCGTCGATGCCGTCGCCCGCGCGGTTGCCCGCGCCGCTGATCACCTTCGCGAGCGGTTGAGCCGCTGGGCCGAGAACCGTTCCGCCACGGTGATTTTCGAAGCCGGTCAAGCGCTCGGACAGTCCGGGCAGCAACGGCTGCGACACCACCTCGCCGATGGTCCGCCTCTCCTGCGGCGAAGTGGTGACGTCGAGCAAACCAACCCCGTCGACGCGCTCACCCGATGACGTCTCGTACCAATGTCCCAGCACTTGGATCGCCGCGCAGATCGCCAACACCGGCGCGCCTCGTGCGGCCGCCTCTTGCAAACCGGGGTAACGCTTTAGATGCTTGGTCGCCAGGCGTTGCGCGTAATCCTCCGCCCCGCCGAGCGTGTACAGGTCGAGCTCCGACGGAACCGGGTCCGACAGTGTGATCTCGACGATCTCAGCGTCAAAACCCCGCAGCCGCAACCGTTGTCGCAACACCACAGAATTGCCGCCGTCGCCGTACGTGCCCATGACATCAGGCAGCACCAGCCCGATCCGCACCGTCGATTCAGACACTGGGTGACCTTCCCGCCCGCCCGAATGTTCGGTTCAGTTGCAGGAAGGCGGTGTAGTTGGCGACGACCTCGACGTGTCCCGGCGGGCAGGACGTGATGGCCTCGACCGCGTTGTGCACCAAAGTGTGCTCGACACCCGCGTATCCGAGGCGCACCGCCAGGTCTGTCCCGCGCTCGCCTGCGGCCACCACAGGATGGTCGACGAAGTGCTCGAAGTTGACATCCCACAGCCACGATAGGTCCTCCCCGTCGGGCACCTGACCGTTGACCGAGATCACCACCGAGCCGGCGTCGGTGTCGACCATCGACAGCGCTTCCTGCCAGCCGGCCGGATTCTTGGCCAGCAGCATGCGAACTGAATGCGCGCCCAGCTGCACCGTGCTGTAGCGGCCGGCGACCTCGTCGACACCCGACACCGCCGCCACCGCCGCGGCCGGATCCGCGCCCAACGTGACTGCGGCGGCCACCGCCTGCGTGGCGTTGCCCCGGTTCACCGTGCCGGGCAGTGCAAGCCGCATCGGCAGCGAAAGCCCTTCTGGCCCATAGATCTTCGCATCGTCGTACCACCACTGCGGGGTGGGCCGCTTGAAGTCGGTGCCGGTCGAGTACCAGTGGCTGCCGTCGCGCACGATGGTCTCGCCGGACCGCGGACAGCTCACCGAATCGTTGGCCCAGCCGCCGCCTGCCGCCACCCACACCACATGCGGGCTGTCGTAGGCCGCCGAAGTCATCAGCACGTCATCGCAATTGGCGACCACCACCGTCGACGGATGACGGGCCAACCCGCCGCGCAACGTCCGCTCGATGTGGTTGATCTCGCCGACGCGGTCCAGCTGATCACGCGACAGGTTCAGCAGCACGATCACCGCCGGCTCGACGGAGTCTGCGACATGCGGCACATGCATCTCGTCGACTTCAAGCGCCGCGAACGACGCGTCACGGGCGCCCGCCAGCGCGGCTACGAGCCCGGCGTCCATGTTCGCGCCCTCGGCGTTGGTGGCGACGGGTCCGAGTGTGCCCAGCGCCGCCGCGGTCATCCGGGTGGTGGTCGACTTGCCGTTGGTGCCGGTGACGACGATCGTGCGACGGCCCTCACCGAGCTGACGGAGGATCGATTTGTCCAGCGCCATCGCCACCAGGCCGCCGATCATGGCGCCCGCGCCGCGGCCGGTGACCCGCGACGCCCATCGCGCGCCTGCCCCGGCCGCGAGCGCGACACGTCCACGAGTGGTGACCATCCCCGGCATTTTAGGTAGCCGACACGCAGGCCAGCGATCCGGTGCGATGACCCGGGTTTGTCGGGGATCCGTGCCATCCTCAAAACGTGAGCCAAACCTGGGGCCGGCCGGCGAACGAGACCGGTGCGGGCTGGGCCGTCGTCGACGTCGAGACCTCAGGCTTCCGCCCCGGGCAGGCCCGCATCGTGAGCGTCGCCGCGCTGGCCCTCGGCGACGACGGCAACGTCGAGCAAAGCCTCTACACGCTGCTCGATCCCGGGGTCGACCCCGGTCCCACGCACGTTCACGGCCTGACCGCCGAAATGCTGCAGGGCCAGCCCTCCTTCGGCGACATCGTCGGCGAACTCATCGAGCTGCTGAAGGACCGCACACTCGTCGCCCACAACGTCGGGTTCGACTACTCGTTCCTGGCCGCCGAGGCCGAACTGGTCGGCGCGGAGCTACCCGTCGACACGGTGATGTGCACGGTCGAGCTCACCCGCCGCCTCGAGCTGGGCACCGACAACCTGCGGCTGGAGACGCTGGCGGCGCATTGGGGCATCACTCAGATGAAGCCGCACGATGCGCTCGACGACGCGATGGTGCTCGCCCAGATCCTCAAGCCCGTGCTGGTCAGGGCCAGGGAGCGCAAGGTCTGGCTGCCGGTGCGGTCGGTGACGCGGCGGCAGTGGCCGAACGGCCAGGTCACGCATGAGGAGTTGCGCCCGCTGAAGATGCTCGCCTCGCGGCTGCCGTGCCCGTACCTCAACCCCGGACGGTTTGTCGCGGGCCGACCGTTGGTGCAGGGCATGCGGGTGGCGTTGTCAGCCGAGGTCACCCGCACCCACGAAGAGCTCATCGAGCGGATCGTGCACGCCGGGCTGGCCTACACCGACGCCGTCGACCCGGAGACGTCCTTGGTGATCTGCGACGAAGTCGCACCCGAGCACGGCAAGGGCTATCAAGCCAATGAGCTCGGCGTGCCACTGGTCAGCGACTCCGACTTCATGCGATGCCTCGACGGCGTCGTCGGGGGCACCGGCGTCGAGGAGTTCACCGACACCACCCTGGCCGGCGAGCAGTTCGCGCTCTTCTAGGTTGGGCGCGACGTCCCCAGGGACACAGCGGGTGTGAACGTCACAGGCAGCTTGCCCAAGCCGGTCATGCTTGGATTACCGGAGTATCGATGGACACCGCCGAGGTCGACCTCGTAGTCGGGTATGCGGTCGAGCACCGCCTTCACCATCACCTCGAACATGACCCGCGCCAGCGGGGCGCCGATGCAACGGTGAGGCCCGAGCCCGAACGCGACATGACGATTGGGGGCCCGGTCGAGCACCGCTTCGTCGGCTCGCTCGAACTCCTGCTCGTCGTGGTTGGCCGCGAACCAGCTGATGAGCACCTGGTCGTTGCGCCGAAGTTGTTGACCACCAAGGACGGTGTCGCGACTAACCGTGCGGCTCAGCGTCTTGTTGACCGAGAAGTACCGGAGAAATTCGTCTGCCGCGGTGCGATAGAGCTCGGGACGATCGATGAGCTGCTGTCGCAGATTCGGATGGGTGCCGAGGTGAAGCAGGCTGAGCGCGGTCAGTGACGTCGTGGTGTCGACGCCGCCGCCGATGAGATTCCAGAGAATGTCGATGAGCTGGTTGTCGTCCAGACGCTCGCCGTCGAATTCGAACTGAACCAGGAAGCTCGTCAGATCGTCCGCTGGATCGGCCCGACGGGTCGCGGCGAACTTCAACAGGCCGTCGATCATCGCGGGGACCTCGGCGATCACCTTGTTGTACTCGTCGCCCCCAGAAGCGTCCATGACCGAGTGGAACAGGTTGGCATACAGCTGCCAGTTGTCATAGGGCAGACCCATCAACCTCATGGTGAGGATGGCCGGAACCGGACTGGCGTAGTCGAGCACGAGGTCCATCGCGCCATCGGCGACCCGCTGGTCGAGGAACCAGTGCACCGATTGCTCCATGAACGGCCGCATTTTCTCGATGGCGCCCGATGAGAAGAACGGGGTGAGCGCCCGCCGCAGGGCCAGGTGGTAGGGACCGTCGACTTCGCCGATGCCGAGTGGCGGCTGGCCTTCGGGACGCGGAACACCCATCTCGCCTTGGTAGTTCACGCCGTCGGCGGCGTTCGGTTCGTACTTGTGCGCGAAGGTGTCGCCGTCTCGCGCGACCTGTTCCACCGCGTCGTAACTGGAGACGTACCAGAATCCGCCGTACTTCTCGTTCCACGCGACGGGACACCGGCTGCGGAGATCGGCGTTGACCTCTCGCTCGTTGACGTTGAACTCGTCGGAATGGTGATCGAATCCGACGATCGCGTCGGCACTGACGTCGGAACGGCCCATTGGGCTATCTTTGCATTTTTAGGGATCTTAAGTCCCGGGAGGTGGAACCCATCGACGATTGGGCAGCAGGCGCGACCATCGGCGGACGGGCGATCCCAGACCTTCCCGATCTTCCGCGGATGCGGAGGGAACGCTTCGAGCGCTTACAGCAGCAGCTCGAGGCGCAGGGTGTCGACGGCCTGGTCCTGCTCGGGTCCAGTTCGGTGGCCTATGCCACCGGGGCGGCCGCGCCCGCCCAGGACGGTGACCGCGCGGCTCTGTTCCGCCCGGTCGCGGTTGTGGTGAAGGGAGATTCGGCACCTCACCTCTACACGCTCTATGCCGACGGGGCTCCTGCAGACCTTCCCGACGATCACCTGCACGGCCCCCTGTTTCCGGATCTCGACGACGGCATCGAGGTCTTCGCCGCGGCGCTCGCCGACCATTTCCCGTCCGGCGCCCGCATCGGTTTCGACGACCAGACCCACGCGATGTTGCGTGGGGGTCCCCGGTTCGACTGGGCCGATGCCTCCGATGTTGTCGGTGCCGCGAAGCTCACGAAGACACCCGACGAAATCGCGTGCATTCGCAACGCGCAGCGACTGAACGAGCTCGCGATGACCGACGCGTTGGCGATTCTGCGGCCGGGAGTTCGCCAGATAGACCTGAGCGCGGTGTTCCTCCGCCGTGTCTTTGAACTTGGTGCGTCGGCGAACGGGATCGATCCGATCTGGCAGGTGATGGCGCCGACGCGCGAGCTCGGACCATGGACCCTGCACGGCGACCTTGCCTATCCGACTGTCACCACCGATCGGTTCCTCCGAGAGGGCGACGTCATCTGGGTCGATTCCGGGATCACCTGGGAAGGTTACGCCTCCGACTACGGCCGGACTTGGATCACCAGCACCGACCCCGTCCCGAATGCCAACCAGCGGGCACACTTCCGCCGCTGGCGCGCGGTGGTCGATGCCGCGCTCGACGTGCTCAAGCCGGGCGTGTCGGCGCTCGAACTCGGCACCACCGCCATCGATGCGAACGACGGAGTCCGTCCCTGGATCGAGCACTTCTATCTGGCTCACGGTGTCGGCACCGAGAGCGCCGAAATGCCACTCATCGGGACGGACCTGGGCGAGAAGTTCGACGAGCGGCTCATCATGGCGCCAGGGATGGTGCTTGTCTTCGAACCGGTCATCTGGGAGGACGGTTTCGCGGGCTACCGATCGGAAGACATTGTGGCCGTGACGGATACGGGCTGGGTGAAACTCAGCGGCTCAACCTACGAACCCTACGGACTGACCGCATGAGCACCCGAAGACGATCGCGAGTGAGGATCGCAGCGAGGGACGAGCGAGGACCGGAGCGAGCGGGAGTCGAGGAATGAGCCCCGCCGCCCGTGACCGCGGGGTGTTCGTCGGCATGATGGGCCTCGAGGACGACGCTCGCGTAGACTTCGCCCGCCTGCGTGCCGAACGGCGCGCAAAAGTCCTCTCCGGCATGGAAAGCCACGATCTCGACGCGCTGATGCTCGGAGGCGTCGGCGACGTGCGGTACGTGTCGGGTGCGCGTCAACTCGGGCGATCCGGTGTGCTGCCGTTCGCACCGGTCGTGGTGGTAGTGAGGAAAACCGCACGCGTGCATCTGCTCTCGACATGGGACGAGGGAGTGCCGCCGGAGATCGGGCGGGACGATCTGTACCGCATGAGCTGGAATCCGGCCAATCTGGCGGCCGACCTGGCGAGGATCCCGGGCTTGCGTGAGGCGCGACGGGTAGGCACCGACGGTTTGACGCCGATGTTCGCCGAGTTGATCCCGCAACTGGTCACGCCGGCAGAACTCGTTGACGCCGCACCCGTCATGGCAAATGCTCGACGGACCAAGACGCCCGATGAGATCACCTGCCTGGACGTGGCATCGGCGATTGCGGAAGCGGCGCTCAGCGCGATGGAAGACGCGTTGGCGCCGGGCATCACCGAGCGTGAACTGCTGGGCATCTACGACGAGCGGATTGCGAGCCTCGGCGCACCGATGCCGCCGTCGGAAAGCGTCTGCTTCGCAACGCCCTCGCGCGGTCCGGTCAGGTTCCGGCATCTGGCATCTGACCGACCCATCGGAGACGGCGAACTAGTGGTACTCGCGCCTGGCGCGCTCTACGCCGGATACGAGGCAGGCCTGGCCCGCACCCGCGTGGCCGGGAATGCTGCTCCGCCGGGGACCGACGATCTGGCGGCGAGATGCGCGCGGGGAATGGACGCATTGATCGCCGCCTGCCGTCCGGGCAATACCGGTGCTGACATGTACCGAGCGTGGGAGAACGAAGGCAACCCCGATCTCGCGATCCCGCTGGCGCATGGCTTGGGATTGGGTGCCGAACCGCCGCTGATCGGCCTGGGCCGCGGGAGCGACGCCACCATCGACCAGGGAATGGTGCTCAGCGTGCAGTCGTGGGTAGCAGAGGAAGGCGTCGGAGGATGCCTGGAGCGGGCAACGGTACGTGTCGAGAGCGGCGGCCCGTCGGCACTCACGCGCTACGGAAGGTTGTAATGGCAAGCCACCGAACGGTTTTCAACTCCGTCGTATTGCGCGGTTGTTGCGTCAAGCTGCGATGGCACGCGGAAAAATCCGAGGTGGACTCGCTGTATTTGGAGCAGCTTCACGCAACCGCTGCAACCAACTGCGGACTGGCTGCGGACTGGACGTTCGGTGCGCGCTGCTGCCCTTGCCGGGGCGATGCCGCTGCGGCAGGAGCACTTTCACGACTTGCGCAGACCGACACAGCGGACACAGACTGACTTTAAAGTTACTGACGTAGCCTGGACCCCTGGCACGGGATGGCAGACGCGGGCCGACAATCGCGTCCAGTAGCCGCAGTGTGTGTGGCAAGGGATGGGCCTCCACGGATGTGAGGTCACGCGGGGAACGCCGATTTCGTTTCGTCCCCGAAAGGTCCACCTGTGCCCCGCAAGTTCGTCTCCCCCACCCAGGCCGCCGAGATGTATGGGATCTCGCGGCGCAGTATCCACCGCTACATCACCCAGGGCCTGTTGCACGCCTACCGCATCGGCCCGCGCAACATCCGCCTCGACGCCGACGAGGTCGAGCGAGTGATGCTGGCCAACCCGGTGGTCAAGCCCTGACTAAGCACTCCGGCGCCAATTTCGCCATCCAGCAGTGTTATTCGTCCCTTCCCGTTCCCAGAAACGGTGAGGCAGGAGATTCCTGCCCGGGAAGGCAACAAATGGAAGACCCGACCGAACCCCTGCTCGTTAACCAGCGCTGGGTTGCCGAGAAGGGCTGCATTCCGGTGTCCACCCAAGAAGATCTGCGCCGCAAAGGCCTTTTTGCGCCCTGGATGCGGATCGGCAACCGGATCTATTACCGGAGGGCGCAATTAGAGCACTGGATCGCCGAGCAAGAAGCCAAGGCCACCGGCGCGCTGAGCGAGCAGGACCCGTACGGGTCCTACTCGCTTGCCGGGCAGTCCACAGCCGCGGCCGGGGGGAGCGCTGATGTCTGCCCCTGAGACGACGACGCCCCGGGAGGGAGATCCCGGGGACGCCAACTTCGACACCGACCATCAACACACGACCGGTAGCACCAAATTCTACCGAGTGCGGGAGGGGCGGTGAAGGTGTCTTCACCCGCTATTCCCTCTACGACATACGGGACTGGCCTAACTCTGGAGCGGGCCGAGCGGGCGACGAGGACTACACCGCCTACCGGGGCCCCGACGGCCGCCCGCTCAACGAGTGCCACGCCAAAATGCTTGCCGCGTCGGCCATCACGCCAGAACATGCCCAAGCTCGAGGCTATGAAACGATCACCGACCGACGCCGCCTGGGCAAGCTCGGGATCGTCAAGGCCGCCCGCAACTGCGTTCCCGGCCTACTGGTGCCGATGCTGCGCATCGACGGGTCCACGTGGGGCTATCAGTACCGGCCCGACGTGCCGCGGTGGCGCAACGGCAGGATCGTCAAATACGAGACGCCGTACCAGCAGCGCAACGGAGTCGATGTCCCTCCAGGGGTTGCCGACTGGCTTGGCGATCCCAGCGTGCCGCTGTGGGTTACCGAAGGCGTCAAGAAGGCCGATTGCGGTGCACACTACGGGCTGTGCATCGTCGCGCTGCCCGGCGTGTGGAGCTGGATGGGAACCAACACCGCGGGTGGGAAGGTGGCGCTACCGGACTGGCGGGACATCGCGCTCAACAACAGACGGGTAATCCTCGCGTTCGATGGCGATGTCGCGCGGAAAGAATCGGTGCAGAAGGCACTGCACGCCCTGGCCGACTACCTGGCGGTCAAAGGTGCCAACGTCGAGTACCTGTGGCTGCCCGACACTGATGGCAAGACCGGTCTCGACGACTACCTGGTGGACGGTCACACCGTCGATGACCTGCTGCGGTTGGTGAAGCCCGACCCACCGCCGGTGGCGACCGAAACTCTCGGCGATACCGGCGGGGACGAACAACAGCCCCCCGAATCCGAACCCGAGCCGGTACCACCCATATCACTGGACGAGGCACACGAGGTCTTCCGCCGCTGGTTCGGGAACTCCTACGACACCGACGCCTTCGACATCACACTGGGCACCGCCGCTGTGGAACGCCTCGACGGCGACCCGGTGTGGGTGATGCTCATCTCCGGGTCCGGGGCCGCGAAAACCGAGACTGTGCAGCCACTCATCGGCATCGGGGCCACCATCACCTCGTCGATCTCATCGGCCGGAGCGCTGCTCTCGGCCACATCCAAGAAAGAGCGGACACCCGACGCAACCGGTGGGCTGCTGCCCAAGATTGGCGAACGTGGCGTGCTCGTAATCAAAGATTTCACCACCATTCTGTCGATGGACCGCAACGCCCGCGCTGAAGTGCTCGCTGCACTGCGGAGATCTATGACGGCTACTGGGAGCGCAACGTCGGCACCGACGGGGGCAGGACACTGCGGTGGCGGGGCCGTCTGGTCGTGATCGGGGCCTGCACCACTGCATGGGATAGGGCGCACGCTGTCATCTCGCTGATGGGCAATCGCTTCGTGCTGGTACGCATCGACTCGGAAGACGAAGAGGGCCGCGAAGAATCTGGCCTCCAGTCGATTCTCAACCTTGGATCAGAGACACAGATGCGCCAGGAGCTGGCCGATGCTGTGGCCGGTGTGATCGCGGGCATGGACCCCGAGCACCCGCCACAGCTCGGGCCGTACGAAAACCTCGTGCTGGTTCGAGTGGCGAACCTGGCGACCAAGGCCCGCACCGCCGTCGAGGTGACTACCGCGGCGACGTCGAAGACGCCCACGCACCCGAAGCACCAACCCGTTTCGCGAAGCAGCTGGCCCAGGTCGTCCGCGGTGCCGTCGCCATCGGCGTCGACCGGCACCGCGCGCTGCAACTGGCGATCCGCTGCGCGGCAGATTCGGTACCGCCCCTGCGGCTGGCGATCCTCAAAGACCTCGCGTACAACCAGTCGGCCGTGTCGACAGCCCTAGAGGTCGCAAAGCGCATCGACAAGCCACGCACCACCGTCGACCGCCAGCTCCAGGCCCTGCACGCGCTCGGCCTGGCGACGGTGAAGTCGGGAAGCAGCCCCTAGGACTACTCACTCAAGGCCGGAATCGATCCGAAAGTGCTCGATCCCGAACTCATACCAGAAATGTTGGTAAAGGCACATAGGGACATAGAGAAGAGACATAAGGGGGATACTCCTACACACCCCCCTGCCCAACCCGTTACCCACATTTCTGGTATGAGAGGCAACGGGCAGTTCACACCGGGACCACAAGAGGAGGGGGAGCGCAGCGACCACTCCATCTCCGGCTCCGGCCCCATCCCGGTCGCGTCACCCCCATCCCCGGCTCCCGCCCCATCCGCGACACCCGCCCCATCTCCGGCTCCCGCCCCATCCGCGACACCCGCCCCATCCGCGACACCGTCGCACGCCAACGGTGCTGAGCGGGCGGGCATCTCAGAGAGCGATGGCTTGGTGCGCGATGGCCGGTGTTTCGTGCTGCGGGAAGGGCATGCTGATCGACTCCCGGACCGGCTGGTGCCTCTGGTGCTCGGCCATCCCGGGGAAGTTGGCGGAGTCTGCGCCGCAAGACCCGCAGACCCGCAGTGAGGCTGCGCCGGACGGCAACGCGGCCACCAGTCGGCCTCGGCCCCGGCAGAATCCCCACGCACGCCGCCAACGTGAGCACCCGGCCCGCAAGGAGCATCAAATGGCCAACGTCGCCGCGGCGACCCTCGCACACCGCCGGGCTCGGTCCAGAGCATTATCGTGAGTGCTGCGACTCGTGATCATGCGAGGAACTGCAGTATCACGTCCTGCCCACTGACGATCCTGTGCCTGCGCTCAACATTCTGCGTGAAGCCGCTGGGCTGCAACCACTTTGCGATGAGGACGAAAAACAGGACGGCCCGTCGGTGTCGCGATAGGCGGCTATAGCCAGCTCGCGGAGGACGAGCTTCAGCGCGTCCATCGTGAACCAGTGCTCACCACCGCCGGAGCCGAGCGCGCCGCGCTAAACTACGAGTTCTCCCCATTCCTGCTCCGCAACCCTGAGGCCCGCGAGCGCCTCGCGGCGCAACGCGAGCAGATGACTCGGTGGTTGACCGACTACATCACCACTAACGTCCCACGACTTGGCGGCGAACTTCCCATGCCCGCCGAGACGATTGCGCGCCTGCTCATTGCGAGCAACGAAGGCATCGTGATGAGCGGTCCGGTCGGCGCGTTCTTCGACATGATCAACTCCTGGCCTATGGCGGTGTGCGCCTTGATAGTTGGCAGCCGTGGGAATCCAAGTACAGGAAAGTACCGCAGAAACACCAGAATTGGAACTCATTCTGGAGCGGATTTGACTTGGCATTGACTCGCGCTTGTTGTTTCGTTCCTTGTCGCACAACAGGTCTCGTTTGTGGGAGAATGAAACCATCGATCACCCCTGCGCGTTGGCAGGATCGAGGGGGAGGAGGCGCCATGTCGGTGCCCGAGGCGTTCTGCGGCGTTGTCGACGAGTCCGTGGAGTCGATTCAGTTGGCCGCGGGCACCAATGGGTTCCACCTAGAGCCCAGATGCCGCATATGTCGCAACGACCAGGTGCGAACGAAGGTCAACGACCTGCTGGCGACCGGGGCCAGCTACGCCATGGTCCTGCGCGCCATCGGGGACCACAACCACAAGCTCGAACAGCGCGGTCGAGTGACGATTGACTCGATCCGTAACCACGCCACTCGCCACTTCCCGGTTCAGCACGTCGCCCGTGCCACCTACCGCGAGATCCTGGAGCGCCGGGCTGAGGAAAACAGCCTCGACTTCATCGAGGGCGTGGCTACCGCGATCACCCCACTGGCCGTCCTTGGAAACCGTCATGGTGAAGGGCTACCAGACCCTGGTCGATGAGCGCACTTCTGTCAGCTACCGCGACGGCATGGAAGCCGCCCTCAAGCTCAACGAGATCGCCCGCAAGGATGAGGGCGCCATCGACCGTGCGCGCATGCTGGCCGAGATGGGCCGCATCATCGAGGTGGTGCGAACCTTCATCCCTGCCGAACGGTGGCCCGACGTGCAGGCGGTCCTACGCGGCGAAACCCCTGTATCCGCCATAGACATCGCAGCCGGTTGAAGGGGTGCGCATGGTGAACATCGACGACAGCCCGGACGAGGACGGCAACTGATGGCCACGGTCGACGAGATTATCTAGGGGCGATTACTGATGGGTGAAGTGACTCGTGAGGAACTGGCAGCGATGACCGACCAGGAACTTTTGGCCTATGAACGCGAGCATCACGGCGACCCGTACATGACCCTCGTGAAGGCGAAAGGGATGGGGCGGGTGCGGGTTTGACCGATGGGCGCTGCGCAAACCTCACGAACGTGATACGGCGGTCCGGGCAGTAAGCCGATAGTCGCTGTGACGCAATGCCAGCTGTGGTCTGCCGTGGCTCTGGCGCCGGATGGCCCGAGCCGGTCCGCAAACGCCCGCCACAGCTGTCCCGCTGGTGGGTCCACGTCCAACGCCCACGCGCAGCGACAACCGGGACTTGGTTAGTTGAACGTTCAGAGATTAGCCACCGAGGTGACCTTCGCCGGTCATAGACGTTGCTTGTCGGTGAAATAGCGGCAGTGGAGCAAAACAGCTGATCAGATCAACAACCCGACCACATGACGAAGCCTGCGAGTCCTCGGGCAGCTGCGTCAGCGCAGGCCGTGGCCTTGCGCGCTGCGGCGCGCGGGCCAGAATCGAAGGGCCAGAAGGCAAATCAGCAGAATGCGAGGCCGGACGACCCCGCCATCAGCCGCCGCCCAGGGGTCTCCAACCGCGTTGTCTGGCGCACACGCGGGTAGGGTGCGACAGACCAGTGGTATCGGGCGCTCCCGCCCGTTGCGGTCCGTCGGGGACATGCTGCCGAAGGATCGCGTTTACCCGGCCGCCCGTAGAAATTCGGTTGCGTAGCAGCGCGCGAAAAGCGACCATCACAAACGCATGCCCAGAACGCAACTACAAGGCTTGCAAGAGGAAGTTGAGTCTCAATGCGATACCACGAGGGTGACCCCGTGACCGCCCAACGACAAATTGAAGGCATCGACGTGCCGCCGGTTGCGCCCGGAACGGTCGGAACAGTGCTAGCGACAACGCTGTTCGGCCTGGCCGAAGAGAGTCTTCTTTGCGATTCAGATCGGTTCGGGCCCGAAACGCTTTCACGTCAACGTCGGTCCACGCGACGTCAGATAGCCTGTCACGCCAGGTTCGTCATCGTCATCTTGGGCCCCGGATTGCCTGCAGCGGGTCATCGTGCGTGCGCCATGCCCACCTGAGCACCCGCTTACGGGCCAGCGAACGGAACCCGCAAGACCTGTCCCACGCGGATCAGGTTGGGGTCGCTGATTATGTCTCTGTTGGCGGTGAACAGCCGCGGCCACAAGTTGCCGTCGCCGTATACGTTCTGCGCGATCCCGAACAGCGTGTCGCCCGCGACGACCGTGTGCGCCTGAAAACCGGCGTACAACGCGCCGAGTAGCGTACGGCCGAACGTCAGCGGCACCGTGACGCGGAAGTCGTTCTGCGGCAACCCGCTCGGATTGTCGGCCTCGACCGTCAGTGTGCCTTCAGTCGTCGCGGGTGTTCCGACCGGCACCGGGAAGTCGAACAGCGTGAACAAGAACCCGCTTCCTGGTACGAACATCGGCGCTACCTGCGCGAGTACGACGCCGTTCTTGTCTTTCAGGACGGCCTTGCCGAGCACTCCTTGTTGGCCCGACCCAAGCCGCACAGGCTGAAGTTGTCCCCGACGATGTCGAATGGTTGCGGACTTCGAACCGCGATCCGCGCAAAGTTGGCCATGATCCGTCCTTTCCCGGGGCAATTTGACACTGCGCATTAATGGTCGCTCGCGGATCCACAACAGTCATCGGAAACCGTTCACGCGACGAAGCCGATCGCAGCTCAGAAGCGCCTGTGAGTTTCTCGATGAGTTGCCGTGGGTCGGCATGTGGGTACGACGGATACGGGTCGCACAGGGGGAATGGCGGTATCAAAATGTGCAGGGGGATGCTCGGCGATGTCCGATCGACGCAAGAGAATTCATGAGGTCAACACAGATTTCAGAGCGGGCGAAACCGAGGACGAGACCGTTATCACGGTCGAAACCTCACCGGCATTGATGCCGCCCGCTTGGGTGAACTTTCTGAAACAAAGGCTGCATGTGCTGCACCTCGACTGCAAGCATGTTGGGGCTGGGCGGATCGTCGTCATGTCGACGCCGCACGCCGCTGAGTCGGTGGCCCGGCTGGTCCTATCGGCGATGCAGTGCGCCGACCACTACTTCCAAACCGCGGTTCGGAACAGGTAAGCGCACGCGATCGCTTGCCGAATCACAGGCGAAGGAGCTGGGCTTCTGGCCTGCCACGGCTAACGGATGGACGTGGACGTGGCAGCGCTGCGGCCGCTACGAATACCGGAAGGTCCTGATGCATCTACGACGGACGCCCCGGGGAGTGCGGAGACTCTCCCGGCCAGTGGGGTGGTGGTCGCGTCGTGGCCCTGCCAGAACCCGCACGGGATCGTGCTGAAGACGGCGATCCGTGCCGAAATCCGGCTCAGACCGGTCGGCGTCTCGTGCCGCTCGGCTGTACACGGCGGGATCGGTTGGCACAGTGCTGTCACTACATTGGATTGCGGTGTAGGCGTCTGCGCGGTTGGTCAGATACGGCTCGTCGCCCGTATCTGGAGGGCAGCGGTTCGCTGCCGGTCACGGCGTTGAGCAGCTCTGGCGTCGCGGTAGCTGTGTCGGAGAACCGTTGGAGCAATTGCGGAGCCAATTGCGGATACGACGTCGGCCGGGCCAGTGTGTCGGCGATGATCTCAGGGTAGGTCCACCTGCGGCCATCGACCGTGGTGACAGGTGCCCCTTGAGACCGCGCCGCGAGCACGGCCCACTCTGGCCTCGGGATTCGCCACGATGAGAACGCGCAGCGCGGACCTGCCGCCGAACAGTCGCTCAAGAACTGCTCGAACGTCGCGGCCAGCGCGGTGGCGACCCCCTGCCTGGCGTCCAGCGGGACCGTGGCGACATACCACTTCCGAATGACACGTCCCAACCCGCTGCTCTGGATCTGGTACACGTTCTGAGGCAGGCTGGGGCCGCCCTACCGCGAGTGGGTACTACGTGACGTCACCTGTCGCACCCGCTGGCTGCGCCGAACCGTGCGGGCCGTGGTATAGATCGTGCCGCCCGCGGCGGTGGTGTCGGTGGTGTTGTCGGATCTGGGATTTGGCGTGGTGGTCTTCGGCGGGGTCGCCTGTGGGGTGCTGCTGGCGCTGTGGTATTCGCTCGCCTACATCGACCAGACGGGGGACCGGCGCCTGGTGAAGCATGGATACGACCCGGGGACACTGAAACGCGTTCTCCGAGAACGCAATCGCGACGAGCACGCGGATGAGATCGCGCGCTACATGCAGATGTATCGAAAGACTGCCGAGTAGGTTGTCCGGGGCGTACGATCATCTCGGGCGGACGAGAGGGGGCGGACGTGGGGGAGGCGCGTGAGGTCATGGATCGAGTTACTGACGCGATCCTGAGGGGCGATTCGGAGGCCCTCAAAGGGCTTTACGCTCAGGACGCGGTCGCTGAGACGCCCGACCAGGGCACGATCACCGGGCGCGACCAGATCGCCGCCTACCTGGCCGAGTTCGGCACTGCGTTTCCGGATGCCGCATGGGAGGAGCGGTCCAAGCACGAGGGCGGCGACACGGCAATCGACGAAGGAACCTTCGTTGGGACGAACACCGGCTCCATGACGGGGCCGAACGGCGAAACCATTCCCGCGACAGGCAGGAGTGTGCGCATTCGCGAGTGCGACGTCGCGACGGTCGAGAACGGGGTTGTCACGAGCCACCGTTTCTACTTCGACGTGCAGGACTGGGCCACGCAGCTCGGTCTCGCGCCCGAGTCCCCGGCGTAGCCCTCGGCGGGGCGGTCGGTGTCCTCGGGGCTAGCGCGGAAACCGGCGGAAATAGGGAGAAGGAGGGTAAACGATGAGCAAGGCGGAAGCTAAGCGGTTCGATGCTCCCGACGAGGTTCGCCCGTTCACCGGACACGGGCACGTCGACCTGGTCCACCTGGGCACCGGTGACGTCGGCCTGGCCACGTTCGAGCCGGGGTGGAAATGGTCGAACGACGTGAAACCCATTGCGGGAACCGAGAACTGCCAGGTAGGTCACGTCGGATACTGCCTGTCGGGGCGGATGTCCGTGCGCATGGAGGACGGCACCGTCATCGAACTCACGCCCGGCACCGTATTCCATATACCGCCGGGCCACGACGCCTGGACCGAGGGCGATGAGCCCTGTGTGGAGCTCGACTTCGGCGGCCTAACCGGTTACGCGGTGCCCGCCACCTGAACGCCTGCCATCAACCGACCTGACATTTCCGAGCCGGGAACACTGAAGCGAGTGCTCCGGGAGAGCTACTACCGCGACCACGCGGATCAGATCACTCGCTACAGGCAGACCTATCGAACGGCTGCCGGGTAGAACGTCACAGGTGCTCTAGCACTCTAGCTTTTCGAACGCGACGGCGTGCAGCGGTGGTTCTTCGGTTTGATACGAATGTGGCGTGCAATTGAACCGGCGTGGTGTCCAGGTTGACTAGAACGGGCCACGCTCCAGTCCGGCGCTTCTGCGCAGGACACTCAACGCGGCCACCGGATCGTCCTTAGGCAGCACGTTAGTAGTGCAGGCGCTGGCCGGTCGGCTCCTACATGTCAGTCACGATGGCACGCGGGCGGTGACGACACGTCTAGCTGACTTCCCTCCGCGGCCTGCCCGCTGCGTACCGGTCGGCGATCCGCAACGGCGGTCCGTCGGGCCAGTGCCGGGCGGCCCCAGTGTCACTGGGTCAGTGGGGATTCCGATCCCTTCTCTTCCTCCCCCTCGTAGGGGCAGTGTTCTGTCAACGTAAGTGAGCAGATCACCCGCCGAGGCGCTTGGGGTTGGGGTTGGGGCAGGCACAACGCATAGGCCCGAACTGCTTGTATCTGGTGGCATATCCGCATTGAGGGCATGGGGAGTGCAGGTGTGGGTCAGAACGACCGCGAATGCTAACCCCCATCTTTCTCCTCCCATTCGGCCCGTCGTTGCTTGGCCTGACGGATTCTCTCTTGCCCCGCGGGGTCATCCCAAGGCAACGGTCGGCCCTCCCTACGAGCCTTGGCAGCAGCACCTAGGTGAGCGAACTTCTGGCGGATCTGTTCCGGGGTCAGAATGCGATTGACGCCACCGCAGTCGCAGTCCCAACGCTCCGGGTTCTCGTCCGTCGGCGCGGGGTGCGGATGGTGCCCGCCAAGGCGATGACGTTCGGCCCACTTTTCCACGCCGCTCATCGCGTCCATCGGCGGGCCGCCCTTCGCAATCTGGTCACGGAGAAACCGTGGTTTCCACAATGCTGCAGTTGGACGGCTACAACCCTGAGGTCCTCCATCCATGCCCCGATCGTAAACGCCCAGCTGGTCGCCTCCCAGGGCAAATTCGGCTGCCTCCACGGGATACACCGACGCGATCGGCGCCTACTGGCCCAGCTCAGGCTGCTGGCTGCGGATTCGATGAATTCCCTATGGATTCCAGTGGTACAGAGAGGTTTTTCATGGAATCAGGTACGCGGGCGCGCGCCCGCGCGGGCGATGATGATCGGCGGTATCACGGTCAAGCTGGCCGGACGTGGATGACGTGATCAGGTCAAAGACCGCGGCGGCCCGGCCCAAGGGCCTCGACGCCTTGCCAGGGCTGCTGCGCGTCGCCCGCGGCCCCGGCACCACGAGACGAGATGGGGGCCGTGCGGCGCCCGCATCGATGACCTTCGATGTATTTGCCAGGTGCGGCCCCCGCCCGCAGCGTGACCCGGGTCACTCATCGGCGTCCAATTGAGTGCCCCGGGCCGCGGCCGTTGGCCGGTTTCTGCCAACCAGCGATCAAATACTGCCACCGGAATTAATACTCTGACCTGCGTGTTACATAGGTTAGATCGGCGCAAAGGAACCATCATCAGCGGCCGACCTAGCTCCGCACCGCGACTTCGCGCCACGGCTCGAACACAACAAAAGACAAAAAGAAGAAGGCACCACAATGAACAAGTTCGGATTTGCCGCCGTCGTCGCTAGCGGGCTCGCAGCCGCCGTCCTCGGCCTTGCCGCCCCCGCCCAAGCCGCCACCGCCGTCATCACGCCGATCAGCGTGGCCTCGGTAATCAACGTCCCGACCGACTTCGGCCACCACGGGTGGGTCGTTGACATCCAGCCGCATGCCAACGTCCCGCACCGGTAACCACACACCCACACCAAGGGGCACCCCAATGCGGGTGCCCCTCTTTTGTTGGCAGCACCGCCTGCACCGGTGGACATCTCAGGCGCTGCTGTTGCGTAGGCACGGTCCAGCTCGTCGAGATTGCGATGCGCCACGCATCGGGTGCTCGACCTCCAGTGGCGGTTGTCCTCGACGCCGCCCGCACCGCTGGCGGGCGTGCCGCCGTTGGTGTCAGGGGATATGCCCGTCACGGTCCCCACGACCACGTCGTTGTCTGGAGCGGTGCGGGGGCATTTCGTCGTCGGGAGGCGTCCGCGGGAGTTCGCCTCGCTCATGCACGATCGGCTTCGCGGCAGAGTAGTTGCTCCGCCCCGATTGGGAGTTTCGCCGCTCCCAAACCCTCATGGGTGGCGCGAGGCACTGTGACTTCCGTTGGCAATTGCGCGACCCAGCGGAACGGGCGGGCGACGCGCCGCCTCACGGAGAGTGAATCAACGACGCACTAACGTCCCACCAGTCTTGGTCGGTGGCCTGGAAGTAAGGCATTTTGGTGCCGGGATTGGGCTGGCGACCGAAGGCTTGGTCGAACGTGAACGTTCCCACCGGAGTGCGGTAGACACCGTCAGCGGGGGTACCGACACCGACCTCGCCGACCTTGGCGGGCGTCGTTCCCAGGCCCACCTTCCATTGCTGACCGACCCGCTGGAAGGCGGTGAGGGTTCCTGTTGTCGCGTTTGCGGTGGGCACGCCGACGACGATCCACTGCGCGGGCTGGTCGGCGGGGGAAGTCGCAGGTTCCGCGGCCGCGGGCACAGCGAGCGGCAGTCTCAGTAGTGCCAATCCAAGTTGCCCCAGTGTCTTTGGCAGTTTCACACGCACCTCGGGGGTTGGGACTGACCAATCGCATCTGAAAGCGCGTTCATCGTAACCGGATGCTTCAGCACAATCGGCTCAGCGAAATGCCTCTACGTCACGCTGGCGCTGAAGCTCCATCAGGTGTGCCCAGTTCTTTGTGGGCTCGCGGTCGGTTTGTCTACGGGCGGCGGTTGACGTGTAAGGAATACGACCCGATGGAAGTCGACGAGGTTGACCACGACCTATGAACCGTCAGGCCAGCGAGGATCACACTTTCACCGCCTGTCGCGGCGCTGCGCGATGCGATCGGGGCGCAGGGGAAGACGGACACGGCGTGCTAGTCAGTCGCGCATCATCCCGACGAAATCCAAACGCTCCGGGGTCAGCTTCGCCGACAGCCAATCATTAACGGCGTCTTGGCCGATCTGGTGAGCTTGCATGGCTCGGTTCGCGTCTCCCGAGTTGGTCACCACGAGACCGTCATTGAGCTCGGCCTGTGATGCCGGTCGTGGCAGCTCAATACCGTCGAAGTGCGACTGCAGTACGCTCAGGATCGCCCTATACAGGTCCTTGTCGGTCACTGTTTCCTTTCGTTCGCCACGGCGCTTCACCCGTCGCATTCTTGCTACGAGACGTGTCGCATAAGGCAAGCTCTGGTAACAATTTAACGGCGAGCACTCGCGAAGTTGCGCGGCTGATCGTTGCAACGTGTCGCCTTCGTCACCGATCCGAGCCAGGGCATGTACGACCGCTACGGCCGGACCTTGGCCTACTTGGACAAGGCCGACGGTTGGGATTACTCGGTCGAAGCGGCCCGCGCGGGTGCCGCCCATTCCTACGTCTATCACGGCCATCCCTCGGCCCGAGCCGACGAGATCGCCGCTGCCGAACAGCAAGCCAAGGCCGCTGGCCGGGGCCTGTGGGGACCGCCGTGCTTCGGCCAAACGACGTCAGTCCCAATCTGATTCGCCGAGGTGGCGTCGCCCAACGGTCCGGCCGCGCGGGAGGGCCCTCAGTGGGCGCGCAGTACCTCCGGGACGCGGATTGTCGTCGCGCGGGAGTTCACCGGGGATGGGCCACTCCGACTGGTTCGAACGAGCCTCGATATGGTCGCACCGACACCAAGTCTCCAACGGTGTATTCCTCGATGCTCCACGTCGCTGGCGGGGAGGGAGGTTCGATCGGCCATGACGACGACGGACGCCTCTACGGGCCGCCGATCGGTACGCGGGCGGGCGCCCGCGCGGGCGATCATGATCGCCAAGGTGGAGTTGAAGTTTGCCCACCTGAGCAATCGGGATCACCCGGCGCGAAACGCCATCGAGACAGAAGACGGCCTTCGCCGCCATGCAACCCAAGCCCTCGGCGCCCCGTGGCCGGATCGCCCGGCCCGCGAGGTCGAGGTCCCGCCCCGCGGCGAACCGATGCCCGCCGATGTCGACCCGGCGTTGGGACATGTGCGACGTCTGCGGTCACCTGCTGGCGGACTGCCCCGAGTGGCGGCGGCGCTGCTTTGATGTGGACGCCCGACTCAAGCCAGGACACCGCCGCGCTGTGCCGCAGCGTGTGGATACCCACACCTTCGACGCCAGCCGTCTTGGCGGCAGCCTCGATCACGCGCAGCAGGTTACGAGGATCGACCGGTCCGCCCAGCTCGGTCGTGAACACCAGGCCACTGCCCCTGCCACTGATTGCCCGCCCGCAGCCGCTCGGCCTTCTGCTCGGTGCGGTGCTTTGCGCAGCATCGACACGACGGCGGGCCTGGCATGGGCACCGTGCGCCGCGAGCGATCGGCCTTGGGCTCGGCGATCGTCAGGGCGTGGCTTACCCGATCGTCGCAGCTAGACGGCGCTGAACCCCAGTGCGCCGACCATCGCAGTTCCGGCCGCAATCTTCTTCAGATACATCGCCAAACTCCCGTCCCCAACCCCTTGCGTTTGCAACGTTATCAGGCTAGATTCATGCCCCACGGTCAGCGATTTGGTGCAATCCACGACGAAACGGTGGACCACCCACCCACCTACACGCTGCCCGATGGCCACACCCTCGGGCCCGGTGAAGTCCTCGTCGGGCATCAAGCCTGTCTTGGCCACGGCGGCGGGCACACAACGTGGACGTGCCGCACATGCGACCAGACGGTGTACAGGCCACCGACCAACACGCATTGCAACCCCCTCGACGGGCCAAGCGGTGGTGCGCATCTCCAACGCCACCTAGATCGGTTACCAAAACGCGGCTGTGGGTCCGCGTCGAGCACCGAACCCACCAGATCCTGCTGCCAGTCACGCAACCGCAGCGGTGTGCGCGCACCCGTGCCCTTCGGCACCTTCACGAACTTCTCGCAGAACGCACCGAACCGGGCAGCACCCAACGAGCGCGGACAGAAGGGCAGCGGAGTTTGGTCAACTGCGGCCTTTGTCCCCGCGTTCATGCCAGGCTCCAGACATGGCATTCACAGTGAGCTACACGGACCTTCCAGAGAGCGAACATGGCGATGACGACACCTACGAAGTTCTGCGAAGTGGCGTCCTGAAAGTGACGAATTCCAGTGGTGGAAAGACCCAGTACCTCGTATTTGATTTTTGGAAGAAAGTGGTCGCTGACAGCGATCATGAGCCTGGATATTCGAAAGGCGCCGGTCCCCAGGTATTGGGATTCCGGATTCCGCGACGGCTGCCCCTCGCACACAACTCCTAGGTGTGTGACGCGGATTGCGGCTGGGCGACGGGGTCTGCCAGACGACCCTTGGGGGGTCCTGGAGGTGGGGAAGTACGGACACGCAACGGGCGCGATCATCCAGACCAGCCCCGGATCTCCCACGGAAGCTCAGCGACGCCGCTGGCCATCACGCCCGTACATCCGGGTGTGCTCGTCGATGCCTGAACTCAACGCCGCCCAATTGAACGGCAACGAGTTCAGCACGGCGCCCTCCTCGACCCAGCGGACATCCTCGCCGTCCGGCCACCCATGCTCCACGAACCAGTCACGACGCGCATCAGGTCTTCGCAACGACTTCCAGATCCGCCGGGCGACGCACCATCACCCAAACCTCGGGCCGCGCACCACATCTGAAAGTCACGCAACTCCGGCGACGGAACACCACCAGCAGGAAGACGCTTCCGCATCAAGCCACCCCCCAATCTGATACAAGCCACGAACAGCACGACCCCCCGAACGACGCCCAGAACGGCTCCCAGACCCAGCGGACGCGTCCTCCACGGCGCCCAACTCCAACCCCAAGACCGCCAGCAATTTCACAAACAACTCGCACTGCGCTCGCTCCTCGGTAAGTGCCGGATGCGCGCGAACCCCCTGGCTCGACTCAGCCAACACACGTTGAACCGCAACAACATCCGCCAGCCCGGACAGCCGATCCAGCGTCCGGCACACCTCCGCCGCGCTCGGTTCACGACACGATGCTGATGACGGTCCACGAGCGCATCACCCGAGGCCCGAACCAATTTCGCTTCGAGCATTGACGAATCAGGCACCCGGCCATGCAGGATCGACTGCTGAGGTTTGACCTATCTGTGTGCCGGGCCGGGCAGACCCTGTGAAGCACTGGGCTATGGGCTTGGGTTGCGGTTTGGCGCCGTGCGAGGTGGTTGGTCGGGGCACCCCGGGCGTTAAGAACCAGCGTTGCCCGCCGATTTCCGCCCCGATGTGGCATTCCAATGCGCCGCCTAGCCGCCGCGGGCTGCCGTCGAAGACGGTGGGCGCGCTTCTCATTCGGGATGGGTCGACTTCCCATAAATGGGAGGCGGACCTGATGCAGGCTGCGTATTTTCTTGAGCGGCTCGGCTATCTACGGTTCGACGCTGAGGCATCGCGCGCCAAGCTGTATGTGGACCTTCAGCGGATGGTTAACGCCGGGGAGCAGACACGGGCAAGTGACCTGCGTGGCCTCGTGCGCGCTAAGGAAGCTGAGGTAGTCACACTCGACCGTCTGGCCGAAGCAGTTCGGATCGCCTCATCGCGTTGCGTTCCCGGTTGTAGTGAGCGGCGATCGTCCGCCGAGGGCTTTAGGCTTAGCGGAATGCGCGGCCGCGACACGATCGACGACGAGCTGCGGCTGCTGGCCGCGGTGCGATGGTCGATCCGCGAGCAAGACGATCAGCCGGGGAGCCTTCAGGTCGACGAGTTGCTCGACGAGCGCGCTAGCAGGGAGAACTAATGCGGGTGGCGACTGCCCTGCGCATTGTGTCTGTCGTCGTCGTCGCTAAGGCTTTGCTGATCGGCGTGGTGTACTGGCGGCGCGCCGAAATACTTGGCCGCCCTGTGCACATCGGAGCGGGTAGTTGGGCCTGCTTAATCGCCGTCGTGACGATCGGTGTCGCCATAGCACTAACGGTGTGCGTTGCAGCGCGTCATCAGAACGGCGACCGAACGCCCTGACAGCCCCTCGGGCTGGCCCGTCATCCTGCTTGGGTGGCGGGTCATCGACGGCAGTACACGCCACGACGCGCACGCGGAGTTGAACCCACGACCGGGCCGATGCTGTGTCGTGGTGCACGGCGCCCAGTAATTGTCCGGCTTGTCTCGGACGTTACTGATCCCGCTGGAATGTGTCCGCGATGCGTGTGTGGAGTTCCAGGCCGCGGGCGTCGTCGGGAATCCGTGGTGGTTCCAGCGTCAACGTCTCGCGGTTGGAAGCTGCGCCCGCGTCAGTACCGGTGGCCTTGTCCCGGCGCTCGGATGCTTGCGGTGTGGCGCGTTCCAGAAATCGGAGCAGTTCGACAGGGAAGGGAAGTACCAGGGTGGAATTCTTCTCTGCGGCGACCTCGACGACGGTCTCCAACAGTCGCAGTTGCAGCGCGGCTGGGTGCTCGGCCATGACCTCGGCTGCTTGGGCCAGCTTTTCGGACGCCTGAAGTTCGCCCTCGGCGGTGATGACCCGAGCCCGTCGCTCACGCTCCGCCTCGGCTTGGCGTGCAATCGACCGCTTCATCGAATCGGGCAGCACGACATCCTTGATTTCGACGCGGTCGATCTGAACACCCCAGCCCAGCGCGGGACTGTCGATCATCAACTCCAGCCCCTGATTGAGATGCTCGCGGTTGGACAGCAGGTCGTCCAGATTGCTCTTGCCGATGATCGAACGCAGTGATGTCTGTGCAACCTGGCCAATAGCCGACACGTAGTCCTGCACGTCGACAGCCGCACGCACCGGATCCGAGACCTTGAAATAGATGACAGCATCCACACGGACGGTCACATTGTCGCGGGTGATGCCATCTTGGGAGGGCACGGCCATCGTGATGATCTGCATGTTCACTTTTTCGAGGCGATCGGCGATCGGAATCAACATCGTGAGTCCCGGTCCGCGGAGGCCGGATTGCACACGGCCGAACCGGAAGACGACGCCGCGTTCGAACTGCTTGACGACCTTAATAGTCGTTCCGAGCCACAGCACACCGATGCCGAACGCTGCGGCCAGCGCGTAGAGGGTGATCATTTCTATCTCTCCAACCTGCCCGGGCTTCGGCTGTCGGTACTCGTTAGCGAGCTCGGGCCGCTATTACCGATGAAACGCCACTCCTTCCGACAAAGCGAGTGAACGTGCTCGGCTCCCCGACCGAGCAAACGCCTGTGTTCGCGGCAGTGATGCGTGGTCCGAGCAGCGCTAGCCCCGCAACTGCCGCCGCGGCCACGAGCGCCCTCGTTCTGGCCCGTTTACGGCGACGCTTCACCCGACTCGATCACACCCAGCGGCCAACGCCGGGGCCCTCCCTTGCCGTTTGGTACGTGGCCAACGTGGTCACCCACCATGGAGCAGCCGCGACAGGCATGCTCGGGCCCAGACGTCTAATCGGTCACCGGCTTGGTGGGCTTGGTCGCAGGAGTACGCTGAGCACATCCGCCGCCGGCAAACGGACGGTAGGTGTCTGAAATGGCGACCCTCCGACGACGCGCAGTACGTCTTCTCTTGCTCGGGGGGACGGCGGTGGCGGTCACCATCGGGCCATCCATGTTGACCATCGAGACCTCCACACCATCTGCCCAAATTGTGGGCGCTCCGTGTGTCAACGGAGTCGTCCCCCTCAACCCCTACATCGTCAACTGCAACCTCCCCCCTCGGGGGCCTCGGGTCCGCGGCCAAGCGCCCGATGCGGGAGCGATCATTGCCTGCAGGGGCGTTCCCGCATGCCTGTCCTACTACGTGAACTACCCCGGGCAAACGATCTGGGGACCCTTCACACCCACGCCATGACAAGCGACGCATTGGTATCGAGCTACTTCGACCTTAAGGACCCCTCGTCGGAGTGATGGTGGTGAGCGGCGGTAGCTACTGCGTGGGCGTGGCGGTCGGTTGTGGCTCGGGTTTCGCTGTGAGGGCGCCGATCTTGACGAGGTTGTGAGCGAAGACGCCGTGTCCGCACCAGGTTCTCGGCCGGATGCGCTGCGCGGTGTGCTGACCGCCGATCCTCTTGGTAGACAGCTTGATAAACCCGCGCTCGCGAAGCGCGAAGCCAAGCTGATCCGGGACACCGGGGCGAACAACCCCGCGATCGGCTATAACATCTGGCCGCGCTGAGTCCCGATCGAAACGCCATAATCCCTGATAGGTCCGGTTCCAGCGTCCGCTCACGCTGGACATAAGCCAGACAGAAAGATGTGATCGTGACTCGCGTATACGTCTTGGGCGCCGGAAGTCTGCCGGACCAGATGATCGACCGCTGGCAGAATCGGCCCGAGCCCCCACCGGGCGAGGGCGTCGTGTCCTAGCACATGCTGATACGCGACTATCCCCGGGTCGTGGACGTGGCCCGCCGGGCTCAGCAGCGGCTCGCAGGATTCGACGGTCTGCACATGACCCCGCTGCGATGGCTGCACGTGACCATGCTCCTGGCCGGGCCAGCCGCCGACTTCTCCTCAGACAAGCTCCGGCAGATGACCCAGATAGCGGCCGACCTTCTCGCCACCACGCCTGCAGCCGCCGTCACCCTCGGTCAGGTCCTCTACCATCCCGAAGCCATCATGCTGGCCGTCACACCTGCCGAGACGCTGACGGCGATCTATGACGCCGCGCGCTCGACGACCCATCAGATCACAGGGGCGCATGCACCGGATGGCCAGCCCGCGCGCTGGAGACCGCACGTCACGATCTGCTACAGCACGTCCAGCCAGCCCGCCAAGCCCATCATTGACGCGCTCGGCACGCGGCTGCCCGGATGCGACGTCGACATAGATGCGCTTAGCCTTGTCATCCAGCGCGGCCCTGAACGGGCCTGGGACTGGAGCATCGTCAGCACGATCCGCCTTGCCACACCCGCGCGAACCTAGCCCGGCGGTCGGCCGTTGCTGCGCGCGAAGCAGGGCCAGCAGTATCTGATGCGTCTGGTGTCGTTCCGAGCACTGATGCCTGGCTTCTACCATTGGTGCCGCTCGTAGGCTGGCTCGGTGTCGTATTGCCGGTCGAGGTGTGAGGGATAGCGGCCCGGAGGGCCATCAGGCCCGACGGCCACCTGTGGTGTCAACCGGCTCTGGCTTACCCCCTTGGTGCCGCCTTCGGGTTGGCGCGCTGTGCCGTGCCGAGCCGGTTGGCCCCATCAGTCACTTTTTGGCCGATCGGAAATTGAGGTGACGCGCGGTGACTGTGATCGGAATCGACGCCCATAAGCGCACGCACACCCTGGTCACCGTCGACGAGGTCGGTGTGAAGCTGGGCGAGAAGACGGTCGAGGCGACCGGTGGCGGCCATGCGTCGGCGTTGCGGTGGGCGCACAGGAAATTCGGTGCTGAGGTAGCTGTGGGGTGTGGAGGACAGTCGTGGGGTCACCGGGCTACTGGAGCGTGATCTGATGGCGGCACGGCAACGGGTCGTGCGGGTGCCGCCGATGCTGATGGCACGCAGCCGCGTGTCGGCGCGGACCTGGGGCAAGTCCGATCCCATCGACGCCCTGGCGGTGGCACGCGCTGTGCTGCGCGAGCCTGACCTGCCGGTCGCCTGCCATGACGCGGTGTCCTGGGAGCTGAAGCTGCTGGTGGATCGCCGCGAGGATCTTGTCGGACAGCGGGTGGCGGTGACCAACCGGCTGTTGGCGCGGCTGCATCAGATCGACCCTGAGCGGCCACAACCGACACGGTTGCAGCGGGTCAGGCCACGGCAGGGCCTCGATGACTACCTGATCGAACAGCCCGGCCTGATGGCTGAGCTGGCGCGCGAGGAGTTGGCCGACATCGGTCGCTTCAGCGACAACATCGACGCGCTGACCACGCGCATCGTTGACCGGGTGCGCGCGTTGAACTCGACGTTGCCGTCGCTGCCGGGATGCGCGGAACTGATTGCGGCGAAACTCATTTCGGAAGCGGCGAACATGACGCGGTTCAAAAGTGAAGCCGCGTTCGCCCGCTACGCGGGAGTCGCGCCCGTGCCTGCATGGTCGGGGGCAACACAAGGTCGGCTAAGGGCCATGCGTGGTGGCAACCGCCAGCTCAACTCGGCGCTGCACCGGATCGCGGTCGTGCAGATTCGCCTCGACTGCCCAGGCAGAGCGTATTTTCGTCGCCGCATCGCCGAAGGCGATTCAGGACGCACCGCGCTGCGCTGTGTCAAGCGCCGGGCGTGCCGGGCAGTATTCCAGCGGCTGCGCGCCGACTACGAGCGCCGCAACCTCGTCGATGCCCCCACACAGTCACCGTGATCAGACAAGGTGGGGGTACAACGGCTTCGCCGTGCAACCCGATGCGCCGAATCTCCAGATCGCGAGGCAGCGTGGTGTACATCTCGGCGCGGTCAAGTCCACAGTGCCGCAGGAGATGTGGGGCGAGATCATCGAGAAGCTGGAAGGGTTTGCGCAGCATCGGGAGGCGCTCAACGTCGGCACGGACTCCCTCGATGACGCTGACGACGACGCCTACGACCCGACCCAGTTCATCGACGACGACGAGTTTTGACCTCCGCAGTTACCCTGATGTGCCGCTGTGGACCAATGGGAGCAGGGGTACAGGCCGCCCGACGATCGGGTCGCCGTACTTCAGGGTCTCGGCAGATTGACCTAGTCAGGTGTCGACTTTGGTGTGGGAGGCGGCCAACTGGGGTTGATCTCGTCGGATATGTTCTCGCTTGGCGCAATCGCGGCCCGCTCCGGAGAGTCACGCTTAGCCGCACCCGACATCGGAGAGGGAGGGTCCTCGACGTCAGGAGGTATTTCCTCGGGGCCAAGGTGCCTCATGAAGCCACGCAGCACATACAGAGCCGTGACCACCGACAACAGCGTCGCGGCAATGAAGATCGGGAGCCAGACCGGACGATTATGGTCGGCATGCCAACCGACCACAGTGAACAACACGGTGGTCACAAACAGGACGAGGTCGCGCCAGTTCTCGGTGAGGTAACTGGTCCTCCGCTGAAGCTGGCGACTCTTCTCTATGGCCACGACGAGGGCGTCGATGTGCTGTGCGATGACTTGCTCAAGCGCGGCTCGACGGGTGACCTGGTCTTCCGGAATCCGCTCCAGCAGGTCGATTTCCGATTTGATGATGGCTCGCAAATCCGGAGCACTCGGTCCACCGCTGCCCGCCATCCCGCCGACCAGGAGGCCACCGGCTAGCGGTGCCGCGCCCAGTGCGAATGCTCCCAGACCCGACATGGACCATGCCTCCTTTAATCACTCCATTTGCACCGTAGCCCGAAGGGCGATCGCGGGACGCCGTCTTCCGACTTGGTCCAAGGCTGCGCTGCAGGTCGCCTTGGCGTTTCAATGCCCTGACGCCCGGTAGTCATCGGCAACTGGCGCTGTCGGTGTGACCCGTGACAACGCGGCATACGGCCCTGCTGGCCCAGTTGAGCTGAGAGGAACCACATGACCGCATACCGCATGTGCGGTAAGACCTGCACCTACGACGAGCTGCGCGAGGTGTCTAAGGCTGAGGCTGCCGATCTGCCGCCAGACACCTGGCGAGACGGCAAGTTCGACTTCAACGACTACCTGATCGAGTCGATTCAGGTCGGCACCATCGAAGAGGTGGATGACGAGGACGACTGACATGACCCTCTACACCAACGGCGAGGCCGTCTGGACCTTCGCGCAGATGCGCGACGTGGTGTTCCCCGCCGAGATCGAGGGCGTTGGACATGGACCAGTTCATCGGCGGCGAGTTGAGCTTCGAGGACTGGCTCGCCGGGTCGCCAACACCGGCATCTACAAGAAAGTCGACGAGGAGAGCTTGGCCGTGGCAGATCCGAGTCGGGAAGCGAGTAAACGGCTTCGGGCTGAGTTGGCCAAGGAACTTGGCTACTACCCACCGAGTCTGGCCGCCGAAGACGTCGCCCGGTATCGCGAGCAGATCGCGGGGCGCAAGGCCCGAGCGGAGTCAGGTGAGCGCGATGGCTGGGCACCGGGTGGCTACAAGTGGCGCCAGTGGGATCACCTCAAGGAAGAACGGCGCCGCACCGAGATCGAAACTCAGGGACGCGCATCGGTGGCCGACCTGTACGAGTGAGCCATCGGCCCGCTGCGGGTAATGGTCCAACAGGGTTGACCGAACGATAAGGGCAATAGGTCACCGGGTAGCTAAGCCCGCACCTGCTGGCGTCTCGTCCGGCCCGACCGCGCGGAGATCGGGCAGGCAGCCACACCCTCCAGCAGTACGGTTGACCTGGCCGCACTCCTGTGGCAACGAGCCCGATAGGAGGGAACATGGGTGACCTCAAAGAGCTAGCCGACGAAGCCGCTAAGGAACTACTCAAAGCGATAAGAGACCAAGCACGAAAGGCCAGCGATTTAAAGTTGCTCCAGCTCGCGCAGGCGTATTCGCTTATCGTTTCGGCGGAGACCACCGCCGAGCTGGTGGACGAGGGCGAGGCGGCGCCTGTTGAAACGTGGCGTGCTCCGATCACAGCGGACTAGGAACCCTGTGGGGCCAGTCGCGTACCTCACTTCAACTGCATCGCAGACGGGCGTCCGACATTGCGTCGAGGGTCTCGAAATAGACCACACACGCGAGACGCTCAAAACTCTTAGCTCGTATGTTCGCCATCGTTGGGGATCTCGGCGAGCGGGAGGCTCGGCAACTAGTCATGCTCTAATTGCGCCAATATTTTCACGCCACGGCCTAGGGTGACGACGGATGAGAAGACGGATGAAAGGCGCCTCCGGGACGGCTGGCGATACCGGCGACAGCTCCGTGTCGGTGAATGTGCGGGTGCGGGTGTATCCGGGGACCGACGGCGAGGTCGGCGGCACTGTCGTCGAGGATTTCGGCGATCTGGCGGGGCATGTCGTGGATATCGGTGAGAACCATATAGTTGGCCCCGCGCGCAGATGGGCGGTGGCGCTGGATGCGGGCGGTCTGGTTTTCGTCGACAGCGACCAGTTGGTCGCCGAATAGCTTTAGCTGTCGCGGTTTACCCACCGTCGGGCGACGATCTTTTCCAGTTGCGGCGCTATCGGACAATTGGGTGCCAGCCAGCGTGCAGAACCCCAGATCGCACTGTGTCAACGCTCGGACTGCTCGATCTCGTCAAGCTGTCTGTCGAGGTCCGTTAATTCGATTGCCAGACGCCGCAATTGGCGTACGACGGCTGCGCGCCGCTGCTCAAGCAGCGCGCGGCGCTCTTCGCGGCCCGTCTTGTGCGCGTCTGTCTGCATGATGGTCGCTCCTGTGGATCATGGACTGGTGTCGGTTGCCAGTCAGTTGTGCTGTCTCGGTCAAAGCGTTTCCCACTGCGGCGTCGGCGCGGCAAACCGCATCAGGGTCGGGCAGGGGGATCGGTTGCACCGGCTCGCCGTCGCGTCGGGACGGTTCCGGACCATGGTGCCGGTGCTCGGCTACTGCGGGCTGCGGTTCGGCGAGGCCGCTGCGCTGCGATGTGCGGACGTGAATTGCAAGACGCGGCGCATCCGGGTGAGCCGATCGGTCACCTACGTCACCCGCAAGGGACTCGTAGAGGGCGACACCAAAAACCACACCACCCGCAGCGTGCCGGTGCCCAGGTTCCTGGCCCCGCTGCTGGACACGGAACTAGCGGGCAAGGACGGCGACGGGTTGGTGTTTCCGTCGCGCCGCGGCGGCTATCTCACCGAGAGCGAATTGCGGTGGGTGTTCGACCCAGCCGCCACAGCCATCGGCGCGGAGGGGCTGACGCCACACGAGCTGCGGCACACGTGCGCGAGTCTGGCGATCGCGGGCGGCGCCAATGTCAAGGTGCTGCAGACCCTCCTCGGGCATAAGACGGCAACGCTCACGTTGGACCGCTACGGGCATCTATTCCCCGACGACCTCGATCGGATTGCGGACGCGTTCGACGCCGCGGCTGAAAATACTGCGGACTGGCTGCGGACTGGCCCGTCACTGAGAGCGGTCCCGTCCGACGGAGATAGGCTATGACCAGCGGTTTTGAGCGCCTTCAGCCGGAGGCGAACCCATACCGAACGGTTTTCAACCACGTCGGGTTGTGCGTCGCAGATCGCGGACGGTCGCGTCGCTTCTACGAGGGTCTGCTCGGATTCGACTTCTGGTGGGAACTCGAACCCCCCGACGACGGCACCGACCAGCTTCTGCAGCTCGAGAAGCCGGTCGGTCTGCACGCGACCTACCTGGTTCGAGACGGACTGGTGCTCGAACTTCTCGACTACTCGAAACGCGAAGTCCAGACGGGGCCCGAGCGCGTCATGGACCAGGTGGGCCTGACGCACCTGTCGCTGTCGGTATCCGATCTGGCTGCGGTGTTGATGATGGTCGACAGTTTTGGCGGATCGGTCGTCGACGCGACGGTGTCCGAACAGTCGGCGATGATCCGCGACCCCGACGGGCAACTCATCGAATTGCTCGCGGACGCGTGGCTAGCGGTGTTGCCGCCCCGGCCGTAGCCACTATTGCAATCGCCACTGCACCACTACTGCTCCTACATCGTCTGGGAAGCTGCAATATAAGAACTGATGCCCACCAACCTTGGACGACGGACGCAGATTCTCGACGCCGCGATCGACATCCTGTGCGACGACGGCGTCGGGGGTCTGACGCATCGGCAGGTCGACAGCCGCGCCGGCGTGCCCGCGGGCACCACGTCGAACTACTTCCGGACCCGGCAGGCGCTGCTCGAGGCGACTGCCGGCCGGACGGTGGATCTGCATTGGCAGCGTGTCGAGGCGTTGCAGTCGGCGGTCGGCCCGTTATCCCGTGAGGCCTTGAAAGCGTTGATGATTCGCATGCTCGAGCCCGATGAGCAGTTTCGCCGCTGGACGCTCGCGCGGTTTGAGCTGTTCATGGAGAGCACCCGGCGCGAAGAGCTCAGGCCGCTGATGAAGGAGCTTCAGGCGGCCGCGGTGAAGTCGGCGACGCTCATCATTGAGGCCGCCGGCTTCACCCCTACACCGGAAACGATGGACGCAGCTCACCAGGTTGCTCAACGGCTTTGTGTTCAGCAACCTCACCATCGCGCCCGAGTCGGGCGTGCAAGACGCGGCCGGTCTAGTGGACCGACTGCTGAGCGCCTTCCTCGACTAACCCAGAGCCTTGGCCTTCAGGGAGTCGAACTCGGCCTGGCTGATCGCCCCCGAGTCCAGAAGCCCCTTCGCGTCGGCGATCTCCTGTGCCGGCGAACGCCCCGCAGCCTGCTTGATGTAGTCATCGGTCTGCTTCTTGGCCGCCTCGGCGGCTTCCCGAGCACGTTCGGTCATGCCCTTGCCACGGGCGATCAGGTAGATAAGCGCTGTGAGCCAGGGGAACAGCAACAGGAAGACAACCCAGACGGCCTTGACCCATCCCGATGTGGTGTGGTCGCGCCAGAACAGGTCCGTGAGGATCTGGAACAGCACCAGCAGGTAGGCGATCCACGCAAAGATAATCAGGAAGTGCCACAGGAAATCCCAAGTAGAACCCCAGTCCACGTTCACTCCTTCATAACTGACGGTTGGACGCGCAGGTTTTGCGCGCGTCAGTTAATCATGGGATACCGCCCGGTTCACGGCCGACACCACCGCCCGCAGCGATGCGGTGGTGATCGACGTCGCGATGCCGACGCCCCAGATCGTCTTGCCGTTCACCGACGCCTCGACATAGGCCGCGGCCTGTGCGCCTTCACCGGCCGTGAGCGCGTGTTCGGAGTAGTCCAGCACGTGGAGGTGGATGCCGACTCCGGCCAGCGCGTCGACGAACGCAGCGAGCGGGCCATTGCCCGAGCCGCGGATCTCGGTCTCGACGCCGTCGATCTTGACCGTCGCCTCGATGACGTCGGTGCCTCCGTCGGTCTCGCAGGCGATGACGTTCTGCCTGATCCGTTCCAGCGGGCGGATGGGGGCCAGGTATTCCTCTGCGAAGACGTCCCACATCTCCTTCGGCGAGACCTCGCCGCCCTCGCCGTCGGTGATCTTCTGAATCGCCTGGGAGAACTCGATCTGCAACCGGCGCGGCAGGGCCAGGCCGTGGTCGGCCTTCATGATGTAGGCCACGCCGCCCTTGCCCGACTGCGAGTTGACCCGGATGACCGCCTCGTAGGTGCGGCCGACGTCCTTGGGATCGATGGGCAGATAAGGGACTTGCCACAGGAGGTCATCAACGTCCGAGCCCACATCGTCCGCATGGCTTTTCATCGCGTCCAGGCCCTTGTTGATGGCGTCCTGATGGCTTCCGGAGAACGCGGTGTAGACCAGGTCGCCGCCGTACGGGTGGCGTTCGTGTACCGGCAGCTGATTGCAGTACTCGACGGTGCGACGGATCTCGTCGATGTTGGAGAAGTCGATCTGCGGGTCGATGCCGCGGGAGAACAGGTTCAGCCCCAGCGTCACGATGCAGACGTTGCCGGTGCGCTCGCCGTTGCCGAACAGGCAGCCCTCAATCCGGTCGGCGCCGGCCTGATAGCCCAATTCCGCTGCGGCGACGGCGGTTCCGCGGTCGTTGTGCGGGTGCAGGCTCAGGATGATGCTGTCTCGACGGGCCAGGTTGCGGCTCATCCACTCGATCGAGTCGGCGTAGACGTTCGGCGTGGCCATCTCGACGGTCGCGGGCAGGTTGACGATCAGGGGCCACTCCGGCGTTGGCTGGATGACGTCGGCGACGGCGTCGCACACGTCCTTGGCGTATTCCAGCTCCGTGCCGGTGTAGGACTCCGGGGAGTACTCGAACCGCCACCGCGTGCCCGGATACTTCGCGGCTTCCTCGACGCACTTGCGCGCGCCGTCGGTGGCGATGGCTTTGACCGCCTCGCGGTCGGCGCGGAACACCACCCGCCGCTGCAGGATTGACGTGGAATTGTAGAAGTGCACGATCGCGCGGAGGCGCGCCCTCGCATGCCTCGAAGGTCCGCTCGATCAGCTCCGGGCGGCATTGCGTCAGCACCTGGATGGTCACGTCGTCGGGTATGGCGCCGGCGGTGATGATCTCGCGGACGAAGTCGAAGTCGGTCTGGCTGGCCGACGGGAACCCGACCTCGATCTCCTTGTAGCCCATCCGGACCAGCAGGTCGAACATGCGGCGCTTGCGCGCCGGGCTCATCGGGTCGATCAGGGCCTGGTTGCCGTCGCGCAGGTCCACCGCACACCACATCGGAGCGCGGTCGACGACGCGATCGGGCCAGGTGCGGTCCGCCAGCGTGACGGGCTCGACTTCCTCGGCGAATGTGCGATACCGGCTGATCGGCATCGACGTGGTCCGCTGGGTGTTCCAGCCGGGCTGGCCGGGGTTGGGTGCGCCGGACGGCTTGTTGATGCTGCGTACGGACGTGAAGGCGTCGGGTGAATCTGGTGCGGCTTTGGAAAAGGTAGTCACGGTGATTGCTCCGGGAGTGTGGATGGACTCAAGACCGGCGCATCGCGAACACCCGCGACGGGAAGCCGGTCTGGATCAGACCCCGTCGCGGCGTACGAGAAGGAGCATCCGCTGCACGTCCATTACTGTAGCAAGCTCACCTGGGAGGCCAAAACGCCAGGTAGCGTCGCATTGAGTCGGTAGGGCAGCTGGCGCTATCGCCGAGCGCGAAGGTACTGCGAGAAAACGCGGAAATTCGCGCTGGCTTCACGTTCGACGAAGCCTCGGGGTACCTGATTCGGCTAGACCTGCGAACCCGGGAAAGCGATCACCGACAGGAAGCGGATAGGTCTGACTCTTCTCCGACAACGTCGAGGTGCGAGCACTCCAGCCGCTTGATGCTCGCGGCGCAACGAGCCGAGGAGCTGTAGCCGTGGCCCTCCCTGGTGCCGTTGCGTACGATCCGCGCGCCACTTCCGGCCTTCACGAACGCCGCGGGGCGCTCACGTCGGCGCCTCGGAACAGGCTGGTCACCGGAACGTCCTTGGCCAGCAGCGCCAGCGTGCTCACGCTGCATGACGTCTGCGAGTTCTCGATCTTGGACATGCTCGCCTTGCGAAATACCACCCGCGCTGGCCATGTCGGCGACTCGTAAGCCCCTGCTGCAGGCGCAGTTGCCGTTCACTGCCAGTAACCGATGTTTCTGTTACGTGGACAGGCTTCCGGTGTTTCGGCCGGCGTTAAGAGTCGACGGGCAAGGGCTCGCCCCAGCCGCCCCCGAAAGCCACTTCCTCCAGCGGCAGTCTGCCGCGACCCTGCGCATCGCGCTCGACGATCTCCGGTGGCGCGCTGTCGTAGTCGCCAAGCGATCCGATCGCGACGACGGCGATGGGCCGCACATCCTCGGGAATGCGGAACACCTCGCGGGCACCGTCCGCGTTGAACCCTGCCATCGGGTGGGCGATCAACCCGCGCGACACCGCCTCGATCGTCAACTGCGCGATCGCCGCGCCGGTGTCGACCGCCGCGTACCGCGCGGTCCGCTCGTCCTCGCCCTCTTCTGCGCAGACCAGGACCAGCGCGCCGGCGGCCTTCGCGTAGCTGTTGCCGCGCTTGAGCAGCTCGGAGATCTTGCCGAAGGTCTCGTCGCCGCGCAGCCCGACGAGGAAGCGCACCGGCTGGCGGTGGCCCCACGTGGCAGCCCATCGAGCGGCCTCGAGCAGCGCGACGAGTTGCTCGGCCGTCAGCTGCGCGTCGGCGTCGAACATCCGCGGACTCCATCGCGCGGCGATGTCCGGGTGGATCGGTACCCGGGTCTGCGCGTGTCGCTCTGCGGGGCTCTTGACCACATCTTGACGCTACCGGCGGAGTAAATGGGGTGCGCAGACCCCTTATTCTTGGTTGGACCCCGGCATGAAAGGTTCTGCAGTGGCGCTCGTCGTACAGAAGTACGGTGGATCCTCGGTCTCCGACGCCGAGCGGATCCGCCGCGTCGCTGAGCGCATCGTGGAGACCAAAAAGCAGGGCAACGACGTTGTCGTCGTGGTCTCGGCGATGGGCGACACCACCGACGACCTGCTCGATCTCGCCAAGCAGGTGTGCCCCGCCCCGCCTGCGCGTGAGATGGACATGCTGCTGACCGCAGGCGAGCGGATCTCCAACGCGCTGGTCGCGATGGCGATCGACTCGCTGGGCGCGCAGGCCCGGTCGTTCACGGGGTCGCAGGCGGGCGTCATCACCACCGGCACGCACGGCAACGCCAAGATCATCGACATCACGCCGGGCCGGCTGCAGTCGGCGCTCGACGAGGGGCTGATCGTGCTCGTGGCCGGCTTCCAGGGCGTCAGCCAGGACAGCAAGGACGTCACGACGCTCGGCCGCGGCGGGTCGGACACCACCGCCGTCGCACTGGCAGCGGCGCTGAAGGCCGACGTGTGCGAGATCTACACCGACGTCGACGGCATCTTCACCGCCGACCCGCGGATCGTGCCCAACGCTAAGCGGATGGACACCGTCTCGTTCGAGGAGATGCTCGAGCTCGCCGCGTGCGGCGCCAAGGTGCTGATGCTGCGCTGCGTGGAATATGCCCGCCGCTACAACGTCCCGGTACACGTCCGGTCGTCGTATTCAGATAAGCCCGGCACGATTGTGACCGGATCGATAGAGGACATCCCCATGGAAGACGCCATCATCACCGGAGTCGCCCACGATCGCAGCGAGGCGAAGGTGACGATCGTCGGCATCCCCGACGTTCCCGGCTACGCCGCCAAGGTGTTTCGCGCGGTCGCTGACGCCGACGTGAACATCGACATGGTGCTGCAGAACATCTCCAAGATCGAGGACGGCAAGACCGACATCACGTTCACCTGCTCGCGGGAAAGCGGGCCGGGTGCGGTAGAGAAGCTGACCTCGTTGCAGGAGGATATCGGGTTCAGCAAGGTGCTCTACGACGACCACATCGGCAAGGTGTCGTTGGTCGGCGCGGGCATGCGCACCCATCCGGGAGTCACGGCGAAGTTCTGCGAGGCGCTCGCCGGGGTGGGCGTCAACATCGACCTGATCTCCACCTCGGAGATCCGAATCTCGGTGCTGATCAAGGACACTGAACTGGACAAGGCGGTGGTCGCCCTGCACGAGGCGTTCGCACTCGGCGGCGACGAGGAAGCCGTCGTCTACGCGGGAACGGGACGTTGATGGTCAACATCGGTGTGGTTGGTGCGACCGGGCAGGTCGGTCAGGTGATGCGAACACTGCTGGAGGAACGCGACTTTCCGGCCACCAGTGTGCGGTTCTTCGCCTCGGCGCGCTCGCAGGGCAAGAAGCTGCCGTTCCGCGGTCAGGAGATCGAGGTCGAGGACGCATCGACAGCCGATCCCGCAGGCTTGGACGTCGCGTTGTTCTCCGCCGGTGCGACGATGTCGCGTGTGCAGGCGCCGCGATTCGCCGCAGCCGGGGTCACGGTCATCGACAATTCGTCGGCGTGGCGCAAGGACCCTGACGTGCCGTTGGTGGTCAGCGAGGTCAACTTCGCCGACGCGCGCAATCGACCGAAAGGCATTATCGCGAACCCGAACTGCACGACGATGGCCGCGATGCCGGTACTCAAGGTGCTGCACGACGAGGCCCAGCTGGTGCGGATGATCGCGTCGACGTATCAGGCGGTGTCGGGCAGCGGGTTGGCCGGCGTGGAGGAGCTGTTCGCTCAGGCGCGTGCGGTGGTCGACGACAGCGAGCAGCTGGTGCACGACGGCTCGGCGGTGGAGTTCCCGGCGCCGAACAAGTACGTCGCGCCGATCGCGTTCAACGTGGTGCCGCTCGCCGGTTCATATGTCGACGACGATTCCGGCGAGACCGACGAAGACCAGAAGCTGCGCAACGAGAGCCGCAAGATCCTCGGCATTCCCGACCTGTTGGTGAGCGGGACGTGTGTGCGGGTGCCGGTGTACACCGGGCACTCGCTGTCGATCAACGCCGAGTTCGCCCGGCCACTGTCCGTCGAACGCGCACGCCATCTGTTGGCCGCGGCGCCCGGGGTGAAGCTGGTCGACGTGCCCACTCCGCTGGCCGCCGCCGGTGTCGACGAATCACTCGTCGGCCGGATTCGGCAGGATCCTGGTGTGCCCGACGGTCGTGGCCTCGCCCTGTTCGTGTCCGGCGACAACCTGCGAAAAGGGGCGGCGTTGAACACAATTCAGATCGCTGAGCTGCTGGCAACCGAGCTGTAAGCACGAGCCACACCGTGCGCCGAAACCGACGTTTGGGCGTGAAAGTGTGGGTGGGTTGTGCCATTTCGTCGATCTCAGCGTTGGCTGTCCTGCTGCTCGCTGCCCCGTCGGCGCATGCCGACCCACCGGCACCCACCCCGGAGCCCGTGCTGCCTCCGCTGGCGCCAGGTCAGGTGATCCGCATCGGTCCGACGGCCGGAACCGGAACGCCGACAGGGGATTACGGCATCGGCGCCACCGACCTGTGCGAGTTCATGGAGTTCCCCAGCGGGATCCTGCAGGTGTGTGGCGACAGCTTCGCCGGTCAGGGGGTGGGGTTCGGCCCATGGCATGCGCCGGTCGCGCTGCACGTCGAAACCGAGTCGATCGACGACCCCGACCGGCGTGCGGTACGACCGGGTCACCGGCAACGACAAGCCACTGCTGGCCGATCCGACGCCGGCGGGCATGTCGCAACTGCCCGCCGGAGTGGTGCAGATCAACCGCGACAACTACATGATGGTCACGACCGTCAAAGACCTGGAGCCACAGACGTCGAGGCTTGTGAAAGCCAATTCGGCGCAGGGCAATTGGCCGACGGTGCCGAACTCGCAGCGGGATGGCGGCTACGCGGGAGGGCGGCAGTCGCAGATCAGCGGCTACTACGATCCGATCCCGAAGCCGGAGTCGCCGAGCGGCTGGGTGTACATCGTCGCCAACAACTTCGACCGCAGCGCACCGGTGGTGCTGTACCGGGCCAAGCCGGAGACGTTCACCGACCGCGCCAGTTGGCAGGGTTGGTCTGCGCAGGCTGGATGGGGTAAGCCGCCGACGCCGTTATGGCCCGATCGCGTCGGCGAGATGAGTGTGCGGCAGATCGACGGCAAGACGGTGCTGTCGTATTTCAACGCCAGCACCGGCAACATGGAGGTCCGCGTCGCCGACGATCCGACCGGTCTTGGCGCCGCGACAGTCACGACGGTCGTCTTTGCCGGCAAATGGCCCGATCCTGCCGAGGATCTGCCGCCTCCCGACGACAATCGTCTCGCCCAACCGTACGGCGGCTACATCTCGCCGGGCTCGACGCTTGACGAACTGCGGGTGTTCATCAGCCAGTGGAACACCGGCCCCGGCGACAACTCGCCGTACCGGGTGATCCAGTTCGCGGTCAACCCGTTCAAACCCTGGTCGTAGGCTGTTTTCTAGCCTTCCGTCCGCAGTCCGTCCGCAGCAGCTCCCAGCGCCTGGTCTCCGAGGCCCGCCGCGGCGTTGCGGGTCCGGTCGTTGGCGTCGGGCCAGAGGTGGCTGTACGTGTCCAACGTGATCGACGCCGAAGAGTGGCCCAGTGCGCGCTGGACGGTCACCACATCGCACCCGGCGGCGATAAGCCCGCTGGCGTAGAAGTGCCGCAGATCGTGCAATCGGTCGTCAATTCCGACTTTCTCGCGGACCTTGCGCCACCACCGCGCCACCGTCGCCGCGTGGGCCGGTACCTGCTCGTCCCTGGCGCCGGGAAACAGCCACCGTTGCGGATCATCACCCGGCCGGTACAGCCGGACATGCTCCGAGAGGCTCGTCACCAAACCCTCGGGTGCGTACACGGTGCGCTCAGACCCGTACTTCGGCCCCCGAATCTCCATCTGCCCGTCGTCGGTCCACTGCACCTGACGCTGAACGTGGATCTCCCTGCGGATGAAGTCGATATCGCCCACCTGTAGGGCAGACGTCTCCCCTCGGCGAAGGCCGGCCCGTCGAGCGCGGGCTGCAGCGACAGTCTGGTCAAGCTGTGTAAAGCTGCAGGCGTGGTAGCGGAGATCGACTGGTAGCGAGGATCATCGACTCATGATCTTCACGTCTTATGGGTTCTTCTACGGCCCGGACGGCGTGCTGATCTTCTTCGCCATCGACGCGATGCTGGCGCTGGTCGGCGTGATGATCGGCAAGCTGTGAGCCTTGCGCCGACTGAGGGCAACTCCTCCCTCTCGACTCGCGTCTGCACGGTACCGACCTCGCCGTCGTAGTCGTCCTCCCCAGCCCTGACTTTGACCCTCGCTCCGACATCTGGAGTGTCCGGCCGTGATGGCCTCCTTCTGAAGGAGACCATCACGGGATAAACTGCCGCGCCGAGCTGGCCTGCCTCGGTCACGGTGGCGGCCACACTGCCTGGACGTGCCGCACGTGCGATGAAACGGTGTAGGGGGGTGCTAGGCCACCGACGATGGGGTCAAAATTCGGTTGCCGCGCCAGGGTTTTCACCTGCCGCCGACCGCGGTTCGGCCCAGGGCCATTCACAGCTGATTCATAACCAATTCAAGACAGGCACATCGGCATCGCTTGCATGCTCGGGTGTATGAGCGAAACAACGTCGTCCCCCGAACCTCCGACCGGCCCCGTGGCCGCCGCCACACCGCCGCCCGCCGCACCTCGTCCCGCATCTGCCGAGCCGCCACGCCGCAGTCGCCTCACCGCGGTGGCTGCCTGGGTCGGCATCGTGGCTGGCGTCGTCTTCATCGTCGCCGTCATCTTCTTCTCCGGCTTCGTCCTCGGCGCGCATTCCGGTGGCCACCGCGGCTGGGGCCACCACGGCGGTGGCCATCACGGCTTCGCGATGATGCACCACGGCGGGCCGCGGATGTTCCCCATGGGCCCCCGCGGCGAGTTCGGGCCTCCAGGGCAGGGTTCCCAGCCCTCGTTTGGACCCGGTGGCCCCAACTTCCAGTCGCCGTCCCCGAGCGCACCGAGCACCACGGCGCCGTCGCGCCCGTAGCCGAAGACCACGAGATCGACGTTTTGCAGGAGAAGTGCGAGAGCAGGCCTGCAAACGTCGATTTCGGCGTGTTGGTCCCTACTCGTCGTCGTTGAAGTCGTCGCGTTTTCGGGTACCCGCGGGATATGACCGAGAAATTCACAACGACCGACGCTGGCAACCCGGCGCCCAGCGATGACCAGTCATTGACCGTCGGCCCCGACGGTCCGATCCTGCTTCAGGACCACTACCTGATCGAGCAGATGGCGAACTTCAACCGGGAGCGCATCCCGGAGCGGCAGCCCCACGCCAAGGGCGGCGGTGCATTCGGCCAATTCGAGGTCACTCAGGACGTCAGCCAGTACACCAAGGCCGCGGTGTTCCAGCCCGACACCAAGACCGAGATGGTGGCTCGGTTTTCTACCGTGGCCGGTGAGCGGGGCAGCCCAGACACCTGGCGGGACCCGCGTGGCTTTGCGCTGAAGTTCTACACCAGCGAGGGCAACTTCGACATGGTCGGTAACAACACCCCAGTGTTCTTCATCCGCGACCCGATGAAGTTTCAGCACTTCATCCGCTCACAGAAGCGCATGCAGGCCACCAACCTGCGCGACCACCACATGCAGTGGGACTTCTGGACGCTCTCCCCGGAGTCGGCGCATCAGGTCACCTGGCTGATGGGCGACCGTGGGATCCCGAAGTCCTGGCGCCACATGAACGGGTACTCCAGCCACACCTACAGCTGGTTGAACGTCAACGACGAGCTGTTCTGGGTGAAGTACCACTTCAAGACCGACCAGGGCATCGACTTCCTGACCCAGGAGGAGGGCGACAGGCTGGCCGGCGAGGACGGTGATGCGCACCAGCGCGACCTGTACACGTCGATCCAGGAAGGCAACTTCCCGAGCTGGACGCTGCACGTCCAGATCATGCCGTTCGAGGACGCCAAGACCTACCGATTCAACCCGTTCGACCTCACCAAGGTGTGGCCCCACGGCGACTACCCGCTGCACGAGGTCGGCCGGATGACGCTGAACCGCAACGTCACCGACTACCACGCCCAGATTGAGCAGGCCGCGTTCGAGCCGAACAACATCGTGCCCGGCACCGGTCTGAGCCCGGACAAGATGCTGCTGGCCCGTGGGTTCTCGTATTCCGACGCGCATCGAGCCCGGCTCGGGGTGAACTACAAGCAGATCCCGGTGAACGAGCCGAAGGTCGAGGTGCACAGCTACTCCAAGGACGGCGCAATGCGGATCCGCAACGCGACCGACCCTGTGTACGCGCCGAACTCAATGGGCGGGCCACACGCGGACCCCAAGCGCGCGGCCGAGGTTCACTGGTATGCCGACGGCGAGATGGTCCGCTCGGCGTACACCTTGCGGCCCGACGACAGCGACTGGGGTCAGCCCGGCACGCTGGTGCGTGAAGTGCTCGATGATGAGGCGCGGAACCGCTTGGCGCACAACATCATTGGCCACGTGTCAAAGGGTGTGCGTGAGCCCGTCCTGTCGCGCGTGTTCGAGTACTGGAAGAACGTCGATCCCGACCTCGGCAAGAACGTCGAGGAAGGTGTGCGCGCCAACCACAACGGCAACGGCAAGTAGTTCGCTGCCACAGGCGCCCCGGTTGCCCGACCGGGGCGTCTTGCCGTCTTCGGCGGGACTGGCATGATCATGCCCATGAGCATCGAAGTTGTTTACACCGCAGAGTCAACCGCAACCGGAGGCGGCCGCGACGGCCACGTGAAGTCCTCCGACGGCAGAATCGATCTGGACACCCGCCCGCCCAAGGCCGCGGGTGGCAGCGGCGAGGGCACCAACCCCGAGCAGCTCTTCTCGGCCGGCTTCGCCGCCTGCTTCCTCGGTGCGCTCCGTCTGGTCGCGCGCAACAGCAAGATCGAACTGGACGACGCGACCGGCGTCACCGTGCAGGTCGGATTCGGCAAGGACTCCGGGGGTGGCTTCGGCATCAACGCGACCCTGCTCGGTTACCTGCCGGGCCTGGAGCAGAGCGTCGCCGACGATCTGATGAACCAGGCGCACGGAGTCTGCCCGTATTCCAAGGCCACCCGCGGCAACATCGACGTCTCGCTGTCGGCGAAGGTCTAAGCCGGTGCGGACCGCCGCAGCGATGGGCGTCGGTCTGGCCGTTGGTCTGTCGTTGGCCGCGCCGGCCAACGCTCGTCCGTCCGACCCGGGCGTGGTGAATTACGCCGTGCTCGGCAAGGGTTCGGTGGGCAACATCGTCGGCGCGCCAATGCGGTTCGCGTGGACGTTCACCGATCCGTTCCAGTCGTATTACGTCGACGTGCCGGTCTGCAACAACTGGGCGGACATCGGGCTGCCCGAGGTGTACGCCGACCCGGACCTGGCGTCGTTCAACGGTGCGGTCGCGCAGACGTCCGACAACGACCAAACGCACTTCGCCAAACAGGCGATCGGCGTGTTCGCCACCAACGACGCGGCCGACCGGGCGTTCCATCGTGTCGTCGACCGCACCGTCGGATGCAGTGGGCAGACCACGGCGATGCACCTGGACAACTTCACCACCCAGGTGTGGACCTTCACCGGCGGCCCGCCGACTGCGACCGACGCCGACTGGGTGAAACAGGAGGCCGGCACCGACCGGCGCTGCTTCACCACGACCCGCAGGCTGGAGAACGTTCTGCTGCAGGCGAAAGTCTGTCAATCTGGCAACGGCGGGCCCGCGGTGAACGTGCTGGCCGGGGCGATGCAAAACACCCTCGGGCAGTAACCGGCAACTTTTTGGGGTACACGTCACGAACGCGTCACCCAAAAATCGCGGGACTTTGTCGGTGGTCTCTGGAAGATGTAGTGAAGGCCGCGATCGTTCCCTACCCGGAAGGGGCCGGAAGATATGACCTTCGCCATCACGTCCGAGGTGGACGACGCGCATCCATCACGCGCCGATACGGACGAGCTGACCAGCGCATATAGTGCCGCACAGCACATCGGTGAGACCTGTCTGGCCGACGGTCCGGTGGGGCGGGTCGGCCTCGAAGTCGAGGCGCACTGCTTCGACCTCGCCGATCCGATGCGCCGCCCGGACTGGGCCGAGTTGACGGACACGATCACGGATGTGCCGCCACTGCCCGGTGGCAGCGCGATCACCGTCGAACCCGGGGGAGCGGTCGAGCTGTCCGGCCCCCCGATGGATGACCCGGTCGCGGCAATCGCGGCCATGACGGCCGACCGGGCGGTGCTGCGGGCCGCGTTCGCACAGACCGGCCTCGGTCTGGTGCTGCTGGGCGCCGACCCGTTGCGCCCGGCCAAGCGGGTGAACCCGGGCGACCGGTACCGCGCGATGGAGCGGTTCTTCATTGCCAGCCAGACCGGCGAAGCGGGCGCAGCGATGATGACATCGACGGCGTCGGTACAGGTCAACCTCGACGCCGGGCCCCAGGACGGCTGGGCGGCGCGGGTGCGGCTCGCGCACGCCCTCGGCCCGACGATGATCGCGATCGCCGCCAATTCGCCGTTGCTCGGCGGCCAGTTCTCCGGCTGGCAGTCGACGCGGCAGCGGGTGTGGAGCCAACTGGATTCGGCGCGCTGCGGCCCGATCCTCGGCGTCAACGGCGACGACCCCGCCAGCGACTGGGCGCGTTATGCGCTGAAAGCGCCGGTGATGCTGGTCCACAACCCTGACGCGACGCCCGTGACGGACTGGGTTCCATTCGCGGACTGGGCCGACGGCAGGGTGCTGCTGGGAGGCCGCAGGCCGACGCATGCCGACTTGGAATACCACCTGACGACTCTGTTCCCGCCAGTTCGGCCGCGGCGCTGGCTCGAGATCCGCTACCTCGACAGCCTGCCCGACGCGGTGTGGCCGGCGGTCGTTTTCACCCTCGTCACACTGCTGGACGACCCGGTCGCCGCCGACATAGCGACCGAAGCCACCGAGGCCGTGGCCACCGCATGGGACCGCGCCGCCCAGATCGGCCTCGGCGACCGACGGCTGCACGAGGCGGCCACCCGCTGTGTGCAGACCGCCGCCCAACGTGCGCCCGCCGAACTCGAGGAATCGATGCAGCAATTGGTGCGTTCGGTCGAAAAAGGACGCTGCCCGGCCGACGATTTCTCCGACCGGGCGGTCGAATACGGGATCTCCACTGCGATCACCCAACTGGCACAAGGGGAGCTGTGAGCGGCCGGGAAACGCTTGCGCGTGAGCTGACGAAGGCCAGGGACCGCACGCTGCGGCTCGTCGACTTCGACGACGCCGAACTGCACCGCCAGTACGACCCGTTGATGAGCCCGCTGGTGTGGGATCTCGCACACATCGGTCAGCAGGAAGAGCTGTGGCTGTTGCGCGACGGCAACCCGGACCGGCCGGGCATGCTGTCACCCGAGGTGGACCGCCTCTACGACGCATTCGTGCACTCCCGCGCCAGCCGCGTCGAGCTTCCCCTGCTGCCGCCTGCCGACGCGCGAACCTACTGCGCGACCGTGCGAGACAAGGCGCTGGACAACCTCGACGCCCTGCCCGACGACGCAGAAGACGCCGCCTTCCGGTTCGGGCTGGTGATCAGCCACGAGAACCAGCACGACGAGACCATGCTGCAGGCGCTGAACCTGCGATCGGGGCTGCCGCTGTTGACCAGCGGATCGTCGGTGCCGCCGGGCCGTTCAGGAGTCGCGGGCACATCCGTGCTCGTGCCCGCCGGGGAATTCATCCTCGGCGTCGACGCGGTCAGCGAGCCGCACTCACTCGACAACGAACGGCCCGCGCATGTCGTCGACGTCCCGGCCTTCCGCATCGGCCGGGTCCCGGTGACCAACGGCGAGTGGCGGCAGTTCGTCGACGACGGCGGATACCGGCAGCAGCGCTGGTGGTCGGACCGTGGCTGGACGCATCGGCAGGAGGCGGGGCTGACCGCGCCGCAGTTCTGGAATCCCGACGGCACCCGCACCCGCTTCGGTCACATCGAGGAGATCCCGGCCCACGAACCCGTTCAGCACGTCACCTACTTCGAGGCGGAGGCCTACGCGGCGTGGGCCGGCGCGCGCCTGCCCACCGAGTTGGAATGGGAAAAGGCCGCCGCCTGGGACCCGGCGGCGGGGCAACGTCGGCGATTCCCTTGGGGCGCATCGGAACCCACCGAACACCTGGCGAACCTTGGCGGCGACGCGTTGCGCCCCGCCCCGGTCGGCGCCTACCCGGCAGGTGCCTCGGCGTACGGCGCCGAACAGATGCTTGGCGATGTGTGGGAGTGGACGACGTCGCCGCTGCGGCCGTGGCCGGGCTTCACACCGATGATCTACGACCGGTATTCGCAGCCGTTCTTCGACGGCGACTACAAGGTGCTGCGCGGCGGCTCATGGGCGGTCGCGCCGGGCATCCTGCGGCCGAGCTTCCGCAACTGGGACCACCCGGTCCGCCGGCAGATCTTCTCGGGTGTGCGCCTGGCCTGGGACGCCTGATGTGCCGACACCTCGGCTGGCTTGGAGAACCGCGATCGATCGCGTCGCTGGTCCTCGACCCGCCATCTGGGCTGCTGGTCCAGTCGTATGCCCCCCGACGACAGAAGCACGGCCTGATGAACGCCGACGGCTGGGGCGTCGGCTTTTTCGACAGCGAGGTGGCGCGACGGTGGCGCAGCGCCGCACCGCTATGGGGTGACGCGTCATTCGCGTCGGTGGCACCCGCACTGAGCAGCGATTGCGTTGTCGCGGCGGTGCGTTCGGCCAGCATCGGCATGCCGATTGAACCGTCGGCGTCGGCACCGTTCACCGACGGGCAGTGGCTGTTGTCTCACAACGGGCTCGTCGACCGGGTCGTCCTGCCGCCCTCCACTAGGGCCGAATCCACCGTCGACAGCGCACTGCTCGCCGCGCTGATCTTCGAGCGTGGACTCGACGCGCTCGGCGACACCATCGTGGAGGTCGCTGCCGCCGACCCCAATGCCAGGCTGAACATATTGGCGGCCAACGGATCTCAACTGCGCGCCACCACATGGGGCGACACCCTGTCGGTGCTGCGTCGAGACGACGGCGTGGTACTGGCCAGCGAACCATACGACGACAACCCCGACTGGCAGGAGATTCCCGACCGCCATCTCGTCGTGGTCGAGGGTCACTCAGGCCCGATGTCGCCGGCCGGGCGGCTCCGTGTCGACTTGATCCCTCTGAAAGGATCGCCATGACCTTCTCGCTGTCCAACTACCTGGCCGCGGACTCGGCTACGCGGGCGCTGCGCCGAGATGTGCACGATGGGTTGACGCAGACGCCGAAATCGTTGCCGCCCAAGTGGTTTTACGACTCGGTGGGCAGCGATCTGTTCGACCAGATCACCCGGCTGCCCGAGTACTACCCGACCCGCGCGGAGGCGCAGATCCTGCGTGCGCGATCGGCGGAGATCGCCGCCGCGTCGGGCGCCGATACCCTGGTCGAGCTCGGTAGCGGCACCTCGGAGAAGACCCGCATGCTGCTGGACGCGATGCGCGACAGCGGATCCCTGCGCCGGTTCATCCCGTTCGACGTGGACGCCGGCGTGCTCAGCGCGGCCGGGTCGGCGATCCAGCGCGAGTACCCGGGAATCGAAATCGATGCGGTGTGTGGTGATTTCGAGGAGCACCTCGGCAAGATTCCGCGCGTCGGTCGCCGCTTGGTCGTCTTCCTCGGATCCACCATCGGCAACCTGACGCCCGGTCCGCGAACCGACTTTCTGTCCACTCTGTCGGATATGTTGCAGCCAGGCGACAGCCTGCTGCTGGGCACCGATCTGGTCAAGGATGTCGGTCGGCTGGTGCGCGCCTACGACGACGGAGCGGGTGTGACGGCGCAGTTCAACCGCAACGTGCTGGCGGTGGTCAATCGGGAACTCGACGCCGATTTCGATCTCGAGGCGTTCGAGCACGTCGCCCGATGGAACGCCGACGAGGAGCGCATCGAGATGTGGCTGCGCGCCTCGAGCCCGCAACGGGTCCACATCGCCGCGCTGGACCTCGTCATCGACTTCGCCGCGGGCGAGGAGATGCTCACCGAGGTGTCCTGCAAGTTCCGGGTCGACGGTGTGGACGCCGAACTGGCCGCGGCGGGTCTGCGGCGCACGCATTGGTGGATCGATCCCGCGGGTGACTTCGGGCTGTCCTTGTCGACGAAATGACCGACGCCCTCGCCGAACGTTGGCGGGCGGCCCGCCCAAAGGTGGCCGGCCTGCACCTCGACAGCGGCGCGTGCTCGAGACAGAGCTTTGCGGTCATCGACTCTGCAGCCCGGCACGCCAGGCATGAAGCGGAGGTCGGCGGGTACGTCGCCGCGGAGGCCGCCGCTCCGGTGCTCGACGCGGGCCGCGCGGCCATCGGCGCACTGACCGGATTGAGCGGCTCCGAGGTCGTGTTCACCACCGGCGCCAACAACGCACTCGATGTTCTGCTCAGCAGCTGGCCCGGCGAACGCACCGTCGCCTGCCTGCCCGGCGAGTACGGCCCCAACCTGGCCGTCATGGCCGCCAACGGATTCCAGATCAGCGCGCTGCCAGCCGACGGCCTCGGCAGGCTCGTCGTCGACGACGCCGCCCGGCAGCTGGCCGACGACCCGCCCGCCCTCGTGCACCTGACCCCACTGGCCAGCCATCGCGGACTAGCCCAGCCGCTGGCCGAGCTCGCGGAGGTGTGCCGCGATCTCGGCGTGCCGCTGGTGGTTGACGCCGCACAGGCGCTGGGCCACCTCGACTGCGCGGTCGGTGCCGCCGCGATCTACAGCTCGTCGCGCAAGTGGATTGCCGGCCCGCGCGGCGTCGGAATGCTGGCGATTCGCTCGGAGATCGCGCAGCGGCTGAGGCCACGGCTGCCGCCGCCGGAATGGGGCTTGGGGATACCGGTAATGCAAAGCCTGGAACTGGGCGAGGCGAATGTCGCTGCGCGCGTGGGCTATTCGGTGGCACTGGGTGAACACCTGGCCACGGGGCCCGGCCAGATCCGCGATCGGCTGGCGCAGATCGGCCGGATGACCCGCGCCGCGCTGGCCGACATCAAGGGCTGGCGGGTGGTCGAGCCGCTCGACGAGCCGACCGCGATCACCACGTTGACGCCCGTCGACGGTGCAGACCCGCAGAAGGTGCGGGCGCGGCTGATCGCCGAGCGCGGCATCGTCACCACCTATGCCGAGGTGCAGCGCGCGCCGTTCGAGTTGACCACCCCGGTGCTGCGGGCCTCGCCGCACGTCGACACCACCGCCGAGGACCTGGACCAGTTCGCCGAGGCCCTGGCCGCCGCGACAGACCAGGTGTGAGGTAGCGCTCGTCGCGCCGCCGCGGCTGATCGCCAAGATGGAGCACGCCGACGCCCAGCCGACCCCTAGTCGGCTTTGTGGGCCGTCAGCAAGAACGCCGGCATCTTCTGCCTGCCCTTCTCGTCGTTCTCGAACGTCGGCATCGTGAAAGGTGCGTCGGCGGGAAAGGCCGCCCTCCATCACGTGGATGAATGCTGGCCGGATCTCGTCGATCTCCCAGTACTTCGACACCGCATCGCGCAACTCTTCCTCGGTAACTGTTTTGGGCCCGAACTCCATCTCGGCCGGGAACGCGGCCTTGGCGAAAACCAAGACGTAGTAGCTCGCTCCGGGTGCCGCGGCGCGATGGACCGAGCGCAGGTAGTCGTCGCGGGCCTCCACCGGCAGCGAGTGGAACAGGGTGCTGTCGACGACGGTGTTGAAGCGGCCGTCATATCCGGTGAAAGAGGTGATGTCGGCCTGCACGAATGAGGCGGTGGACAGGCTGCGTTCCTGCGCAGCCTTGTTGGCCGCCGCGACGGCGGTCGGCGTCAAGTCGATGCCGACCACGGTGTAGCCGTCAGCGGCCAGGGCCAGGGACAGCTCCGCGTAGCCGCAGCCGGCGTCGAGCACGTCGCTGCGGATCTTGCCGGTGCGGATGAGCTGCGCCAGTTCCGGCTGCGGCTCGCCGATGTTCCACGGCGGTGGTCCCTCGAATGGTCCCTGCTCCTGATACGCGCCGTCCCAGTCCATAACCTCAGATGTCATGGGACCCAAGCTACGCGGTGATCTCCCACGTGTGCACGGGCTCGTTGCTGTGCATGCGCTCGCAGTACAACCGCAGCATCTCGGCCAGCGCGTTCGGTCGCGTCAGCCCGCGGTCCTGCAGCGCCTGAACGGTTGCCACCTGCCATGCAGAGCCGTTGCGTCCGGTCTTGGCGCGGCCCTCGATCACGCCGAGGTACCGGTCGCGCACTTCGCTCGCCACTTTCCAGCGACGCAGACCCTCGTCGGCCATCGGCAGCAACTGGCGCAGCACCAACTCGTCGGGCGTCACCTCGCCGAGGCCGGGCCAGTACAGCCGAGCATCCATGCCCTGCTCTGCGGACTCGAGGAAATTGTGTTGTGCCGCAGCAAAACTCATCTTCGTCCATAGCGGCCGGTCCTCTTCCGACAGCGTCCTCAGCATGCCGTAGTAAAAGGCAGAGTTGGCCATCATGTCCAGCACGGTCGGGCCCGCTGGCAGCACACGGTTCTCCACCCGCAGGTGTGGCTGGCCGTCCACGACGTCGTACACCGGCCGGTTCCACCGGTAGATGGTGCCGTTGTGCAGGCGCAGTTCGGCGAGCCGTGGGGTGCGGCCCTCGGCCAGCTCGCTGACCGGATCCTCTTCGGACAGCTCGGGCAGCAGCGACGGGAAGTAGCGCACGTTCTCTTCGAACAGGTCGAAGATCGACGTGATCCAGCGTTCGCCGAACCAGACCCTGGGGCGAACGCCCTGGGTCTTGAGTTCGTCGGGGCGGGTGTCGGTGGCCTGGGTGAACAATTCGATGCGCGTCTCGGCCCACAACGCATGCCCGAAGAAGTAGGGGGAGTTGGCGCCCAGCGCCAGCTGCGGCCCGGCCAGCACCTGCGCGGCGTTCCAATTGCGCGCGAACTCGGCGGGGGAGACCTGCAGGTGCAGCTGCATGCTGGTGCACGCCGATTCCGGCGCGATCGACTCCGTTTGCAGGCTGAGCCGTTCCGGGCCTGCGATGTCGATCAGGATGTCCTCGCCACGGGCGGTGAAGATGGAGTCGTTTAGCGCCTGATAGCGGGTCGACTCGCTCATCCAGCCGCCCGAAAGGTGTTCGGGCATCAGCGTCGGCAGGATGCCGATCATCACGATGTGCGCGCCGTTGGAGCTGGCCTTCGCTTCGGCGGCGTTGAGGCTGGCCCGCACATCGGCCTCCAGTTCCAGCGCGGCACGGCCGGGCAGCGGCCCCGGTGGAACGTTGAATTCGATGTTGTACGCGCCCAATTCGGTTTGATACGCCGGGTCGGCGATCGAGGCCAATACTTCTTGATTGCTCATCGCGGGCTGATAGTCGCAGTCGACGAGATTGCACTCGATCTCCATGCCGGTCAGCGGCCGATCGAACTCGAAACTGGACTGGGCGAGCATCGTTTCGAACACGTCGAGACACAGCTGCACCTTGCGCCGGTACTCGCGGCGGTGCGCGCGAGAAAAGTCGGTCTGCTTCACCTCTTCGCCCACAATGCCGATGGTTCAGCGTTGATGACGGTCGCGCAAGGAAATCGCCGCATAAACGCCGCGTGGACCGGGCAGCGCGTGCCGATGGACATCACCGTCACCTTCATCGGCGACGACACCACGCTATCTCGGTAGGCGGCGTGAGCCCGCGGACCGACCCGAACTTCCTGCACCAGGGCAAGCACGCCTACCTGGGCTCGAGCGGGGCTTCGGTCACTCTCTGAATGCGGACGGCTCCTCAGCTCAGCGAAACTTCACCTCGCCTGTCTAATGTCGAAGACGTCGTTCCATCATCAAGGAGGCCGTGATGACCGACACACCAAGCTTCGATGTTCCACCCCAGCAGAGCGCACCCACAAACGTCTTGCCGCGGCCACTGCCACCGCCGCACAACGCCGGCTGGGCGGTCGCGTCGCTGCTGTTCTTCTGGCCGCTGGCCTTCTCGGCGTTCACCCATGCGTTCAACGTCTATCCGCTCTGGGCCGCCGGAGACTATGCAGGCGCGCGGTATGCCTCCGATCGAGTGCGTCGGCTAGGTCAGCTCGCGCTATGGATATTCGGCGGTCTGCTGCTCCTCGCGGTGATTCTTTACACCATCGTCGGCGTCATCCTGTTCGTGCATGGCGATTCGGAGTGGGGCCGACACGGATACGAGCACGGCAAAAACGCCATGCGCAGCATTGGGTTCTGATTCCGGCCTTGAACACGACCGCGCTGTTTGTCACGGTCTTCCTGGCCTGCGCCGTGGAAGCCGTCGAGGCGACGACTGTGGTACTCGCGATGGGTACCGCGCGGCACTGGCGCTCGACAATCATGGGGGTGGCCGCCGGGCTGCTGCTGCTTGCAGCGGTCGTCGCTGTGCTGGGACCGGCGATCTCTGCGATACCGCTGGATGTGCTGCGGCTCGTGGTCGGCGGTTTGCTGTTGATCTTCGGCCTGCAGTGGCTTCGCAAAGCCGTGTTGCGGGCCGCCGGACGCAAGGCGTTCCATGACGAGGACGCGCTCTTCCGCAAGGAAGTGGCGGCTGCTGAAGCCGCCGCTGAAGGTCGACGCTGGATCGTCCACGACTGGTATTCCTTCACCGTCGCGTTCAAAAGCGTTGTCCTGGAAGGGCTCGAGGTGGCGTTCATCGTCGTGACCTTCGGAGCGAACGCGGACAATGTTGGTGTTGCGGCCGTTGCGGCCGTCATCGCCGTGGTGGTCGTGGCGGCGGCCGGCGTGGCGATTCGACGGCCGCTGGACCGAGTGCCGGAGAACACCATCAAATTCGTGGTGGGAGTTATGCTCTGCGCCTTCGGAACGTTCTGGGGCGCCGAAGGCGCCGGAGCGATGTGGCCTGGTGAAGACGCGGCCTTGCTGGCGCTGGTGCCGTTCTATGCCGCCGCGGCGGGGCTTCTGGTACTGGTGCTGCGCGGCCGATCCAAGGTGGCGACGTGATCGGTAACCTCAAGGCGGCCGTGATGTTCGTCTACCGCTTCGTCGTCGGCGATGACTGGACGATCGCGGCGGGCGTTGCGGTGGCGCTCGCGATGACCGCGGCGGCGAGCCAGGTGATGCCCGCGTGGTGGATCATGCCCGTCGCAGGGGTTGCTCTGCTGGTCTGGGGCGTGCGGGGACCCACCAGGCCCCGCTGAGTCATCTGCTGGCCACCACGACCTGAGGGCTCATCAGTCCACCACGCAGCTCGACGTTGATCGCCGGGTCGGCATGTGCAGCAAGCGCCCGCAACGCCGACGGGCTGTAGCTTCGCAGCGAGCTGATCAGGCCGTCGTGTACGAACGGCACCACCGGCGCCAGCGGCAGCATCGCCGCCAGCCGCAGGATGTGCAGCGGCGACGGTGGCCGCGGCAAATCGATGATCACCAGCTTGGCGGCCACGCGAGTGCACTCCGCGAACACGCGCGACGCCGGCGACGGCGGCAGGTGGTGAAATGAGAACGCGAACACCGCGAGGTCGAAATGCCCGTCAGGGGCGTCGATCGCGGTCGCGTCCATCTCGCGCACCGTTGCCCGGGGATGCTCGCCGAGGTCGCCGGCCTGGATGGCCTTGACGGATTGCGGCTCGATGTCGCTCACCGTGACTTCGGCCGTGGGATGCCATTCGAGCAGCTTGCGCGACAGCCCGCCATGGCCCGAGCCGAGCTCGAGGATCTTGGGGTCCGGCACGTCGGCCACCTCGTCGAGCGCGATGCGCGCGAACCTGTCGGTGTTGCCGAAGAATTCGCCCGTCCACTCCAGCGCGCGGATCACGCTGCGCTTGACCTTGTCGTCGACGTCGTCGCGGTCGAGATATTCCGGTCGATCGGTCTGCAACAGCCGGTCGACGCACGAGGCGTCCGGGCCGCCGCGGGGCATGCGGTCAATGTCGGTGATCGACTGAGCCATGTAGGCCATCATGGTCGATTGGAATCGCCGTTGGGGAGGAGCAGGAATTGGCCGAGTTCACAGCCGCCATCGACCAGGGCACCACCAGCACGCGGTGCATGATCTTCGACCACAACGGCGCCGAGGTAGGGCGCCATCAGCTCGAACACGAACAGATCCTGCCCAAGGCCGGCTGGGTCGAGCACAACCCCGTCGAGATCTGGGAACGAACCGCATCGGTCATCACGTCGGCGCTTAACAGGACCAACCTGTCGGCCAGCGACCTGGCCGCGCTGGGCATCACCAACCAGCGGGAAACCGCGCTGGTTTGGAACCGGCGCACCGGGCGGCCGTACCACAACGCGATCGTCTGGCAGGACACCCGCACCGACCGCATCGCCTCCGCGCTGGACCGGGACGGCCGCGGCGACGTCATCAGGCGCAAGGCCGGGCTCCCGCCTGCCACGTATTTCTCTGCCGGCAAGGTGCAGTGGATTTTGGAGAACATCGACGGCGCTCGCGCCGATGCCGAGAAGGGCGACGCGATCTTCGGCACCCCCGACACCTGGGTGCTGTGGCATCTCACCGGCGGGCCGCGTGGCGGCGTGCACGTCACAGACGTGACGAACGCCAGCCGGACCATGCTGATGAATCTGGAGACGCTCGACTGGGACGACGAGTTGCTGTCGTTCTTTGGCATTCCACGGCAGATGCTGCCCGAGATCAAGCCGTCGTCGTTCCCCGAGTCATACGGCATTACACGCGACGACGGGCCGGTGACCGGGCAGGTGCCGATCACCGGGATCCTCGGCGACCAGCAGGCCGCGATGGTCGGGCAGGTGTGCCTGGACGCCGGCGAGGCCAAGAACACTTATGGCACAGGCAATTTCCTGCTACTCAACACCGGCGAGAAGATCGTGCGGTCGGAGAACGGGCTGCTGACCACGGTGTGCTATCAGTTCGGCGACGCCAAACCCGTTTACGCACTGGAAGGTTCGATCGCTGTCACCGGTTCGGCCGTGCAATGGCTGCGCGACCAGTTGGGCATCATCAGCGGTGCGGCGCAGAGCGAGGCGCTCGCCCGCCAGGTTGAGGACAACGGCGGCGTGTATTTCGTCCCCGCGTTCTCGGGATTGTTTGCGCCGTACTGGCGTTCGGACGCCCGCGGCGCGATCGTCGGGCTGTCGCGGTTCAACACCAACGCGCATCTTGCACGCGCGACGCTGGAGGCGATTTGCTACCAGAGCCGCGACGTCGTCGACGCGATGGAGGCCGACTCCGGCGTGCATCTCGAGCTGCTCAAGGTGGACGGCGGCATCACCACCAACGATCTGTGCATGCAGATTCAGGCCGACGTGCTCGGCGTCGACGTGGTCAAGCCCGTCGTCGCCGAGACCACCGCACTGGGTGCCGCCTACGCGGCAGGCCTGGCGGTCGGGTTCTGGGAGAACCCCGACGACCTTCGCGTCAATTGGCAGGAGGACAAGCGCTGGACGCCTGCGTGGAGCGAGGATCAGCGCGCGTCGGGTTACGCCGGATGGCAGAAGGCGGTGCAGCGCACGTTGGACTGGGTCGACGTCGAGTGATTTCGCACAACTAGGCAGCGTCGTCGAGTTCCCGCTTTGTGTCGTCGTCGAGCTCGACGTCCGCGACGGCCGTGTTCTCTTCGAGATGGCTGACCGACGACGTACCGGGGATCAGCAGAACGTTTGGCGCCACCGACAGCGTCCATGCGAGCGCGATCTGCGCTGGCGTTCGCCCGAGTTTCGACGCCTCGCGCTGAACGGCGGGGTGGCCGAGCACGGGGTTGTCGGCGGTGAATCCGGAGCCGAGCGGGAAGAACGGGACGAAGGCGATGCCGTGGTCGAGGCAGGTGTCCAGCACCGGCTGCGAGGTGCGGTCGACGAGGTTGTAGGCGTTCTGCACGCAGACGATCTCGGTGCGGTCGAGCGCGATCTGCAGGTGCTCGGGCGCGATGCTGCTCAGCCCGATTCCGGCGATGAGCCCTTCGTCGCGGGCCTTGATCATCGTGGACAGCTGACGGTCGAAGAGATCGCGGTCCACCTCGGCCGGGGCGCTGGGGTCGTCGCCTCCAAACACACGCAGGTTGACGGCGGCCAGCCGGTCGGTGTCCAGGGTGCGCAGGTTGTCCTCGATGCCCTGACGGAGTTCGTCGGGCTGCTGGGCCGGCAGCCAGTTGCCCTGATCGTCGCGCTTGCCGCCGACCTTGCTCACCAAAGCGAGGTTCGCGGGGTAGGGGTGAAGCGCTTCACGGATGAGCTCGTTGGCGACGTTCGGGCCGTAGAACTGCGCGGTGTCGATGTGGTTGATACCCAACTCAATTGCGCGCCGAAGCACGGCGAGCGCCTGGTCGTAATCACGCGGCGGCCCGAACACTCCGGGACCGGGTAGCTGCATGGCGCCGAAACCGACGCGGCCGACGGTGAACTGCCCGAGCGAAGAGGTTTGCATGCAGCCAGGTTAAGGCTTGTGGAGCCTGAGCCGCGCCGACCGCGGCCCAGACTCCACAACTCGCTGGTTAGTCGGACTCGCCGAGGATCCCGTAGATCTCGCGGCGGGCATTGTTGACGATGTCGACAATGCGCTCCTGCTGCTCCTCGTTGGCGGTGTACGCCGACTGTGCGACGGCGCCCATCAATTGGGCCACCGCGCTGCGCAGGTTCACGTGTCCCGGCTCGACGCCTTCGGCGATCTCCTCCCACGGTGGGGTCTCGATCTTCTCGGCGGCGGCGCGGCCGTCGTCGGTCAGCTCGAAAAGCTTCTTGCTGCCTTCACTTTCGGTGGCTGCGGACACCTCCCGCGTGCGGGGGACGATCAGTCCCTCGTCGACCAGCAGCTGAAGCGTCGGGTAGACCGAGCCGGGGCTCGGCCGCCACAGGTTCTGGCTGCGCTCGCCGATCTCCTGGATCATCTCGTAGCCGTGCATCGGCCGTTCGGCCAGCAGCTTGAGGATCGCGGCGCGGACGTCGCCGCGCTTACTGCGTCCACGTCCGCCGCGGCCTCGGCCGCGCGCACCCGGGCCGAAACCGAAGCCGAAACCGGCACGGGGATCGAATCCGAACTCGAAGCCGCGGCCTGGACCAAAGCCGCCGAAACTGCCCTGGACACCGGGACCCGCATCGTGCTCGCGGAGATGGTCACGCAGGTGTTCGCGGAACTCGCGACGGGCCTGCCGACGCTGCTGATGAAATGCGCGCCGATCGCCGGGACCGAAGCCGAAGCCGAATCCGCCGGGAGGAGGGGTGAATGGGTTGGTCATGTCTGTTGATTCCTTACGTTGGTGGGGAAGCGCGTCGTGCGCTTCCGATACATTGACGATATATCGGAAGCTATCGCGATGCAACGATTATTTCCGATCGCGGCCGTCGATGGCGTCGACCAGCCATCGGGCCCACTCGGCCTCGGTCGCGTGGGCTCGCAGCCCGCGCTCTAGTGCGGCGTAGCTGTAGAAGGAAGCGTCGTCGTCGGCCCAGTCGATGGAGTCGCGCAACTCTTCTAGGCGTCTGACCTCGGCTTCGGCGTGCTCTGCCATCGCGACCACGTGCTCGCGCGCCTGTTCGGGCGGGACTGCGCCGAGCAGGAACACCCGCAGCAACCCCTGGCTGCGAAAAGGCGGATCGTCCTGCGGATTCGACACCCACCGCCGTAGTTCGGCTCGTCCTGCGTCGGTGATTCGGTACTCCTTGCGGCCCCGCGGACCGATGTCGGACACCTCGATCAGCCCCGCATCGGCGAGCTTGTTCAGTTCGCCGTACAGCTGGCTCTGCGTCGCCGGCCACACGTTGGCCATCGATTTCTCGAAGTGTTTTAGCAGGTCGTAGCCGCTGCCAGGCGCCTGAGCCAAGAGGCCCAATGCCGCAATCCGCAAACTCACCCGCCGATCGTAACTCCACTCTTGACATGTCATCATTGACATGTCATCTTTGACCTATGACCGAGACAACTTCCACCCTATTCGGTACCGACGAGTTCTTTCAGCGAGACAACTACGCGCCCGTCACTGATGAGCTGACCGAGTTCGACCTGCCCGTCGAGGGCACAATCCCGCCTGAGCTGAACGGCTGGTACCTGCGCAACGGGCCAAACCCGCGCCAGGCGACCGCACACTGGTTCACCGGCGACGGCATGATCCACGGCGTCCGCATCGAGAACGGTTTCGCCGCCTGGTACCGCAACCGCTGGGTGCGGACCGACAGTTTCAAGGAAGACTTCCCGCTCTACAACGCCGACGGCACCCGCAACCTACGGGCTGCCGTCGCCAATACCCACGTCGTCAACCACGCCGGCAAGACGCTGGCGTTGGTGGAATCGTCACTGCCCTACCAGATCTCCAACGATCTGGAGACGTTGGGCGCGTACGACTTCGGCGGAAAGCTGGTCGATTCGATGACCGCCCATCCGAAGATCTGCCCGACCACCGGTGAGCTCCATTTCTTCGGATACGGCAGCCTCTTCGAGCCGTACGTCACCTACCACCGCGCAGACGCCAGCGGCGAACTGACCATCAACCGGCCGCTCGACGTCAAGGGGCACACGATGATGCACGACTTCGCGCTGACCGCCGAGCACGTCGTCTTCATGGACCTGCCGATCGTGTTCAGTCTCGACATCGCAATGAAGGGTGAGTCCGACATGCCCTACCGGTGGGACGACAACTATGGCGCCAGGTTCGGTGTGATGCGGCGCGACAATCCGTTTGGCGAGGTGCGGTGGTTCGACATCGATCCCTGCTACGTGTTCCACGTCGCCAATGCTCACGACAACGGCAATTCGATTGTCGTGCACGCGGTCCGATACCCTGAATTGTGGCGCAACAGCGGCGGATTCGACGCCGACGGGGTGCTGTGGAGCTGGACCATCGACCTGCAGTCCGGCGCGGTCACCGAACGCCAGCTCGACGATCGCTCGGTGGAGTTCCCCCGCATAGATGATCGATTGGCAACCCTGCCGGCCCGGTATGCCGTGTCGGTCGGTGACAGCTACCTGGTCCGTTACGACCTGACCACTGGCGACGCCGTGGAACACGCCTTCGGCACGGTCGAGTCGCCCGGTGGTCCAGGCGAAGCGGTGTTCGTGCCGGGTTCGGGTACAGCCGACGAGAGCAACGGCTGGTACATCGGATATGTCTACGACCCGGCGCGCGACGGTAGCGACCTGGTGATCATCGACGCGTCGGATTTCGCCGCACAGCCGGTTGCCAGAATCAAGCTGCCGCACCGTGTTCCGTACGGTTTTCACGGAAACTGGATCGCCGGCTGAGTAACGTGTCCGGCCATGGCAGTGAAATGGCTGGACAAACCTGAGGCCCACGACTACGACGCGGCGGCGGCCTACCTCAGCATGCTCGCGGAGAACGACGCGGTCGACCGGACGGTGGCGGCGTTGAAAGCCGCGAAACCCGTGTATCAAATGGCCAAGGACATCTTGCGCGCTGCTGGACTGCAGCTGTTGCCGGAGACCAACGCACACGTCCGGTCGGATCTGGCGAAGATCGGCGACGGCACGAAGCTCTCGCCGATCCTGCTGGTGCGCGGCGGCGCGGTCGGCGGGTATGCGCTGCAAATCGCCGACGGCTATCACCGGGTATGTGCCAGCTATCTCACCGACGAAAACACCAATCTTCCTTGCCATTTGGTGTCCTGGCACTAGCTCGCCGAGATGTCCGGGTTCGGCTTCGACACGCTGGCGTTGCTAGCCATCATCGGTATGGCCGGGCCGCTGCTCGCCTCGCTGCCGCGCTTCCAGGTCCCGGTGATCATCGGTGAACTGGTCGCCGGTTTGGTGGTCGGCAGGACGGGCTTCGGGATCGTCGACCATACGGATGTGACGTTCACACTGCTGGCCAACATCGGGTTCGCGTTGGTGATGTTCGTCGTCGGCACCCATGTGCCGGTGCGGGACAAGACGTTGCGGTCGGCGATTCCGAAGGCGTTGCTCAGGGCGGTCGCTGTCGGAGCCGTGGCGGCCATACTTGGCGTGATGTTGGCACAGGTGTTCGGCACCGGCCACGCGGCGGTGTACGCCGTGCTGATGGCGTCGTCGTCGGCGGCGCTGGCGCTCCCGGTGATTGACTCTCTGAGGCTCAGCGGCCCGCCAGTGCTTTCGGTGACGACCCAGATCGCGATCGCTGACGCCACCTCGATTGTGCTGCTGCCGTTGGTGATCAACCCGACGCAGGCGCCGAGGGCAGCGCTCGGGGCGCTCGCGATAGCGGGCTGTGCAGTGGTAGTTTTCGTCGTGCTGCGCGCCAGCGACCGGCGTGGATGGCGCAAGCGCCTGCACCGCTACTCGGAAGCGCGTGAGTTCGCGCTAGAGCTGCGGCTGAGCCTGATCATGCTGTTCACGCTGTGTACTGTCGCGGTGATCACGCATGTGTCGATCATGCTGGCCGGTTTCGCACTGGGTCTTGTGATTTCGGCGATCGGCGAACCGCGTCGCCTGGCGCGCCAGCTGTTCGGCATCACCGAAGGGTTTTTCGGGCCGCTGTTCTTCGTCTGGCTGGGCGCGTCGCTGCAAGTGCGCGAACTCGCACAGCACCCATCGCTAATCCTGCTCGGCCTCGGCCTCGGCGCCGGTGCGGTGCTGGCCCACGGCGTGGGCCGGGTGTTCGGCCAGCCGCTGACGCTGGCGGTGTTGTCGGCTGCGCAGTTGGGGGTTCCGGTGGCCGCAGCGACGCTGGGCACCGAACAGCATCTGCTGGCCCCGGGCGAATCTTCGGCGTTGATGCTTGGCGCACTGGTAACCATCGCCACCGCATCGCTAGCCGGTGTGTTCGCCGCCAGGCGTCAGAGCGCCGCAGAAGCCCGTTGACGGCATACCAACCAACGTCGTGAAACGGTCGGATCGGCGATGAGAGGCACGCGCTTCGCTGCTGAACGCCGTGGCCGGGCCCTCTCATCACCATTGCAATAGACATCCGACCCCAGCCGCGGTCTCCGCCTATTGCAAGCCTTATGTCCGTGCGCGTCCCGCGGATTCTTGTTGTCTCCGTTGGGTGGCAAATGGCAGGGAAACGCGGAACCCCTCGCGCCGCGCGCGCCGCCGGCGGGTTGAAAGCTGGGTAAGAGATGTGCGGCCGTACAAGGCCGTCCCGTTATGCCAATGTCACCAGAGAGGTCGGCACAAGCTGATGCTTCTGCGAGCCAGCGGCTTGGAGCGGCTAGCCGCACCCCGACCGGGCTGCGGTTTCAACAACTGCGACGTTAGCAAAGTAGGTGGTTGCCGCGCCAGACCTGAACAGACGCAAGGAGTCATCCCGGTAGGACGTCAACTTTGGTGTCGCCCAGCACATGGTGAGTGACGTCTTGCGCCGGACTGCGGCCAATTGCTCGGTGAGGATTCAGCAGCTACGCCAAGAAGTGCGCATTGACCAGGAAGCGGTTGGTCCGGGCGAGACCTCAGTACCAATAGCGGCGGCCGCCGACTGGACGGCCGACCCGGCCCATTATGAGTAACACGACGCCGATCACCAGCAAGATCCAGCCAATGGTGGCGATGATGCCCGGGACGGGAAGAAGGTAGCCAACGAGAATGAGAATGACGCCGAGGATGATCATGGGTGCTCCTAGTAAGGAACGCGCCATCTAGCGGATCGCAGATGGCCGCTCTGGCAGACGCGTTTGCTATTTCTTGAGCGCGTCTTTGATTTTCTCGCCGGCGTCTTTGAGGCTGGACTTGGCCTGGTCGGCCTTTCCGCGCTTCTCGATGTCCCGATCATGAGTCAACTTGCCCAACGCCTCCTTGGCCTTCCCGCCGAGGTCGTCGATCTTGTTGCTGGCCCTATCTGCGCCGCCCATGATGCTTTCCCTGTCGATCGCCGTTCGCCGGTTTGGCGCTGAACGCGTTCGGAGTACCTACGTAGACGATGAGCCGAAACAGCCGCCGGACAATTCACGGCATACGGACGATCACAGCGTCGACGAACCCAGTGTCGCCGCGGGGAAGGCCCCGGACGCGCGGTGCGTGTTGGGGCTGACCCCGTAGGCCCGCTTGAACGCGCTGCTCAAAGCAAACGGTGTGCTGTAACCGACCTGACGGGCCACCGCCGCGATGGTCGCCTGGCTCGACCGGAGCAGATCGGCGGCCAGCGCAAGCCGCCAACTGGTCAGGAACGCGATCGGTGGCTCACCCACCTGCTCGGTGAACCTGCGGGCGAACACCGCGCGTGAACAGCCAACGGCCGCAGCGAGATTCGCCACCGTCCACGGGTGGGCGGGATTGTTGTAGATCAGCTTCAGCGCTGGGCCAACCACTGGGTCGTGCTCGGCGTGCCACCACGTGGGAGCATTGCCGTCGCGGTCGAACCAGGTGCGCAGCACCGCGATCAGCACCAGGTCGAGCAGGCGGTCCAGGAACGCCTCCTGGCCGGGCCCGTCGTTGCCCGCCTCGGCGGCGAGCAGTTCCACCAGCGGGGTTTCCCATTCGTCGGCGCGCAGCACCAGCACCGCCGGCAACGCGTCGAGCAGCCGCGCGCTGACCTCGCTGCGGCCCTCGTAGGCACAGATCACCGAGCGCGTCGCGCCCGACGGGCTGTTGCCCCACGTGCGCACCCCGAGCGACATCTCGAACCGCAGGTCCTCGCCGGACAGCGTGGTGCAGCGCTGGCCCGGATGGATGACGACCATCGGCGTGGTGGCCGGGTCGTCGGCGAAGACGTAGTGCTCGGTGCCGCGGGTCAGTGCGACGTCGCCCGGTCCCAGCCGGACGATCCCGCTGCTCTCACCGACGATCGCCGCGCGGCCGTGGGTCTGGCAGATCAATGTCAGCGGCGCCTTGTCTTTGATGCTCATCGACCACGGCGGATCCATCATCATCCGCAACACGAATGCGCCTCGCGCTCGCACACCGTCGAGCAGGCCGACCACGGCGTCCACGCCGGGAGCCTACAGTCATCCTGCCTCCACCCGCGGCCGATAACCGGCGAGAAACACGTGGACGGGGGTCCGCGCGTGCGCACCGACATCGAGGCTCTGCCGCACTTGCTCTGGTCCGCAGAAGGGAGCCTGATCCATCGGGTTTGCGTCCTGGCGCTGTCGTCCGGATCTGGCGGGGCGACAACGATTCTGGTGTTCACCGCGGCGGTCGCGCTGGTTTGGGCCTGGCCAGCAGCGGTGTCGGTCAAGCCCTACCACGGTGTCGAGGTGGCATAGACGGACGCGTATGCACTTGGGACGGTCAACGATGGATCGTCTTCGCGGTTCCCAGTTGACTTCTGGGGCATGAGTACAAGCCCGTTTGTCATCCTGACCTCGCTCGCAGCGCTCGCAAGTGCCGCCGCCGGCGGAATGATGTATGTGTTCTCCACATTCGTGATGCGCGGTCTGGACCGCACGGGTCCCGTCGCCGCCATCACCGCAATGCGCGGCATCAACGTCGAGGCGAATTCCAACCCGGCGTTTCTGCTGGCGTACTTCGGTGCGACGATCCTGGCCCTCGTGGTCGGTGTGACGGCTGTGGTTCGCCTGAATCAGCCCGGCAGTTGGTGGGTGCTGATCGGCGCGATCTTCGGAATCCTCGGCGCGATCATCACGATGGTCTTCAACGTCCCACTCAACAATCACCTCGACAGCGTGAACCCCGATGGACTGTCGGTGGCCGACGCCGCCCGCGAGTGGCAGGCGTATTTCTCGACCTGGACAGCGTGGAACCACGCGCGCACGATCGCCAGCTTCATCGGCGCCGTGCTGATGCTGGTCGGCCTGCGTTACCGGTGACTGGAAGCGACGCCATTGTTCAGCCGGGCGGAGTGAACCCGCCGGAGTCCGCCGAGGACGGCGACACCTGCGGCTGCTGATACGCGGGCTGCGCCGGCCATTGCGGCGGCGGTCCGGCGGGTGACGGCGGTTGCAGCCGCGCCAGTTCGCGGCGATGCCGCTCGGCCAGCACCGCCGCCAGGACCAGCTGGGGCGGAGCGCCGGGTGGAGGCGGCGGTGAAATCTGCGCGACCACGTCAACCGCGATCCGGTACGCCATCTGATCGCGCACCTGAATATCCAATTGCGGTGCGCGCGAAAGGAATTGGCGCGCCAGTTCGGCCTGCTCAGGGCGCAGGCCAGACAGCTGCAGCGACGATGCCCACCACGCCAGCTGCGGTGGCATCGGCGGCGGTGGGGTCAGCCGCGGGCCGCGCTCACTGATCACCACGGTGCCTGCGAAGATGTCGCCGATGCGTTTTCCCTTGGGCGACAGCAGGCTACAGATCACTGCAGGGCCGCCTGCGAATATCCAGATCTCGATCACCCCGGCCAGCGCACGAAACAGTGCTTGGCGGAAGCGTTCCGGACCACCGTCCTCCGACACCACCCGCAGCCCGAGCGCCATCTTGCCCAGCGATCGGCCCCGGGTCGCGGTCTCGAACGCGATCGGATAGCCCACCAGGGACAGCACGGTGAAGATGATCAGCACGGCGGCCGAAAACGCGGTGTCGAACTGCGTCAGCGTGGTCGCCCACAACAGCACGCCGATGGTGTAGGCGATGAACACCACGATGACATCGATCATCGCCGACAGCGCGCGCACCGGTAGCTGGGCGATCTGAACATCTAGGACCACCGCGTCCCCGGTCACGACTGGTTCTTGCTGGCGGACCATACCGAGCACGCTACTAAAGCGCGTCGAACGACTCTGGTGAGTTGTTCGACACCGCCCTTCTCGGGCGTCATCGGTTCAGGCCGCTAGTGCGGGGTGAACTGTCAGTTCCCATTTCAACCGGGCTGGTTTCACCGGCACGCGTGGGGTGCTGGTCAGCGCCGTCCCGTCGGCGGGCGTTGGTGGCCCGGCCCCGTTGCTTGGGGGTCCGGGGATCGAGGTGACGCGTTTGGCCCCAGCGGGCGAGATTCACCGCCGCATTCAGGTCGCGGTCAGCGGAGTGTCCGCACACGCACGTGAACATCCGATCGGCCAGGGTCAGATCGTCACGGATGGCACCGCCGGACTTAGACAACAGCACTCTCCCGAATATGCGCAGCCAGCATCTCTGGTGCACTGACCTGGGGGAAGTGTTTGCACAGCAGCGGATTGATGGGGCAGCCGGATTTGACGGCGAGTACGACGTTGTCGAGGAAGGTCATAGCCGGGGTGAGTCCTCCGATTGTCCATGTGATCGGCTTTCCAGTGAGGTCTTCTGGCGTGGGTGGTGACGGTGGGGTGGGCGCCACGTAGCGGCGGACCCATGTCACGTAGTTCTTCGCTAGTCGCGCGTGGTATTCGTCGCCGAGCGCTTCCCAGGCGGCGAGGTCGTCGTTCATCACGTGTGCGAAGAGAAACTGGCAGCTTTCGACGGCGACGGCATCCTCTAGCGTCGTGAGGTCGGCCAGGAGTGCAGCGGCCCCCGGCAGTGCCACTTCATGTACGACCGCGTTGCGGACGAGGTCACTGTGTCGGACCACGAGGTCGAGTACCGCGAACCCACCCGAACTGCATCCGTAGAAGGTGGCAGGGGGCGTCTCCAAAGACGCGACGAGACAGGCGATCTGATCGGCAAGCTTCGATACCGACACATCGTCGGCGGTTCGGACGACGCTTCGCGAGAAACCAGGAGCATCAAAGGTGAGCACGGCGAAGTCGTTGGCGAGTTGAAGCCGCCACCCTGTCGAACGATGCGCAATCGCCTTCCCCCGAGGGCACCAACACGACAGGTGGCCCATCACCTCTCTGTTCGCAGTACCAGTCAATGCCGCCTGCTTGATGCTGAAATCGCCGTACAGTCATTGCCCCCACCCCACCCCACCCCTCGTCTCAGAAGCCATCGTTGTTCGTCGCGCGAGTAATTGTCATGTGCCCCCGCTAATCGTTCAAGGGTCTCGATTCGATGACGACGCCGCCGGGTCATCAGTTGCACCGGTATCAGACGCTTCCGGTGGTCCTGCTCATCGCGGGCCTCGTGATGGTCGGGATACCGAGGTCGGCCTGGTCGGTGGTGGCGCGACTGGGTTGGGTGATGGTGCGGTCGAGTGCGACGAGTTTCTTGGCCGCCGCGTCGAGGCTGGTCTGGAGCCCTTGGACTTCGCCGAGCCAGCCGTTCATGCGGGCTTCGGTGATGCGTTGGTCGAGGCTGCGGATGGATCTCCACGAGCCGATGGCGCTGTTTGGGGTCGACGCGCAGCATCGGGCATCTGAC
>CAVYPI010000008.1:0-20012 GCA_963770125.1 uncultured Actinomycetota bacterium | reverse complement strand
AGCGGCCGCGCCGCGCTCGTAACACCCGCCACTAGGCTCCCAAGCGAGCGCTAATTCGCTGCGGGCCTACGGGCGCAGACCGTGAGTCACCTCGGCCGGTCAACTGAGTACGTGCCGTTATCGTCTTCGACCGCTACCGTGACTCGCCGCGAAGTCCCGTCGACAGTGACAGCGCACGTGAAGGTGTCACCTTTTTCCGCACTCGGGTTGTGGCCGTCGTTGCAGCTCACATCTGTAACAGTATGCGCACCATAGCCATAAACCGGGTCGGTTAGGATCTGCTGCACTCCGGCTTGAACTTTCGTCACGTCAAGCTGTTTTCCGCCGAACATGCCGAGCTGGCCGACGCCAAGCATAAGCGCAACGGCTACTCCTGCGATCAGCAAGATTCCACAGCCGATTAGTAGACGTCGCACGCTGAATGTGCGTCGACCTACCGGGCGGTGTTCTGGGCAGCCGGCCTGCTGCCGTGGATCGGCTGGGGACTCACCGTACCCTGCGAGGGAATTGCGTCCAACCGGACTCGGTTGTGGCGGATGCCATCTCGTCGAGGGCGATGGCGCCGGGGCGACGTGGTGCTCGCCTTCCCATCTCGCGAGACTGTCTTTTGTCTTGTCCTGCCACCACTTTGGTTGTCGCCGGGCACCGCCGATCTCGTGCGTGGGCTCGGGGTCGCGAGGTCTGCTCATGGTCAATCAGCTGTTGCTAGAAGTTGGCGGGCGGTCATGGGAACACCTGATAGCACTTGTCGGCGTCACCGATCAGCCCTGATCGGAAAGCCGAAATCCGGGTGAAGCCAGCCGGTACGCTGGTGCCGTTGGTATCGCTTGCGACGAGGTGGTTGGTCAATAAACCGGATACCGCTTCGTCGAGATCGCCCGCAGAAAGCAGTAGCGATTTGCCCGATGCAAGCTTGATCGGCTGCGCCATGTCCTTCTGTGCGACACCGGTCAAGCACGCCGTCCGTAGCGCAGCCTGTTCGGTATCGAGTCGAACGCCGCGCTCGTGCTCGACTGCCAAGGCATACCTCGAGGTGACGATCGAGAAGGCGGTGTTGTCTCCTTGGAGCATGTGGCTGTTCTGCTTTTCGTCTTTGTATGACGCCAATTGCTGGAGCGCGAGCAGATCCACGTTGATCGTGTTTGTAGAAGGACAGTAGGAGGCGGGTGGACTCGGCTTGGTGCCCGGGCAGCTATCGTCCCCGCCGACGGTGAGCGTCGGAGGGTTGGCCGGATGGAAGATCTGGCCAAGGAGCTCCATAAGGGTCGACAACGAATCGTTGTCGACCGCCGTCTCCCCTGATTGAGGATCCGGCTCGTTGAGTAATCGGGGAAGCCCATTGCGACGCTGGGCGATCTCGTTTTCATCAATGGCCGCACAATCCTGCGCTCCGCCCTCAAATCCCATCTGAAACGCGCTGATGCGGTCGAGGGCCGAACCATGCTCCAGATCGGGATCCGGAGTGTCGCTGAGGTCGTCTCGTGCCCAAAGTGCGCTAGCAAGAACGTGATCGAGGCCGTCGGTGGTACTGACGGTAAAGCGGCGGGAGTGCCCTTCGGCCACCCATCGCATGTAAACACCGGCAAAGCAGTCGGCCTGCTGCTCCTTGACGATCGCTGCCGTTGACCCATCAACTAGATGTGCCCTGATCTGTACCTCATGGCCGTATTCGTGGGCCAGGGCGGCGACTACTGCGATGTCGCCATAGAACTGCCGCGCTCCGGGGATGAGCAGACCTCTGTCCCAAGCCAATGTGTCATCCAGCGGACAGTAGAAGGCATTGGGTCCTGAGTTATATGTTCGTTGGCCGCACAACACAGGGCTAAGTGGATTAGTGGAGTCATATGAGATTAGCTCGCTAACCGGGGTGAAGCGACCCGGCAGTGCTGGTAAGTAGTGGTTCTCCCAGAACTCCTGAATGTCGTTGACTGCGAGCAGGGCGAGACGATCGTTGTCGCTGTGATCGGTCCCGACCACATCGCCGACGGGAGGCGGAGCGCCAGCGCGTGGTCCAGTGGGGCCTGCCGCGGCCGGCAGGCCCGCCACTCGGCCCGGAGCATAAACCATGGACATGGCGTGTCCGTCCATGACGGTCGGACTACAGCCGACCAGCATCACTACCGCACACGCTCCATTGATCAGCGCCTTCGCCGCCCGGGCGAAGTGGCGTCTCGCTCGGCGTCCTCTCCGTGACCGCTGCATATGCCTATTACCTCGGACGTCTGCCCTGGTGGTCGGGCGACCCGGAGCGACGGCCGTACGGTTCGAGTGGAGGCGGACCCCCGCCGTAAGGCGGCGGCGGGTAGCTGTACGGGGCTGCCCCAGCTCTGATGATACCGGCGGGGGCGAGCACATTTGCGATGGCGAGCACCGCCTGCAGGAATGAGGCAACCAAAACTAGGATGAGTCCGACTCCAGCCTCGAGTCCTCGCTCAATGCCGATCACGAGGAACAGCAGCGACGCGAATCCAGCGAGCGACGGGCCAGCGATGACGGACCCGTTGGTTCGTTGCCCGGGGAGGAGTCCGAAGGCAGCGGCAGCGAACAGCAGACCGAGTCCTGCCACGCCCGCGCCGCCGGAGCCGTTGTTGAAGAAGTCGATTGAGCTCGGAAGGTCGGTATCACTGTTGTTGGAGAACTTCGCGTAAGGCGCAAAGCCTAGGAAGAAACTGAGGACGCCGAGCAGGGTGACTCCCACCGTCGCATAACCGGCAGCCCGCGACGCTGGCCCGGATAGGGAGCGATCGCGCGCCCAGGCTGCTAGCCCCCGTCGAAGCCCTACGTAGTCATTGCATCCCCCGCCACTTCACCTCACACACGAAGCGCTTCCCGGATCGCGCCGACAACTGCCTGCGGCTTCTCCATGTGCGCCATGTGCCCAGCGCCGTCGACGATGTGCACCGTGGCGGCGTTGCCGACACCGGCGGCGTTCGTGGCAGGCACGATCTTGTCTTCGCTGCCCCAGACCGCAACGGCCGGTCCGCCGAACGCGGCCAGCTCCGCCGTGACGTCGACGGCGGACTTGTCCCCCTCGACAAGGTTCTCTACCAGCAATCGAAGTGCCTGATCCACGCCGTCGAGACGCTTGTACTTGAGCAGATCGTCGATGAGCTGCCTGGTGACCAGTCCCGGGTCGGCGAACAGCTCAACCAGATGTGGTTTCAGTTCCCGCCGCGACTCCGATTCGGCGAAACCACGCAGATAGCCGGCGTTGATCTCGGGTCCGAACCCGGCTGGTGAGATGAGAGTCAGCGAGGCGACCTTGCCGGCGGCAGCGGGATCGGCTGCCGCTGCGGTGACGACCGCGGCGCCCATTGAGTGGCCGACGAGATGGATTCGGTCCACGCCGACTGCTTCGAGGAAGCCGAGGACGGCACGTGCGAGGGTCTGGACGGACCCGTCCCCGACATCCTTCGACGACGCCCCGTGCCCCGGCAGGTCGAGGGCATAGGTAACGCGGTCGGTGGCAATCGGTTCCTGCACGAAGAGCCACGAGTTCTTGTCGCCGCCGAAGCCGTGCACAAACAGCACCGGATCGTTCCCGGACTCCGCGTCGCCGAGCACGGCGTATGACAACTGCCGGCCATCCACGTCTACCGTGAGAACACTCGGTCCTGAATCGTCCTCGATAGCACCGGATTCGAGCTGCGCACGCGCCTCGGCGACCACCGCATCGATGTCCTGCTGCGGCACGTCGGCCGGGGCGACGACAGCGATCGTCCCGCCCACCGGTACGCTCTCGTTCACGTCGACGACCAATGCCCGCATCACGCCGGTCCAGGTCGACTCCAACTCGCCGGCGATCTTATCGGTGTCGATTTCGCAGATCTCGGTGCCGTCGTCGATCTCGTCGCCGACTGCGACCAGCCACTCGGTGACCTTGCCCGTCTCCATGGACAGGCCCCACTTGGGCATCGTCACCCGCTGAATCCGATTGTCTGCCACTGTGATCACTTGCTCCACTCGGCGACGGTCTTGGCCGCGTTGACGATGTCCTGCACTGACGGGATGTAGAGATCCTCGAGTGGCTCGGCGAACGGCACCGGCACGTGTGGCGGGCTAACCATCTTGATCGGCGCCCGCAGGTCGCCGAAGGCCTCCGACACGACCTGTGCAGAGATGTCGGTCGCCAGGTTGCACCGCGGGCTCGCCTCGTCCACGACGACAAGCCGGCCGGTGTTCTCCACCGACTCCAGGATCGTGTCCAGGTCAAGCGGGCTGACCGTGCGGGGATCGATGACTTCCGCAGAGACACCCGAAGATTCGAGCTCGGCGGCGGCCTGCTCAGCGAACGACACCATCCGCCCGAGCGCGACGATGGTGACGTCGTCGCCTTCCCGAACCACATTCGCCTCACCGAACGGGATGGTGTAGCTCTCCTCGGGCACGTCGCCGGTGACGTCGTACATCGCCTTGTGCTCACAGAAGATCACCGGGTCGTCATCCCGGATCGACTGGATGAGAAGCCCTTTCGCTTCATATGGGCTGGACGGCAACACCACCTTCAGGCCCGGTAGGTGGGTGAAGACCGGGTAGAAGGCCTGCGAATGCTGTGCCGCCGCTCGCAATCCCGCCCCGTACATGGTGCGGATCGTCACCGGCGTGACCGCCTTGCCGCCGAACATGTACCGGAACTTCGCGGCCTGGTTCATGATCTGGTCCAGGCAGACACCGGCGAAGTCGATGAACATCAGCTCCGCAACCGGTCGCATGCCCCGGGTCGCGGCGCCGATCGCGGCGCCGACGAACGCGGATTCGGTGATCGGCGTATCGAGCACTCGGCCGGGAAACTTCTCGTACAGCCCCTTGGTGACGCCGAGCACGCCGCCCCAGGCGTCGTCCTCTCCCGGTGCGCCCGCGCCGCCGGCGTTGTCCTCACCCATCACGATGACCGACGGGTCGCGCGCCATCTCTTGGCTGAGCGCTTCGTTGATTGCTTCCCGGTAGCTGAGCTTGCGTGTGGCCATGATCCGTTGTTCTCCTTCGTGTTCGTGTCGCCGGTTCAGTATTTGACGTAGACGTCGGTGAGCAGGTCCTCCGGCGTGGGCAGCGGTGCGGCCTTCGCCTCGGCAACGGACTCATCGATGAGCGTGGCGACCTGGCTATCCACCTGGTCGAGCTGAGCATCTGTGAGACGTCCGGATTCGACGACGCGGCGGCGGAATCGGTTGAGGCAGTCCAGGTTCTCCCTGGCGTTCGCGACTTCGTCCGGGGCCCGGTACTTTTGCTGGTCGCCTTCGAAGTGGCCGTAGTATCGAGTGAGCTTTACTTCCAGCAGGCTCGGCCCGCCGCCCTGCCGGGCACGTTTGATCGCCTCCCCGGCGGCCTCGTACACGGCGAAGAAGTCGAACCCGTCGACAATGACGCCGGGCATGCCGAAACCTGCTGCGCGGTCGGCGATGTTGTCGGCCGCGACCGACCAGGTCGAGCTCGTCGCCTCGGCGTAGCCGTTGTTCTCCGCGACGAAGATCGCGGGCAGATTCCACACCGACGCCAGGTTCATCGCCTCCAGCGTTGTGCCCTGGTTCGAAGCTCCGTCGCCGAAGAACGCGACACCGACACCGCCGTCGCCCTTGAGCTTCGCCGCCAACGCGGTGCCGCAGATCAGCGGCGGTCCGCCGCCGACGATCCCGTTCGCGCCGAGCATGCCCTTCGAGAGGTCGGCGATGTGCATCGAGCCGCCCTTGCCATGACACGATCCTGTCCTTCGTCCGAAGATCTCGGCCATCATCGGCTTGATGTCGACACCCTTGGCGATGCAGTGACCGTGCCCGCGGTGCGTGGACGCGATGGTGTCGCGATCGGGATCGAGATGTGCGCACACTCCGGTCGCCGATGCCTCCTCTCCCGCGTACAAGTGCACGAAGCCGGGGATGTCACCCGTTGCGAACTCGTCGTGCACGCGGTCCTCGAAGGCTCGGATAGACCGCATGGTGCGGTACACGTCGAGCAACTGAGTCTCGTTGAGACCGGACGCATCGGGTGCATCCGCGCCGAGTGAGGACAGTGTCTGTGTCATCGGATCTCCTCTGCAATTGACTTCATTGATATGGTTGAGCAGCAAGAACATTCGCCGGATAACACCGCGCGAACATCGATCACGCGGGGACCGTCGGCGGCGAGCGTGACCTCGATCTGGTCGCCTGGACCGAACTCCAGTTCGCGTTCACCGTCGAATGCGAGAGTCCCCCGCGCGAGCCCGACACGGCGGGTGACACCGGGTTGCAAGGGCTCGCAGCCGTCGACACCGACCGACTCCAACAGTCCCGGCGCGATGGGTGCGAGCACGGTGCGCGGTGAGGAATCGGTCCGGCCGATTCGGACGACGACACCGTTCGGCGCGGTGCGGCCCGTCGGCATGATCCGCCCAGGGATGGACGACAACCCGATCGCATCCGGTTCGGCAAACGTGCAGTAGAGCTCGCGAAGCGTGTCCGTTTTCCAGAGAGCCCGCGAGCCGACCTCGCTGATCGTGTTCACACACACGTCGATCAGGGCGATCTCGTGGCGGCGGGTGCCGTCGGCGCGGGCGACGTCGACGTGCAGCACCTTCGCGCGGGTAACCGGGGCGTGCGCGCGACCGGTCGCGATGAGTCCCAGCGCCATGCCGGCGACCGTGGCCTCCAGCATGATCGGAAACGCGTTGTTGGTGCCGGTACTCAGCGCCAGCATGGGGGTCTCACCGAGTGCCGGTGCGGCCGCTCGCATGGTGCCGTCGCCGCCGAGCAGCACCACCGCCGCCGAGCATCGCCGAACGATCATCCGCGCGTACTCCGTTGTGTCGGTAGCAGACCCGGTTGGCCGCGGCAGTGTCAGAAACTCGATCTCGGGCAGCCGCACCCGCGCCGACGGTGGTGCGGCGCGAAGCCGGTGAACCTCCCGCAACACGCCCGCGGCGATTCCGAACGCGTCGGTGGACAACAGCACGCGTTCCACACCCAGCGCCCCGACCGCACGGATGATGCGCAGCACCATCGACGTCTTCTCGGTGTTCGGGAAGACCGATGCTTGCGATACCACGCGTCGAATGTCTCTGCCCGACATCGGATTCGGAATGATCCCCACCGAGCTGCCGGGGACGAGGGGAGTGGAATGCTCGGCCACTGTTCCTTATCCCTCCTCGCAGGTCGACCGGTTCGTTCCTGCCAGTATGTGAGTTGGATCACTGGCGTCAAAGAGTTGCACGGAGTTGGACCTACCCGCCAAGAACTGGGTCGCCGGGTTAGCGGTAAACCAGTCCGCCGTCGATCAGGCCGGACTGGCCCGTCATGTAATCGGCGTCCGGGCCAGCCAGATAGGCGACGAAACCGGCGACATCGTCGGGGGTCTCGGCCCGGCCCAGGGCGATGCCGCCGACGAACTTGTCGTACGTCTCACCCTCGGCGGCACCGGTCAGTTCGGCAAACCGCTTGTCGATCTCCACCCACATGTCGGTCCCGACCACACCTGGGCAGTACGCGTTGACAGTGATGCCGTCGGCGGCGTGCTCCTTGGCCGCGGCCTGCGTAAGCGCCCGCACCGCGAACTTGCTGGCGCTGTACACACCCAGCATCGCGAACCCGTCGTGCCCGGCGATCGAGGACGCGTTGATGATCTTCCCGCGCCGGCCTAGCTCCTTGAACTTGGCGATCGCGGCCTGGATGCCCCACAGCACCCCGTTGACGTTGATCGCCCAGACCCGCGCCACCTCCTCGGGAGTGACGTCGGTGATCGGACCGACCAGCGCGATACCGGCGTTGTTGACCATGATGTCGAAGCCGTCCAGTGCCGCGGCGGCATGGTCGACGGCTGCGAACACCTGCTCGCGGTCGCTGACGTCGGCAACGAATGTGGTTGCCTTCGAACCGAGTTGGCTGACCTCGTCGGCTACGGCGTTGATGCCGTCGGGCAGGACGTCGATGAGGGCAATGTCGGCGCCGTCGCGGGCCAACCGCAGCGCTATACCGCGGCCGATGCCCCGGCCGCCGCCGGTGACCACGGCGACCTTGCCGGTCAATGGTGAAGTCATGTCAGACCTTTCGTAATCAGATTGTGGGATCGACGAGCACTTTCATCTTGGTCCCGGCGTGCAGTGCCTCGAATCCCTCATCGATGACGTCCTCAATGGGGATTCGGGTGACCCAGCCGGTCGTGTCATAGGCGCCCTTGGCCATCAACGCGATGACGGCCGCGAAGTCGGCGCCGGTGTAGCACAGCGACCCCTGGATCCGGGACTCGTTCATCACCAGGTTGAGCAGCGGTGTCTCCAACGGCTTTTCGTAGATCGCCACGCTGACCATCGGCTTGCGCGCGCCGACGCAGGCCAAGGCCGTCTCCACCGCAGGGACAACACCGGCGGCATCGAAGACAGCGTCGGCGCCGTCGCCGCTGGTGTGGTCGGCCATGAACGCCGGAATGTCCACCGCGGTCGGGTCCAGAGTGCGCGCACCGAGCGCCTCGATCGAGGCTCGGCGCGTCGGAGAGGGCTCCACCACGAATACGTCATCGAGACCCTTGCCACGCAGCGCGAACCACAGCCCGATCCCGATCGGGCCAGCGCCGAAAACCATCGCGGTGTCACCGGCCCGCACCTCGCCGAGGGTGGCCGCGTGATAGGCCACCGACATCGGTTCGACCAGCGCACCCAACTCCAGCGACACCTCGTCCGGCAGCTTGTGCAGCATGTCGGTGGGCACCACGGTGTACTCGGCCATGCCGCCGTCGGACATCAGGCCGTGGAAGGCGATCTGCTGGCAGACGTTGTAGTTGCCGGCGCGGCACGGCGCGCAGTGCCCGCACTTGTAGACCGGCTCGATGGCCACCCGGTCGCCCTCGGCGAAACCCGTCACACCGTCGCCGACGGCGGTGATGGCGCCGGCGAATTCGTGGCCGATGGTCAGCGGCATCTGCTGGCCCGTGAGCGGATGCGGTTGGGTCGGCACGAAGATCGGCCCTGCGTAATACTCGTGCAGATCGGTGCCGCAAATCCCGTTGAACCCCACCTGCACCTTCACCGTGCCCGCGCGCGGCTCCGGCTCGGGTACATCAGTCACCTCGATTCTGTTCGGTCCGTAATAAACAGCTGCTTTCATGCATCCGTTCTATGTGACCTGCGCCACAGCGCACAAGGGTTGCAATGGGTTGCAACCCCGGGTGGCCGCCGCGGGCTGAGACTCGCTGCGGGTATGCATCGACATGTTGCGCGACGCAACAGTGCTGGCCTTCCGCAGACTGAAGTGGGTACACCGTGATGAGCTGGTCCTCGAATGCGAAAAGGTGACGTGATGGGTGACGGTCGAACAAGGGTGTTGATCATCGGGGGCGGATTCGGGGGGTTGTTCTGCGCGCGCAGGCTCGGGCGTGTCGATGTCGAGGTCACGCTGCTTGATCGCGCTGCGTGCCACGTGTTCCAGCCGCTGCTCTACCAGTGCGCCACCGGGACACTGAGCACTGGGCAGATCAGCCACTCGCTGCGCGAGGAGCTCGCGCGCCACCGCAACGTCACCACCCTGCTCGGCGAAGCGGTCGACCTCGACGCCGACGCGCGCCGGGTCACCGCCCGCCGCCCCGACGAGTCCGCGTTCACGCTTGACTACGACGTGCTGATAGTCGCCGTCGGAATGCGTCAGTCGTATTTCGGTCAAGAGGAATTCGCGCAGTGGGCGCCGGGGATGAAGACCCTCGACGACGCGCTGAGCGTGCGCCGCAGGCTGTTCGGCGCATTCGAGATGGCCGAAACGCTGCCCGCCGGGACCGCAGCGCGACGCGTGGCTCACCTTCGCTATCGCCGGTGGCGGACCCACCGGTGTGGAGCTGGCCGGGCAGATCCGGGAAATGGCTACCCGAGCCCTGGCCAATGAGTTCCACAGCATCGAGCCCGAAGACGCGCGTGTACTGCTCTTCGACGGGGGAAGTTGCGTTCTGGGCAGCTTCGCGCCAGACCTCACCGACAAAGCCACCAAGATCTTGCAGAACCTGGGCGTCGAACTGCACATGGGTGTGCACGTCACCGACGTGCGACACGACGGCGTGACCGTCACACCGAAGGCGGGCGGCCCGCCCGAGGAGTACGCGGCCAGGACCGTCCTGTGGACGGCGGGCGTGGAGGCCGTGCCCTTCGCGCGGCGTATCGCAAAGGTGCTCGAGGCCAAGTCCGACCATGCCGGACGCATTGCGGTAACAGCCGACCTGTCCGTGCCCGGGCATCCGGAGATCTTCGTCATCGGGGACCTCGTCGGCCGCGACAACCTGCCGGGCGTGGCTGAGAACGCCATGCAGGGCGGAATCCACGCTGCCGCCTGCGTTCGTCACGACCTCGCCGGCAAGGCGCGTCCGCACTACCGTTACCGCGACGTCGGCTCCGCGGCCTACATCAGCCGTGGACACGCCCTGCTGCAAGCCGGCCCGGTCAAGCTCGCCGGGTTCATCGGCTGGCTGGGCTGGGGGCTCATCCACATCGCATTTCTCACTGGCGTGGAGAACCGCATCAGCACCGTCGCCACGTGGCTGGCCACGATCGCGCGCGCCCGTCGCACCGACCGGACGTTCATCCTTGGTAGCACGACTTCACCCGAGCACCCCTACACCTGGTTGAAGTTCGCACACCCCAACATGCTTCACGCGACGGATCATTCCGGCGAGGCGACACCCACACCTTAAACATCGGGACACCCTCTTCAACCAACAAGATATCCACGGCTCGACGGGCGCGACGCCGTGGAGCATCCCGCGACCGCCACACTCGAGCAACAAACACCCTGAACAGTCAACTGATCCCGCCCCTCGCCGTTCTTCTTGTGTGCGACACATCGTCTCGCGGGAGTGGACCGTGCGGCCACAGTCTGCCGTCGTCTCTTTTGGAGCGTTCCGGGGGTCCCCAGATCCCTTTAACGGTCAACCCCATCGTGCCGAACCCCAGCCGCCTGACGCTTATGTCACCGATATCGAGGGTGCCCGACGCCGCTGCGCCCGCTGTTGTGTATTCCGTCATGACCGCTCCGTGGATTTAGGTGCGGGCCTTCTTGCAACTTGCCCGATACCGCCACGTCGTGCCCCGATTGCAGTATCGCATTCCGACTTGACTTGTGCCCGTTCCGACTCTGATCCGAGGTCAATATCGGGATCCAATTCTGTTATGTCGCAAAGCAACTGAGTCCAACTGGCGACCGACGCCGCGCGCCATGGGCAGCCGTAAGGTCCGTTCATGGCCATCGCGACCGTCAGTCCGGTAACGGGTGAGGTCCTCAAGACCTTCGACGAACTCACACCCGACGAACTCGAAAACAAACTCGCTCGGGCGGCCAGCGCCGCGGAGTCGTACCGACTGACAAGCGTCGAGCAACGTGCAGGGTGGCTCGGCCAGGCCGCCGATCTCCTGGAAAAGCAGGCGGACTCCGTCAGCGCGCTGATCACCACGGAGATGGGGAAAACGTATCGGGCCGCCCAGGAAGAGGTGGCCAAGTGCGTGCGCGGGCTGCGTTTCTACGCCACCGAAGGTCCGCGGTTCCTCGAATCCATTCCCGGCGACGGTGCGAGTGTCGGCGCCAAGCCGACGTACGTGAGCTACCAGCCGATCGGTGTGGTGCTCGCGGTGATGCCATGGAATCTGCCGCTGTGGCAGGCCATGCGGTTCGCCGCGCCGGCCCTGACAGCCGGGAACGTCGGTGTCCTCAAGCACGCCTCCAACGTGCCCCAGACCGCGCTTTACATGGAGCGACTGTTCCGCGACGCGGGCTTCCCTGACGACGTCTTTCAGACCCTTCTGATTTCCTCCGGAAGGGTCGAGCAGGTGCTGCGCGACGAACGAGTCAAGGCCGCGACGCTGACCGGCAGTGAACCCGCGGGACGATCCGTGGCCGCCATCGCCGGCGAGGAGATCAAGAAGGTGGTCCTCGAACTCGGCGGCTCAGACCCGTTCATCGTGATGCCGTCCAGCAATCTGGAGCGGGCCACCGACGTCGCGGTACGGGCCCGCACCCTCAATAACGGCCAGTCCTGCATCAACGGTAAGCGGTTCTTCATCCACGCCGACATCTACGACGCGTTCCTCGAGAAGTTCGTCGCGAAGATGGGCGCGTTGGTAGTCGGGGACCCGATGGATGAAGCGACGGACGTCGGCCCGCTGGCCACCGAATCCGGCCGCGACGACGTCGAGGCCTACGTCGACGACGCGGTGAGCAAGGGTGCGACGGTCCAGGTGGGCGGGAAACGACCCGAGGGTCCCGGCTGGTTCTACCCGCCTACCGTCCTGACCGGCGTCACCCCGGACATGAAGATGTACCACGAGGAAGTCTTCGGTCCGGTGGCGCAGGTGTGGCCGGTGTCCTCGATGGAGGAAGCCTTGGACCTGGCCAACGGGCACCCGTACGGACTGGGCTCGAATCTGTGGAGTGAGGACGAGGCCGAGCGGGAACTGTTCGTCCGCGACGTGCAGTCGGGCATGGCCTTCATCAATGGGAACACCACCAGCTATCCCGAGATCCCCTTCGGCGGGGTGAAGCTCAGCGGCTACGGGCGCGAGCTGTCCGACCTCGGCATGCGGGAGTTCATGAACGCCAAAACCGTCTGGATCGGCGCGGACGTGGTGGTTCCCGAGATCGAGGCGGCGATGCCTTGCTCGACGGCGGCGCGGGCCAGGTCGGGGCACTGCCAACGAGCCAGCGGCGTGTCCGTCTTGGCCGGCAGTTCGCAGGCCAGCGCCTTGATCGCGACCACGACGTCAGGGGGGAAAACTCGGGGGCCGTCCTCCCCGAGGCAGATCGGTCAGGCCGGCCAGGCGCTCGTCGTAGAAACGTTTGCGCCACTTGGAGACGACTTGCCGCGGTGTGTCCAGGCGTGCGGCGATCTCGTCGTTGCCCAGGCCGTCGGCGGCGTAGAGCACGATCTTGGCACGCACAACTTCGGAATACGGTGACGTATATCGACGGGCGCGGGCTTCGAGTTCTGCACGCTCGGCTTCGGCCAAGGTGATGCTGTACGGGCTGGTTCGTGGCATGCTGCTCCCTTCGTCAAGGGAACCATGTCACGTTACCGTATGAAAGTGTGCGACCAAATTACGTCACTGTAATTATGTCGGCGACCACTTAGCTATCGGCTCACTGCCGACATGAACGGGGAGGCCACCGTCTCGGGCACGGTGCCGACCGAGGCGACGATGCGCGCGGTGTCGACGAAATCACGGGCCAGCTCGGAGTCGACATCGGTGCGCCACGCGATCGACAGCGACGTCAATGGAATGTCGGTGACGGGAACGAATGCGAGTCCCGGTCTGCTGTAATACCTTTGGGTCGACGCCTGAGAGAACGCCACGCCACGCTGCGACAGGATGGCCTCGAAACATTCGTCCACCGTGGACACTTCGGCGCCGAGCCGGACCGGCTCACCCTGGCGAGAGTCGGTGGCCAGCCAGAAGTTTCGCCAATCCTCCGGCGCCTTGCGTGCCACGAAGAATTCGTTGGTCACCTGTTCCACGCTGACCTCCGACTGGGCGGCTAGCGGCGAACTCGTCGACACGACAAGCACTCTGGGCTCCACGAACAGAGTCTCCAGCCCCAGCCAGTCTTTGACGACCAGCGGCGGCCGGACGAACGCGACGTCGGCGGATCCGTCGGCCAGTCCCACATACGGATCGGTGAAATCGAACCCCTGCATGTGCACTTGCACACTGGGGAACTGCGACTGGAACGCGCTGAGGATCTGCGGTGTCAGCTCCGCGGCGGCATTCGCCTGGAACCCGACGACGAGCTTGCGCCTGCCGGCTCCGTAGGCGGCCGCGCGGGTGAGGCCGACGACCCGTTCCGCATCGCTGAGAAGCCGTCGACTCTCCTCGAGCAGCACCTCACCGGCCTGGGTCAGCTCGACGTGGCGGCTGTCGCGCAGAAAGAGCACCGCACCGAGGGTGTGTTCGAGCTTGCGTATCTGGACCGACAACGACGGCTGGGCGATGTGCAGCCGCGCGGCGGCGCGGCCGAAATGCAGCTCTTCGGCGACCGCGATGAAATACATCAGAAGTCGCAGGTCGAGCTGGGGCAGCATCCTTTCAGGGTAGTTGACCAGGCCGTTCGTGACCATTAGTCAATAGCTATCGATTCGATGGTTGACAGGTATTGGACGGTCGGCGTGGACCGCGGGTGTGATCGACGTCATGGCGAGGCGGACATTCGCCCCGTCATCCCCACCGATTCGAAGGAGCCCAGATGACAGTCACCACCCACACGTCGGCGCCGGCCGACTGGGCCGAGTCATTCGCCGAGGCGACCGACCAGGACCCCGAAATTCAGGCCCACGGCAAGTACTTCACGTGCTCCTACCTGCTCGACATGACCGACCACAGCTTCATCGTCCAGATGAGCGGCGGCCGCGTCGTCGATATCGCCGTCGACCCGGGCCCGCTGGACGTGCCCTACCAGTTCGCCATCCGGGCGGGCGCTGAAACCTGGCGGAACTTCGGGGTTCCCGTGCCCGCGCCCATGTACCACGGCATCTGGGCCGCCAGCTTCCAGCGCGACATGACCCTCGAGGGCGACCTGCTCGTCCTCATGCAGAACCTGCGCTGCATCACCCGCCAAATCGAACTGCTGCGCACCGTCGGCGCCCCGGTCTGATCACCCACAACTCGAAAGGTCAACTCATGAGCAAGATCTCACCCGTCACCGGACATTATGTCGACCTCGACGTCGACGGACTCTTGTACAAAGTCTTCTACCTCGAGAACGGCACCGGGCAGCCGCTGGTCTGCCAGCACACCGCGGGATGCCACAACCACCAGTGGCGCGGCCTGCTCGAGGACGACGAGATCACTCGCAACTACCGCGTCATCGCATACGACCTGCCCCGGCACGGCAAGTCGGACCCACCGGAAAACACCCAGTGGTGGACCGAGGAGTACAAGCTGACGGCCGACCATTACGCGCACTTCATCATCGCCCTGTGCGACGCGCTGGAACTCGAGAATCCGATCTTCATGGGCTCTTCGTTCGGCGGCAACATCGCATTGCAGCTGGCGCTGCGCAGGCCGGACCGATTTGCCGGCGTTATCCCGGTCGAAGGCGCCGACTACTCCCCCGGGTTCTACCTGGACTGGTGGCAGCATCCCCACGCCAACGCCGCGCAGGTCTGCGCCAGCGGGGTGTGGGATCTAATGGCGCCGCAATCCCCTGAAGCCGACCGCTGGAAGACGTGGTTCTACTACAGCCAGGGCTCGGAAGCGTTCAAGGGAGACCTGCACTTCTATTCGGTCGATCACGACATGCGCGACAAGCTCCGCGAGATCGACGGCGAACGGTGCCCGGTTGTCATGCTGACCGGCGACTACGACTACCTGACCACCCCCGAGGACAGTGCCCGCACAGCCGCGCAGATCAGGAACGCCGAGTTCATCCAGATGACGGACATTGGGCACTTCCCCATGAGCGAGAACCACGCCGTATTCCGCGGTTACCTGCTACAGGCGCTGGAGATCCTGCAGAAGCGGGCACGCAGCGAAGTCATGGCGTAACCGGCATCTGCCGGTCAGACGGCGCATGGATCGATCCGCCGCTCAGCAACGCCTGGGCGCGGATTCGGTCCGGCGCGCATCATCCAAGGAGGTGCCGGCGATGACAGCCACGGACCACGTCGACCATTACGGCACATCGGGTGGCCTAATTGCCGAATTGACCGCTCGCACTCCAGATGTCGGCGCCAACAACGGCCTATGGCCGGGTCTGACGATCTACCGCTTCACCGAGCCGAAAGAACCGACCTGGGAAGAGATCCGGGGCCTGTCGATCGGCATCGTCGCACAGGGCCGCAAAGCGGTTATCGACAAGGGCAAGCGCTATGTCCACGACCAGTTCAACTACCTGGTGATCAGCAGCCATCTGCAACTCCAGAGCGAGGTAATGGAGGCATCGCCACATGAGCCATGCCTGTGCCTGCTGTTGCAGATCAAGCCCGCGACGGTCCGCGCAGTCTCCGCAGAGATGCTGGAGCGGCGCTCGACACACGCCGAGACCAGCGTCTCAGCGGACCGTCCCGACACATGTTTCGTGTCGGCGCTCGACGACGAGTTGATGAGCGCGGTGTTGCGGTTCCTCCGGTCTCTGTCGGACAACTCCGACCGGCGGGTGCTCGCACCGCTGTACCTGCAGGAAATGGCTTACCGGGTGCTGCAGCGCGAGCAGTTCGCTTGGATGCTGCAGTTCGCCGCCAGACAAGACGCAGGCAATCCCGTTGCCGCGGCACTGACCTATATCAGGGCGCATCTTGCCGAACCCATGACGGTCGCCAACCTGGCCGAGCAGGTCAACCTCAGTACCTCCGCATTCACACGTACGTTCCGGGGCTTGACCGGCCGCTCGCCATATCAGTTCGTCAAGGAGTCGCGGCTGGACCGGGCGCGCGGACTGCTGGTCGAGCAGCGTTTCAGCGTGGCCGACGTGGCTGGCGCTGTCGGCTACACCAGCACGTCGCACTTCATCAAGGAATTCCGCGGCCGCTTCGGCGCGACACCCCGCGGCTACGCCGACACGCAGTCGGTGGGCCTCGCGTTGCGGGCAGTACGCTCCGACTGAGTTGATTTGCGACACAGAGTAGTTGGAATGCCACACCACCTTGTGAACTCGCCCGCAATGGCCTGACCGATTCCTGAATCACCGCAGCTCAAAAGTGGGGCGGGCGGGGCTCGAACCCGCTCGCAGCCGCGCAGCGTCAGCATGGCCTCGGCTACGAGGCTACGACTGTGGAATGGGCAGACTGGCAATGACCACGGTGCCCTCGGGGGGGCTGTTGAATGACATCGTCCCACCGAGTGCCTCGACCCGGTCACGCAGCCCCACCAGGCCGGAGCCGTGGGAAGGATCAGCGCCGCCGACGCCGTCATCAGACACCGTGACTGTGAGGGCTTCGTCGGCGGCTGTCACATCGATGTCGGCGACGGACGCATGGGCGTGTTTAGCCACATTCGTTAGCGCCTCTGCGACAACGTAATAGGCGGCCACCTCTATTCGTTCGGGCAGACGATGGGGAACCTGCACCTCGAGTTGGACCGGAATGGGGGCACGCCGCGCCAGGCCTTTCAGCGCGGGTCTTAGGCCCCCTTCTGCCAGCATGGGCGGGCTTAGGCCATGCGCCAACTCACGCAGTTCGTGCAATACCTCCTCGATTCCCGAGGCAATCTCGTCGAGCAGTCGCGCTATCTCGGGAGATACGGGCTCTACAGATGACCGCAGCGTCAGCGCGATCGTGACCAGGCGCTGCTGTGCGCCGTCGTGAAGGTCGCGTTCGATCTGTCGACGAGTGTCGTCACCTGCCGCGACTACGCGCGCCCGGGACTCGATGAGTGCGGCACGGCTCTCCGCGTTTGCGATAGTCGTCGCCACCAACTCGGTGATGTCGGCTATACGGCGCAGCGCGTCAGGAGAACTGTCCTGGGACCGCGTCCAGCCGGCCAACATGGCACCCCAGATCCGCCCCTCAACCACTATCGGCGTTCCCACGGCGCTGTGGATCCCGAGCTCGCGCGCAAATGAGGCAATTGGCCCAGTTGCGATGTCATAGCTGATCGACTCGGAGTGACCGCTGCGCAGAATGTTCGTCACCAAGTTGTTGCCGCCGAGCACGAGCCTGTCCAAAGTGTCGGATACGGGCAGATGCTCGCCCACCACCGCAAGATAGGTGAAGGTTGAGTCAGCTTCGTAGCGTCCTATCAGCGTGACGTCGGAGTTCAAGAGGTTCGATACCTCTGCGGCGACGGTTCTGAACACCACCTCCGGCGACGCGCCACGGGCTACCAGGACCGCTACCCGCCGCAGAGCATCCTGTTCGAGCCGGAACTGATATCCGTTGATATCCCCGCTGGCTCCGGGGTGTCCGCAAGTCAAAAGTGGCCCTATCGTCCGGTCGTCATCGAAGCTCGAGCGTGGCTCGTCCATCGACCGGTGATGGTCTCCGTATCGATGCCGTAACGCTCAAGGTTTCGGCTGACCGGTTGATCAACGTACTTGTGGACAGACGTTCTCCACGGCTCGAGGTACGCCTCGAACCGGGTGAGGCCCAGGTGTTGGGTGGTTCCGAGGGAACGGGGCAACAACGAGTTGAGATGCTCTGGCACCCAGAATGAATCCGAGTGGCCACTGCCGTTAGGTAGTTCGCTCGCAACATCGCAGTTGGTGCGAACACCGAGTTCAATGTCTCGCTGACAACGCCAAGTTTCATATCCTCATTCCTTTGTTCCAGCTCAGCTCGTACGTGGTATCGCCAGTCCCGGCTATGTGAGCGTTCACTTCGCGTCTTCTCGCGCGCTCACCCCTCTGACCGGTCGACGCAGCGGTAATAGTCGCGGCGTTCGTCGACTCTGCGGTTGGGTTACCTGTCAGTCGTCATGAATGGCGGTGCGACTGTGGCGAATTCGCCCATGTTGCCTTCAAATGCCGCGGACGGCGTTTGCGTAATCAACCCGCCAGGGCGCCAACATGATGGCGACGAGCTCAGTCGGACTAGCCGTAGTCGCTTTCTGCGCTATCTCACGGTAGGTTGCTGCCCAGCCCTTCACTAGCCGAATAGCGCAGCATGTTGCCCGATATGCGCAAGATGTTCCGCATCTACGACGTGCACGTCTGGCGCGGAAACCTATGCACGCGGCACCAAACACATGGACGTTTGCTTCGAGCGCCGCAAGTCAACAACTTGCAGCACATGAATCAATGGCGCCGCGTGTGTCCCGGTCGGGCGACTTGTCGTAGCACACACCAGCACGTGCGAATACTCGCGCGCCAGAGGCGCAAGCTGCTCCGTCAGAACTGCGGTCAGCCGAAAGAGGCCGACGCACCCATGTGCCCATCGGGTCTGCGCAAGATCCGATCATGATCAACTACCCAGTGGCTCACGGTTGCTCAGGCCTGCGAATACTGCCGCGTCGATCGCACCCAAATGTACGCCAAGATGCTTGGCACTCTGGAAGTTCGGCGCATCGGCGTGGGCGGTGCGGATCTGATCCCGCAGAGCATCGACAAACTCCGCGAATGCCGCACCAGCCAACTCGGCCACCATCTCCCTGGGGAACGAGAACTATTTGGTTAGGAAGACGCCGAATGAGGTGATGGCCCGTGGAGTCGGATCATCGTCGATCAGTACCCGCACGGTATAGGCACCCTCGGTGCCGAATGTCGCGCTCACAGAGTCTATTACGTAAATGAACGCTGGCGCGCCCGGCTGAAATCCTGGACTCCAGCGAATGGTGTGGTCACGCACGGAGTCCGGCAGCACCGCACCGTCCGGTCTCGCGATCTCGATGCGCACCTTCGTCGTGGCCACCTCTGGGTGCGGATTCTCGATAACCATCGCCACCAATGGCGCGAACTCGTGCGGCAATCGTGGAGGAAACGTCACGCCGATCGGCCCCGCGATCTTGAGCTTCCCGTCGGCCTGTTCAGCCTCGAATGCGACCATGAGGGTCGGCACTCGTAGGACGACGTCGGCGCGCGTCATGCGGTCCTCCTAGTTGGCGCTGAACCTCATCTTGGCAGGAGTGAGGCCAGCGCGATGCGAGATCGGGCCGCCTCCCCCGTGGGTACCGGACGTGCGCTTGCATAAGCAAGGTCATGATCCAACGACCAACGGGGCAGAGTGTGCGTCCGGCCGCTCACCGTTGCAAACATTGGCACCGCGCTAGACGAGGCCGGCGTGCACGGCCTGACCTTCTCCGAGGTCCAGGGCTACGGACGGCAGAAGGGACACACGAGGTATACCGTGGCGCCGAGTAAGAGGTCGACTCCGTTCCGAAGGCGCGCATCGACGTCGTGGTGGGCGACGATCACGTCGATGTCGTGGTCGCGGCGATCATCGGCGCCGCGCGCACCGGCAAGATTGGCGACGGAAAGATCTGGGTGACGCCAGTCGAGTCGTTAACGAGGGTGCGAACCGGCGAACGCGGCTCCGAAGCCCTGTGAGGGGGAAATCGGCACAGCCAGTTGAAGTCTTGCCCTGCTCTGGCCGTATAGATTGCGCCCATGAAGTCAGGCGGGCGGGCTTGAAGCCGCGACCAACGGGTTCAA
>CAVYPI010000007.1:0-19609 GCA_963770125.1 uncultured Actinomycetota bacterium | reverse complement strand
TGTTGCGGACCCAGAGCGGTGGAGGACCAGTCCACCTGGTCGTACAGCAAGCGCATGCAGGCCATTTGATGAGCCATTGCCCGATGAATCGCCAGTGGTGACCGGTGTGCTCGTTCGTCAACTTGGACCGCCGCCCAGCAGAACGGGAACCTTACACCTGACCCCGGAATCGCACCGGTGTCAAGCTACCGCCGAAATCGGACCACGAAGGCGGTGTTGACGCGGATTCATCCCTCGGATTGCTGATCGGCACGCCGTCGAACTCCTCGTGGACGTCGGCGTCCTCGTGGTGGCGTGTGTCGCCGTGACCTCGGCTCTGCTGCGCCGTCTCGTGCGGAAGGGGCCGCCGAGACAGGCGAAAACCGGTAACTACCGTGGCTCACCGGCCCGAACGGATGACAATGTTGGCGTGACGTCGCAGGCCCAGCAACACCCCATCCAGGAGTCGATCGGGTACACGTTCAAGCGGCTGTTTCTCGGCAAGCCGCTGATCACCGACCAACTCAAATCCGAGCGGCTGTCCAATCCCGTTGCACTTGGGGTGCTTTCGCCCGACGCGATCTCGTCGAGCGCCTACGGCACCGAGGTGATCCTGATCGAGTTGCTGCCGTACGCGGGACTGGCCGCGTTCACGCTGCTGATACCCCTCACCGGGGTGATTCTGTTCATTCTCATCCTGGTGGCCGCGTCCTACTGCCAGGTGGTGATGACCTACACCCGGGCCGGCGGCTCCTACGTGGTGGCACGGGAGAATTTCGGCCCCCGGATCGCACAGATCGCTGCCGCCGCGTTGCTGATCGACTACGTGGTGACCGTGGCGGTGCAAGCCGCGGCGGGAACCGTCGCGGTGGTCTCGGCGATGCGCTCGCTGGGCCCGTACAGCCTGGAGATCACCGTCGCCATCGTGGTGATCATGTGCTACGCCAACCTGCGCGGGTTGCGTGAGGCGGGCAGACCGTTCGCGATGCCCACCTATTTCTTTGTCATCATGATGACGCTGATGATCGTGACCGGAGTCGTTCGCGAGATCTTCTGGGGGTTGCCCACCTACGACGCGGAACACCTGGCCGGGGCGGTACCCGTTCATCAGGCGGACGGCCTGGTGATGGGAGCGACGATCCTGGTGCTGCTGCGCGCCTTCGCCAACGGCGGCGCATCCCTTACGGGTGTGGAAGCCATCTCCAACACGGTGGGCGCGTTCCGGAAACCGCAGGGCGTCAACGCACGCCGGGTCCTGACCGCGATGGCGTGCATCCTGGCCTTCCTGCTGGCGGGTGTCGCCTATCTGGCCCACGCCACCCACGCCACCCCCTATGTAGCCGGGTACCCGTCGGTGCTCTCCGAGATCGCACGGGCCGTGTTCGGCACCGGGGTGACGGGTAACGTTCTGTACGTTCTGATCCAGATTGCCACCGCCGCAATCCTGTTCACCGGGGCCAACACGAGCTTCAACGGTTTCCCCGCACTGGCCAACTTTGTTGCCGAAGACAGCTTTCTGCCGCGGCAGCTCACCAAACGCGGTCACCGGCTGGTGTTCTCGAACGGGATCATCGCGCTCACGGTGCTGTCGGTGGCGCTCGTGATCGGGACGGGCGGCTCGGTCAATGCCCTTGTGCCGTTCTACGCGATCGGCGTCTTCACCGGGTTCGCGATGGCCGGCTACGGTATGACCAAACACCATCTGACCCGGAAGGATCCCGGGTGGCGGTACAAACTCGCGATCAACCTGTCTGCCGGGCTGATATCCACCGTCGTGGTGGGAATTTTCGCGATCGCGAAGTTCACCGAGGGCGCCTGGCTGGTCGTGGTGGTCTTCCCACTGCTGGTTTTCGTGCTGATGCGGCTCAACCGGGAATACCGCGCCGAGGCGGCGATCCTGGAGAAGTTCCGCACCCAGCGGCCCGACTTCCTGAAATACACCCGGCACCGCGTCTTCGTACTCGTCAACTCGGTAGACCTCGCCGTGCTGGAGGCGCTGCGCTACGGACGCGGTCTTCGTGCCGACGAGCTGACCGCCGCCCATTTCATGATCGACGCCGCGCACGCCGAGCAGCTGCGCAAGCTCTGGGAGCACTACGGCCTGGAGGTGCCCCTGCGCATCATCGACTGCCCCGACCGGCGGTTGACCAGGGCCGCACAGGAACTCGTCAACACCACCTGTGCCGAGCATCGAAACACCAATGTGACGATGCTGTTGCCCAGGCGCAGCTACGCCCCGCTGCTCGGGCGGCTGCTGCATGATCGCACCGCTGACCAGATCGCCCGCGCGGTCAGCCGGATTCCGCACGCCGCGGCGACCATCGTGCCCTACGACGTGCAATCACGGATCCGGCAGGCGTTCCCCGACATGTTCGAGGAACGCCTCACCCGCGAAGTGGAGAAGATGCAGGCACGCATCGGCAAAGACGATCAGCAGCATGTCGAAACCTACCAGCACCCCGAGCCGCCGCCGGCGGTGATCGCGATCGACGGACTGCTCGCGGGACACCGGGCCACCGTCGAAGGGCGCGTCAACCAGGTCGACGACGCGACCCGGGACGGGCAGACCTTCCGGGTCGTGGTCATCGGCGACGACAGCGGCGAGCTGCGGGTGACCTTCAGCGCCGGCCACGGGAGTACCGACATCCAGCCGGGTCAGGTGGTCCGGCTCACCGGAAAGGCGCGGCAGACCGGCGACCGTGCGATCACCATGTCCGATCCAAACTACCGCATCATCGATACGCCCGAAGAGATCAGCCCGTCCGGGTAGGTCTGTTCGGGTTACAAAAACGGGTCGAACCGGAAGACCGCCAGTCTCCCCCCGAGCTTGGCCACCAAATAAGACCGTCCGGGTGTTTGGGACTGCTCGGGCAGGGGCGTGAAGCTTGCCGTTTCCGAGACAGTGGTGCAGTTGGCTGAGGAAGCGGTTGAACAGGTTTCGCAGCGCGGCGGGGTGACCATCACCGGCGGCGCGTCGTCGGTCGTAGTGCGTATGCGCGGGGGATGAGGCGGTGAGTGCGGCGAAGGTCCATGTGTAGCCGGCAGCGGCAAGCCGCTGATTCTTCGCGTTGCGCTGCATCACGACCAGCTTTTCCCGATGCCCGCCGAGGACTGGACCGAGACTTTTCGTGCATTACCTGCTTACACCGCTGATCGACTTGCCCGGCGGGGTCTGGTTGGCTTGGTCGGTAGCATGATTCGGTGCTTTCAGGGGGAGGCGAAGGGGTTCACATGTGGCACGACAGGTTCGTCGAACAGATTCCGTTGGCGGAGAAGGTGATCCGCACGATTGGGTGTATGCCCTGCCGATGGTGTTGTTCCGGCTGATCGGCAAACGCGTGCTGGCCGCGATGAATACGTTCGACTTCATTGTCATCTTCTTGTTGTCCAACGTCGTGCACAACGCCGTCATCGGCAACGACAACTCGCTGCTCGGCGGGATGGTCGGTGCGGTGACCCTCGTCGCGGTGAACGCGGGTGTCAATCGGCTCACCGCCATCAGCCCGACAGCGGAACGCCTCTTCGAGGGCCGTGCCACGATGATCGTCGACGGCGGCCGCGTCATCGATTCACAATTGCGCCGCCTGGGCCTGCAACAGTAAGTCATCACTTTTGCGAACTTACCCGCTCCCGAAAGGGATACGGCGCACGAAACGGTGCTTCAGAAGTTCGAGCCGACGACGGAGTCGGGCCTTTCACCGGGCGCAAACTCCCCCGCCCTGTAGGGCACAAAGTCCCATCCCGGCGCCACCGTGCAATCCTCGGCGCGTGTTCCGTCGGCTGGGGTCCGATGGCGTCGGCAGTCAAGGACCAATGACCCTGGTCGGACATCGCGACGTAGTCATAGGGTGGTGTCAGATAAGAAGTGGAGGTCGATCATGCCGGACACGATGGTGGATGCCGAAGTACTCAAGGACGCGGTGCAGCTCGCATGCCGGGCCCCATCCTTGCATAACAGTCAGCCGTGGCAATGGACCGCCGATGGTGCGGGGCTTCACCTGTACGTGGATCGCGCCCGGATGCTCTACTCAGCCGACAAGTCGGGCCGGGAGGCCCTCATCAGCTGCGGCGCCGTGCTTGATCATCTGCGCGTCGCGATGGCGGCCGCCGGGTTCACTGCCCACGTCGAGCGGTTCCCTAACCCGAATAACCCCGACCACCTCGCGTCCATCGACTTCAGCCCGATTAGCCTCGTCACCGACGGCCATCGCCGCCGGGCCGACGCGATCCTGCGTCGCCGCACCGATCGGCTTCCATTCGCAAGGTCTAGGAACTTCGGGCTTCTCAAACCCTTGCTGCACCGCTGCTTCGACGCCGAGGCAGCCTACCTCGACGTGATAGCTGACGAGCTGCGCCCGCAGCTGGCCGAGGCATCGCAGCTTACCGAGTCGCTGCGGCTGTACGATTCGTCATACCATGCTGAATTAGAGTGGTGGACAGGTCATTTCGAGACAATCGACGGGATTCCAGCGAGCTTCGCTGGTGTCGGCCGCCGAAAGTGATCGGGTCGCGGTGGGACGCGCCTTCCCGGTCATCCGTCACTTCGAGCGACGCGCTGGCATACCGGAAGATGACTCGACGGTACTCGTCGTCTCCACTGACGGGGACACCCGCAATGATGCCTTCAGGTCCGGCGAGGTGTTGTCCGCGGTGTTGTTGGAGTGCACGTTGGCCGGATTGGCGACGTGCACACTGACACACCTAATCGAGCTGTCGTCTAGCCGCAGGATCGTCGGCATCCTGACCGGTCGGGAAGCAATGCCGCAGTTGTTGATCCGCGTTGGAGAGGCGCCTGTGATTGACGAGGTGCCGCCGATGACGCCTCGCCGCCCGCTGCACGAGATACTCGATTTTCGGGACTAGGCACACGCGAAGTGACCCGTCGGCCAGGATAACGGTCCTGGATTCGTATCCGTCTTTCGCAAACTTCATCGTATCTTCGACAGCGGTCTGCTGCCGCTTGAGGGCCATGGCTTTTCGGCAGGGACCAATGACCGCCAATCGGGGACTTAAGCCTCTGAACACGAATTGAAGGCGTCGATAGCGTCTACACCGTTACGTCACGCCACTAGCGAGGAGCCCACCATGGGAGCGCCCTACTCACCGTCGGTAGTGGTCGGCATCGATGGTTCGCGGGCCGCCCTCGACGCCGCGCTGTGTGCCGTCGATGCGGCTGTCAGCCGCGACATCCCGCTGCGTCTCGTGTACGCCATCGACTCGACCGACAACTCCGACACCGACACGCGCACCAGAACCGCAGCCCGCGGTTGCGGTCTGTGATCACCGAAAACGATGGAATCCGCGATGAGCGGTAAGAAGATCGCACACAACCGGGGCTGCCATGAACCGTGGCCAGCACAGGAGTGTCACCATGGCGCCAAAACAGGACCGAACCGATGATGGGTCGACACCCGACACCGCCCCAACACACGCCGCGGTTGCGGCTGAAGCCCAAGGCACCCCACACCGGGTATGTCGATGGGCTTGGTGGCCGCACAGTGATAACCTGACTACGGAGCTTCCCGATCTGCTCTCGGTGCGGCTCGGGCGCATCGACCGCGTGCTGTACAAGCTCAACGACTGGGCGAAAGCACCCACCAGACTCGCCGCCGGCGGCCGCGCGGTACGACTCGACGGATACCGCCTCCAGCCGCCAAACACCATCGAAGTCCTCGGACTCAACCGCAATAGGATCGTTTTGCTGGTAGTCCCGCCCCACACCGACCCGGACCGCGCACATGCCACCCTGATGGCCGCGGCGGCACCGGACAACGACTCGACCGTCGATGGCCTACTCATGATCAGCCTGCGAGACAGGGAATCCCGTACACAAAGAGCTGCCGCGCAAGAACGCTGGGACTTTGAAGGCGGAGCCGTGCGATAGCTCGTCGGTTTCGACGACCGCGCGACCAGCGTGCCCACCGGGTCTTACGGCCTGCTTCGTACCCCGCCGGTGATCACAACCTTAGGAGCTGACGACAGTGACGTTTAACGACCCAGTATTTAAGGCATTTAACGATCACGATATTGACGACATGCCTGCGCTACACCTCCAGTAAACGCCGTCCTTGACCAGTCCAACAGCGACAACGGACCGCGTACCCACGGACGCGGAAGAACCTTGCAAGTTTCGTTTCCACGACGCGCCGGGCAGCTCGCCACCACCCGCGGCGCGGTGGGATCGATACAAACTCGACCGCCAGATCAGCGACCTAGGCACCATCCTCGCCGCCCAGGTGGTGGTCTTCGACAAGGCTCCGGACCTGGCTTGGATCAACATCACCGGCGTGACCCAACGCGGCCGCTTCCGGCTGCGCGAAGCCGGGCCGGGACGAACTATCGTGACATTTCGGATTGCCTACCACCCAGACGGCGGCCTGCTCGGCGTGATCGCCGACCGCATCGCGGCTGGCCAAGTCGGCCGCCCGCTCTCACAAAGCCGGAAAAACCTTCAGCGCCTTGTGGATTCATAGACCCGGGCTGCGACAGCATGTGAGACCAGTTGGTCCGTCAGTGGTCTGCCGGGGCCAGGGAGGTGGCTTGACCGTGCGCTGCATGAGCTTCAGCTGGCTGACCTTCACCGCCTGCGCGTCGAGCCAGCCGCGCGCGTCGTACCCAAACGGCAGCTCCCCGCCTCTTCTGCTCGGCCAGGGCGCTGGTCCCTGTCGTGTGGCGCGCCGCGCTGAGTAGGTCACCCGCCAAGCGCGCATCGCTTCGGCCCCTCGGGCGGTCTGGGTTGACCGGGATAGGGCCGAACTGGTCCCGGTCGGGTTCACGCCACACAACCCCGTATGTCTTGACGACCTTGTTCTTGCGACGCTCGGTGGTGTCGTCGGTGCGAATGTGTGCCATGTCAGCTCGCCTCCTGCGCAACAGAAGCCGTGGCGGAGGCGTAGATGCGCCGGAGCGTGGACTTCCCGAGTGGCACCGCCGCCAGTTGGGTGTCGCGGCCGATGCTGGTCTTCGCGTACCCGCGACTGCAGTGACCGGCACGGGCCCCAGAACCTCGGCGGCGGTACTCTTGGCGTGACAAACCACCTCGTGGCTGCTGGGCTGCAAGGGTGCTTCAGTACACGCCCCCATTGTCAATGGTGTCAACAGTGTTGACATAGCTGGGGAAGGGCCTAGGGCGCCCACCACGCCGAGCATCGCGAACTGGCCGCCAGAATCAGCCGGCCGACTTCCCGGCACCGATCTTCGACATCGTGCTCAAGGGCCTGACCATCCGCGGCTCGATCGTCGGCACCCGCCAGGACATGGCCGAGGCGCTGGACTTCTACGCCCGCGGTCTAATCCACCCGACGGTGGCCAGCGCGGGACTCGACGACATCAACGACGTGTTCGACAAGATGGAACGCGGCCAGATCGACGGCCGCATCGTCATCGAATACCGAAAGGGCTAACAGCACGGGGTTGACTCGGGCGGTGTAACTCTTCGTGGGGTCGTCATTCGCGGGCGATGCGAATGTCGTTGATGCGTCGCATGCTTGGCTGCGTCGCGAATCCGAGGTGAGTTCGTGGTCATTTCCAATCACGCAGATGCTTAGTCACGAGCAGTTTCCTCAATCAGCAGTCGGCACAGATTTCTGAGGACAAGAATGACCTCTACTAGCCTGGATTTCTCGCGCATATGTCGTTGGTGGTGTGTGTTAATGCGCGAAAGTGCCTGTCCTGCAAGGCATAATGGGATTTGTTGAGGATTCCACAACGCCTATCGGAAGGCACTTCGCAGGTGAACAATAGCGCAGCGGTTGCCCGGGTGAAAGTGTCCGCGGACGGCCATGGTGTCGTGTCGCACGCCGGGGTGGGGATCCTGCGGGAGGTGGCGGGGCTGACCGGGCTCTCAGCGCAGGTCACGGCCGCACTGGCGGACACGTATCGGGGCCCGTGGACCTATGCGCCGGGTGCGGTGTTCGCCGATCTGGCCGCCGCGGTCGCCGGCGGGGCGGACTGCATCGACGGGGTCGGGCAGCGCTGCGGTGACCGTGAACATGTCTTCGGTGCTGCGGCGTCGACGACCACGATGTGGCGCCTCGTCGATGCGCGGATTGACGCCAAGCATCTGCCCGGTATCCGGGCTGCCCGCGCCCATGCCCGGGACAAGGCCTGGGCGGCCGGGGCGGCACCGGCGCCCGGGGAATGGCTGCACCTGGATATCGATGCCACCATCACGATCGATCACTCCGACAACAAAGAGCAGGCGGCCGCGACCTGGAAGAAGACGTGGGGTCACCACTCGCTGCTGGCGTTTTTGGACCGCTCCGAGATCGCTGGCGGCGAAGCGTTGGCCGGGCTGCTGCGCCCGGGCAACGCCGGCTCCAACACCGCCGCCGACCACGTCCAGGTGTTGGGGTGGGCGCTGGAATCGCTGCCGGCGGCCTACCGACCCAGCCCCGACGATCGGGGTGGGCCACCGGTTCTGGTGCGTTGCGATTCCGCCGGTGCCACCCACACCTTCGCCGACGCCTGCCGGGCGGTCGGGGTGGGGTTCTCCTTCGGCTACGCCGTCGACGCCCGGGTTCGCGACGCGGCGGAAACCCTCAACGAGGGCGACAGCTGGTATCCGGCGATCGAATCGAGCGGCGGCATCCGCGACGGCGCCTGGGTCGCCGAAGCCACCTCGCTGGTCGACATGAGCCACTGGCCCAACGGGACCCGGCTGATCCTGCGCAAAGAACGTCCCCATCCCGGCGCGCAACTACGGTTCACCGACTCCGACGGGCTACGCGTCACCGCGTTCATCACCGACACCCCCACCGGTGTCGTCCCCGGTCAACTCGCAGGCCTGGAACTGCGCCACCGCCAACACGCCCGCGTCGAGGACCGCATCCGAGAGGCCAAGGCCACCGGCCTGCGCAACCTGCCCTGTCACCGGGCCGAGGCGAATGCCGCCTGGCTGGAAATCATCCTGGCCGCAACCGATCTGGTGGCCTGGTCGAAAACTGATCGGCTTCACCGAGCAGCCGGATCTGGCCACCTGCGAGATCGACACCTTCCGCTACCGGGTCCTGCATGTCGCCGCCCGCATCACCCGCGGCGCCCGCCAAATCCGCTTACGCATCGACGCCACCTGGCGCTGGGCCGCCGCGATATCCGAAGGATGGCAACGACTTCGGACCGCCTTCCCCTGAACAACAACGCACCCGCCACCCGACCCGAGGACCCCACCGGCCGTGGAAAGCCCGCCCCCGAGCGACACCGGCCGACCTGCCATGCCCATCCGGCACAATCAACCCAACACGCCGCCCAGCACGCACTACATCCCACCCGAACAGGTCGCGCGAAAAATTGAGGCTAGTAGAGCGACGGCGAGGGGATCATCATGACGGCGACGACTACTACGGTTGAGGAGATCGGTGAGTCCCGGTCGGTGGAGGCTCGGGGAACTAAGCTCCGTGGGCGCGTTGCTTTCGTGACCGGTGGTACCCGCGGAATCGGCGCGGCGATCAGTAAGAGCCTAGTCAGTCAGGGAGCCACGGTAGCCGCGGGGTTCGGCAGGAACACTGAGCATGCGCAGAAGTTCCTCGCCGAGTTGTCGGCAGCCAGTGACGGCGCCGAGGTCAGCGTCCACCAGGGCGATGTCTCGTGTGGGGACGACTGCCGGCGGACTATCCGCGAGGTCATCGACCTCCACGGCCGCCTGGACATCCTGGTCAACAACGCCGGCATCACGATCGACAAGACGGTGGCCAAGATGACCGACGCCGAGTGGAACAAGGTCCTGGCAGTCAACCTGTCCGGGGCGTTCTTTTTGGCGCAGGCCGCGTTGGCGCACATGCTCGAGCGCGGCAGCGGGCGGATCGTCATGGTGTCCTCGGTCATCGGTGAGACGGGCGCGATCGGTCAGGCGAACTATGCGGCTTCCAAGGCCGGGCTGTTCGGCCTGACGAAGACACTGGCGCGCGAGGCGTGTTTCCAGATGGGGCGTGCGGACAAGATGACGGAAGACGGTATCGGCGTCACGGTCAACGCGATCACACCTGGATTCGTCTCGACCGAGATGGTTGAGTCCATCCCCGAGAAGGTCCTCGACCGCATCAAGAGCACCATTCCCATGGGCCGGCTGGCCCAACCGTGGGAGGTCGCACGGGTGGTGCACTTCCTGGCCGCGGACGCCTCGGGCTACATCACCGGACAGGTTTGGGGGGTTAACGGCGGCCTGGACATGTGATGTTTCGCTTCGCCCGCACGCCCAGCGTTACTTCCAACGCGCAAACGACTCATCGAAAAGGTGATCGGTAATGCAGTCTTTCGAACTCAACAAGCAGGGCAAGATCGTCTTTCCGGCCAATTGCTTTCCCGATCTCGACTTCTCCACCTTCGAAAGCATCGAGCAGCTCGATGCCGTCATCCGGCGGGACTTCGATTCCAAAGCGCCAACCGGGACCGACATCCTCGATCGGATCAAAACCGGCGCATACCAAACCAAGTTCGAGCTGATGCGGGATATGGCGCTGAACCTGTTTTGGGCCAATCGTTTCAAAATGACGATGTACGACGTCCGGCCAACGCGGTGGGCCGACGTGCCGCGTAGCCGCGACGACATCTTCATACCCATCCAGACGCCATGGGAAGATCGCGAAACAAAGGTAACCGCGGTGCAATCCGCCTATCCGGGTCTTGCGGCGCAGTGGGACGCCGAGGTCGAGGACAGCATCTTCGAAATCCTCTTCGACGTGTTCGGCCATCGCAGGAACCATGCGACCAAGCTCTCAGCCGTCGTACCCACCGTTACCGAGTTGCTGTCTGACCCCGGTAATCAAACGCTGCGGCTGAATCGATATGACCCTGACTTCCGCCGGTACAGCTACGCCGAGATCATCGACTGCGACGAGGATGTGGCCGAGCTGGAGGCGCTACGCCGCTGGTCGATGGTCCTGCACAATCAGTATCCGTGGTCTCGTAGCGACGCCGCCCTGACCGCGGTCAAAGAATTGCGAGACGACGACTACGTGGTGGTGTTTCATCCGCGTGATCTTGACGTCCACCTGTTTCTTTCCCGCGTCGCCTCCGGGCACGCCCCGAAAAAGGCCCACCCGGCCGCGCCCGAGGTGTCCGCACCCATTCGGCCGTACCCCGCCCTTAACGTGCGCAAGGATTTGGCAGTGCAGCCTCGCATCGAGGCCATCGCCGCCGTGCACGGCGAAGTTGTGTGCACCAACGAGGACCTCATCCGCAACAGCGCCTACAACTGGTCCCCCATGTCAGCAGACGAGATCAGTGCCAAGACCGGCATCGAGGCGCGTCGTTACACCTTCGACAGCCTCGAGGACCTCTCGTTGCGGGCCGCCCGGTCGGCGCTGGCTCACGCCCAGGTGGGTCCAGACCAGATCGGAGCGGTTCTGGTGTGCACCTGCACCAGCGATCGGCTGATACCGTCGGTCGCTTCCTGGCTCTCCGGCCAGTTGGGCATCCAGCAGACACACTGCTCGTTCGACCTCATCGCCGCGTGCGCCGGCCTCAGCTACGGGCTGGCCGAGGCTACGAGAATTCTCCAACTGGTGCGGCGGCCGGTGCTCGTGGTGTGCGCGGAAAAGTTCTCCAACAAGATCGGGAACGTCCGGCCCTCCCGGATGATCTTCGGCGACGGCGCGGCCGCCATTGTCATCGGCCCCGCGGCCGAGGGTTCGCCGCCGGATATCGAGTACATGCAGACCTATGCCAGCGGTCCGACCAGCCAGGTCAACTCGATCTTGTGGCCCAACCCCGCGTTCGCCAACAACATCACCGTCTTCGGCCCCGAGGTGAAGGCGCTCGCCGGGCGCTACCTCATGCAGATGCTCGACGACATCAGGGCCCTGCCCGACCCGGATGGAGTCGCAGACTCGCTCCTGGCCAGCATCGACCTGATCATCCCGCATCAGGCGAACAAGACCATGGTGATCGACCTGGCGAAGGCCGCCGGCCTCTCCCCGGATCAGCTGTATTTCAACATCGAACGGGTGGGGAACACCTCCTCGGCGAGCATTCCGCTGGCAATCCACGACGCGGTCCGCGACAAGGTGATCACCAGGCCAATCCGGGTTTTCGCCCCTGGCTTCGGTGCCGGCGCGGTTGCGGGCTACGCGGTTCTGCGAATCGATCCCGCCGTCATCGCGCCCGACGACCAGGCGGCACCAACCGGCGAGTCGGCCGCGGTTCCCGAGCCAGTCGACATGCCCGCCGGGGCCGAGACGGCGGCGGTTGCCTTCGGATAACGACCTCATTCGGCTGGTGGCATCGGTCGTCCCTGCAGGGTTGGGCCAACGCGACCGCCGGTAGTAGTCCGGGTTTGAATTCGGGTGGACGGCGGGGTTATCCCGTCATCGAGGTTTCCGAATCGAAAAACTGCTCCACCAGCTGGGCCACAACGGCCGCCGGGCCGGGCTTTTGCAGATCGTGTCCGGCCTGGATCGTGACAAGGCGGGCGTCGCGGATGCGCGCCGCGAGTAGCCGACTGTTCGCCGGCGGGACGGCCCGGTCGTAATCGCCGCAGACCACGAGGGTGGGTGCATCGATGCAGCCGAGAACGGGGATGCTGGACCAGATCGAGATGGCAGCGATCTGCCAGAACAAGCCCAACGCATCCGGGCGCGGCCACCGCGTTGCGCGGTTCGGCGTCAACAGGATTTGGGTGACATCGCGGGGGTGGGAACCGCGCCGACTGCACAAGCGGTCGCCAGCAGCACGAGTCGGTTCACGCGGGTGGGATGGTCGACCGACATTTGCTGGGCGACTGCGCCGCCGTGGGAGTATCCGACGACATCCGCCCTCTCGATGCCGACCGCATCAAGCACCCGTGCAGCGATATCCGACAACATGGGCATCGAGTACGGAACCACCGGAGTTTCGCTCGCGCCAACCCCGGGGCCGTCAAAGGCAATGACAGTCCTGCCGCGAAGCGCGCCGGCGAAAAACGTCCAGCTCTCCATCGGGCGCGACATGCCGTTGAGCAACAACACCGGATCACCCGATCCGGTGATCCGGGCCACGTCATTCACGGACAAACTCTGGTCCGAGTACTGCGACGATTCGCTGATCACGATTGGCCCTGGTACTCCCGACTCGCCCGCGCGGTCGGCGACCACCCCCCGACGGACCTGAGCGCGATCGACATGCCAGTCACCTATCTCGCCGGTACGTGGGATGCGGTCACATCGGCCGAATCAATGCGGGCGGCCGCCGCGCAGACACCGCAGAGTCGATACGTCGAACTCCCCGCCACGCACTTTATGCCGCTGCAGCTTCCCGACCGCATGTCAACGGAGCTCAGCAGCCTCGTTGATCGCTGTGACCTCTAGCCAGCGCAGGAACACGGCGATCACCGGACTGACTTGACCATGTTGCGGCGCGCGCCTTCGCTAAAGTGCGAACCTTTCGTCGCTTACCTGACGAAGTCAGATATTCGCCGCATCGTCCGCTGTCCCATCACCGTTCGCTTCGATATAGCTTCGGTACACGGCGAGCAGCGCCCGCTTCTGTGGCTCGGTGAGTCGGGGGTCCACGCGCAGTGCGGTTTCCGTTGCATCGTGGTCGCGTTGGGTCGACTCGGGTATAAAGCCGGCCTGTGCGAACAGTGCTTCGGCCGAGAGGTTGAGTGCCTGGGCGATCGACTTCAGCACCCGGGCCGAGGGCTCGGACAACCCCCGCTCGACCTGACTGAGATAGGGGTTGGACACCTCAGTCATCGCGGACAGCTCGCGCAGCGACAGATTTGTCATCTGCCGCTGCGCGCGGATGAACGAACCCAGAAGATTGCTACTCGCTGACTCTTCTGTCATCGCCGCTCTGCTGTCGTCGCTGCGCACGGTATCTAGCGCTGGTTATGACTCAGGCAGTTTTGCCCGGAGTCAACGTCGTCGCCAGCGTCAAAGCGAAATCCTTCTGCGCGGCAAGCAGTTCGGCGGCGAGGTCGAAGCCGTAGGCCGTGACCGTCGGCGCGTCGGGCAACGCAACCACATTGGGGATCTCGGACAGATTCGAGGGCGCCGACGACCACGCCTCTGCGAAAGCACGAGCCGCGTCCAATGCCAGGTTCTGGCTCTGCTTGACCGCCGAAACCAGCTGCGCACCGAGCTTCTGGGCGGCTTCGGGAATCGGTCGGGGTGGTTGGGGGCGCTGATACCCGGACGGGCCCGGTGGCGAAGAGAGAGCGTCGACCGTTGTCCGCGCTGGCGATCTGCGTGGTCGTTCAACACCGGTCGGCAGCACCGTCGCCGGTTCCATCCTTGGGCCCCCGTCGTGGCACTTAGACTAAGCGAATGGTCGACGTCGATCCGTTGGCAGTCACGTTTCCAAGCCGAATTGCAGTGGTGAACAGGGGTGAGGCCGCGGTACGCCTGATTCGGGCGGTGCGAGAATTGAATGCCGAGTACGGGTGCGGCATAACGACAATCGCTCTGCATACCGACGCTGAGCGCCGGGCCATGTTTGTACGCCAGGCTGATGAAGCGGTGACGCTCCGCAAGACATCGGCGGGTATCGCCTACCTTGATCACGCCGAACTCGAACGCGCTCTGCTGGAATCCAAGGCCGACGCGGTGTGGGTGGGCTGGGGTTTCGTCGCCGAAGATATCGCCTTTGCAGAGCTTTGCGAGCGCCTAAACCTCACCTTCATCGGGCCGCCCCCCGCCGCGATGCGGACGCTGGGCGACAAGGTCGAAGCCAAATTGCTGGCCGAGAAGGTGGGCGTGCCGCTGGCACCGTGGAGCGGTGGCCCCGTCGAGACCCGCGAGGACGCCCGCCGGCATGCAGAGGCCATCGGCTACCCGTTGATCATCAAAGCCCGTAGTGGCGGCGGCGGCCGCGGTATCCGCAAGGTGTTCTCCCCTGATGAACTCGAAGTCGCACTCGAGCGCACGCAGGGCGAGGCCGAGCGTTCGTTCGGCGACCCGGTCGTGTTCCTCGAACGCCTGGTCACCGATGCCCGCCATGTCGAGGTCCAGGTGATTGCCGACAACCACGGCAATGTCTGGGCGCCGGGAGTGCGCGACTGCTCCATTCAGCGCCGGAACCAGAAGGTGATCGAGGAATCCAGCTCCCCGGTACTGACCAAGGAGCAGGCCGACCACCTGCGAGGCGTATCCGCCGACCTGGTCCGCACCGCCGGATACCGCGGCGCCGGCACCGTCGAGTACCTCTACCAGCCGGATCAGAAGGTCTTCACGTTCCTGGAGGTCAATACCCGGCTGCAGGTCGAGCACCCGATCACCGAGGTCACCACCGGGCTCGACCTGGTGAAGCTGCAGATCTTCGTCGCCAGCGGCGGTGCTCTCGACGGCGAATGCCCTCCTGAGTGGGGCCACGCCGTGGAGGCCCGGCTCAACGCGGAGGATGCCGACAACGACTTTGCGCCCGCGCCGGGCACCGTGCGGCTGTTGAAGTTTCCGCTCGGCTCCGGCATCCGCGTCGACACCGGCATTGCGCAAGGCGACGTCATCCCGCCCGATTACGACTCGATGGTCGCCAAGATCATCGCCTGGGGCAGCGACCGAAACGAAGCACTGGCGCGGCTACGCACCGCGTTGCGTGAGACCACCGTCGTCATCGACGGGGGCACCACCAACAAGTCCTTCCTTCTGGATCTGCTCGACCGTGACGAGGTCATCTCCGCGTCGGCGGACACCGGCTGGCTCGACCGCACCGGCGCTGCAACGGCGACAGGCCCCACGCCGATGGCCGACATCGCGCTCATCGCCGCCGCGGTCGAGGCGTATGAAGCCGAAGAAAGCTATTGAACGTGCCGCTTTCCTGGCCTCGGCACGCGGTGGTCGACCGCGGGCCGCCCACGCCATCGGCCGGAAGGTAGAACTCAACTACCAGGGCCAGGCCTACGGCCTGACGGTGGGGCAGATCGGTCCGCGCGACTACCGCGTCGTTGGTGACAGCGGCGATCTCGTCGTCGAGGTCGAACGGCTCGGTGAATACGAGAGTCGACTGACCCTCGGCGACCAGCGCTTCCAGGTCGTCACGGTCGCGGGCCCCACCGGGTTCCTCGTCGAGGTGAACGGCATCAGTCACCGGATCAGCCAGGACGAAGCCGGCCTGGTCCGGGCGTCATCTCCGGCCGTGGTGGTCGCTTTGCCGGTGGCGGTGGGTGACGAGGTCGAGGCCGGTGCCACGCTGGTGGTGCTGGAAAGCATGAAGATGGAAACCGCGCTGCGCGCACCGGCCGCGGGACGCGTTCGCGAGATCTTCGCCACGGTCAACAACCAGGTCGATGCGGGCGCGGCCCTGCTGCGCTTCGACCAGGCCGGTGAAAGTGCGGCGGCCCAAGCCGCGCCGCGAGTGCAGTTTCGTACCCAGCCCAGAGCCGAGGACACCAACCCGCGCGCCGAAGCCCTCGCGCGGCTTAGCGAACTCCGCGCCCTAATCGCCGGGTACGACGTGAGCGCCGACCGCGCACGCATCCTGCTCGCCGAGTACGACGACCTTCGTGGCACCCAGTCCCGCGACGACCAAGAACTCCTCGAGGCCGAACTCGAACTGCTGGACACCTTCGCCGACATCTGCGAGATTTCCCGCAACCGTCCCACGCTGGACGAAGAGGACACCGACGAGAGCGTGCACAGCCCACGCGAACACTTCCACTCCTTCCTGCATTCGCTCGACGCCGAGGTGGAGGGGCTGCCACCGTCGTTTTGCGCCAAGATCGTTCGCGCGCTGGGCAATTACGACGTCGACACGCTTGAGCCCGGACCGGAGTTGGAGGAAGCGGTCTACCGGCTGTTCCTGGCGTTGCAGCGGATGGAGAACCAGGTCCCGGTGATCACCGCGCTGCTCGGGCGCTGGCTGACCGCCGACGAAGTCCCATCGGCTTCTACCAGTGCGGTGGGTGAGGTACTGGAGCGGCTGATCGTTGCGACGCAGGTGCGCTACCCGGTGATCGGCGACATCGCTCGTAACCTGCGGTTTCGCTTGTTCGACGAGCCGCAGATCCGCAAGGCGCGCGAGCAGATTTACCACAGCGTGCGAGAAGGCCTGCAGTACCTCGCCGACCATCCCGACGCGCCGGACTACGCGGCCCGTATCGATGCGCTTGTCGCTACGCCGGCGCTGTTGATCGACCTTCTGGCGGAACGCATTTCTGATCCCGGCCCACTGCTCGAGGTCGTCACGCGTCAGTACTACGAGATCCGTGCGCTCGAAGACGTCAAGACCTTCGAACAGGCGGGTGGCCAGTTCGTCACCGGCAGCTATGAATTGGCCGGAGACCAGCTGCATCTGGTATCGACGGTGACGGACCGCGAGCGGCTGTCGGCAACACTCGGCGTCGTCGACGAAATTGCCGGACCGAAGGCGGATAACCTCGTTGTCGGCATCTATGTGTCCTGGCCGGACGCCCCGACCGACGGCGACGAACTGTCCGCCGCGTTGCGTGATGTGCTTGCCGCGCACCCGACCGTGAGCGGTTGGCGCCGAGTGACCGTGACGGTGGTCGGCCCCGACCTGCATCAGGTGACGTTCCGTCCGGCGAAAGACGGTGGCGTGGCGGAGGACCTGACGATCCGCGACATGCACCCGTTGATGGGGCAACGCCTGGATTTGTGGCGGCTGAAGAACTTCAACGGCAGTCGGTTGCCCGCCGCGGCAGGCACCTACCTCTTCCACGTGGTGGCCAAGGAGAATCCGTCCGATGAGCGCCTGATCGCGCTGGCCGAGGTTCGTGATGTGACGACCCAGCTGAACGAGGACGGCGAGGTGGTCGGGGTCCCGGCCATTGAGCGCACCCTCGCAGCGTGTCTCGACGGCATTCGGCGGGTGCAGACCCAGCGGGGCAAGAAGCGCCTCGAGAATAACCGCGTCGTGCTGTTCGTGTGGCCGGTGCTCGACATCCCGGCACTCCGTGCCCCCGCCATGGTGCGGCGCATAGCACCGCTGACGATCAATGCCGGGCTGGAGGAAATCACCATCCTGGCAAGCGTCAAGGACGATCAGACATCGCAGCCGAGGCGAGTGGCGATTCGCTTCTCGTACACGCCGGGCGCCGGTGTCGTCGCGAATGTGACGGCGCCCCCGACCGAGCCGTTGCGGCCCGTCGACGAGTACGCACAGAAGGTGCAGCGTTCACAAGCTCGCGGCTTGGTTTACCCCTACGAGCTGATCCCACTTCTCAGCGGCAGCGACGGCAGCTTCGTCGAATATGACTTCGATGAGTCGGGCGCTTTTGTGCCGGTGGACCGGCCGTATGGACGCAACACCGCCGGGCTGATCGTCGGCTTGGTGACACGGCGCACGCCGCTGTACCCCGAAGGCATGACCCGGGTGGCCATGTTCGGTGACCCGACGAAAGCGCTGGGGACGGTGGCCGAAGCGGAATGCGCCCGGGTGGTCGCCGCGCTCGATCTCGCCGAAGAGCTGTCCGTGCCGGTCGAGTGGTTCGCCTTGTCCTCCGGTGCCACCATTTCGATGGACAGCGGCACCGAGAACATGGACTGGGTGTCGCGTGCGCTGCGCCGGATCATCACCTTCACCCAAAGCGGTGGTGAGATCAACATCATCGTCGCGGGAATCAATGTCGGGGCGCAGCCGTATTGGAACGCCGAAGCGACGATGCTGATGCACACCAAGGGCATTCTGGTGATGACACCGGACAGCGCGATGGTCCTGACCGGCAAGCAATCCCTCGATTACTCCGGTGGCGTGTCGGCCGAGGACAACTTCGGCATCGGCGGTTACGACCGCGTGATGGGGCCCAACGGTCAAGCCCAGTATTGGGCGCCCAACCTTCAGGCAGCGTGCGACATTCTCTTCGCGCACTACGACCACGCCTATGTTGCTCCCGGAGAGCGTTTCCCGCGCCGCGCGGACACTTCCGACCCGGTGGACCGCGACGTTCGCGACTACCCGCACCAACATCCGTCGAGCGACTTCACGACCGTCGGCGATATCTTCGCCGATGCCACCAACAAAGACCGCAAGAAGCCGTTCGACATTCGGACGGTCATGCGTTCGGTGGTCGACCAGGACCATCCGGTGCTCGAGCGGTGGGCCGACATGGCCGATGCCGACACCTCCGTGGTGTTCGATGCGCACCTCGCCGGAATTCCGGTGTGCGTCATCGGCATCGAATCGCGGGTCATCCCCCGCAAGGGCTGGTGCCCCGCCGACGGGCCGGATCAGTGGACGTCGGGAACGCTGTTCCCCCAGTCCTCGAAGAAGACGGCCCGCGCGATCAACGCCGCAAGCGGGAACCGACCCGTGGTGGTGCTGGCGAACCTGTCGGGCTTCGACGGATCACCCGAGTCTCTGCGGAACATCCAGCTCGAGAACGGCGCCGAGATCGGACGAGCCATCGTCAACTTCGACGGACCGATCGTGTTCGTCGTGGTCTCGCGCTACCACGGCGGAGCGTTCGTGGTGTTCTCCAACGCGCTGAACGAGAACATGGAAGTCCTCGCGATCGAGGGATCGTTCTCCTCGGTGATCGGCGGGGCACCCGCGGCAGCGGTGGTGTTCACCCGCGAGGTGACCAAACGTACCGCAGCCGACCCGGCCGTGCGCGAGCTCGAAGCGCAGCTCGCCGCCAGCACGGACGACGCGGCAAGCGCCCGCCTCCGAGTAAAGCTCGCCGACACCCGGACCGCGGTACGTTCGGACAAGCTCGGCGAGGTGGCCGCGGAATTTGAAGCCGTGCATAACGTCGAACGGG
>CAVYPI010000006.1:0-54964 GCA_963770125.1 uncultured Actinomycetota bacterium | reverse complement strand
CGGCTGCGGCGACGACGCGACGGATCGGTTGAACGCCACGGTGCACAAATTCGCCGACGCCCTCAACAAGGGTGACGCGCAGGTGGCCGCCGCCGTCACGACCGATCCGGCGCAGGCGTCCGAGACGCTCGGCAGGCTGTTCGACAGCCTCGGCAAGAACACCCACTTCGAGGTGTCCACGGTCGATCGCAAGGACAACGACGCGACGCTGCGCCTCGCCGTCACATGGAAATTCGGCAAGGACGGCCGCAACCAATGGACCTACACCACGACCGGCAGCGCGACCCAGGGCGGTGACACGTGGAAGATCCGTGGAATCCGGCGACCGTCGCGCCAGGCCTCGGCACCGGCCCGCTGTCGTACGGCACGCTGACCCCCGACCCCGCGGCAAGGGTGCTGGACCGCACGGGCGCGGAGTTGCTGACCCAGCAGGTCGTCACGCTGGTCAACGTGTCTCCCGGTGCCGATGTGAATGCCGTTGCGGCACTGCTCAATCCGATCGACTCCGGCATCACCGCGGAGTCGCTGCAGACGCAGCTGAACGCGGCAAACGGCCCGCCGGTCACCGCAGTCACGCTACGTGCGGAGGACCTGGCGCCCATCGAGGAGGCGCTGTCGGCGATGCCGGACGTGACGCTCGCCCCGCAGACGCGCGCTGCTCACCACCGACAAGGCGCTGACGTCGCCGACGCTGTCCGGGCTGTCCGACCTGTGGCAGCGCGCCACCGACGATGCCACCGGGTGGGCGGTGAGCGCCCAGACCGCCATCGGCAGCCAGCGAGTCGGCCGGCAGGACCCCAAACCCGTTGCCGACATCGCGACCACGCTGGACATCGGCCTACCGCGCGACGCCGAGGCCGCCCTCGCCCCGATCCCGACCCCGGCCGCGATCGTCGCCCTCCAGCCGTCGACCGGCGACGTACTCGCCGTCGCGCAGAACCCCGCCGCGGACGCACAGGGGCCGATCGCGCTGACCGGTCTGTATCCGCCGGGCTCGACGTTCAAGACGGTGACCGTCTCGGCCGCCTCGAAGGCCGGTCCGTCACTCCGGACACCGTCTGTCGGCTGTCCGGGCAGCGAAAATATCGAGGGCCGCCAGATTCCGAACGACGACAACTTCGACCTCGGCCTGGTGCCGCTGCACACCGCGTTCGCGCGGTCGTGCAACACCACTATGGCCCGGCTCGCGGTCAACCTGCCCCCGACGGGCTCACCACTGCCCGGGCGCACCAGCTCGGCCTCGGCATCGACTACATCGCGCCCGGCCTGACCACCGTCACCGGCACGGTGCCCGGCGCGGACACCGCAGCGCGCGCGTGGAGTACGGCATCGGCCAGGGCCAGGTCACCGCGTCACCGTTCGGCATGGCGCTGGTGGCGGCCGCGATGGCGCACGGTTCGGTGCCGTCACCGACGATCGTCGCCGGGCAACCCGGCGCCCGATCACGCTCCGCACCGCTGCCTGCAAGCGTCGACGATCAACTGAAATCGATGATGCGTGAAACTATTTCGACCGGCACCGCCACCCAACTGCAAGACATCCCAGACATGCTTGGCAAGACGGGCACGGCCGAGTACATCGACAATACGCACGCGCACGGCTGGTTTGTCGGCATCGACGGCGACCTCGCCCTCGCGGTATTCGTCAGTGACGCGGGCAGTTCCGGACCGGCTGTGGACGCCGCGGGTCGATTCCTGCGCGCGCAGAAGTGAATTTGCGCCGACCGTCGTCGCCAGCATCCGCGAATTGCATTGCACGAAAGTCGCATCTATAGCACGAATGCGAATCAATTGATCAATGATCGCTACGTACCCCGTGTTTGCAGTTACTATCGCGATGAGGGGACAGGGGGATGCCGAAATTGGGGTCTCCGGGCATAGCGGACACCCAGCCTTCTACGTCGTGGCTGCGTCGACTTTCCCGCACAACGCCCGGTGTCATCGGCATGATCGCGCTTGCTGTGGCGGCATGCTGCGTGATCGCCGGTGTGGTGTGTACGGCTCAGCTCAACGCCCGGATCGATGAGCGCAACGCGGTTCTGACACGCGCTGAGCCGTTTGCCTACGCGGCGCAGAACCTATACGCCGCACTATCGGCCGCCGACGCCGCCGCAGCATCTGCGTTCCTCTCCGGCGGGATCGAAACGGCCCCGATGCGTGCGCAGTATCAGCAAGCCTTGGCCCGCGCGGCATCGGCACTTGCAGACGCGACCGCGGGCACGACGGATATTCAAACCCGCACCGCAATGGCGAAGATATCGGAGCAACTGGCCGCATACACGGCACTGGTCGAAGCGGCACGGGCGAACAACCGGCAGAACCACGTGATCGGCTCCGCCTACTTGCGAGAAGCTTCGTCGTTGATGCAGACGTCGCTGCTCCCCGAGGCCGAGAAGGTGTACACCGGCAATCTCGCCACCGTCGAGGAGGATCAGCGCGCCATTGGTTCCCTTCCGATAGTCAGCCTTGCGTTGCTCGCGCTCGCCCTCGCGGCGATCGCAGCCGGCTCGGTGATCATGTATCGCCGCACGAACCGGCAGTTCAACATCGGCCTCGTCGTCGCGGGGGCCACGGTAGTGCTGGTGATCGGGTGGCTCGTCGTGGCCACTCAGTTAGCAGCCGGCGAGATCGAGCGCAGCCGAACTGAAGGCACCGAGCGGTTCGAACAACTTGCGAAGGCGCGCATCCTCGCCCAGAAGGCACGGACAGACGAGACCGTGGAGTTGATCGCCCGCAGCGACATCTCCGAAACAGAAAAGTCGTTTTACGGCCACATGGATGAGCTGGGCAAGTTGCTCGAGGCGGCGCCGACGGCCGCGAAGGACGGGGTGCAGAAATGGACCGCCAGCCACCGAAAGCAGACCGAGGCCTACGAGGGCGGCGATTACGACGCTGCGGTCGCTCAGGCAATCGGTCCCGATCCGGCTGCATCTGCAGCGCAGTTCGCCACCGTCGAATCCAGCTTGCGCGACGAGATCGAGCGAACGCGCGAAACGCTGCGCGAGCGAGTGTCATCAGCGGGAGCATGGCTGGCATGGAGTCCCACGGGGACCCTTGTGTTGATGGTCGTTGCCGCGTCAGCGGCCTTCGTCGGGTTGTGGCCCCGACTCAAGGAGTTTCTATGAGAACACGAGGTGTGGTGGCGCTGCTCGCAGTTGCGCTCATCGCTGCCGGATGTGAATCGTCCATTACGCCGGTTTCGGTCTCTGTCGCGCCGGTCGACCCGTCGCCATCCGGTGCCAACGAGATCACCACTCCGCCAAGTGCGGCAAACGCGGACTGCGACCGGGAAGCCAGCTGGCGCCCCGGTCCGCTTCCGTCGCCGGGTGCCATGCCGCCGGGTTCGACGATGGCGGCGATCGCCGAGCGTGGACGGCTCATCGCCGGTGTCGACCAGGACACCTACCTTTTCGGCTTCCGGAACCCGGCCACCGGACAGGTGGAAGGCTTCGACATCGACATCGCACGCGAGATCGCGCGAGCCATTTTTGGCGACCCGGACCGCATCCAGCTGCGAGTGCTCAATCCAAACCAACGAGAATCGGCGTTGCAGTCCGGTGAGGTCGATGTGGTAGTGCGGACCTACTCGATCACCTGTGACCGCAAGGACCTCGTCGATTTCTCCACGGTGTATTTCATCGCCCACCAGAAGATCCTCGCCGTGAAGGGTTCCGGAATCGATTCTTTCGCAGCACTTTCGGGCAAACGGGTGTGCGCGGTGTCGGGCACCACCTCGCTTGCGAAGCTGGATGAGCTCAGCCTGAGGCCGAAGATTTTCGGTGCGACGACCTGGACGGACTGCCTCCTGATGCTGCAACAGGGACAGGTCGACGCGATCAGCACGGACGACGTGGTGCTGAAAGGGCTAGCACATCAGGATCCGAATGTGGATGTGGTCGGTGACAGCATCGCCGAGGAGCCCTACGGCATCGGGGTCAATATCCATCACACCGATCTCGTTCGATTCGTCAACGGCGTTCTCGAGCGGATGCGCGACGACGGAACCTGGCAGCGGCTCTACGAGGACCGGCTGCAAGAGCTCGGACCATCCCCAGGTCCGCCGGCGCCACGCTACAAGGATTGACTATGATGGTGCTGAGCGCCGACGAGATCGATCGGGAACTAGAGTCGCGCACAAAGGAAGTCGCCGCGATGTCGGCGACGCTGATCGAGCTGGAGAACCACCCCGGGCTCGAGCACGTACGTCTGTATCCACCTGCCGGTCTGACGGCGCAACGGTGGCTGGTGATCGAGAAATCACTCGCGCAGTTGTGGGAGGACCTGGGACGGATCACGTCGATTCTGGAGTCGGCGCGCACGGTGCGGGCGCGCCGATCGAAGCCCGATGACGACGACCGCCTCGAGTTGACAAACCTGCTGCGCGAACGGCCGCTTGAGGTGTCGCGGCAGCCGATCCCATTGGCACAGCGCAAGATCGGCGGCCTCGCAGAGGCGGTCGAGTATGTCGGGCTCGCCGACACGGTGGAGCGGATGCATGCCGCCTACCCGGCCGTCGTCGACTTCCTCGACGCCGTCGATCGGATCAACTCGCTTGTCGCCGAAAAGCTCACACCGACGCAGAAGCGGCTCGACGAGGCGGGCACGGCTGGACCGGCTGAGATTGCCGAGCTGCTGCAGATCTCCGCGACCGATCCGCTATCCCTGACGACGCGGGATATCGACGCGCGCATCATCGTCATCGCGGACAGGGTAGAGCGGCGATCGGCCGAACTCGCCGAACTGACTGCAATACAGTCGAATTGGCCCGACGCCATCGCGACCACTGCCCAGAGTCTGGACGCATTGCGGGACGCAAGTACGCAGGCGGCACAGATTCGTATGCGGGCCGTACAAATCGTGCTGGCGGGCCCGTTTCCTCAGCGCGACGTCGCCGAACCGGGCCTGCGCGCCGAGCTACGGTCCATCACTTCACCGGATCCGAAGGCGCTACTCTCGCTTCGGCACCGGATCGGGGCCGCGCTGCGAGCGGCGCGGGAGGAAGAACAGCTCGCACAGGGCCTGCTCGACCGCCGCAGTGAGCTGAAGGGACGGCTGACGGCATATCAAGCGAAGGCGGCCCGACTCGGTCTCGGCGAGGATCGAGACCTGTTGGCGTGCAACCGAATCGCTAGAGGACTGCTGTCACGGCAACCATGCGACCTGCGTGCCATCACGCGCGCGATATCCGACTACCAGCAGATGATTGCCGACAAGCGGGGGAACACCGAATGAAATGCGCCGAACCTGGATGCGGCGGGACCGTCGTCGACGGTTACTGTGACGTCTGCGGTTCCGCGCCGGCACCCGAGGCGTCGCAATCGGTCTCGATCTCGACGGCACCACGCCATTCGGCTCCGTCGGCGCGGACGGCGTCGGTTCGAACGTCTGGGTCTGGCTCATCGCCGTCGGCCAGCTCTCGTGGCCGCCTCGGTGCCGGGGTTGTGGAGATGCCGCGCATACCGAAGGGGGACCCGGTCGCGGCGATCCTGGCCAACCCCCAGGTTCCGGAGAGCAGCCGGTACTGTGGCAACCACGAATGCAACAAGCCTGTTGGGCGCGGGCGGGACGGACAGACCGGGCGGACGGAGGGCTTCTGCACCGAGTGTGGCACCCGATACTCGTTTGTTCCCAAGCTCTCTCGCGGCGACCTCGTCGGTGGGCAGTACGAAGTGCAGGGATGCATCGCGCACGGAGGCCTCGGCTGGATCTATCTGGCGATCGACCGCAACGTGAGCAACCGGTGGGTGGTGCTGAAGGGCCTGCTGAACTCCGGCGACGCCGAGGCCATGGCAGCGGCCGCCGCCGAAGTTTTCGCCCTCGCCGAAGTCGAACACCCGAACATCGTCAAGATCTACAACTTCGTCCAACATCCGGACTCCGCCGGGATCCCGGTCGGCTACATCGTCATGGAGTTCGTCGGCGGAACGTCGCTGAAACAGATCCGCAAGGCGCGCAGCGCTCCTCTTCCGCCGGAGCAGGCCGTGGCCTACATCGTCGAGATCGTTCCGGCACTCGGCTACCTGCACTCGCAAGGACTCGCCTACTGTGATTTCAAGCCGGACAACGTGATGCAGGTCGATGAGCAGCTCAAGCTCATCGACCTTGGTGCGGTCATTGCCATGGACGATGAAGAGAGCGCGATCTACGGTACTCACGGCTACCAGGCGCCCGAGATCGCCGAAACGGGCCCCACGGTCGCCAGCGACGTGTACACAGTCGGCCGGACGCTCGCCGTCCTCGTGATGGATGTTCCGCAAGCGAATGGCCGATTCGTCGAGCAGCTACCCGGACCCGAGATAGTGCCGGTACTCGCGAAGCACGAATCGTTGTACCGCGCGATCCTGCGTGCCACGGATCGCGAACCGGCCCGACGTTTCGAGTCCATGGAGGAGCTGGCCGACCAGCTGACTGGGGTGCTGCACGAGATCGTCGCCGTCGACACCGACACGCCACAGCCGCGGATGTCCTATCACTTCAGCCCGCAACGGGCGATCTACGGCGCAGGCGTTGACACGCCTGTCGACGCTGCTGCGGTGATCGCTGCGCTGCCCGTCCCAGTAGTCGATCCGAACGACGCTGGCGCCGCGGTGCTCGCCACGACGAGCGGCACACCGCCTGCCCAACTTGAACACGCGCTCAATCTGGCCAGATCCGGGGCGCAACAAGCGAACAGGTCCTCCGTCGAGGTGCCGCTGCGACTGGTCCGCGCGTCGCTGGAGCTCGGCGCACCGGCGGATGCCAGGAAACGGCTCGCCGAGCTGGACTCGGTGATATCCGGAGATTGGCGGCTGCGGTGGTACAGCGGGGAATGCGCTCTGCTGGAGGACAAATTCGACAAGGCCGCCGATGATTTCGAGGCGGTGCTGGCCGCGCTGCCCGGCGAGCTCGCCCCCAAGATGGCGATCGCCGCCACCGCCGAACTACGCGACGCACGTGATGTCGCTGCGCGCTATTACGAGACGGTATGGCGAACCGATCATAGCTACGTCAGCGCCGCGTTCGGGCTGGCGCGGCAGCGTGTGCATGCCGGAGATCGGGCCGGTGCGGTCACGGCGCTCGACGAGGTGCCCACCGATTCAGCGCATTTCACTCCCGCGGCCGCGACCGCGATCGAGATACTGCTCGAGGGCCGAACACCCGAGAACCTCGACGAGCAGACGCTGCTCGATGCCGGCAAGCGCGCCGCAGCGCTGAACCTGGAATCGGCCACCAAGCGTGCGGCGATTCGGCTCCGAGTGCTCGGTGCGGCGTTGGACTGGCTGCGGGAAGGGCACAAGACCACCGCCGTGCGGCTGCTCGGTGCGGCCTTCGATGAACCCAGCATCCGGATCGGGATGGAACGCAGCTACCGCGAGCTTGCGCACCAGACGACCGATACGTGGGAGCGCATTGCGTTGGTGGAGAGGGCAAATGAGATTCGGCCGAGGACTCGGGTATGACCGATCAGGTGGCCACGTGTGCGCACTGCGATGCGGCCGTTCAGCGCGCAGACCGGTTCTGCGAGAGCTGCGGCCTGTCGTTGGCTCAAGTCCGCCAAGTTGCCATACCGTGGTCCGGACGGTCGACGGGACAGCCGTGCGCCGACTGCGGCAACGACGCCCACTTTGATGAGTACTGCACCGTCTGCGGCCACCGGCGCGCCGAGCCCGACCGCGACGAGGCGAGTCTCGGCGGCATCGTGCTGATCACCGACCGCGGTATCGAACATGTCCGCAACGAGGACGCCGCCGCTGCCGGGATCATGGTGGGCAACGACACCGATCGACCGGAAGCAATCGCCGTCGCCGTGTGCGACGGGGTCTCCACCTCCGATGATGCGCAATTGGCCGCGGCCGCCGCTTCGAAGGCGGGCGTGGATGCCATGCTCGCCGCGCTGGCCGCATCCCGCAAGGCACGCGCGGCGATGCTGGCGGGTCTGGAGGCTGCGGCGCAGGCGGCGGCTGCGACGGGGACCGGTTCCGCTACAGCGCCGTCGTGCACGTATACCGCGGCAATTGTCGTCCCGAGTCCCGCTGGGACAGCACAGATCACGGTCGGCAATGTCGGCGACAGCAGGGCGTACTGGCTTCCCGATCCGCCCGCGCCCGCGCGACAGCTGACAGTCGATGACTCCTTGGCGCAGGAACTGATCACCGCAGGCGCTGCGGCCGACTCGGAAGCCGTGCAACGCGGCGCGCACACACTGACACGTTGGCTCGGTGCGGACACCGAATCGGAGCCGTGGTCGGAGTCGACCGTGCAGACAATCACGGCCGTCGGTCCGGGTTCGCTGTTGCTGTGCAGCGACGGACTCTGGAACTACCTGCCCGACGCCGCCGACATCGCACGCTTCTGCAGCAGTCCCGACGCGACAGCGGCGGCACGTGCACTCACCGAACACGCGCTGGACGCCGGTGGCCAAGACAACATCACCGTCGCAGTAATACCGATCGGAGGACGTCATGAGTTCGGCTGAACGACAAGGCATTTCAGTCGACGTCGACCACAATCCCTATCTCGCCGAGGGAAGCGGCACGGTCGACGCTATCGTCAGCATCGCCGCCGACGTCGCCGCGACGGCATCAGCGCCTGATCGGGTCGAGGCCATCATCATCGACTGTTCGACCTCCATGCAGGCACCGATCGAGAAGTTCGACGCGGCGAAACGCGCTACCGCCGCCGCGATTATGGAACTCGCCGACGGCACCTACTTCACGGTCGTCTGCGGCACCGAGAAGGCCACCAGCGTCTATCCCACAGAGCAGCGGCTGGCCCGGGCGAGCACAGAGACCAAGGCCGCGGCGATGCGCGCCGTTGACGGCCTACGGCCCCACGGCGGCACCGCGATGGGCACCTGGCTCGCGCACGTCCGCGGAATCGTCGGACAACGCAAGGGGGCGCTCACTCACGCGATCCTGCTCACCGACGGTAAGGACGAGCATGAAACCCCGGAAGAACTGGGGGAGGAAATCGGGCTCAGCGAAGGCGAATTCACCTGCGACTGCCGAGGAGTGGGAACCGACTGGGAGGTCGACGAGCTGCGCGCGATCTCGACAGCACTGTTGGGTAGCGTGGACATCGTCGCCGACCCCGAAGATCTAGCGGACGATTTCGCATCGATGATGCGCGTGTCGATGAGCAAGTCGATTCCGGACCTGACGTTGCGGTTGTGGACACCGGCCGGGGCACACATCGGGTTCGTGAAACAGGTTGCGCCGACCGTCGAAGACCTGACACACCGTCGCGTCGACGCGGCAAATCAATGCGGGGAATACCCGTTGGGCTCCTGGGGCGCCGAGGACCGCGATTACCACATTCAAGTCGAGGTCGAACCCGCGGCGGTCGGGCGCGAGAAGTTGGCTGCCCGGGTGAGTGTCGTTGCGGGCAATCAGGTTCTGGGTGAGGGCCTGGTGAAGGCGGTGTGGACCGCCGACACCGCATTGTCGGCCCAGATCAGTCGCCGGGTGGCGCACTACACGGGCCAGGCAGAGCTGGCGCAAGCAGTCCAGGAGGGGTTGAGTGCACGCAAAGCCGGGGACGTCAAGACCGCGACCGCGAAGTTGCAACGGGCGATGGAACTCGCCGTGGAATCGGGAAATGATGGAACGGCCAAGCTCCTCAGAGGAGTGGTCGAGGTCGACGACCGCACCGGCACAGTCCGGTTGCGACGTGACGTCGCAGCGGCAGACGAGATGGCACTCGACGCCCGGTCCACCAGAACCGCACGAGTGCGGAAGGACACCTGATGCCGACCTGCGTCGAGGGACATGCCTCGAAAGCCGATGACTACTGCGACGTGTGCGGAGCACCGATCGGAAGCCCGGCCGCAGATCCCGATTCGCCGCCGCCGGTTGAGGCGAAGGCCTGCCCGGCGTGCGGGATGCCGGTCAGCGGCCGCTTCTGTGAAGCGTGTGGACACGATTCGGCGTTGCCCGAACCGACAGCGGTCCCGCGGCCGGCGCCCGAAGCTGCGTCGGTCGGATGGACCGCTGTCGTGAACGCCGATCGGGAGTTCTATGAGCGTGTCCTCGCCCGCGGAGGCCCCGACACCGTGGAGTTTCCGCGGTTCTTCCCCGAACGCCGAATCGTGCTACAGGGCAACACCACACTGATCGGAAGGCACAACCGCGAGCAGGGCGTGGAACCCGAGATCGACCTTGGCATCCATCCCGTCGACCGTGGCGTCTCGACGCAACACGCAGTGCTGCGGATCCGCGATTCGGGCCTCACCGTCACCGACCTGGGATCGACCAACGGAACCAGCCTCAACGGCAGCGAAGACCTCCTGCCGGAAGGTGAGGAGACGCCACTGACCGACGGTGATCGGGTCCACATCGGCGCGTGGACCACGATCACGATCGTTCAGGGTTAGATGTCGTACTGCCAGCTTTCGGCTTCCCCGCTGCTGCGTGACGAGCGCGGCCTGCTCCGGTGCTCCGCGCGGTTGTCGCTCTCGTCGGCACCGCTGCGGTAGCGCACCCGCGATATCGGGTGATGCGTCCCATTTCCGTTGCCGACGTGTGGTTCTTGCGGCGGATAATCATCAAAGCGGCGCCGTCGCTCGGGGCGCTGGTAGCCGGTTCGCCGGTCGGCAGGCGGCGCGGCCTTGCGCGGTTCGCGCGTCGAGGACGTGCGCGGGCGCCGACGCGGCTCGGCGGGAGGCACCGGCGGCTGTTCGCGCTGCCGGGACGTGCGGGGCCGGCGGGGACGCTCGGCGACCGGCTCGATGATCTCGGTTTCCGGCGGCCGGGCGTGCCGTGATCGCGACGGTGTGGCGCGCTTGGCCGTTCTCGGGGTGCGGCTGGTGCCTGCGGCGGACTTGGCTGCCCGGGTCGGACGCTCGATGGTGTGCTTGCGGCGGGGCGACTCTTTGGTGTCGACGGCCTCTTCGTCGGACTCGGCAGGCTCACCCTTCAGCAGCGACGACACCTTGGATGTGACCGAAGACACTCGACTGCTGGTCTTCTCCTTGGCGTCCTCGGTGGCGGCACGCGCTGCACCCCGGCGCGACGACATACCGTAATACCAGCGGCCCATTCCGATGAGCAGGACGGCGGCAGACGTGAAGAACATCAACGGGAACCGCTCGATGAGCGGATAGCCGCAATTGATCGCCACGTCCTTGATGCCGCCGAGCTGGCCGCCGTGGAACAGGAAGTAGGCGCTGGGCACGGCGACGAACAGGATCAGCGGTGGCTGGATAACGGCGGTGAAGATGGCGGATTGGCGCACCGCGAGCACGGCAAAGATGCAGCCCAGCACATACGTCGCGGCGAAGACCATGCTGAGTTCTTTATCCCCGGAGCCGGCGTCGTACGCGAAGCCGACGGCGGTCAGGGTGACCGCCAGCAGCACCGCAGCCCACCACGGAACACCCGGGATATTTGGGTGCGCAGAGCGATGGTCGGGCGTGACTGCCGACCGCGCACGCTGTGCTGACACAGATAGACCGTACCGGCTCTGTCTAAAAGTAGCTGTCAGCGCGCTTCTGGCGTGCCGTTCACAGTCTCCTAGAATCTGATGCCTGTGGGCCTGAACCTGGGAATCGTCGGATTGCCGAACGTCGGCAAGTCGACCTTGTTCAACGCGCTGACGCGCAAAAACGTGCTGGCAGCCAACTATCCGTTCGCGACGATCGAGCCGAACGAGGGTGTCGTACCGCTGCCTGATCCGCGGTTGGCCGAGCTCGCGAGGATGTTCGACTCGGAAAAGATCGTCCATGCGCCTGTCACGTTCGTCGACATCGCCGGGATCGTCAAAGGTGCATCCGAGGGCGCCGGGCTCGGAAACAAGTTTCTGGCCAACATCCGCGAAAGCGATGCGATTTGCCAGGTCGTGCGGGTGTTCACCGATGACGACGTCGCACACGTCGACGGCCGGATCGATCCGAAGTCCGACATCGAGGTGATCGAAACCGAGTTGATCCTCGCCGATCTTCAGACGCTCGAGCGGGCCGCGCCGCGGCTGGAGAAGGAGGCCCGCACCCACAAGGACCGCAGGCCTGCCTACGACGCGGCGGTCGCGGCGCAGGAGATTCTGAACGGCGGCACGACGCTCTTCGCCGGAGCCGTGGCGACGGCGACATCGGGCCGAGCTGACGTCGATGCGTCGTTGTTGCGCGAGCTGAACCTGCTGACGACCAAGCCGTTCCTCTACGTCTTCAACGCCGACGAGGCCGTGCTGACCGACCACGCGCGGGTGGCATCGCTGCGGGAGCTGGTGGCGCCGGCGGACGCGGTGTTCCTCGACGCGAAGATCGAAGCGGAGCTGCAGGACCTTGACGACGAGTCGGCGGCCGAGCTGTTGGAGTCGATCGGACAGACCGAGCGTGGGCTGGATGCGTTGGCGCGGGCGGGCTTTCACACGTTGCGGCTGCAGACCTTCCTGACCGCAGGGCCGAAGGAGACCCGCGCCTGGACGATCCACCAGGGCGACACCGCGCCGAAAGCCGCGGGCGTCATTCACACAGACTTCGAGAAGGGCTTCATCAAGGCCGAGATCGTTTCCTACGACGACCTCATCGAGGCGGGGTCGATGGCCGCAGCCAAGGCCGCGGGCAAGGTGCGGATGGAGGGCAAGGACTACGTGATGGCCGACGGCGACGTCGTCGAGTTCCGGTTCCAAGCATCGTCTGGTCAGCCGAAGAAGTGACATCTGACCCGGCGTTGATCGTCGTGTCCGGGCTACCCGGCGTTGGCAAGACCGCAACTGCTACTGCCGTCGCGGCAAGACTAAACGGCGTGCACCTGTCGGTGGATCCCGTCGAGGATGCATGTTGCGCTGCGACCTCCCAGCCGGCTGGAGTCTGGGTGTCGCTGCGTATGAGGCGGTGCGAACGATGGTGGAGTCGAATCTGGCGTTGGGCCGCGTCGTTGTGGTCGATGCGGTCAACGACAGCGAGGCCGCGCGCGATACCTGGCGAAGGGCGGCGAGCAACAACGAGGCATCGCTGACGTTTGCGGTGCTGACGTGTTCGGACCTCGACGAGCACCGTCGGCGTTTGGAGGGCCGGTAGGGCCGCCTTCATCAAGGAAGTAGCGTTGCGTCCCTCGCTCGGCGACTGCAGCCACTACGGGTACCGCCGGGACTTTGTCGAGGCGGCCGATCTACTGGCTGCGCGCCCGGAGCTGACCAGCACTCTGATCACCTACCGATTCCCGATCGAGGACGCCGTCGAGGCGTTCCGGCTGGCGCAGGATAAGTCCAAGGGCGTGTTCCGCGTCGTGGTTGAGCCCTCCTGACGTTGGGACACCGCGTGCCGCTCCGGATGCCTGGCCGGTCGGGCCCCTGGCTGGAACGAATTTGGACAAAGGTCGACGCCTGGGTCGCCGGGCACACTGGCGATCAGACCGCATGAGCGCCTCAACCAGCGCTGCTGACACACAAGGCCCGCAACCGACCTCAGTGTTGCAGGTTCCTCAACTTGGCGGCTGTTGGCAGGGCTCCCGATTGCCGCGTTGGCGGCATCGATGATCCCCGCGCAGGCGGCCGTACACCGCTCGGCCACGTTCCCGAGATATCCAAGATGACCAGATTACTGGCCGCCCGAGTTGTCTAGTACTACGGGCGGCGCGGATGGCGGTTGGCCCGGGGGAGGCAGCGCACCCGGCGTCGGTGGGCTAGCGACGCCGTTGACAGGGCCGAGCACTGGCGACCCATCGGCTGGCGGCGCAGCATCTGGACCGGGACACGCCAGAACGGGTTGTGGTGTCATTGATAAATAAAGCGGATTGCAGTCACTGCCGGAGTCAGCGTCCGCCTGGGCCGCCAGGCCCACCGCGCACCCTCCAATGATGGCGCCGGCGAAGGCGATCCTGGCCACATTGATCGCTGAAGTAATGAGGGCCTTGCGCTGTGGTTCAGTCATCAGTGGGTGCTGTTCTCTCCTGTACGGGCCTTATCCCGGGGTTCGGGCAAAGCGTAGCCCGTCGTTCCGCACCCTCAACAGCGAGCTGGACGTGCGGCCCATCCGCCACCGGCTGGCCGATCGGGTCGCCTGCGCAATAGGGCACAAAGACCATGCGCCCCTGGCTGCCCGCGCGGCGCTTCGCGTGGGAAGCGGCCACCAAGGCCCACGACACTAACTGCAGTTATCGTCGAAGTCCCGCGGCGGAACGTCGGCGACTCCGCCCTGTTCGGCGCGGGCCAGGAGTTCGGTGACCTTCCCGTCGAATGGCGGCGAATAGGACACGTGCTCCATGCAACCGCCCCCGTCGAGGCCGCCGATCAGGCCGATCACACTCGACCCGCTCATCCAGCCCGAGCCGCTGGTACCAGCCACTAGCCCGCCACAGTGCAACGACGGGAAGCCGCGCGGCCCGGTGCTGGTGCTGGCCCGGCACCCGATCGGGCTGCCGCCGACGCCCCGCGGGTACCCGGTGATGGTGACCGCCGTGCCGTTCGTGGGTGCCGTACCCACCGCCAATCCGCCGCCGACTTGGGATTCGAGCGTGCCCGGCGCGTCGCGGCGGACCCGGGCGATCGCGTAATCGGCCAGTGGATCGATTGCGGACAGCCAACGCGGGTCCAGGTAGACCGCTTCGATCTGCCAGGCATTCGCCGGTACGTAGGTTCCGGCGAAGCCTGGGACGAAGGTCGCGTTGACGCCACCGGCCAGACAGTGGGCGGCGGTGAGGATCAGGTTCCCCGAGCCGGAGTGCAACACCGAGCCGCTGCAGGTATGCAGCTCCGTGGCCCCCTGAAACACCGCTCCGACCTTGGGGTTGGCGGCGACGGGACTTGCGGTCGGCGGTCCCGGCTGTGGTTGCGCGACTGGCTGCGTCGGTGCGGCGGGGCGACCGCATCCTGGCGCGGCCACCGCCAGCGAGCTGGCCACCGCCAAGATCAGCGACGCCCTAATTCCGGCCATGGGTGTCAATCATGCCCGTGAGAGTCGCGTCAGCGCGGATGGTGCCCGTCCGTCTGTCGTTCAGCGCGTTATGGTGCCCGTCTGTCTGTCGTCCTGCACCTAATCTCGGCCAGAATGGCCAAAAGGACCACCTCATTCCGCAGTGTCTGACTTCCCGATCGGTTGAGTAAAGGGCGTCTTGGACGTCACTACGTGATGGCTTCGCCACCCTTGACACATCCGGGCTTGGCCCTTGCCGCCACGGGGAGGGTTAGGGTCAGCACCCCGTTCTGATAGGTGGCGGCAATGTGGTCGGCGTCGATGTCCTGACCGAGCGATAGGCGACGCATGAAACCGCCGGTGAAGCGCTCGCAGCTCAGCCACTGCACGTCGTCTTCGGTGCGCTCGCTGCGTTGTGCCGTCACAGTGAGGATGCCGCCATCAACGCTGACGTCCAACGAATCGGGGTCCACGCCCGGCAGGTCGGCGTGAAGCACGTAGTGATCGCCGGAGGTCACCGGCGTGCTATACGACGACGATGAGATCCGGAGCTTCTACGAGAACGACATCGTCAACCACGGAGCAGCGTCGGGCGCACCGAAAGTCCGTTATCTGTCGACGGCGTACACCGCGCCGCTCACCCTAACGGCCGCGAGTCCACCGCCAATGAGAATGTGCCCGTGCCCGGCCCGCCTCTCGTAGAATCAAGTTAGATCGTCAAGTCACGCCGCCGCGGCAGCTAGCTTAGCTACCGGCCGGGGTCACGAACCTCGACTACTACGGGACCTCTGACTGGAAGATCCGATCTGATGATTCAGAAGATTTGCTTTGATTGCTTCCATAAGTTGTTCCCTGACAAGCCAATTCGGAAGGTTACGTTGGGTCGGCAATGCGTTGTGTGCAAAGCGCAAACGGATCGAACGGAACAGATGATTCCTGTTGAGGCAGAGGACATTCCGTTGGTTAAGCAAAATAGCTCAAGTGCCGCAACGAGTACTACACCGAACTGAATGGCATGCCGAGCGGCCTGTCGCTGCTCGTGTGACTGCCGGACCAGCGGGCCAGGTGTCGCATGGTGGTGCTCATCGTCGCTGCATCGGGCGGCACCGGCTAACTAGCCGCCGCCCGTACGATCTATCCGCGAATGCGTGCGGGCCCGTTGAGCAGACTGCACCGATGCGTCAACTCAGGTCCATACATGACTGAGCCGCAATCGCACCGCCAGCTTGTGTGCAGGGCTGGGCGATTGGGCGGTCCTCATAGCTCAGTGGGCCCCGCCCCGGCAAACCCTCGAACATCATTGACATGCGGCATGACATTTCACTCGTGGAAGAATCTGCATCGGTACTTCGCCCGCAGTTGCCGGGAGGTCGCCTGACCAGCTCGGTGCCGGTCCGACGCACGACCGAGAAGGACGACAACATGGATACCACGATCCGTAAGGCCGTGATTCCCGCTGCCGGTATGGGGTCACGACTACTTCCGTTGACGAAGGCGATCCCCAAGGAGATGTTGCCCGTTGGAGACAGGCCGGTGATTGAGCACACCGTGCGCGAGCTCGTCAGTTCCGGTATCACCGATATCACCATCGTGGTGTCCGGCGGGAAATGGTTGATCCAGGACCACTTTCGGCCCACCCCGGCACTCGTCGAACGGCTGCGCGCTGAAGGCAAGACCGCCTACGCCGACGCGGTAGAAGAAATCGGTGAACTGTCCCACCACGGTCACATCACCTATCTCGACCAGTACGGACCGTATGGCAACGGCACCCCGGTTCTCAACGCGGCGCGCTCGTTCGGCGACGAGCCCTTTCTCGTGTTGTGGCCCGACGATGTCTTCGTTGCCGAAGTCCCTCGGGCGCAACAACTCATCCGGGCCTTCGAACAGACATCGTGTCCGGTGCTGGCACTGTTGCCGATGGTCCCGCAGGACTCGCCGCGCTACGGGGTGCCGATCGTCAAGGAAGACCTCGACGACGGCCTGCTCAGGATCACGGGCCTGGTTGAGAAACCCAAACCCGAGGACGCGCCGTCCGCCTACGCCGCGATCGGCGGATACGTCATCACACCCGGCGTGGTCGACGAACTGCGCGAGCAGACAAAACGTTGGTACGACCACAGGACCGGCGAGGTCTACCTGACCGATGCGATCAACGCCTACGCCAAAGGGCGAGCCGTCTACGGGCAAGTCATTCACGGCGATTGGTATGACACCGGAAACCCCGCAGACTATCTGGTGGCCCAGTTCGCCTCCGCATTAGCCCACCCCGCTTACGGACCAGTGTTACGGCGACTCGCCCGCGATACCGAGCGCCGCGATTCCGACGCCAGCATGACGTAGACCTGCCCCTTTCGTCCGTTCCGTGGTGATCATTTCCGTACGGTTCGGCCGTGTATATCGGGCAAATAGCCGGTGCTCCGGATGAAATGCGCGTGATGAAATCGGGAACATAGCGGTCATTTTTTGCTGAACCAACTGGCCGACGTCTCTGGTGGCTTGTTGACCGGGGCGTTTATCTTCAACATCATGCGCGCCCTGTGCGAGCTGCTCATGTACCGCCCGGTGACCGGCAGCTCCGCTGAATACGCGTGAATCCTCGGGCCCGTTCGAACAAGCCGGCAAGAGCGCCTCCCTCAGTGGAGGCCCGAATGAGGGACGGGCATTGACCGAAACCACCGAGCCGAACGGCGACCGCGCCCGTCCCTCCGACCGCGAGGCCGCCAAGAACCCGTGCGGACCCGCCATGGGCCCACCTGAAGGCACAGCGTCGTCGGGAAGCGCGTCACCGCCGCTCGACATGGCATTGCTGCGAGAGCTGGCCGACGAGTTTGGGTATTGGCCCGCCACCACCGACGAGGCCGACATCGAGTACCACCGCCAGCACAACAAGAACGCGGACGACTGGCTGGCCCGCAGTCATAGATTCGACCACCTGCGCCAAGAGCACGAGCGTCGGAGACAGCGTCAGAATTTAGAAGCAGACAATAATTTAGAAGCAGACTGAGTCCTTCGCCTCCGGCCTGGGCGCTGACACGGTTGACCTCCGCCTGGCGAAGTGGACAGAGCTGCCAAGCGCCTGCGAATTTTTGGCGTGTCCCTCGATGGTCCACGTCGCTGGCGGGGAGGGAGGTTCGATCCGCCATGACGACGACGGACGTCCCGCCCCTTCAGCTAGGCGGCCGCCCTGGGGGCAGGTCATCGGGCCTTTCGCGGCGCGAACATCAGGATCAGACTAGGTGGTTATGGCTTGGGCGAGCCGGTCGGTCGACGACGAGCTAATAGGGCTCTTCGATTCTTCGCGTGATGCGTTCTGCATCACGGGGTTCGACGGGTACCTGAAGCGCGCCAATCCGGGGTTCGCGCGCCTCCTCGGGTACACCGTTGAGGAACTGCTGGCTAGGCCGTACATGGAATACGTCTACCCCGAGGATCGCGGGTACGTCGAGGCGGTCCTGGCTGAGCTCGCCGCCGGTAACCCCGTCGTCGGCCTCGAGTTTCGCCAAGTCTGCGCCGATGGCTCGGTGCGCTGGCTCGAATGGAATACCAGTACCCGGCCAGAAGCGGGCGTCGTGTACGGGGTGGGCAGAGACGTCACGGACCGCCACATGGCCGACGACGAGTTGAGCGCGCTCGCCGCCGTGCAGGCGGGGCTGCGGCGGGTCGCGACACTGGTGGCGCGCGGGGTTGCCCCATCGGAGCTGTTCTCCGCGGTGGCGGCGGAGTTGGCCCACTGCCTGGGTGTGCACAACGCGGCCGTGTACCGCTACGAGTCCGACGACACGACCACACTCCTCGCGGCCCACCATGAGCCTGGGTTGAGGAAGATTCCGATCGGCGCGCGTTTCTCATTCCAGGGCGACAACATCGACGCGATGGTGTACCGCACTGGGCGCACCGCCCGGATCGACTACGAGAATGCTGCCGGTCCGGCCGCCGCGCACATACGGAAACTGGGCATCCGCTGCGCGGTAGGAGCGCCGATCGTCGTCGACGGTCGCCTGTGGGGTGCAGCCGTCGTCGGCTCGTCGCGACCCGAGCCTCTGCCGCCGGACACCGAGGCGCGGGTGGGGGACTTCACGGATCTGGTCGCGACCGCCATCGCCAATGCCGCCACCCGGGCCGAACTGCAGGCGAGCCGCGACGAGTTGCAGGTGCTCGCCGATGAGCAGGCCGCCTTGCGGCGGGTGGCGACCCTGGTAGCGCGCGGGGTCAGCCCGTCGGAGCTGTTCTCCGCGGTGGCGGCGGAGTTGGCCCGGGTTCTCGCTGTACAGAATGCGTCGGTGTGGCGCTACGAGCCCGATGGCGCGTCCACGCTGCTTGCGGCCTGCGACGAGCCCGGCGCGAAGAAGATGCCGGTCGGCAAGCGGTTTACGCTCGAGGGCGACAACGTCGCGGCGATGGTGCTTCGCACCGGCCGCCCCGCCCGGATGGACAGCCACGACAATGCTGCCGGGTCTGCCGCGGCGCAGATTCGTGAGCTGGACCTCCGCGGCGGTGTCGGAGCGCCGATCATCGTCGACGGTCGCCTGTGGGGTGCAGCCGTCGTCGGCTCGTCGCGACCCGAGCCTCTGCCGCCGGACACCGAGGCGCGGGTGGGGGACTTCACGGATCTGGTCGCGACGGCGATCGCCAACGCCGAAACCCACGCCGAACTCACGGCGTCTCGGACCAGGATCGTCGCTGCCGCCGATGACGCGCGGCGTCGCATCGAACGCGATCTGCACGACGGCGCTCAGCAGCGGCTGGTTTCACTGGGCCTCGAAATGCGCACCGCGGAAGCGTCGGTGCCGCCTGAACTGCACTCATTCAAGGATCAGATTTCACACCTCGTTACAGGTCTGACCGGCGTCTCGGAAGAACTCCAAGAGATCTCACGCGGCATTCACCCGGCGATCCTGTCCAAGGGAGGACTGGGCCCTGCGCTCAAGACGCTGGCCCGCCGCTCCGCGGTCCCGGTCGAACTCGACTTACGTGTCGACCGGCGGTTGCCGGACTCGGTCGAAGTCGGCGCCTATTACGTCGTCTCCGAAGCACTGACCAACGCGGCCAAACACGCCCGAGCCTCCGTGGTGAAGGTCGGCGTCGAAGCCGAGGGCGCCAACCTCCACCTCTCGATTCGAGACGACGGCATCGGCGGAGCCGACGCCGCCAAGGGGTCCGGCCTGATCGGCCTGATCGACCGAGTGGAGGCGCTCGGCGGCAAGATGGCGATCTCGAGTCGCGCTGGAAGTGGGACCTCACTGATCGTCAACATCCCCATTGCAATCGATTAGCCGACGCCATGGGGCCCGACGGCCGAATCGAACTTTCTGGGACGTGACTCGGTAACCGTCAATACCGGTAGAGACCGCCCCTTCGCGCGGAAGGAATCGTCATCGGTGATCCCGTCCAGAGGTTCAGCCCGCGTCGTTGTTGCTTGCCTGCACGACGGTGTTGGCGAGCGGGACGGGATGCTGTCCGGCGTGGATGTCGCGGTCGTGCAGGCTGCCCTGTGGCATGGGTCGGGGGAAGGACACCTTGACCACGTTGAGTTGGGGGATCCGGAAGATCCGGAGCTGCTCGCGGCCGCGGTGGCGCTTCGCGCAACAGGGCGCACGTACACGTTTTTGAGCAGGCCCGTGAGCTGAGCGAGGTTGGGGCGGGACTCGGGCTTCACCAGAACGCCCAGCGAGTGCTTGTTCTGCTCGACCTAGTGAACCTTGGTCGCTAGTGAACCTTGGTCGCTAGTGAACCTTGGTCGCTAGTGAACCTTGGTCGCTAGTGAACCTTGGTCGCTAGGTCTTTGACAGTTGTCTTGAGTTTTCAGGCTGCCTTGGGCAGCAGTCGGGCCCGGTCGATGGTTTCGGTGATGTGAATGTCGATGGTGCGGAAGGCTTTTCGTACCGGTGGCGGGTCGGCGGCCAGCAGCGGGCGTAGCAGCCGGTCGTGCAGTTTGGTGTAGAAGATCGCGAACCGCAGGCCGTCGCCGGTGAGCCGGTAGCGGTTTTTACCCGGGATGCGGGCGATGAGCCCGTTGGTCCGCAGCCGCGCCAGGTCGTAGCTGGCGCCGAACCTCAAGGCCGGGGCCCTCCTGCCATCCTCGGTGAGGGTGGGCCGCGCGATCCGCTCAAAGGCTGGACTCGCAAGGACACAGCCCTGGCCGACACGTTCAGTATCGAGCAGTGTGGTGTGACCGCACGGGCACGGGACTGCAATTCATCGAGATGGACCAGCCGCCGCAGACAGCCCAGATCGTCCGGGTCGTTGATCACGGTCTCGATCCGCAGCGATTGCACGGCGTCGTCGCTGGGAAGCTGTACACCTACGCCAACGACACCCGCATTCGCCGCTGGCCCATCGGAATCGAGATCACACAAATAAGGATCACCCGCATGACCGACACACCAGTCAGCGCCGCACTAGGGCTGACGTCTAGCTAACTTCCCTCCGCGGCCTGCCCGCTGCGTACCGGTCGGCGATCCGCAACGGCGGCGATGGGCCACGGCTAGATACTTCGTCGGAAAGTTTGGAATCGGCTTGCCTCGCGGCCAGTCGTGGTGAACCTTGGCGGGCTGGCTGGCCCCGGTCGAAGGCTAAATTGCCGAGGCAGTGGCCGACCCACAATCAACAGGGCTTCAACAGGCCACGGGCACAACGCGTTTGGACGCAGAATCGACCTCCGAAGCCGGACCATCGAAGAGGGAGTGTTCGGGCTACTGACTAGCATCTCCGAGCTGACTGGGGACGCCGATACACGCTGCGGAACGGTACCGGCTCACCGCCCGTGTCCGCCGCCGTGTCCGCCGCCGCCGTGAATGCCGCCGAATCCGCCGCCGCCGTGAATGCCGCCGAATCCGCCGTGAAAGCCTCCGAAGCCGCCCATCAGAAACCCTTCGCCTCCGTAGGGATCGACATTAACAGGGGGAGGGGAGTCGTTGATCCCGACGTCGCCGGGAGTATCACAAATGCTGCCCGAGACGCCAGCGTCGCAAGCCCCGTGCGGAGCCGGAGCCGAAGCGGCCGCGGCGATCGGTGCGGCGGTGATCGCCACCGCGGCAGCTCCCGCCGCCAGCAGCGGTGCGATGTAGTTCAGTTTGATTCGCATGGCGGTTATTCCTTCGATGGTTGGTCCTAATCTGGACACCTTCCAGGTTTGCCTTCCAGCGAATCGATGTCGTCCTCGCTGCCATCCATCTCTAACCCCCACCAACTGGAATCCGTCGTACCTGTCAGCAGCCAACGGCGCTACGCCGGACCGACATCGCACGGGAGACTGCAGCAGTTGGTCAGGGCAGCAAGGACGTTGCCGCCACGACTCCGGTCACATCACCACGATCCACGTGCTGCTGGCAAACCGCAGGCGTGCGCGCGATGGACCTACGCCCGTCGCCACGTCGGCGATGACGGCCAGCGGATAGTGAACCGGCATGTCAGGATCACCGCAGCGGCGGTAACTACGGTGGGTGACATGTCTGAGACCACCCCGGGTTCGTCGCAGCACCCGGATGTTCCCGGCGCCGCCTCGCGGGGACGACCAGGGGCCGCCTATGGGTCTGTGCCGGTAACCCGCCGTACTCAAATGCCTTGGGCACGTTGCGTATTAAAACGGCAGGTCCAGTTGGCCGTTCGTGGTATCGGCTTCGTCGTGGTTCGATTCGTGGAACCCCAGCACGTATGGGACTTGGGGATTGGTGCCATACGGCACGAGAGGATCACTATCGGCGCTGGCGACGGGCGCGAGGGCAATCGCTCCACCGATCGCGGCTGCGGCCAACCCCGGTGCGATGTAGTTCAGTTTGATCCGCATGGTGGTACTCCTTCGTGGAAACTTAATCTGGACTCGTTGTGACTCAATCCTTTTGGGATCGATTCCAGTCTTCGCTCGAATCAATAGTGGTTTGCTGCTCGGTTGATGAAGATTTGATGGTGGATGGGGCTTTGTATTTGCGGCCAAGTATTGGGCGGACGGGGATGGCCGAGGCGACGTCGCTCGGTGGCGCGTGTCAGTGAGCCGGTGTTAGCCCCACGGGACCCGCGCCAGCGGCCCTCCTGGCCGGTACCAGTGCAGAACTCCACACCACCTGACCTAATTGCCCTGACAAGATTCATCCCCGACGGCTCTCGTTGATGGGCGCGTCTGGTTGCGGGCCGCCACAGGAAAGAAGTGCAATCCCGTTCACGTTCGCCGGTACGGCGCCGACAGATCGGTGATGCGCGGCGATCACCTTCGCGCGCTCGATGTCGCGTTGAGCGCCGATCGTCGTCAGCGTCCCGGCTTGCCCTGCGGCCTAGCCCATAGCGCGTAGGGCGGGGTTAGAAGGTCCCCGCCCTAGGCGCACGGTCGTTGTTAGTGGTGGAACAGCAGGGCGCCCATATCCCCGCCGAATGGCTGCTGCTGTTGGGCGGCCTGTTGCGCGGCGGCGCCGGGGGTAGCAGTGATTTGGGCATTGCCCTGGCTCTGCTGCACGTTGACGTCGGCCGCGGCGATCGGTGCCAAACCAATCGCTGCCGCGGAAGCGGCGATGGCCAGTGCCGCGACATAGCGCAGTTTCATTTGTTTTCTCCTTATTTGGGTGACATCGCCTAGACACGATGTCGGCTGAAAATCGGGTTGAGGATCCTTGCTCGCTTGACCCGATGCCCAATATGGCCATCGGGTCAGACGGCACCCGCCGGTGTACGAGCCGGAGACCGGCCCGGACGGGGTTCAGGGGTGCCACGTCGCGGGTCCGTACGGGACGAGCGGGTCAGGGCCGTATGGGACGAGTGGATCCGCGCCGGGCTGCAGGCACTGGTATGCCCCCGGGCAGTATGGTGAGGTGTCTGCGGGCGGCCTCGTCGATGCAGTCGTGCTTGCATAAGTCGCAGCGCTAGTCGGCGGTGTGACACCAATGAGCTGTGCGCCGACGACGACTGTGGCCGCACCCACCATGGCCGCCGCGGCAGTTCCTAGCGCCGCATGTGCTCGCCACCGGTTGGGCATCGAGCGGCCTAGGCTGACGGTAGTCATCGTTTTCCTCCAATTGCTTTTGCCAGCCTCGGCATACGTCAAGGCTGCTCGATGCGGGCGTGGTTGTCGTCGGTGCTAGCCACCAAACCGCTTGAGGCAGGCCACAAACCCCGCATTCGGCTAGTTGGAATGCTGATCGCCGTCCCGTTGCCGTGAGTACTCACCAAATAGGTAGGGATGCGGGTTACACCGGGCTGGCAGCCCAGCCAACTACGTCGGTTCGGCGGGGCCGAACACCTCGATCGCGCCGTTGACATCGCGAATTTCTAAGCGCGGCAACGGTGCCAGTGCTGTCGGTCCCCGATGTAGCTGGCCCGTCGGCGAGAACGACGCCCCATGACCCGGGTAGCGCAACCGGTCATCAGATTGGTCGAAAAACAGCCGGGCAGCCCTGATGAGTGCATACACCCGACACCGCCTCCGGAGGACCATCCGCGCGACGCACAAATTCCACCAGCGAGGCCTGCTAAAACGGGCGCATCACGCCGTCATGGCGGTGCGGGGTCGTGCGGCACAGAACTGCCCCCGAACTTCAAGTTCTGCAATGAGTGCGGTGCACCAGTCACGCAGCTCAGGCGATCGGCGGAGTACAAGCAAGTCACAGTGCTGTTCGCCGACGTGGTGCGCTCGATGGACATCGCGGCGGCGGTGGGTGCGGAGCGGTTGCGGGAGATCATGACCGATCTGGTCAACCGTGCGGCAGTGGTGGTTCAGCCGTACGGCGGCACGGTGAACCAGTTCACCGGCGACGGCATCATGGCCGTGTTCGGTGCGCCGGTGGCATTGGAGGACCACGCCGTTCGTGCGTGCCTGACTGCCCTGGGTGTTCAGGAGGACGCGCAGCAGCTTGCCGCCGATGTTCAAGACCGCGACGGTGTCGAGCTGCAGTTGCGGATCGGCTTGAACTCCGGTCAGGTGATCGCCGGTGAGATCGGTTCCGGCCCTTTCGGTTACACCGCCGTCGGCGAGCAGGTCGGGATGGCTCAGCGGATGGAATTGGTGGCCCCGCCTGGCGGGGTGATGCTCGGCGCATCCACGGCGCGACTTGTTGAGGAAGCTGCGACTCTCGGCGACCCTGAGCTGGTTCAGATCAAGGGTGCCGACGCGCCGGTGCCCGCCTATCGGCTGTTGGGCATCGGGGACCCGCATCGCGCCGTCGGGCGTGCTGAGTCGAGTCTGGTCGGTCGGCGGTGGGGGATGTCCGCCGTTGAAGGTTTGTTGGACCGCGCAGTCGACGAGCACGGTGCTGTGGTCAGCGTGGTCGGGCCACCTGGGATTGGTAAAAGCCGTCTGGTGCGCGAGGTGGCGGCGATGGCAGGTCGGCGCGGTGGGAGGTGTTCACCACCTTCTGCGAGTCGCACACCATCTGAGGTTGCGGGTCGGGTCAGCACGCCTCGCGTCACCATTCGTCAATATCCCGACAGTGACCGCGCACCGAGACCGGCCTTTTCTGCAGGTGGGGGCGCAAGTGGTGCCCAGTCCTCGTCGCGATCATCCTCCTTGAGGCCCGCTAACGGCAAACTCCACTTCTGTCCGTGGCGGCTGGCTGCCACCGAACATTGCAGGTAGCAGGAGGTCAAGGAGGGGTGTCAGCGAGGATGACATCGATGCGGTCGTCGACCATTCTTCGAATACGTCATCAACGACAGTAGATACATATGACAGGGAAGAGGAATGACAATGCGCATCAAGATGAATCGCATCGTCCCGCTGGCGGTGGCAGGGGCTGCCGCGGTGGCCATAGCAGCTGCACCGACGGCGGCGGCCACCACACTCGCGACCGGGTCAACCGTGAATCAGAACTCCGGCAATGCCCAGATTACCGCCGAGCCCGGCGCGGCTGCGCAACAGGCCGCGCAGCTGCAGCAACCATTCGGCGGGGATACGGGCGCCCTGTTATTCCACCATTTCGGCCACCCTGGCGGAGGGATCTGATCCCCGGACGCTGACAACGACTGTGCTCTCAGGGCGGGAAGTTCTCACTCCCGCCCAGAGTGCCATCAGCTCAGGCTGCAGGTACGTGGCCGAACTGTCCGAGGCGATCACCACCTGGGCGCAGCACTGGAACCGCGACCCCAAACCCTTCATCTGGAAAGCCATCGCCACAGACATCATCGCCAAAGTCCAACGGGGACGCGCCACCCTCAACCACATCAAATCGCAGACAGAGCACTAGGCTCACCGACCCGGCAGGGCGTCATGCTAGCTCAGGCCACCTTGCGTGGGGTGTATCCCGCAAGTATTCCCGAGCCGTCGGGCATCGTTGTCTGATCCGCGACGACATCGCAGACCGCGTCGCCGATCTCCTCGACCGAATGCAGACCCGGTCGTCCTGACTCACTGTCTTGAAATAGACCAGTTTCAAGACACCGCAAGGTGATCCGACATCGACACGGTCTGCCCAGGTCGTGGTGTCTCATATGTTTGTCTCAGAAATACATGTCTCGATACCGGTGTTCTCCACGTTGTGACACAGGCCTCAGAGTCCGTCAGCCCTCCGGTTGTGGGCATGCGGTTCGGTTACACCCGGGTCAGCACCGTCGCCCAGACGCTGCACCAGCAGCACGATGCGCTCAAGGCGGCTGGTGCATCGAAGATCTACTCGGACACCATGTCTGGCGCTCGGGACGACCGCCCCGGTCTGGCGGCCCTGATGGATCAGCTGCGCGCCGGTGACACCGTGGTGGTGTGGAAGCTCGACCGGCTCGGGCGCAACATGCTCCACATTCTGGAGACCGTCAAGGCCCTGACCGAGATGGGCGTGACCCTGGTGTCGACGTCCGACGGCATCGATTCTTCGACTGCCGCCGGTCGCATGATGATCGGGGTGCTGGGATCTCTTGCCGAGTACGAGCGCGAGCTGATTAGGGAGCGCACCGCCCTCAAGAGGGCGTCATCTCGTGCGAATGGCACCAAGTTCGGACGTCCCCGCAAGGTCGACGACACCGAGCACATCGCCACTGCGAAGCGGATGAAGGCGGACGGTCACACCGGCAAGGACATAGCGAAGTACCTCGGCGTGAGCCGGGCAACTCTGTACCGGTACCTCACCGAGGACGCCGCTGCCTGATGGCGATCCCGCATGGCTCAAGCAACCGTGCCTAGCGCACCTGTTGGTGTTCGCGCGAAGCGGCTAATCAATAGGGGTGCGGAATGATCGCCGTCATGTCATCGCCTCGGCCCACTTCGTATGCCCCTCGAAGCCGAGGGATGTCGCCATTGCGCGGTAGCGGTCCCGATAGTCGCGGTAGGCGGCCTCGTCACCCTGGGCACGGGCGAGCAGCGCATGCAGCCGGAGTAGCCAGATTTCACGTATAACGAAGCCGTCGTCCGTCGGCGCGGCGGCTAATCGTGTGATCGCGGCCTCGGCTTCGGTGACATCGCCGTTGGCACCGCGCTCCAGCAGTGTCTGAACCAGAACACCGGTCGCAGGAATGCCCAATGCCAGCAGGCGTCCCTCGCGGAACAGATGGTCGACGGCGGCGCGCAGGAGCGGTATGGGCGACATGTCTGAGACCACCCCGGGTTCGTCGCAGCACCCGGATATTCCCGGCGCCGCCTCGCCGCAAGACAGCGGTTCGCCGCCCACGGGACGATGGGCGCGCCTGCGTCATGAATGGCACCGCCGGTTGTCGTGGATGGCGTGGGCCGCCCTGAAGGCCTTGTCGCGGGTGTCCGGCTCGATCCGGTCGAGCAATCGGCGGTGATGTCATGGGCGACGTTTACGGTGACCTTCGCCGGACTCCGGGTGCTCACCCACTGGATCCGTGCCGGGCACGGCCCCAAAGGCGGAGGCATCAGCATCGGTGGCCGACACTTTCACCACTACAACATCGGCATCGCACTGCTCTCCGCGATCGGAGCGGTAGGCCTGCGCGGGGCAGAGAAGCGACGGCGCCACCCGGCCGTGGCCGTCGCCTACGGCGCGGCGAACGCATTGGTGGTCGACGAACTGGCCCTGCTGCTGGACTTGGAAGACGTGTACTGGTCTCACCAGGGCCGCGAGAGCGTGGACGCGGCGATCGGGCATCATCGCCGCGGGCGGGACGTTCTTCGCCGGACTTCCGTTCTGGCCCCACGCCCGGCGCGCACTCTGGTCGGGAAGCTGACTTTAGCGAGGGCGCGGGTGGACCCCAACGCAGGCCACCTCACCCCATCCAGTTCCGTCAGCCGCCCGTCGAGGCGTTCGATCACCCGCCCGGAGATGCTGCGGCGGTCGAGCCCCGTTGAAACCAGCGCCGACCACCGGTGCCAACCAACCGAGCCATCCCGCGGTTGTTGGGCCGATATCGCCGGACCAACCCCCTGCGGCACGGACACCCGAGGCGGGTGACCCACGTGGTGAGGCATCCGTGAGGTGGCCGCAGCTCTGCGCCGTGGCCGAGACGTTTGCCGAGGTGCCCGACGGACGGGACACTGCTTACACGCTCCGATGCATGGACACATGCTCGACTCCGGCTGACGGGCGCTGATCCGGTCCGTCCTGTCGGCTGGACGGCCCGCCTCTCACCCGATAACCCCGAACTGGGCATTCAGGCGCGCTGGCCTGGGCCAAACGACCCTATCGGGGGATGAGGGGGAGGCGGAACCTGAAGGTAGACGACGCGGACTGAAGGAATCACTATGACGACGGCTGAGCACCGCGGGGCTGAACGCCATCACACCCACGGCCCCGGTTCAAACCGCGCCGCCGCTCAACTCCACCCATTAAACTTAATCGGGCAACACGAGAAAAGAGACGGCGATGCGCATGACACCATCACGAACCGCTTCGCTTTTGGCCGTCGGCGCAGCGAGCGCGGTGCTCGCGATGTTCAGTGCACCCACTGCCGCCGCGCTGACGTGCTCGGACAGCGAGGTGGCGTACGACGGTAGCTGCGTTCCGGCCACGAGCACGTACAACGTCACTGCTGCAGCGGGGATTCCGGATGGCAGCGTCAACGACGTGGTCGCGTCCATCAACCAGGATTCCGACGACCTCGACAGCCTCATCGCGTTGCCCGGCTTCAACCATCATTAGGTCTGTAGTTGTTGCCTCGACGAGCTAGGAGTTCAGTCATGGTGGTCTCAGCCCGCACCCTCAGACGCGCGGCAGCCGCTGCGATCGGCATGGGTGCACTCGCCGGTGCCACGCTGTTTGGTGCCGTCCCCGCAGCGCTGGCGGACCCGCCGAACTGCACCGCCGCCGACATCGCCGGTGTTTCGTCCGGCGTCTCGGCGTCGATGTCGACGTATCTATTCACCCACCCGGACGTGAACGCTTTCTTCAGCGGTCTGAATCACCAGCCGAAAGACCAGATCCGGTCGCAGGTACAGGCATACATGGCGGCCAACCCCCAGGTGCAATCAGATCTGAGCGGCATCCGGCAGCCGATGGTCGATATCCAGAACCGCTGCGGCACGTCACCGCTACCGGCCGCGCCCGCTATCCCATAGTCGGGGTCGTTCGCCGCCGCACGCCTCTGGGCAGAACAACCCGCCCCCGCCTCCCACCCCACCGACAGCCGCTTCGACAGCGCCCGGTCGCGTCACCCCAAACACGGCGGCGGAACCCGAGTGGTGGCGGCAGTTTGAGGGCGATTGAGCGACCGCGGCTGCCTCGATTCGAGGGCGTGTGCGAGACGGTGCTAATGCGGGTGTAGCCGGAGGCGAATGCCGCTTTGCGACATGTACAACTCCAAGCCTCCTGGCCCCCTGCCCGAGGCGCTCTTGCTCGCACCGGTCGGTGCGAGCCGCTTCGTCATCCGAGCCACCCGCGAGCGTGGGATTGGCGTGCCGTCCAGTCGGAGCGTTTCGACGGCATCTCATGAAGCGTCTTAAGTCCTAGATGGGTGCACCGACGGTGAAGCGGTCCATGTCGGGAACCAACACCCTTGCCCAGTGGCGACTTTCATGCGTCGGCCACCGACGCGCGCGCGTCCTCTCCGCTGCGGCCCGGACCGCGTTCATGTTCTTGCCACAGACGTTGGGCACCGCCAGAAGGCCACGCCGAGTTTCACACATGCGCACATGCTGCACGATTCGTCGCAGCGCCGGAAGCCAATTCGCAGACGCTACCCGCAAGCTAACGGGTAGCAGTCGAGGGAGCAGAATCGCAGACCATGGCTCTCTCGTGGTCGACCTATTCGAAGCGGATCCTACACGCCAGCGTGATGGCCGAGATGATCGAAAAGTTGCCTGCGCTCGTCTTTCCCGACGAGGGACCAAAGCCGCTGCTGCTGTTGTGGCAAGCAGGCATCGAGAGCTTCTTCGTCAACGTGCGCGCCCTGGTGGAGTTCCTCGGCATCAGAGGACTTTCGCGATTCCCCACCGACTGCTCAGCCACGGACATACTCCCTACCTGGTCCCCACCAACGAACACCGGAGCCGACGCTGCCACGTGGACGAAGCTCAACGATCATTGGGAGACGGCAAGCAAGAGCGTCATGCATTTGACCGACTTCCGCGTGCAGTCAGACGTCGTGCCTACGCAGGAAATGTTGGACGAGATGGCTGACGACGTGCTCGCACTGTGGGAGCGATTCGCCGAGCAGGTGGAGGCCCACCCTTTCCTGTGGCGTCGCGGTCAAAACAACGCCTTCAAACCGGACGGCACACAAGGGTTTTCCGGTCCGGTTGCGGGCTACACCCCCGAGATGCCGTCGATGAATGCGCGCGCCCTTGGCGGGCCAACAGAATCATGAGACGGCGACATTGCACGCGCGCCCAGTGTTCGACCAACTACTGCTAACGGCCCACAACCGCGTCCGGCGGTGATGTGTGACCGCGAAACCGTCGATGCCCAACTACGGTCAGCCAGTCCGCGAATGTCAGGTCGCCGCCGATGAACTGTCTTTTGCGACGTGTCGTGCGACGCCTCCGTAGGGCTACTTGCCGCCGTTCTTGACGCAGACGAACAGCACCGACGGCGTGGGGTCGGCCTCGGGCATCAGGCGATGGGGGTGATGCCGAGTTCGTCGAGGAGGCGGCGGACGCGCTCTTCGATGTCGTCACGGATCGGCCGGACGGCGTCGACGGACTGGCCAGCGGGGTCTGGCAGTTCCCAGTTCTCGTACCGCTTTCCGGGGAAGAACGGGCAGGCGTCGCCGCACGACGAACTTCGATGCCGCGATTTCACCCTCGGCATCGTCTCGGGTGGGGGAACCGAGTTCGTCCGGGCCACCAGCGACGACCTCTACGGCGTACCGGCCGAGCTTGTGGTGGGCACCCTTATCGGCTACGAGTTGACCCGCGACCAGGACCAGCACCCTGTGCTGCGGCGCACCGCCTCGCTCATCGGTGCCGCCAACGAGGGGCCGACCAAAGTGACGAACATTCAGACCCAACTCGGCCGCCGCCCGATCCTGGCCGGGGGCAACTCGGGCGGCGATCGCGAGATGCTCGAATGGGCGCTGGCCGCCGGAACCCCCAGCCTGGCCCTGCTCATCGATCATGATGACGCCACGCGCGAATTCCAGTACACGAGCGCGGCTCAGACATTCGTTGAGACCGAACCCATCACCGATGTCGGCGCGCGTCTCGGCTGGACGGTCGTGAGCATGGCGCGGGACTGGGACGTGGTGTTCCCTACCGAATCGGGCGACGCCGCTCCGTAAACGTCTAGCTCGAGAGGCGGCGCGACCTTCTGCAGGCACGCCGTTTGTTCGGCCAGATCTGCCATGCTGAATATGTAACCGGACGGACTAGAGGGGCAGGCAGAGTGAGCACTCCGGACGGCGTTCGTGTACAGGACGACTCGGTTGCGGCGATCGATGTTGTGTTGGAGCCGGACGAGACCATGACGGTACGAGCGTGCGGCGTGAACGCCCGCCTGCTCGCCGTCTATCCGGAGGGTTTCGCACTTGATGCCGATCACCAGCCGCACATCACGGTGTTGCAGCGGTTTGTCCGCACCGCCGATCTGAACGACCTCTACGCGGCAAACAACACCGTCTTTGCCAGCGAGAATCCGACAACTTGGACCCTGACCGCCTCTAAGGCGTACTACATTCCGTCGCCGCCAATCGGCCTGGCAGGCATCGTTGTTGAGGCCACAGACGATCTACTCAGACTGCAACAGAAGCTGATCGACGCGATAGCGCCCTACACCGTTCCGACCGGAACCGTCGACGCCTTCGCGAGTGCACAGCAAGGACGCGACATCCAAGAATTCTTGGTCCAGTACGTCGCGACCTATGTGCCCGGCGCGTCGGGCGATAATTTCAATCCGCACGTCACCACGGGAGCGGGTCCCCAGAGCTTCCTGGACGAGATGCTGGCCGAGCCGTTCGAAGCGTTCAGCTTCTTGCCTACTGGGGCCTCGGTGTACCAACTGGGCACGTTTGGTACCGCGCAGAAGAAACTCTCCGCGCTGACTCTGGAAACCTGAGCAGTGATCAAAGCCTGGCCGTGTCAGCCCTTTTCGAAGACCCGTGGTCGGCGGCGCAGGCGGGTGACTACCGTAAGAAGGAACTCTACGACCTCGACGCCCCCGAGTCGGTGTCCATCCCCGAGTACATGACCCACATATTTCCCGAGCACCCTGGCCATCCCGGCGCGTATTTCGGATGGAGGTATCGATGATGTCGCGCATTCTGAATCATGAGCAGAATACCGAGAAGTACGCCCATCTGACCAAGCAGGGCGAGGCGCGCAAGTCGGGCCAAACTGCCGTGGGACGACCCCGCCTGGCAGAAGCGCATTCGTGATGCCAACCAGGCCGTCGCCGACGCCGCCGCACGGCAATTGCGGTTAAGACGTCAACGGCTGACTTGCAAGCTACGATCCAGCTTCAGATCGGCGGGGAGTTGAGGAGGAAGACATAAAGGGCTGAAATCTTGTCGTCACGGGTAATGATGATGTCGATACCCGTGTATCGTGGCGGTTCGCCTGCGGGTCCAGAACCCCAGTCAACACGCCCGCCGTCCTGTACCGCTATCGGCGCGTTATGTGGGGCGTAAACATAGCTGGGGTGGCTGGCGCGCAACTCACCGCAGATTCTGTCGAGTGCGTCGTGCCCGTGGTACTGGCCGACAGCCAGGTTGACCACGCAATCTTCGGTGTATAGCTCCTCGATGGCGGAGCATCGGCGTTCGGGGTCGCCTTCACCAAATACTTCCTGCAGATTGCGTAGCAACAACGTTTCGATGATGTTCGACATGATCATTCCTTTGGTTGAAGCATGACGAGTGGTTGAAGCATGACGAGCCTGGACACGACAAGACCGGTCAGTTGGGAAGTAAACCCAAGGTCGGATCGAGGCGCAGCCATGCGGGACCGCCGACACCTCGGCCAAGGACCAGGCCACGGCAAGCGCAGCTAGATCGCAGATCTTGAGAACTCCACTGGCTTGCTCAGTCGAAAGTCCGCTGGTGACCATGGTCATGTCCGTGGTCGTCGTGGCCAGTGTCGGGTGAGCCACCCATCATGCGCAGCATCGGGATGCCGCCGGTCCGGGCGAACCGGACCACCAGCACCGCAGCGAGCAACAGGAAGGCGATATTGAGCCAGGTGGTGTAGTCCCAGGAGATACCGGCGTGCATGACCATGGCGTTGCGCTCGGTGGGTGTGAGACCGGCTGCGCCAAAAAGCAATTCGACGAGGTAGCCCGCGCACACCATCGAGACATAGAACGTGACGAGCAAAACCAGCATCATCTTGACGCCGTAGTACTTGCGGTAGATATTCAGGATCGGCAGGATCAGCAGGTCGGCGTAGATGAACGCGATGACCCCGCCGAAGCTGATGCCGCCGTTCCACAACACCGCGGCAAGGGGCACGTTGCCGATAGAGCAGACGAACGACGCGATCGATATGACAGGTCCGACGATCGGTCCCCACAACACCGACAATGTCGGGTGGTTGGTGAGAAAAAAGTTGTGCCAGAACGTGTCCGGCACCCACGCCGCAATGGCACCGGCGATCAACAAACCTAGGACAAGGTCACGCAGGATCGCCGCCCATTCCATGACGAATACGTGAGAAACCGCCGTGAAACCCCGCCCTGAGGCGATGCGCCGCCAAAACGGTCCCCCGCCCGACACCGACATGTCCATCGCGGCGTGGCCTTCCATCGATCCGGCGATCCCGCGTTCGGCCTGTGCGCGTGCGGCCTCGATGGTGCGGGAGCGGACGAACAGCCGAAAGAGCACCGCCAACACGACGATCATGATCGGGCCGCCGACAAATTCTGCGGCGGTGAACTGCCAGCCCATCAACAACGCCAGGATCACACCGAGCTCAACAACCAGATTGGTCGAGGCGATCTCGAAAACCATTGCCGCGGTGAAGTTCGCCCCCTTGCCGATCAATGCCCGCGCTAACGCCACCGCCGCGTACGAGCACGACGACGACGCGGCCCCCAACCCCGCCGCGGTGGCCAGTGTGCGGGGCCGATCATCACCCAGCAATCTGACGATTGTGGACTTGCGCACCAACGCCTGCACGACCGCCGACAGGAAGAACCCCAGGATCAACGCCCACAAGATCTCCCAAGTCATCGACCCCGCCAGCGCCAACGCATGCCCGATCGCGCCCATGAGCACACCTGCCTCTCCCGAGAGCCGCCGTCGCGATCGTCTCTGGAACGCCGACTGATGAGCGAATTAAGCGCCCATTCCCATCATCCCGTGGCCCATCATCCCGCCCATCATTCCCTGCATCATTGCGGGCATGCCCTCGGTGACGAAGCCCGTGACTTCCCGAGCATGGGCACGGATGGCTTGCGTGAGGTTGGGATCGCGGCGAGCTGCCGACGACCCCATCGGCGACGCTCAAGGCCTCCGCCGGTTACCGCTACCTGCTGTGGGGGTGCGACTTATCGCCTGCGCTCCGCAGCCACGTGACGTCGTGCCTGCCCCAATCAATGTACGACTGATACACCCTTACTCTGATTGCTCAAATTCAACTCGGCCTGTCACCCTGCCTGGGACCGACATTTTGGTGAGATTCCGCACCCAGGCCGTCGCATCGGTGACCCACCGTGGCGTCCGCCATCGAGTCGACAATTGAATGCCGGGTGAGTCGGCTGCTAGGCGACTTTATTGAGCAGACATCCGGCGCTTAACGGCCCGCGGGACGGGCCAAGCGCGCAATGCCCGATGTCCGCGATGCGAATCCGGCGTTAGCTTGCCGTATTGGATGCGCACCCCGACTGCGATAACGATCACAAGCCCGCCGCGACGAGTTGTCCCGCAAGTACACCGGTCAGGACTACCTGACGTTCAACCCCGCATCAGTGAACGACGGCGCCCGACTTATCGCGCGCATCACCCCGGCGAAGGTCACGGGTCAACGGTGAGGCGTACACGCCCGGCCAGGTCCCCGAGCACGTCCGCGACGAGATCCGCGTCGAATGCGACGTCGCCCCAAGACATCTGACCATTGCGAATGTCGACCGCCCTGGCGCGATGACTTTGGCCCCGACTGGACCAGATTCCCGATCGCCCGGCTGCACTACACCAAGTCCAGCGGCCTGTGGACGCTCTACTGGCGCGACCGGAACCTGAAATACCACCGCTACGACCCTCTGGACCCCAGCCCCAGAGTCCAGACCTACTCGACTACCTCGACGAACGAGCCGACCCCATCTTCTGGGGCTAACGAGCGGCTAACCTGATCCAACCGATGCACTGACCGGCTGAGATCGCCACGAAATACGAGAGTCTCAAAAGTCAGTCGCAGTTCTTGTGTCACCGAGTAGGCGGATTGGTCCGCGCTAGTCGATGAGCGATGTCTGTGGATCGGGCGCTGGCACCAAACTGTTTCACCTAGCCGGAGCAATCCCAGTCTGTAGGTCCGCGCTGGAACTCGACCCAATGGAGCCCGGCGTCGACGTTGTCGAGTTCACGCTCACCCACGTGCTGCCGCTGCACCGCACCGGCGCAGGGCTAGCGTCAGTGCCGCTTGCCTAGCCCTGGCAGGCCGCCGCTGACTGTATGGACGCTTGTGCCACGTCCTGTGCCACGCTTGGCCTTTCGTACGTTTTCTGCGCCCCCCTGTTGCGCAATGGTGTACCGCGTGACGCCAAACTTGCCTGAGCCTTTGCATCCGTGCGGGGCGGGCCCGTCCGGCGGCATGAGGTCCTGCCCAAAGTCGCGGTGGCAGACGGGGCAATAGGTGGCGCGCCCGTAGTAGTCGGCCACACTGACGCCCTTCGGCAACCTCACCAGCTTCTGCTGGTGCTCGCGCTTCTGCTTCTCCTTCTGATCCTGCTTCTGCTCCAGGTCTTGCTTCCGCTTCTGTTGCGAAATGGCGAACTGCGTGACGCCTGACTTGTCCGAGCCATAGCATCTGTGCCAGCTGGGCCCGTGCGGTGGCATGAGGTCCTGCCCAAAGTCGCGGTGGCAGACGGGGCAATAGGTGGCGCGCCGGTGGTAGTCGGCGACGCTGACGTCAGACAGCTTGTCCTTTGGTAACCGCTTAGCTTAGGCTTCTGCCTCTGTTGGATGATGCGGTTCGGGTGGGCCTTCTGCTTCCGCTCCGGCCTGCGCTTCTGCTCGTGCTCCTTCTGGATTATGCGGTTCACCTCGGCCACCGCAATCCGTTCGAGTTCGTGGATCTTCTTCAGTGCCTCGTACTCGGTGGCGCGGCGTGCACGGTCTGCTTCCACTACCGCCCGTAGCGCCTCGGGAGACGCCATACAAGTTCTGGTACTTCACATAGAACTTGCCGATCTCGGCGCTGTGATTCTCAGCCGCGTAGGCATCGCGGTATGCCCTGCGGACCCTGGCCGCTTGCTGGGTTGTGAGGCGTTCGGTCATGCAAACTCCGTTAGTGAACGGCTGCCACAGCCGCACTCCTGTTCGCTGGGAAGGGCTTCGACTCTACCGATAGCCGCGTGGCCCTGCGCCCGTTTGCTCTACAGGCATTAGGTCACCTTGCCGGGATGACGCCGGGACGGAGCCGTTTTCGACTGTTGCAGGTCAGGAGGTCGGGTCGAGCGTCCTCTTGTCGCCGGAAGGGAGTTCATGCCCGCGATTCGTGCGGGACCCTATGGTTAAGGAGTCTAGAAAGCGGCTCCGCACGTCGGGGAGGGCCGTGTTGAGATGCCGGTGATCGCGGTTGCGGACAATGTTGAGATCTTCTATTCGGAACACGGCAACGGACCGACGGTCCTCATGCTGCACGGGTGGACGTGTGACGGCGCCGATTGGAGTTGGCTGGCTGCCGATCTCGCTATCGATCACAGAGTTGTGATCGTCGATCTGCGCGGTCACGGCCGATCGACACAGATGGTGGATCCATTCGGAGCGCGGGTTTTGGCCGAAGACACGGCCCGCGTACTTCGCCATCTTGCAATCGATCGCGCGGTCGTGGTCGGGCATTCAATGGGAGCTATCGTCGCCTCCGCGTTCACAGTCGAATTTCCGAATATGGTTTCGGCGTTGGTGTTGATCGACCCCACGTATGGATTACCTGATCACAGGGCAGCGTCGCTGGCCTCAGCGATGAGGCAGGATGCGCTGGAGGCTGCCCAAGAAATCTTCTCCCGATTCTACGTCGCTGAATCACCATTGTGGCAACGGTTTTGGCATGACCGACGTCTGCGAGCCATGCCACTGCCTGCCCTTGAGAAGACGTTCCTCGCCATGTGGGGTCCTGACACCCTTGGGCGGCGCTCCGTAGCTGAAACCTACCTCGGGCGGAGAGACTGCCCGATGCTGGCGGTCTACGCCGGTCGGTCGGCCGATGCCGCTGAGTGGGAGCGGACACTGCCGCACGGTCCCCACGACCACGTCGTTGTCTGGAGCGGCGTGGGGCATTTCCTTCATCAGGAGCGTCCACAGGAGTTCGCCGCGCTAATGCGCGATTGGCTTCGCGGCCAAACCGGTGCTCCGCGCCGATTGGCAGTTCCGCCGCAACCAAACCCGCTCGGGCGGCGCGAGCCACTGTGACTTCCGCTGGCAAATGCGAGCCTCGGATAAACTTCAGGGCGCTTCAAGAGTTGCCGTCGCCAAGCTCCGACTGGACGGCACGCCAACCCCACGCTCGTTGGGTGGCTCGGGTGACGAAGTGGCCAGCACCGGCCGGTGCGGGCAAGAGCGCCTCCTAGGAGGCCCGACCTTTCGGGAGTACTGCAATGCCTCGGAATCGTTCCTGCGGGGCGTATGGCCCCGGCCACCTCATGCACTGGATCCAGGCGAAGAAGTCGCACGAGGATGCACAGCCGATTATCAAAGTGAAGGTCGTTGCCGTTCATGACGATGGCCGCGTCGAAATCGAAGGTGACGAATTGAAACTGACGCTGTGGTATCACGATCCTGACCGTCTGCGTTCGGCGCTCATCTTCGGTGGCCGCGCCGAATGGAAGCCCAAGTATCACGTGTTGTACGTGAGTTCAGACGGCTCTTTCAACCTCGCCACGCTGGACCATGTGGAGCCGTGCAAACCGCCCATACGTCGGCGACCGACCGAGACCACCAGGCAGTTCATCGAACGGGCGATGCGGGAGAACCACGGCTACACGGTTCCGGCGCGCTGGTTGGCTGACCTGGATGCCGTACCAGATGGCGACACCGGTGAACCGAAGTCTGGGTACCTGGTTGGGGTCGAAACTCCCACGGATCCAGCGTTGTTGGAGCTATCGCCAATCGCCGGTACTGCCGCCGGGCTGGGGGCGCGATTCGCTTCAGGCGGTTGCCAACCTCGGCGGCGTCGCAGCGATGCGCGGAGTAGACAGCATCACCCTGCGCCTCGGTGAGGCAGTCTCCGCTATCGACCGCGCGATCCAGCAGAATGCCCAGAGCGCACTCGAACCATCGGCCCGGTCACTCGGCGCGGTGCGAGGAACTCTTTACCGCTACACGAACGACGTGTCTCGCAACCGGCGCACTGCCGGCCTCCGAAACGTGCACTCGGGCGACACCATTGATGTCATGAAGGAGCGGGGCCTCCGCTCCTCGTGTCCGTCCCGAGCGCGCATGCTCGGGGTGCTCACGTTGTTACGACGAAGGAGGCCCCTGTGAGCGAATTCTACGAGGGTCGGCAGTTTGTCGGTATGGATCTGCATCGGCGCCGTTCGGTGTTGGTGCGGATGAGCGAGACCGGCGAGCATCTGGAGACGGTGCGGATTCTCAACGACCGTGACGTGCTGGCTGAGGTGATGTCCCGTGCCGGCGAGTCCCGGAGGTGGTTCTGGAAGCAACCTACGGCTGGTACTGGGCCGCCGATGCGCTCGCCGAGCTCGGCGCGAGCGTGCATCTGGCGCACCCGCTCGGGGTGAAGGCGTTCTCGTATCGGCGGGTCAAAAACGATCAACGCGACGCCGCGGATCTGGCGGACCTGCTGCGGATGGGTCGGCTGCCGCACGCGTGGATCGCGCCGCCGGCAACGAGGGAACTACGGGAGCTGGTGCGGCACCGGGCCAAACTGGTCGCGATGCGATCCCAATGCAAGGCCCACGTACACGCCGTACTGGCCAAGGGCGGGATCTGGGTGCCGATGACCGACCTGTTCGGCGTCGAGGGAAACCTGCTGCTGGACAAGGTCACGATGCCCGCACCGTACAAGGCGCGGATCGCGTCGCTGCGCCGGTTCATCGAAGCGTTCGACGCGGAGATCGACCTGTTCACCGGTCTGGCGCAGCGTCGGCTGACCCACGATGCCGGCTACACCGCGATCCAGCAGATCCCCGGCATCGGGCCGGTGCTGGCGGCGGTGTTCGTCGCCGAGATCGGGGACGTGCACCGCTTCGCTGGACCGGCCCAGTTGACCTGTTGGGCCGGACTAACGCCTTCCCACCACGAATCCGACACCACGGTGCACCGCGGCCGGATCACCAAACAAGGCTCGCGTCTGGTGCGGTGGGCGGCAATCGAATCGGTGAAAATCCTGCCCGACACCAGCCGCATCGGTGCGATCCGCGAACAGGTGGCTCATCGTCGCGGCAACCGCAACATCGGCGCCGTGGCCGCCGCCCGAAGACAGCTCGAGCTCGTCTTCTACGGACTGCGCGACCACCACATCCGTGCCCTGCACCGCTCACCTCACGCGGCGTGAGCACATGGTTCACGGTCGGCGCGGATCGTGCAGGTCATGACCCCCGAATCCGGCGAGGTCGCCCCCTTTGATTGATCCCGACCGACCGTTCCCCTGCGAACCGCTTCATGCCGCACAGCGCGGCGAAGGAATGACCGGCAGCCCTATCGCCTGCCCCGCACCGGGAAACCGGCACTGAAGACGCCAACGACCACCTGCTACCCAAGCCGAAAGCAGGACAAGCAATTTCGACCTCCCTGCCCTGAACAGCATGCGCCGAACGGCGCCGCCGTCAAGGCCCTGCGGCCGCTACGCGGTCGGGCTCCGCCCGAGCCTTGACCCCGACGCCTACTTCGACGCGCCCAGCCAGGACAAGTAAGCTCGCAGAACGAACCAAACAACACAGAAGTTGGTCTTGACCGGCCCCTCTCCTTCAGGAATGACCTGCGGTTTACTGCCGACGTTGCGCCCTTGATCCGTCAAAACCTGGAGAACGAAGTCGAGGTGTGGGGCCGAGATCGCACGCGACGCCACAGGAAGGATCGTCCACCTGACGGTGGAGGGAATCGAAACAGTGCCGCCGTCTCCTCCCACCCGCGCAAGCGAAGGTCGCGGCCTGCTGGGCCCGGACTGGACGGGCGGCGTCGATCCCGTCGAATGGGTGAGGTCGCAACGTGACTGACCAGTTGAAGCGCTTCGCGGTAGACACCTCAGTCGTGCTCGACTTGCTGCTCGACCTTGATGCTGAACTCGCCGACAGGGCCGAATATCTGCTCGACGGCCACGGTGACCGTCACACGGTGGTGATACCGGCCATCGTCATCGCTGAGATCGGCGGTGCGCCCAACGTCCGAGGTGATCACATCCCGAGGCCACTGAGACAGCAACGGATCGCAGCGGCGACGGCCTGGATCAGAAGCTCGAACTTCGTCGTGGCTGAAATATCCGAGCGCACCGTACGGCGAGCGGCCGAGATCGCGACCCAGCACGGGCTCAAAGGTCCCGACGCAACGATCCTGGCCTCAGCTGAGGAGTGGGGCTATGACCCGCTATATGCCCGAGACGGCGATCTGCTCAAGTGCAATGGCGAGTTCGCCTTCTCGGTGATCGAGCCGGAGCCGCGGCCTGAACCCGAGCCCGACCTCTTTAGTCCATGACAGGGGCGGTGAAACTAGGCACGCAAGCTGTAGGCGCAGCCGGAGAGCTTCTTGTTCAGTACCAACTGCTCAAGCTGGGAGTCGACAGCGCCCGACTGACGACCGACTCCGGGATCGACCGGTGATGTATGTGCCGGGCCATCAGGCGGCGGCCACGATTCAGGTCAAGAGCAAACCTCGCGCCGAAGCCCGCTGGCGGCAAGGGCAAGTTATTGCTCAGTTGGGGGTTCCCCGATGACTCCAAGGCGCAATGGCTGGCGTGCTCAGACATGTCCACAGACAGCGTGTGGATGTTCCCGATGGACCAGGCGCGCGACTTGGCCCAGCAGAAGCACGCTGGCGGTACCAGGGGGCTGTACTTCTACACCGACGAATCGGTCGGACCGAAATCGCTCCGTGTGAGCGACATGACCGGCCATCGGCTCGAAGCCGTCATCTCAAAGCTTCTCGGCGGGGAGCCGAGACAGCTGCCCTGACCGGGGTCGAGCCTACCGGACTAACCCGTCTAAGTCGGGGAAGTCGTTGCCCTACAACGGCTTTCGTGACATGCCGACTGCCCTGCGTTGCGGGTAGCTTGCACCCCTGGGTGACACCATTGACGCATGACCACCGCTGCCAGTGACCACAGCACGATCCCGCCGACCCGAGTCGATCCACGCTCCCGCTCGATGGAGTCATGGCGCGCCCGGCTCGGCGTCCTGGCCAGCCGGGGCGAGACCGACGGTCCTCGGGTGGCCGAGGCGAGGGCGGCGCTGGCGTTCTGGCGCACCCGCACATTCCTCATCCGCGAGATGAACGTCAGCCCCGAGCACGCCGACCAACTGCTCGACCTGATCGACCACCAGCCCGACGCCGAGGCTGCCGAGGCTGCCGAGGCTGACGCCGAGGCGGTGGCCCGGTGACCGTCATGGCGAAGAACCGCACGCCCGCCGCGCTCGCCAGTCAGGCCGGGCAGCGTCCGCGCCCGCCGCGCCGCTACAGCCAAGCGGAGCTGCGGGAGCGGCGGCGTGCCGGTCTGAGCGCCGCCCACTACTCCGGCCAGTTCAGACTCGCGCGTGAGATCGCCGACGTGGCCGGGCCGCTGGCCCAGCGGGTCGCCGCCGCGCCCGCCCGGTTCCGGTTGCCGGTGATCTGGCTGGCCGAGGCCACCCACGAAGCCGTCGGCGTGATCGTCGGCTGGCTGGCCGAGGCCGACGCTCACCAGCGCACCGTCGCGGCGATTCGAGTTCTGGCCGAGCGGATCGCCGACGTGCCCCGACCAGAGGCACCGGACGTCGAGGCCATTGCCGATGCCGTTGACGCACTGCTCGACCGGTCGATCGGGGCTGAAGAATACGTCATCAGGGCCGCCGCCGAAGGCAGCGAACCCGAACCACCCATCGACCTGTCACAAATCGACTTCGATGCGCTCGCAGCGTCGTTCGCCGGGCGCAAGCGCGCCGAAACCGACCGACTCGCCGCGCTGCTGAAACAGCGCGCCGCCGCAGGGGCTGCCCGGAACCCCACGCGCTATGACTTGGTGGCCCGCATTGAGGACCTCATCGCCGAATACAACGCGGGCAGCGTCAATATCGACGAATACCTGCGTCGGCTCGTGGAATTGTCGAAGACGCTTAGCAAGGAGGAACAGCGCGCTGTAGCCGAGGATCTGACCGAGGAGGAGCTGGCGATCTTCGACTTGCTCACGAAGCCTGATCCGGTCCTCACCGATGCTGAGCGAGAGCTGGTGAAGGCCAGTGCCAAGCGGCTACTTGCGCACCTCCACGACAAGCTCGTATTGGACTGGCGGCGTCGAGCTGCCGCGACGGCGGATGTGCGGGTGACAATCCTTGATGTAATTGACGAGGACTTACCGGAGAACCCCTATCCTCCCGAGGTCTTCGACGCCAAGGTGCAAGCCGTCTTCGACCACGTCCTCACCGCATATGGCGATGACGGAACCACTGTCTATGACCCCGATCACGTTGAGGGTGAAGAGACACTCGGTGCGGGGGTTGCGGTACTACACGATCAAGACCTCGCGTCGATGACGGAAGCTGTCGTCGAACGCATCCGCACCGACGCCGAGTTCGCATCTCTCATCGCCGACCAAGTAGGACTTCCCGGGGGAGCCGCGCTGCGGACGGTCGAAGAGATCGTCGCTAACGACGAGGACTACTCCGTGGAGTTCAAGTCCACGGCGCGATGGGACCTCCGCGAGGACAAACCGAACAAGGTGATGGAAGACGCAGTCGTCAAGACCGTCGCGGGCTTCCTCAACACCGATGGCGGCACCCTGCTGGTCGGAGTGGATAACTCGGGCAGCGCGATTGGGCTTGACCATGACTACCAGCGGGTGAAGCCGCCGAACGGCGACGGCTTCGTCAATTGGCTCACTACACACCTGATCAACGCCATTGGCCACACCCCCGTGGCTCGAATTCGTGCGCGAATCACGACATTCGAGGGTAAGCAAATCTGTCGTGTCGACGTTGCCAGACATAGCCAACCGGTGTGGGCGAAGACGAGTAAAGAACCACGCGTCTTCTTTGCTCGCTTCAACAATTCGACTCGCGCGCTCCCGGAAAGTGAGGTCAGCGAGTATGTTGCGTCTCACTGGAGGCGCTAACTCGGCTAGTCCGACGCGGGCTCGACGTATGTTTTGACCAAGTTCTGGCACCTGCTCCTAGCTCATCGATTCAGCGAGCGAACCGGGTTCCCGTCCTAGGACTTCAAGGAGCCGTGCCCGCAGCCGCTCCCGCCGAGCGTCGAAGAATACACGAAAACCGCTCATGTCTTCCGGTAGGTCGGCCATGTCGTTTTGTTCGAGGTAACCCGCCAGACTCCTTGGGTCTGGATACTTCTGGCGCGCCCACTCAAGCGGCATATCAGCAGACTTTCCAAGGTTCTCCGGTCCGGGCAACAGCTGCAGGTTTGCGAGCCCATCGCGGGCCTTATTGGTGATGTACTCGATGTCAACATAGCCATACCCTGCCTCGCGAAGTCTTCCCAGGCGCAGCATCGCTCGCGGAAAAATGTGATCGATGTGGTGAGCACGAGACGGATCGACGTTGCCGTAGAGGATCGACAGCAACGCGAAGGTTTCCGGCTGCCCATACTTGGCGTTGACCAATTCCTCGACTGTGCCCGGGGCGAAGCGCAGGGTCTTGCCCATGGCAGCCATCGCGTCTTCGATCGCGTCCGTCGGGAAACCTGACTCACCATAGTCGTCGATCACGCGACGCAGTCTGCCGAGCAGCGTATCGACGCCTGATCCAAACACGCCGGGCATCAACAATGCCCGAACAGTCCAGTCCCGCACCCGCTGCCGATCTGTGGCGGCACCGACATCCGATAGGTATCTGTCGCCGAGCCGCCGCCGGTGCAGGTAGTAGGCGACGGGGATGAGGACCATCCGTGCGTTGATGTTGTCGCGGGAAAGCCCGAAACTTGAGAACAGTTCTGCCGCAAGACAGAGCGTTCCAGAAATTGTCTCCCATTGGGCCTCGAGCCGTCGCATGTTTTCGCGGTTGAATGTTTCGGCTCGAAATCCGACGTCCGAAACACCGGCGATCACCAACCCCGCCTTGAGAATGTGGTCGCGGGTGAAGTTGTACCCTGGCGGCGTAATGTTAACCCGTCGAACCGTGGACGGGATTTCCTCACGAGCGTCGCCCCCCCATTGCGCGGTTGCAATGCTCATCAGCAAGTCTGACTTCGACAGCGGCTGCCCTTGACTGTTGACCCTGATGAAGATGTCTAGGACGCGGTCAAGTTTTTGGTCGGTCTCGGTGTAGAAACTCACGTGACGTTGCTGAAAGATCGCTCTCCAGAGCCGGAACAGTGTCGAGTAAGCCTGTGGGTGGTCTGCCAGTTCGCGCGCCCGAAGATATGAATTGATCTGCATGCCCGCTTCCGCATCCTGCGGAAATTTCAAGATCTCACCGGCCCGAAACCAACACGCCCCGTTAGCGGCAGCGTTGGACATGTCGGCAACTTCGGGCTCTAGGAACTCGAATCGGTAGACCTGATCCTCATAGCGGTCCTCGGAGAGTCGGGGCTCTGAGCAGATGTCGAGGTACAAGAGTTTTCTTGGGTAGTTTTGAGGGCGGCCAACCCGGCGATGTTTCGTTCTCTTGGCATGACTACCTCGCAACCCGATATTGAGGGCTGTGAGTCGTTGCTGGCCATCTAGTACAGCTATACGATCTTCGACCGGAAGGTTCTGGTGGGGCGGACAGCCAGGGCTCTCGTACTCGTGATAGTTCAGAACGAAGTCGTACCAGCGGTACTCGTCGGCGTGTTCGCGCGTCACCTTCCAGTAGAGGAACGAGTTGATGGGGTAATCGCGCATCAGCGAGTCGAACAAGGCACAGATTTGGTCGACGTCCCAGACGAACTCGCGCTGGATCGCCGGAAGAACGTAGTAGCGCCGCTGGATGCTCTCCAGGGCGCTATAGATCGTCTCGTCGCTGTAGTTCGGCATTCGCCAAACGTATCGCCACGGTACGGCCGAGCCGTCGGCCTAGCGTTGGGCCCTTCGCGCGAGGTGGAACGCGCTAGTGCAAGCCTGTAGGTCCGGCCGGGCTGTTGGACCGACGTCAGGGCGTACCGGGGTGCCGACTCCTGCCATGTTTGGCGCGCCGAGACAGCTGATCCAGCCACACGCCTCCCTCACCGGGCTATCACGCTCGGCTAGTGCGACCAATCCCATACGAGTATTGCCAGGCCGCGCCAAACCGCCCCTCCGATAGATGTTGTGGCCTGACTGACGTGCGAGAGAGATTCAATCGGAGAGCCCTGGGGTATATTTCGTTGTGGGTCGCGGGCAAGAGTCGCGCGGTCTGAGCAGGTCAGGAGGTGCGGAGCGTGCGTTTTGTAGGTGACCGCACACCGGCTGCGCGTAGCCCTGAATCCTCATTGACCCTTGAGGAGCGCCGGTTGCGCTTGGAGCAGCTAGTCGCTGAAGCTCGGAAGCGCAGAGCGAGTAGCGCTACGGCCCATTTGCGCATGGAGCAGCTAATCGCCGAAGCTCGCGACCAAGTCGCTCGCGACCAAGTCGCCGAAGGTCGCGCCCGCCGAGCGAGTGGCCGCCACTCTCTGATTGGCCGTGGAATGATTAACACGAGAGCCATGCGCGAAGACCTGGAGGATTGGTCTGAGACGCGCGTGGAAGCCAGCACCCTCGCACTGGACGACTAGTCACCAGGGTCGACCGTCAGCAGTAGAAGGCTCTCGGCTATCTGAATTCGAGTCGGCCCCTCAACCATTCCGACCCTGTTGGTTAGGTGATGCTTAGCGAATGGCTGAAGAGCCGCAACGCGCGCCCAAGAAATCTGGCTGGTCCCGCAAGTGCTTGCGGGCAACTCAACGTCGTACTGATTCGCGAGCTTGGTAGACGTTGGGATGCCTAGGACGTACGACCATCGCCGATCCGAACAGACGACGGTGGCTGCTGTGACGATGAAGAAGCGGGTTTTCTTGGGTACGCGATGTCCCGTATCCGGAAATCGGACGAGTGCGTCATCAACCTTGTAAACACCCCATCGAACTATCATCATCACCTTCCGCGTGCGGATCTCGTCGCAGCGTGTCGCTCGATATCCGTCAATTGTCCTTGGTCCATTGCCCGGCGAGCCGGATCGATATTACGGCGACCGTTGTTCATACGCTTTTACCGGCGGTCGAACTTAGTGAGCTATCAAACCGGAATGGCGACACTTTGCAGGTCAACCGCGCAATGCCTGCCATCGCACTCCTCGCCGCTGTTGCAGCCATCGGCGTAGGCGCGTTCGCCGTGAGCTTCTTGGCGCTGCGCGATCTGATGTGAGTCATCGGATACAGCTCCGCGACTGCATGGATTTTCCCCGCGATCATCGACACGGCAGTGGCCGTCAGCACCATGATGCTGGTTGCGCTAGGGGACAAACCAGCACGCCGCGCCCGCACCGTGACCTCGTCTACCGGTACACAAACGCCAGCGGTGCAACGGTTGGCGCAACCCCCGACTCAGAATGCAAAAGCCGAGGTCACACCGTTTACCCCAACCGGTGCGCGGGCACAGACCTCTGCATCAGTACAAGCTGACCCGCTGCAGGGCTCAGCGCACACCAAGGCGAAACCGGTCGATGCAGAAAGTGCACAGGTTGATGCAAACCTTGCGTCGGAGCTGATTGCATCGGGCGTGACTACGCAGCCCGTCGGGACTGTGATCGCGGTGCTGGCTGAAATGCGTGACGGCGCGTCGATCAACTCTGCCGCCAAGGCATCTGGGATCAAACACAGGACTGCGCAGCGAATCGTGGAGGCTGCCGCAGAGCGTCGGCAGCGGCAGCTCGTCGCGGTGGGCTGACGGGTCATGCCCACCGCCTTCGCGTGATTGAAGTCGATTGAGGCCAGCGACAGGTTCTCGTCGAATTTTGCTGTGCCGCAGAAGATTCTGGTAATTCAGCGCAATGGACATGAAGCGATGCACGGCTCGCTCTCTGTGAGCTGATGGACCTCAGGTAGATCCGGTGAGCCCGCTGAACCCGGTTAGTCCGGTTGCCCACCGCCAGGTTCACCGGGTTAACCGCGTTCACCGGGCTGATATTGAGGCTGGTCTAGTTCGTCATCGGAGACGTCGTCCACGTGCGAGATGCCAAGCTTGCGCCAAGCACCGGTCAGCTAGTGGCGATGAAATCCGCCGGGGTCGAGCGCGGACGCCGAGCGTGAGCGACTACGTCTGCGCGTGAGTCCGCAGAAAGTCCGCAAGAGCATTTAAACTGGCCCAACCGCGCCAACCTCGCCAACCGGCGCCGCCGCAGGTCAGGGGCAGTTTTCAAACTTGGCCGCGGCACCTCATCCTTTGCACGCACGTTCCGGGTCAACGTCTGAGCGACAGAAGAAACAGGTCGAACTGCCTGGACGCCATGCGAAGGCGGCCGGACGGCAATCGGCTCGAAAGCTGATCTTGACGGGGAGGACGGGCTAGCGTTCGGCTACACGAGCGACGTCGGCTCACGTGTACCCGTGCTCAACGCGGCAGGCGAAGCCCATAGCTGAGGCGGTGGTGGCGACGATGACCGTTTCCGAGGCAGCGTACGTATCCATGCGCATCGCTGGGCTCGCGGCGTGCGTTGCGGTGTTGATCGCCGGCTGCTCGTCCGCAACCGAGCCGACGACCGCATCCTCGGCTACGACGACTGCGACCTCCGCGCCGAAGGAGTCCGCGCTGAAGACCATCGATCCCAAAGCGTTTCAAGCCGTCGTCGATGCCGCCGCCGCAAAGCTGATGGTCCCCGGAGCGATGGTCGCTGCTGCGCACGCCGCAGGGACGACTTCAACGCGTCGGTCGGTACGACCGAGCTCGGCGCGCAGACACCACCGGATGCGAACACTCATTTCCGGATCGCCTCGAACACCAAGACCATGACTGCGGCGCTGATCATGCTGCTCGCCCAGGACGGCAAACTGAAGTTCAGCGATCCCGTGTCGGCGTACGTCCCGAACGTGCCCAACGGCGAGAACATCACCATCGCGGAGCTTCTGAAGATGCGCAGCGGCCTCTTCAACTACACAGCCGACCCCGCGCTTTCGGCCGCCTCGGATGCCGATCCGCAGAAGGTGTGGACACCGCGGGAGGTGTTGGACATCGCATTCCGGCACCCGCCGCAGTTCGCACCCGACGCCTCATACGAATACAGCAACACCAATTACGCATTGCTCGGCCTCATCGCCGAGAAGGCCGGCGGGCGCCCGTTGGCCCAGCAGTTGCAGGATCGACTCTTCGGTCCGATCGGCCTCAAGCAGACATCGCTTCCCGCCGCCACCGACACCTCGATCCCGGCTCCCTACGCACACGGCTACTTGTACGGCGAAAGTCATTACGCACTCGCCGACGAGGACCCGTCGTATCCCGCCGACATGCAGGCCGCCATACGGGCTGGAACATTGCAGCCGATCGACTACACCAACCAGAACTCCTCCTACGCAACTGCCGCCGGGGGCGCGATCTCCACCGCCGACGACCTGGCCACGTGGATGCACGCGCTCGTCTCGGGCAAGGTCTTCAACGCCGACTTCCACCAACAGTGGCTGACGAGCCTGCAACCCGAGGACCCGCAGGCGCCCGACGGGCAGAAGTACGGGTATGGAATCTCGTATCAGCGCTTCGGCCCGAACGCCGCCATGTACTACCACGGCGGTGAACTTCCCGGCTACAACTCGTTCATGGGCTACGACCCGGATAACGATGTGGCGCTTGTTATTTGGACGAACCTGACCCTCTCGCCGGACGGTAAAACGACAGCGCAAGCCATGCTGCCGACAATGCTCGACGAGATCTACGCGGGGTTATCGCTGGCGCCCGCGCCAACTCCGATGACCACTAGATGAGCGAATCGAAGAATTCGTCTCGGTAGCGACCACGAGCGCCGCATAGGCGCCCGATTGGAGCGGGAGAATGGCTGAAGACCGTCAATGATCACCCCCGAATTCGTGGAACCTCGTGGTTCGGGCTTCATCCGAGCCAACGAGGAGGTTTCACACGTCGTCGGTGAGCCGCTGTACCAGGTCCGGATGGGATACGCCGGGATCCGTCTCGAACTCGGGGACTCCTTCGAATTCGAAGTCACCTTTGACACGCCGTTGGCGGTGACGACGACGGACGCTCAGTGGGCGGGTGAGCCGCTGACCGCCGAGGCGGCGGGTGCGTTGCTCCCGCTACTCGGCTCGCACGTCACTTCGGCCAGGGTCGAAGCCAACGGCGCGCTGCATCTCGTGATCGGGGAAGCGGCAATCGAGGTGTGGCCAAACGACTACTACGAATCCTGGCAACTTCGTGGACCCCGGAATCTGCAGGTGGTGTGCTCGCCAGGTGGGGACTACCTCGCTGTGTTCGGACCTGAAGGGGAAGCGTGACGTTGTCGAGTTCTGGCTCAACGGCTAAGCCGGCGCGTCGCTGACGCCTGTCCGCGAGTCCCGCTCCCGGCGACCAGCGGCCCGTCCCCCCACGCGGATGGCGGGCCGGTCTTGGGGCCGTGTCGCATCAGAACGGCACGTCGATGAAGCCGTTCGTGGTGTTGGCCTCGTCGTGGTTCGATACGTGGTATCCCAGCGATGGGCCATGGGGATCGGTGCCATACGGCACGAGTGGATCGGTGTTGGCGCTGGCGATGGGCGCGAGAGCAATCGCTCCACCGATCGCGGCTGCGGCCAACCACGGTGCGACGTACTTGATCGTTGCCTTCATGATGGTCTCCTGTTTGCTGGACCGTCCCTACGTCCAATCATCGCGCTCTAGCAAACCGGTGTCGTCACCGCTGACACCCGTTCGACCCTGCGGCTAACCGGAATCTTCGACCCTGCTGCTAGCTGGAATTCGTCGGTCATCCACATGTCCAGCACCGCCAGTGGAATCGCGCCCTGGTGGAGTTCCGACATTTGTCGGCGACCGCGTCGAGCTGAAGCCGGGATTCTGGTCGGTGGTCCTGACTCGCGACCCCCGGCAGACCAAATTCTCGACGAAGCGAGCGACGGGAAAGTCATAAGCCGCAACCTATTTCGGGATACCACGATTACACGTGAGGCCTATCGCTTGGGCGCTCTGCCTGAATGGACTGCTTGTGATCGTGTGCAATGCACTTGAGCCAGAAGCGATCTGCCACGTGGCCGCACCCATGCCCAGCGAGCGCTGGGATTAAGCGCTCGCAGGCGCGTCCAGCAACCTTAACTCAAGATCGCCATGGCGGTGTGGATACAGCGTTCCCATACTGTCGGTTAGCAGTAGCCACAGTTCGGTCCTGCTACGAGTCTTCACCGGCCGGGAGCCCGCAGTGTCACCAATAGAACCCTTTGGCCCGTGTCGGGCGGCCCGATAGCCACATACTTCGAACGATGATCACGAAGGATCACAGTGGCGAAAATTGACCTACTCAATCGTCCGCGTTGCGTCCGGACGGTCCACCGCGGGTAATGATCCGAACTGCAGGCCGATTTTCCAATTCCAGTCAAGTATTGGACCTAGTGTGGGAAGCGTCCAACCGAAGGAGACGTCGGATGGCGGATCCAAATGTGCTCGGCATCGTGCTCGCCGGTGGTGAGGGCAAGCGCCTCTCGCCGTTGACCCTCGACCGGGCCAAGCCAGCCGTTCCGTTCGGCGGGCTGTATCGATTGATCGATTTCGCGTTGTCGAGCCTGGTCAACGCCGGGGTGCTGCGGATCGCGGTGCTCACCCAGTACAAGAGCCACAGCCTGGACCGCCACATCACCACGACCTGGCGGATGAGCAGCCTGCTCGCCAACTACGTGACCCCGGTGCCCGCCCAGCAGCGCCTTGGCCCGCAGTGGTACACCGGCTCCGCCGATGCGATCTACCAGTCGCTGAATCTGATCCACGACGAGAAGCCGGATCTGGTCATCGTGTTCGGCGCCGACCACGTCTACCGCATGGACCCGAGGCAGATGATCGCGCAGCACCTCGACGGTGGCGCGGGCGCCACGGTGGCCGGCATTCCGGTGCCACGCAAGGAGGCCAGCGCCTTCGGCGTGATCAAGACCGCCTCCGATGGGCTGCAGGTCGAGGCGTTCCTGGAGAAGCCGCCCGACCCGCCGGGGCTGCCGGGTCGACCCGATGAGACGTTCGTGTCGATGGGCAACTACCTGTTCTCCGCCGACATACTGGTCGAGGCACTGCGCAAGGACGCCGCCGACAACTCCAGCAAGCACGACATGGGCGGCAACATCATGCCGATGATGGTGGAGCGGGGCATGGCGCAGGTGTATGACTTTCAGCGCAACGAGGTGCCCGGTGCCGACCCCGCCGACGCCGGCTACTGGCGGGACGTGGGAACGTTGGATTCCTATTACGACGCGCACATGGACCTGTGCGCTGTGGTGCCGGTGTTCAACCTGTACAACAGTCAGTGGCCGATTCTCACCCATATCCCGCCGCACCCACCGGCGAAGTTCGTGCACGAGGACGGCGAGCGGGTCGGCCATGCGGTCAACAGCGTGGTCTCCAACGGCGTCATCGTCTCTGGGGCGCTGGTGCGTGAGTCGGTGCTGTCGCCCGGCGTGCGGGTGGAGGACTACGCCACCGTGGAACGCTCGGTGATCATGGACAACACTGTCATCGGCGCCAACGCCGTGGTAGAGAACGCGATCATCGACAAGGACGTGGTGGTACCCGCAGGGGCGCAGGTGGGGGTGGACAAAGACCACGACCGGGCGCGCGGATTCGTCGTCTCCGACGGCGGCGTGACCGTCGTCGGCAAGAGCCAGGAGGTGACCAAGTGAGCCAGCCCAACCAGACAGGTGACCGACTCAAGGTCGCACTGTGCACGAGGGAGTACCCGCCCGAGGTCTACGGCGGCGCCGGCGTGCACGTGGAGTACCTGGCCAAGGAGCTGTCCAAGCACGTGGACCTGACCGTGCACTGCCAGGGCGCCGACCGGCCGACCGCGGTGGCGCACCGGCCATGGGACCGGCTGAAGGACGCCAACCCTGCGCTGCAGACGATCTCCACGGGACTGTCGATGGTGGCCGACATGGGCGACGTCGACCTGGTGCACTCCCACACCTGGTACGCCAACATGGCCGCTCACCTGACATCGCTGCTCTACGGCATTCCGCACGTGTTGACCATGCACTCGCTTGAACCGCTTCGGCCGTGGAAGGCCGAACAGCTCGGCGGCGGCTATGCGCTGTCATCCTGGTGCGAGCGCGACGCCGTGGAGAGCGCCGCGGCGGTGATCGCGGTGTCCAACGGAATGAAGGCCGACGTGCTGTCCACCTACCCCTCGGTGGCCGCGGAGAAGGTGCGGGTGATCCACAACGGGATCGATGCCCAGCAGTACGCCCCAGACCCCGACACCGACGTGCTCGAGCAGTACGGCGTCGACCCCAATCGGCCCAGTGTGGTCTTCGTGGGTCGTATCACCCGGCAGAAGGGCGTGCCGGTGCTGCTGCGCGCGGCTGCCCAGCTCGACCCCGAGGTGCAGCTCGTGCTGTGCGCCGGGGCGCCGGACACGCCCGAACTCGCGCAGGAGGTGACCGATCTCGTCAACAACCTGCGCGCCACCCGATCTGGGGTGATCTGGATCGAGGGCATGCTGCACCGGCACGAGGTGATCCAGCTGCTCAGCCACGCCACCGCGTTCGTCTGCCCGTCGCTGTACGAGCCGCTCGGCATCGTCAACCTGGAGGCGATGGCCTGCGGTACCGCGGTCGTCGCCTCAAATGTGGGCGGCATCCCGGAGGTGGTTGCCGACGGCCAGACCGGCCTGCTGGTGCCGCCGGACGAGCCGGAAGCGCTGGCCGATGCGCTCAACACGCTGGCCCGCGATCCGCAGCGGGCAAACGCGATGGGCGAGGCCGGCCGGCAACGCGCCATCTCCGAGTTCGACTGGACCAGCATCGCCTTGCAGACCGCCAAGCTGTACCAGGAGGTCGCCGAATCGACCGTCAAGCCGGCGGACGCATGACGGTGCTGGCGCGGACAGGCGGCAGATGATGATTCGGGTATCTACAACGATCGGCACTCTGTCAACGAGAGTCACATGACCGAACTCAATGCTTCGCGCTTCCTATTTCTCGTCGAGCAGGCGTAGGTCGGAGGGCTCGCGCAGCAGATCCTCGAGAATCTTGTTGCCCTCGGTGTTATAGGGCTGGCGCATATGCTCGTCCCACGCGGCGCGTGAGCGGAACATCTCGAGCATCACCCAGGTGTCCGGGTCGTCTTGGGGCTGCAGGAGATGCATGAACACGCAACCCGGCTCCTTCAGGGTGTTTTGGCGCATCGACTGCAGCTGCGCTTCAGCTTCGTCGAGCCGGTCGAGCCGAGGCTTGATGGTGACAACCAGGAACAGGGGTTTGTCCTGACTATCTTGGTCGCTCATGAGCTAGTCCTTCCGCTGGCGGGCCGTCACCGGGCGTCATCGTCCCCCCGGAATGGGAACCGCGATGGAATTTTGCAGCGTGTCGATGAAGGACTTCGAGTTCTTACTTTGCACGAACGCCGCCACCGCGTCATAGAGCGCCTGCTGGAAGGCGGAGGGCATGAGTTCGCCGTGTGTCATCGATAGCAGAATTTTGTCGTGCCACAATGCCTCGGACGCCTGACGCTGATAAGCGGGTAGCGAGGACACATCGACGTCGTTTCGTATTGGCACTGAGCCCTTCACCTTGTTGAAAGCAAGCGACGTCTTGGGATCAGCGATCGTCTCGAGGAACTTGATGGAATTCAGCCCGTCTTGGCCTCGGCCGACACGACGAAGGTATCCACAATCGCCAGATAGGCGCCCGCAGTTCCGGGATAGGGCCACGTAGCCGAAGTCCTTGCCTTCGGTGGCGCCGTCCGCGACGAGCTCCCCATAGACGGAATCGTTCATCGACAGGAATGCGCAATCGCCGGACGCCAACTTCTTCGCCGCCTGATCCCACGTCAGGGCACCGGCACTTGGATCGGCGCGGGAGACGACGTCGCCGAATCGGGTCAGCGCGTCTTTGAGCTGAGAGCCGCTCCAGTCGAATGAGTCGTCACGTATCTTGGCCCAGCCGTCGCGGCCGATGACGCCGAGCAACGTGTTTTCGAAAAGCTCTGTGGCAGTGAAGCGATCCTTACCGCCCAGGCACAGCGGTGTTCGTCCGCTTGCCGCTACTTCGGCCAGGTCACCTGCGAAGGTCTGCCGCGGTGTAGCCGGCGGCCGGAACAGCGATGCCGGCGTCATGCAGCACGCGCAGGTTGAACCAGAGGTTATTGCCGCGGTGTGATCCTGTGGGTACGCCCCACGCCTTGACCCGATAGGTCGCCGCGTCGAGCAATGTCACCGGCATGGTGTGATCCAAGCCGGTGCGTTCGTACACCGCGGACACGTCGGCGATCCGGCCGGCGTCGACCCAGGCGCGAAGCGAACTGCCCAGGAATGTCTGCCACACATCGGGCGGATCACCGGCCCGCAGCCGTGCGGCGAGCGCGACCTGCACATTGCTCCCACCACCACCGGCGATGGCACCATCGATGACGTTCACCTTCGGATTGGCTGCCTTGAAGGCGTTCAGCAACACCTGGAAAGCC
>CAVYPI010000005.1:0-21096 GCA_963770125.1 uncultured Actinomycetota bacterium | reverse complement strand
GTGCGAAACCTGCATCGGTGCGACGTCGCCTGCCCTCGCCAGCTGCGCTTGTGTCACCGGTTCGCCCGAGCGTGCCAGCCACGCGGCCATCGCCAGCGTCTGAAACTGGAGGTGAGTGAGGTTGAATTCGAGCAGCGCACGATCGGCCTCTCGAATGTAGCGATGAAGCACCCGCCACATGACGAAGCCCACGGCCTTCTCGGGTCCACCCAGAGAGGCCGTCGCGAACAGATCCGCGATGGCGTCCGGCAGTAACAGACAACAAAGCGCCAAAACTCGCCCAGCTGGTTACCAGCTCGTCACGCGCGGCATTTACCTGCGGGCTCGTCCCGGTGGCAGGGACAGCGTCTAGATTTCGGCAGCTACGGGAGGCGGTTGTCGCCGTCGCGGTGTGTCCTCTCGCAGGAGGCACACCGCCCTGCTTCACTTCTCGACGTGAGCCATCCGAGACGAACCCAGAACCGGTCGTCCGCCATTAAGGCCTTTTGGCGCGACGCGAGTGGACAACCGCAGCGTCATCGGGAACTTGCAACACAACACTTCAACTTGAAGATCGAGGACGTCGAGCGCGACCTATTCGGCTGAGTGGTTCGCTCATAGCTATTCAGTAACCACTCCCTGGATCGGAGCCGGGCTGCGCAGCGAACCTCGGGCAACAATTGCGAGGCTCGCGCTCACAGTGCCCGCTGGTCGCGCGCTTCAAGCCGATCCGCCTCGTCCGCCAGGAAGTCGGCGACGAGGGCCAGGCACCTCAGCTCCTCAGCGCTGTCGCTTTCCACCTTCGCGATCCCAGTGGTTTCCTGCAGGCCGTCGATGCGCGCTTCGTAGCGCGCGACCAGTCCGCCGACTTCATCGCGTGACACGACACGGTCGAGTTCGCCGCTGACCGTACCACAGATGACGGTCGCGATCGTCTCGGTTTCGGAATCGCCGATGTCGAGCTGGCTGTTGACGTCGGCTAGGTCGGTGACGTCGTGTCGGAGCACGTTCATAGTCCGGCTCTTCATCGGGTCACCACCTTCCTGTCGGATACGCCGCAGCAGTCGAACGTCAGCGGGCGCAACTAACTCGGTCGGGTAGATCTACCGCGGAACTTGCCGCTCGACGCCTGGTGACCTAGCGCTAACGCAGCAGCGGCTTGTGCCCCGTAAAGAGCAACGGGGGACTCACCGTCGAGGTCTTCCCGCCGCGTACCGGGCGGTGATCTGCAGACGCGGTGATTCCGCGGGTGTACCGACAGAAGGCATTAGATGATCCGGGTTGGTCCTGTGCACGAGGACCTTCCGGTAGGTGTAGCGACCGGATCGCATGCAGCAGCTCACCCATCCTTTACTTACGGTCCCCATGTCGCTGCCGCGGACGCTGGGGCCGACATCGACATCATCCAGCCGCCCTTCCGGGTTGGTCTCGACGGTGCGCTCTGCGGCACAACGTGTGTCGTCGCCGGAGTTGGTCTCGGTCATTGCCCGTCCCTTAACCGGGCCTCCACCACGGGAGGCGCTCTTGCCGACACCGGTCGGTGCCAGGCCGCCTCCTCATCCGAGCCACCCAACGAGCGTGGGGTTGGCGTGCCGTCGAGTCGGAGCTTGTCCACGGCATCTCGTGAAGCGTCTTAAAGTTTATTCGGGCCACCGGCGGCGCGTGCGTCACTGTCCATTCGACCACGTGGATAACAAGATCGCCGATCCCTGAGACATCGACGGCTGACTTGCGCGCTGCGATCCGGCTTCAGATGGGCGGGGAGTTGAGGAAGACGTAAAGGGCTGAAATCTTGTCGTCACGGGTAATGATGATGTCGATACCCGTGTATCGCGGCGGTTCGCCTGCGGGTCCAGAACCCCAGTCAATACGTCCGCCTTCCTGTACCGCTATCGGCGCGTTATGTGGGGTGTAAACATAGCTGGGGTGGCTGGCGCGCAACTCACCGCTGATTCTGTCGAGTGCGTCGTGCCCGTGGTACTGGCCGACAGCCAGGTTGACCACGCAATCTTCGGTGTATAGCTGCTCGATAGCGGAGCGTCGGCGTTCGGGATCGCCTTCACCAAAGACTTCCTGCAGATTACGCAGCAGCAGCGTTTCGATGATGTTCGACAAGATCATTCCGTTCCTTTGGCTGAAGCATGACGAGCCGGACCACACGGCTACTGCCCGTACCGTGGCATGACGCCCTCCTGTGGGACGCCTCGGCGTCGAACGGCACGAGCGTAACGCCTGCGGCAACCCGCGCGTGGTTGTCGAGCAGTTCGCCAGTAGGCGAATAGGTCGTCGTCCATGCGACAGCGAGTGTCATCGAATAGCAGATGTTCGGCCTCGCCCTAGCGTCAGAGCAGTTAAGACTAGCAACAGCGCCGAACGCCAGCTCGGCCAACACTTTTCGCAACACAGTAAACCAACTGGGCGCGCCCCTTGTGCCGTATGCGCTTCTGCTCGGTGGCCTCGCCGTGTGGACGGCCACGTCGCGATGATCGTCGGCGACGGAATGATGATCGAGGCCAGCGAGACCGACGACGGTGTGGCGATCAAGGGCCGGTTTGATCTCGATACCGAGTTCGGCAAGTCGGCCTACCGAAACACCAAGGGCCGCAGAGTTCAGGTCTGAGCATCGGCTACGCGATCCGCAACTCCACCAAGACCGCCGCCGGAAACGAATGGACCGATCTACGACACGACAGTCCCCAACTGTGTGCGTTTACGCCCGTCGCCTTCAATCCCGTGTAGATGATCGGCACAAGCTCATCGAGCAGCTTTTGCGACAGGTCGGGGGTGTTGAGGATCTGCGCCGAGAGGTCATCGGAGGAGTCCATCGCCCCGATCACGGCGCCGACGAACTCGTTCTGCAGATCGGGGCTGGCCGAGAACTGGGCTAGAGAGTTGTTCTGGGCCTGCTGCTGGAGGGTCTCGCTTTCCTCAAGCCGATCCTTCGCGTGGGTGACGACGTTCTGCACGCTCGAATCGGGGTGATCGCCGGAGAACAGGTCGTTGATCTTCTCGATGACCTCCGTACAGGTCAACCTTGTGGCCAAAGAGATCGGAATCAAGCAGCGGGTCGACGTTTTTCCAAGGCCCATAGGAGTGGGCCGCGGCACGTTGTGCCCACGACTGGCCTGAGATGCTGCTGGTGCTGGAAACCAGACGAGGACGCCACGGCCGTCGGTAGCGCGCTGTATAAAGTTCCGTTCAATTCCGTATCACCACCACCTTGGGGGCATCGAGTGATCACCGGCGAGTTGAAGAGCAAGGTCGACCGCGTTTGGGACGCTTTCTGGTCCGGCGGCATCTCCAACCCGCTGGAGGTCATCGAGCAGATCACCTACCTGTTGTTCATCCGCCGCCTCGACGACCTCAACACCCTGGCCGAGAAGAAGGCCCACCGGACCGGAAAGAGTGAGGGCATCATCTTCGGGCCAGATCAGCAGGGCCTGCGCTGGTCGCGGTTCAAGAACGACGAGCCTGCCGGTTCCTCGGAGTTCCACACACCACGCCAGCCCAGACATTCACACGTGACGTAAGTGCTCATCTCCCACGGCTCCTCGATCTTCTCCAGAAACGGCGCCGGAAGGTCGGGCTGGCCGCCGACGTCATGCACAACGTGGCGCAGCGAGGCGAACAACTCGTTCGAAATCTCATACGGCGGATCCAACGGCCGACGCAACACCGGCGCGAAGTTCCTGACCCCCGATTCCAGCTCATCAAAGCTGCTCGGTGAACTGATCAAGCCTCCAGGTTTGTCAGGCCCGGGCAACGGCATCGCCGACAATGTGGTAGACGCGCGACGCACACGTTGGCCCGGGTAACCCAGCCTCACCAGGGGCCTGGCTCCCTGGATGTTCATCTGCGACTCAGAAAGTTGGGCGTGGGATTTCGCGCGCGGCTCCACCGGAGCGTTACAGCGCCGAAGAGATCGCAACTCAGCACGTCGACGGCCTACTGTCACGGCGGGAGACGTTGCGCCGCCTGGCCCTGCTCGGTGTCGGCACCGCGGCCGCCACCGCGTTGATCGCGGCGTGCGGCAACAGCAAGCAGACACCCGCCGCCTCGTCCAGCTCGACCATAGGCACCGCCACGACGACCAAGTCACCGACCTGGGATGACCAGTTGTCGAGCACGGCGCCCGGCATGGATCACGCTGTTCCCACCGGGCCGATCACGTGGAGCGGTCCCAAGGCCCAACTGCAGGGTGCGTGGGCCGAGGCCCCCAACGCCCGCGGCGGGGTGCTGGTGATCCCTCAGAACAAGGGGCTCACACCCTGGGCAACCTCGGTCGCGGGCCGATTCGCCGGTGCGGGCTATTCGGGGCTGACGATCGACCTGGTGTCCCAAGAGGGCGGCACCGCGGGGTTCACCGATCGGTCTCAGGTCCGGGCGGCGATCTCAAAGGCGACGACTTCGCCGGACCGGTTCATCGCGGACATGAAGTCCGGTGTCGACGAGCTGCAACGCCGCGTGCCCGGCAAGAAGGTCGCCGTCGTCGGGTTCCGCTGGGGTGGCGGGTTGGTCTGGCGACTGCTGGCCTCCGGCGAGCCGCGACTTGCCGCCGCCGTACCGTTCTACGGCCCGCTGCCGGACAACCCCGACTTCTCGGGTTCGAAGGCGGCGGTGCTGGCGTTCTACGCCGATGGGGACACCCAGATGACGGCGGCCAAGGACGTGGCGAAGGCGGCGTTGGACAAGGCCGGGCTGGTCAACCAGATCGTCGTCGAACCGAACGTCTTGCACGGTTTCTTCAACGACGCCGGAAAGCGGTACAAGGCGGCCCCGAAGCCCAACCTTGCCGCCGCGACCGACGCGTGGCACCGGACCTTGGATTGGTTCGGCCAATACGTTGGCTAGGGGCCGCCCACGCCCGAGACGGCGGCGGCGAACGACCCCGACTATGGGATAGCGGGCGCGGCCGGTAGCGGTGACGTGCCGCAGCGGTTCTGGATATCGACCATCGGCTGCCGGATGCCGCTCAGATCTGATTGCACCTGGGGGTTGGCCGCCATGTATGCCTGTACCTGCGACCGGATCTGGTCTTTCGGCTGGTGATTCAGACCGCTGAAGAAAGCGTTCACGTCCGGGTGGGTGAATAGATACGTCGACATCGACGCCGAGACGCCGGACGAAACACCGGCGATGTCGGCGGCGGTGCAGTTCGGCGGGTCCGCCAGCGCTGCGGGGACGGCACCAAACAGCGTTGCACCGGCGAGTGCACCCATGCCGATCGCAGCGGCTGCCGCGCGTCTGAGGGTGCGGGCTGAGACCACCATGACTGAACTCCTAGCTCGTCGAGGCAACAACTACAGACCTAATGATGGTTGAAGCCGGGCAACGCGATGAGGCTGTCGAGGTCGTCGGAATCCTGGTTGATGGACGCGACCACGTCGTTGACGCTGCCATCCGGAATCCCCGCTGCAGCAGTGACGTTGTACGTGCTCGTGGCCGGAACGCAGCTACCGTCGTACGCCACCTCGCTGTCCGAGCACGTCAGCGCGGCGGCAGTGGGTGCACTGAACACGGCGAGCACGGCGCTCGCTGCGCCGACGGCCAAAAGCGAAGCGGTTCGTGATGGTGTCATGCGCATCGCCGTCTCTTTTCTCGTGTTGCCCGATTAAGTCTAATTGGTGGAGTTGAGCGGCGGCGCGGTTTGAACCGGGGCCGTGGGTGTAATGGTGGCGTTCAGCCCCGCGGTGCTCAGCCGTCGTCATAGTGATTCCTTCAGTCTGCGTCGTCTACCTTCAGGTGCCGCGCCGACGGACGACGGCTTCGTTATACGTGAAATCTGGCTGCTCCGGCTGCATGCGCTGCTCGCCCGTGCCCAGGGTGACGAGGCCGCCTACCGCGACTATCGGGACCGCTACCGCGCAATGGCGACATCGCTTGGCTTCGAGGGGCATACGAAGTGGGCCGAGGCGATGACATGACGGCGATCATTCTGCACCCCTATTGACGATCATTCTGCACCCCTATTGATTAGCCGCTTCGCGCGAACACCAACAGGTGCGCTAGGCACGGTTGCTTGAGCCATGCGGGATCGCCATCAGGCAGCGGCGTCCTCGGTGAGGTACCGGTACAGAGTTGCCCGGCTCACGCCGAGGTACTTCGCTATGTCCTTGCCGGTGTGACCGTCCGCCTTCATCCGCTTCGCAGTGGCGATGTGCTCGGTGTCGTCGACTTTACGGGGCCGTCCGAACCTGGTGCCGTTGGCGCGAGACGACTCTCTTTTCAGCGCCGTTCGCTCCCTGATGAGTTCGCGCTCGTACTCCGCGAGAGACCCTAGGACACCGATCATCATTCTGCCTGCGGCAGTTGAGGAGTCGATACCGTCAGAAGTCGACACCAACGTCACTCCACGGTCGGTGAGGGCCTTTACGGTCGCCAAGATGTGCTGGAGATTCCGCCCAGCCGGTCGAGCTTCCACACCACCACGGTGTCACCGGCGCGCAGCTGATCCATCAGGGCCGCCAGACCAGGGCGGTCGTCCCGAGCGCCAGACATGGTGTCCGAGTAGATCTTCGATGCACCGGCCGTCTTGAGCGCATCGTGCTGCTGGTGCAGCGTCTGGGCGACGGTGCTGACCCGGGTGTAGCCGAACCGCATGCCCACAACCGGGGGGCTGACGGACTCTGAGGCGTGTGTCACAACGTGGAGAACACCCGTATCGAGACATCTATTTCTGAGACAAACATATGAGACACCATGACCTGGGCAGACCGTGTCGATGTCGGATCACCTTGCGGTGTCTTGAAACTGGTCTGTTTCAAGACAAGGTGGGCGGCCCTCCCTGGATGCCCGGCGTCACGGCATTTCCTCGGCCCACGCGATATGCCCTTCAAAGCCAAGCGATGTCGCCATGTCGCGGTAGCGATCCCGGAAGTGCGCGTAAGCCGCGTCATCGCCACGAGCCCGCGCCAGCAGAGCCCGCAGCCGAAACAGCCAGACCTCGCGTATCACTAGACCCTCATCGGCTGGCGCGGCCGCGAATCGCTCGATCGCGGCCTGGGCTTCGGCCACGTCACTCTCATCCCCGCGATCGAGCAGTGTCTGCACCAGCACAGCCGTCGCTGGAACGCCGTACGCCAGCAGATGTCCCTCGCGGAACAGGTGGTCGACGGCGGCGCGCATGAGCGGTATGGCGTCATCGCGATCTCCATGCCGAGCCCTCTCGCGCGCCACGTACACCTCGACGAGCGGTAACTCGCCCAGGTTGTGTCCGCGGCGCAGGAACACGTCGCTGACCTCCGCCAGGAGCTGCTGTCCGCGGTCACGTTCCGGAGTCGCTTGGCGGTGCACCAGCGCATCACCCAGCGTCGTCCGGGCGAAGGTCAACGCGAGGTCATCGCCGGATCGTTCGGCAATCCCTAGGGCATCCTCGATCTCGCGCATCGCACGATCGTCGGGCCCCAGGACTCCAAATGCTATCCCTGCGAAGTAGACCCAGGCGACAACCGTGGCGTAGGACATGGGGTCGGCGCTGCGGGCCATGTCCAGGCCGTGCCGCAGGTCGTCGCGCCATCCCGGCCGACCCAGGCAATAACGGGCATTACCCCGGGTCGTGAAGGCGATCGCTAACGGAGACCCGATAATGAAGTTGCCTTTCGACGGGTCACCGTCGGCCAGCTCGATGACCCGCTGTGACCACCGCAGCGCGTCACAAAACTCGGCGCTCTCAAGCTTGGCGTAGATCAGCGGCATGGACAGCCCCACGGTCAAGGTCGGATCGCCGATGGACTCGGCGAGGGTCCACGCTTCCGATGCCAGCTGCGACGCCTCGCGCATCCGGTCCTGGAAACACGTGATCGATCACCAGCCCCGTCATCCCGATCGCCAGTGACGCCTTGTCCCCGGCGGCGGTGCACAACTCCCGCAATTCCTCGAAGCGGTCCTCGGCCACATGGTCATGGACTCGCCAGGCGGTCCCGCACAGCATGGTGCGCGGGGCGATGCGCATGGCTGCCCGGTCCGGGTCATCGGCGGGTAATGCGTCGGCGATCTTTTGGGCCCGCTCCCAACTCAGCCATGCCGCGGCGATGTCGCGGTTGGTCGCCCAGGTTGCGGCGCGCATGTGCCAGCCGTAGGCAGCGGGCAAATCACCAGCGGCTTCGAGATGTTCGGCGATCAATGCAGCGTTCTGATCGACCAATTCCGGGTCGCGGGCTTCGATGTCGGCGGCCAGCCGCCGGTGCAGCTCGGCGCGATCCGACTTGAGTTGTGATTCGTAGGCGACCGTGCGAATCAGCGGATGGTGGAACACATACTCCAGTCCTCGGGTGAACCTCACCTGATCGATCAGCTCGGCCCCCAGAAGATCCTGTAGAAGAGGATCAATCCCCAGCGTTTCCAGCAAGTCGAGGCTGAACCGCGATCCGATGACAGCGGCTGCGCTCAGCGTGCGCTTGGCTGCCGGGTCGAGGCGGTCGATGCGGGCGGCAATAGTCGCCTGCACGGTGGCGGGCACGCTGACCTCGGCAGCCCCGACCGTCGAAACATAGGCGCTGCGGTTTCCGCGCAGCACACCACGCTCGGCCAGTTCGCGCACCATCTCCTCGGCGAAGAACGGATTACCGGCGGCCCGCTCGGCAATCGTCTGGCCTAGCCTGCTGATGGATGGGTCCGGCCCGAGCAGCTCCGAAACCAGTGCTGCCGTCTCCGAATCACCGAGCGGTTCAAGGGCTATCGTCTGTGTGCCGTGCACCCGCGTCAGCGCTCCCTCGTACTCGGGGCGGTAGCTGACCAGCACCAGCGAGGGCGTCTGCGGGATTACGGTGAGGAAGTCGGCCAGCATCGACTCGCTGACCTCATCGATCCAATGGGCGTCCTCGATAACAAAGACCGCCGGTTCGGTGCGGGCCAACGATGCGGCATTCACCAGGGCGGTCAACCGCCGCCGACGCGCATCGGGATCAATTGCTGGTAACGGAGCATTCGGGTCGGCGATGCCCACCAGGTCGTCAAACAACGCCACATCCTCGGGGTCTGCCTCAGGAACCTGGGCGCGCACTCGGTCGCGGGCGGCCTGTGCGTCGAGACCCTCCACGCCGGTGGCGGCGCGAAGCAGCCGTGCCACGGCATGGAAGGGGACCTGACTGGTGTGTGACTCGCAGAAGGCGGTGAACACCTCGACACCACGGGCGGCTGCCATGCGGCGCCCTCTCGCACCACACGGCTTTTGCCGATGCCCGGCGACCCCACCACACCGACGACACCGCCGTGGCCCTCGACTGCACGGTCCAACAAGCCCTCAACGGCGGACATCTCCCACCGCCGACCGACCAGAGTCGACTCAGCACGCCTGACAGCGTGATGCTGTTCTCCGATGCCCAACAGGCGGCGGGCGGCCATCGGCTCGTCGGCACCCTTGATCTGAACCAACTCGCGCTCACCCAGAGCCGCTAGGCCATCAACGAGCCGTGCGGTGGACGCGCTGAGCATCACCCCACCCGGCGGAGCGATCGATTCCATCCGCTGAGCCATGCCGACCTGCTCACCGATCGCGGTGTATCCGAAAGGACCCGAACCGATCTCACCGGCGATCACCTGACCCGAGTTCAAGCCCACGCGTAGCCGCAGTCCTACGCCGTCGCGGTCTTCGACCTCCACGGCGAGCCGCTTCGCTTCCTCCTGAACACCCAGGGCTGCCAGACAGGCACGCACCGCGTGGTCCTCAAGCGCGACTGGCGCGCCGAATACCGCCATGATGCCGTCGCCGGTGAAACTGCCGACTGTGCCGCCGTACCGCTGAACCACAACCGCTGCACGGTTCGACCAGATCGGTCATAATCTCGCGCAGCCGCTCCGTACCCACCGCCGCCGCGATGTCCATCGAGTGCACAACATCGGCGAACAGCACCGTCACCTGCTTGTACTCCGCCGATCGAGTGGCGTGTGTGAGCGGTGCACCGCACTCGTTACAGAACTTGGAGTTGGGTGGCAGTTCGGTGCCGCACGACCCACACGGCAGTCCCGTCGCTGTCAGTCCACCGCCACCATCCCCGCTGGGGTCCACGTCAGTATCGTTTCACCGCTGGTCAACGATGTCCGCCATATCGCTGTGCCACCTCCGACACGAAGTTTGAGACCCTCGTATGTCGTCGTTTTCGGCAGAGGTGAAAGCCTCGCGCATCTCGGCCTCGGTGCAGACCTCCTGCGTGTCGCTGTTGACGTAGAGGGTCACAGGCGCCGGACCTCCCCGTCGTTACTCGTACAGGTCCGCCACGGCTGTGCGCCCGGCGGCCTCGACGTCACGCTGGCGCGCAAGCTCGGTCAGATGTGCCCACTTCTTGGCGGTGTCGTGATCGGTCTTCTTGCGGGCGATGGACTCGTCGTCGAGATCCGCCGGATACCAGCCCAACTCGGCGGCCAGTTCAGCACGCAGCCGCTTGTCGTGGAGACCGCGTTCAGTTCTGCTCGGGCCTGGTCGATTTGGTCGTATGCATAGGTCGCCATTTCGGCGGTGGTCATGTTTGCGCCCGCGTGGGCGAGGGATTCGTACACCCTCGGCGTCAGCCGTGTGACGGTGTATCGCGTGCTGGCTGAGCAGGCGGGCATTGACTGATTGGCAGTTTCAAGGGTCCTGCCCTCGTGCGTCAGTCCACCCGCTGCCGGATCCGATCCACGCGGGTACCGTCGAACGGCGGCCCCTCATAGCCTTTAACCACTGCAGTCCAACGAAACTTGGATTGCTTTGTTGATGACGATTGTCGACTCACTGCCGACTCGGTCATCGCGGGTGGTCGTGACCGGATTACGAGTACCGGTCACTTGGCACGCGGAGAGCGGGGCGTTGCCCGACCGGTCCATAGTCACGCTGTAGCCCTGCTCCTCAAGGCCTGCGATGGAATCGACTGCGCCCGTGTCTGCAACCCAACTAAAGCCGCCTTCTTCAGTAGCCACGCAAGCGTACATCGCCGAGACCATGGCGCTGCTGACCGAGCAGCCGGAGGCGACCGAGATTGTCGTGGACGCCACGAAACCGCTCCGGTTCGCCGAACGCGACGGCGTGTACGAGCAGCGCTATACCGACTTCAACACGTCACGCTCGCCCTGACAGGCGTCGGCGCTGCGTCGCAGCGGTACGCCAACCAGACATTGTCCAAGCGACAGCGAGTGTCATCGAATAGCAGATGTTCGGCCTCGCCCTAGCGTCAGAGCAGTTAAGACTAGCAACAGCGCCGAACGCCAGCTCGGCCAACACTTTTCGCAACGCAGTAAACCAGACGGGCGCGCCCTCGTGCCGAATATGCTGCTGCCGGTCGACCTCGCCGTGTGGGACGGCCACGTCGCGATGGTGTCCACGAGGCAGATGACCCACGCTGCTATGTCGGTGAGGTCGTCGAGTCCACCGAGACCGACGGCCTGGTGATCGAGGGCCGGTTTGATTTCGACACCGAGTTCGGCAAGTCGGCCTACCGAAACACCAAGGGCCGCAGTGTGTCAGGTCGAGCATCGGCTACGCGATCCGCAACTCCACCAAGGCCGCCGCCGGAACCTAGCAGACTGACCCGGAGTTGATCGAGCTCTCCCATCGTCGCTCGGGGGCCAATGACAGGGCACTCGTCCTCCGATGCAACGCCGGTGTGAAAGCCGACCAACGGCGGGTGGTGCCGTCGGGCATCAAGCTAGGACACAGGTTGGTCAAACCGAGATCACGGCCGTCATGGCATTCATTCCTTACGCCCCTGTCAAAAGACAGGTCTAGCTTCTAAAATGTAAAATGCCGCTCTCTACCAGTGGAAAAGAGGCGTGCTATGCGCCCAACAAGATCACGAACCATCACTTCACTGTTGGCGGCGGTTGGCGCAGGGTTTGCGGTATCCGCAATGATCGGCGCACCCGCCGCCGTCGCCCAGGCAGACGACCTGACGTGCTCGGACGGCGAAGTAGCGTTGGATGGCACCTGCGTTCCGCCCAACGACAACACCTCCACTGCCCTGGGGCTTCCGCAAGGCAACGTCAGTGACGTGGTTTCATCCCTCAACAACCCCTTATCCTCCTATCTACCCCGCACGGGTATATCGTCTCTCGGGATGGCGGTGGCGGCGGCTGACCCGTGTGGTGATCGCTGCGGAGGCGGCGGCGACGGGCAAGGCTCCTACGGTCCGGATACCTCCGGTTTTCAGCCGCCGGGCATGCCCAATCAGTTGCCGGATTATCAAAGCGGCGCCAACTCCGGATACCCGGCCCCAGACCAAGCTGTCAGCCAGGTCACCCAACAAGCGGCTGACCCGTGTGGTGATCGCTGCGGAGGCGGCGGCAACGGGCAAGGCTCCGACGGTCCGGATACCTCCGATTTTCAGCCACCGGGCATGCCCAATCAGTTGCCGGATTATCAAAGCGGCGCCAACTCCGGATACCCGGCCCCAGACCAGGCTGTCGGCCAGGTCACCCAACAAGCCGGACAGCAAGGCGCCACCGAGACCGCTAGCCAAGGACTACCGAAGCCACCACCACCGGATTCATGGTCGGGGCAAATCACCAATACCCCCGACCCCACAAGGCCGAACGCCAACAATGCGTTGACCATGGCGCAGCTGGTGCAACGCGTTTACGATCCGGCCCAACCTCTGCCCGCAGGCTGGTCGCAGCTCAGTTCGACGCAGGTGGAGCAGCTCAGCGCGATCAACCCGGACACATACACCGTGGCGGCGGCCTCCGGTGTGCACGTCGGCGTGTTCACCGACGGCGCTGGGCACTATGTGGGTGGGTTCGCCGGGGCCGAAAATCAGTTCGATCAAGCTGGGGTGGTTGTTGAGGAAGTCGGCGGCAACCCACCCCAATACCAGATGGCTGTCCAGGTCATGAGCGGCCTGCGCAACAACTTCGGCGCCGGAAACGTCGCCGCCACCGGACATTCCATGGGCGGTGGAGAAGCCGCCGCCGGGGCCCTCAACAACGGCACCACCGCCATCACCTTCGAAGCCCAAGGGCTATCGCCGGGCTACCTGCAAAGTCTCGGAATGGACCCCGAAGCAACCTTCGCTCAAGCCGCCGACGGACAAGTCCAGCACTACTTCGTCCAAGGCGAATTTGCCACCGGCCTACAACGCGAAATACCAGTACTCAACGGCCTACCCAACGCCCCCGGCCTCAACTACGCACTCCCCTTTGTCACCACCGACCCCGTTACCGGAGCCACCAGCATTTCCCCAGTCGGCCCGCCTGATCAAAGCCATAACATCGCCGCCGTCATAGATTCGTTAGCACAATCAGGGGTGGAACCTCTGTTGTTGTTCACGCAGCCCATCCCGGGCGAACAAGACGTCGAAGACATTTTTAATACTGTCGCGCCAATTGTCGTCCTACCCATCGCCGAAGACGTTCTCGACTTCCTGACACCACCGCCAGCACCATAAAGAATAAAGAGGAAATCGCATAATGAGGCACGTCAAGACAATCGGTGCCACCGCCATAGCCGCCGCGGGACTAATTGCGGCCCCTGCCGCTAACGCCCAGGCACACACCGTCACCTACACCCTGTGGGTGGATAGCCCCGCGCCGAGCGGCTTCAGTGTCAGCTACGTAGTTAACGAACCGGTCGATCAACAAAGTCCTACCCGTGGCGGCGATCCCAATTTGTTTTTGTCGCCCGGTGAGATCTGGACGCGTGAGACCACTATGGACGACCCGACTCAGTGGGCCTACATGGTGGCGGTTTACAAGTACGCGAACGCCAATCCGGTCGGTACACACTGTGAAATTAGAGTCGATGGAGTCGTGGAAGCCACCGGCGTAAGCGTCTGCTCGATTCGGCAGCTGCAAGCCGGAAGCGGTCCGCCTGGGACTATGTGAGAGCGGATTTATGGCGTTAGCCTCGATTTTTCGTGCAGCCTGGCTGGGTCGGGCGGAGGCGGTGCGGGCTGGCTTGTGGGGTTGATTGTGGTGGGCGGGTATGACAGGTCGCCCGGTGTCGCTCGGTGGGGCGGGCTTTTCTAGGGCCGGTGGGGTCTTTCGTCTTGTCGGGTCAGGGCCAGGAGTTCAGGTGTTAGGTGAAGGCGGTGCGGATCCGGGTCCAGGCGGTGGCGATCGCCGGCGCCCAGCGCCAGGTGGAGTCGATGCGCAGCCGAAGTTGTCGGGCGCTGCGGGTGATGCGGGCGGCAATGTGTAGGACCCGGTAGCGGAACGTTTCGATCTCGCAGCGCGCCAGGTCGGGGTTGTCGGTGAATCCGATGAGTTTGGTCCAGGCGATCAGATCGGTTGCGGCCATGATGATTTCGAGCCAGGCCGCGTTGGCGTCAAAAGAGTTGAACGGCAGGTTGGCTAGCCCGGTGGCCTTGGCTTGGCGGATCCGGTCCTCCACCCGGGCGTGTTGGCGATGGCGCAACTCCAGGCCGGCAAGCTGGCCCGCGATCACGCCGTTGGCGGTGTCGGTGAGAAACCCGGTGACCCGGTGCCCGTCGGCATCGGTGAACCGCAGCTGCGCGCCGGGATGCGGGCGTTCCTTGCGCAGGATCAGTCGGGTCCCGGCAGGCCATGTCGACAGGTCCACCAGATCGGTGGCCTCGGCCACCCAGGCGCCGTCGCGGATGGCGCCGTCGGCCTGCATCGCCGGATACCACCCATCGGCGCTGTTGAGGGTGTCGACCGCGTCGCGGATGGGCGCGTCGATCGCGCAGCCCAGCGAGAACCCCACCCTGGCGTGGCGGCACGCGGCGGCGAACCCATGGGTGGCGCCGGCGGAGTCGGAGCGGATCAGGATCTGCGGCGCGTGCGGGTTATCCGGGCCCGGGCGGTAGTGCGGTGGCAGCGAATCGAGTGCCTGGCCCAGCACGGCGATGTGATCGGCGGTGGTGTTACTGCCGGCGTTGCCCGCCCGCAGCAGCCCGGCCAGGGCCTCCCCGGCGGCGATGTCGGGGCGATCCAAAAACATCAGCAGCGAGTGAAAGCCGAAGCTGTGCCTCCAGGTCGCGGCCGCGTTCTCCGTGTTGTCGGAATGATCGACGGTGATGGTGGCATCGACATCGATGTGCAGCCAGCCATCGCGGGCCGGGGCAGCCCCTGCGGCCCAGGCCCGCTCCCGAGCGTGCGCTCGCGCCGCCCGGATCCGCGGCAGCCGGGCGGCGCCGATGCGCTCATCGACGCACCGCCACAGTGTGGTCGTCGAGGCCACCGGCCCGAACGCGTGCTGGCGATCCCCCCACAACTGACCGACCCCATCGACGCAGTCCGCGCCGTCGGCCACCGCGGCGGCCAGATCGGCGAACACATCCCCGGGCGCATGCGTCCACGGCCCCCGGTAGGTGTCCGCCAACGCGGCGGTGACCTGCCCAGACAACCCGCTCAGATCGGCTACCTCGCGCAACATGCCCACCCCGGTGTGCGACACCACGCCATGGCCGTCCGCCGACACTTTCACCCGACAAACCGCTGCGCTACCCTTCACCTAGAAAGTGCCTTCCCGCTCGGAATCATGGACTCTCGATAAGCCTCATCATTCCCTGCAGGACAGGCACTTTCACCAACTCAAGCCCGTGTCACGCCGAGTTTCGCGAAAAATCTAGGCTAGCCTCGATTTTTCGCGCGGCCTGATCTGGGAGGGTGTTGCCGGTTCTGGCCGACTGGTGGTGCCGATTGCGGCATGCCGGTGTGATGGGTGTCGCTGCGGTGGGGCGGGCTTCCCAAGGGCCGGTGGGTCTTTCTAGCGCCGCGGCTTACTCCCACCGCGTGCCCGCATTACCACGCCAGCGGGGCGAGCGTCTCGAATGTCGACCACTACCCCGAACTTCAGTCGATCGTCTATTCGCAGTGGTTCGCCTACATGCACGCGATTTGGGACGAGCAGTTCAGACAGAGGATCGCGGCCTTCTTCAGCACCCCAGAGCAGCCGCTGGAGAAGAACGACGTCGTCAACGACTTCTTCGGTGACATCCGGCTTATCAGAAACGACTTCGTCCACCGAAAGGGCATTGCGGACGAAGCGACAAAGGTCAAGCGCCTGAATTGGGGCTTCGTCAAAGACAAACCGCTCGACATCACAACCGAGCAGATGTTGTCGCTAGCCGACCTTTTTCCGCGAGATGCGTTGATGGTGAAGCCGACTGCGCGTCCGCCGCAGAACCAGAACAGGAAGAACGTGCCCGGCAGCATGGACGTCGCTCTCGTCGACACCTTCCTAGCGAAGGTTGCCGAGTTGAAGATCGACAAGAACGACGCGATTGACGATGCGTTCAGTCGCTGGTTGGAATCAAAGACGTAGTGTTGCGGCTCGTTACGACGCAACCTATCGGACGGTGCGCGGGCGGCGCCTGGTCCTTGGTCTTGCTGCGGGCGATGTCGATGAGCGGCATCACGGCTCTTCAACTTTGTAGGGGCAGTTGTGATTTCGCTCTCGTAGGGCGTGTCGTTGCATGAGGAGGCCCTTGGCCTTCCGAAGTCTGAAGTTGCGGATTTCAGGCGGAAAGAGGGAACCAAGGGCTAGGGTCAACCCGCCTGCTGTGCAATCGCCACCACGACCGCCAGGCATGTCGATCCATGCCATTCCCAAACCTACTGCCACGCAACGCTATCAGTGGCTCTCCGCGAGGTAGAACGCGTTGCCGTCAGGGTCGGTGAAGAAGGCCAATTTGAGCATGCCCTCGTCGATGATCGGTCCCTGGAACACAACGCCACGCTCCGTGAGCGTCGAAACCACGTGCTCGATGGGCTGATCAACCGCCAGCCCGATGGTGACACCACCCGCAGTCCCGGGTGCTGGCTGATGCTCGCTGGCCGGGTGAAGACCGAGCTGGAATCCCTTGCCAGCATCGATGGTGGCCCAGTGATCCCCCGCCCGGAACTCCAGCCGCAGACCGAGTGTCTCGACGTAGAAGGTAACGGAGGCGTCCATGTCCGCAACGTAGATCGTCGCGTTCCCACCGCTGATCACACGGACATTGTCCTACCGAACAGCCATCCTTCCAAGCCCTTGAATGACATGGTGTCGTACTTCGGAAAGTCATCGGACATGAACAGGTAGGCGGCCTCCAGGCCCTGTTCGCACGCACTGGTCGCGGGCATTCCCTCTTTGACCAGGCCAGGTCCCACCGAGTGGTATCCGGCCTCGTATGACCGCTGATCGACGTGGCTCGGGTCGGCCTTACTGCTGCCCCATCCGGCGATGATCAGGGGTAGCGCCAGTGCCAGTGGCACCAACCAGCTTAGTCATGGGTCTCCTGCCTCCTTCTGATTTCTTCGGTGATCAACATCTCGAACGTGACCCGCTTGGAGCACATCCCGCCCTCTAGGCCGGAGTGGGATCACCGTGCGGATAGAGTTACTCCCGCAAAGCGGGTGCCAGACAGGCACTTTCGCTCTTCACCGGCGCCTTGGTGACCTTCATTTCGATCGCCCTCTCTGTGCGCCAGCTACGGAGCATAGGAGCTCACACCGACGCAGCAAACCACAATGGCAAGCTCGGCCAGCAATATCACAGGAGCCTTTTGCTTCGGCTCCGCAGCGCATGCTCGGCGGTATCTAGGCCGAACGGTAACCCCAAGGGTGCGCCGTCACAAGTTGAACATCAACAGTCATCGCACTCGGAACCTGTTGCCCGCCGTCCTGATTGGCGACGTCCGGAAATCTCCCTTTCGGCAACACCGCTGGCTTCTGCGGGGGCTTCTGCGGCAGCGGGCGCCAACGAGGTTGGACTCGTGCTGTCGGGACCTATCGCCGAGCAGCCGAAGCCGTCACCGTCCGCGCCGCTGCCACCGATCTGCTGAACAGCGACCACGAGGCATCGGTGATGGTGCTCGGCGATCTCAACGACGAGGTCGACGCCGCCACCACCCAGATCCTCAACGGCCCGCCCGGGTCAGAGATCGGCACCGGCGGCTTCGACCAGCCCGACCACGGCGACCACCAGCGGCTGTGGAATCTGGCCCCACGCATCCCCGAAGCCCAACGCTTCAGCCGAAAATATCGGGGACGCAATGAATTGATCGACCACATCTTCGTCAGCCACGCTCCTGGTCGGAAAGATCGCTCAAGACCACGTCACCACTGACGCGGCCGGACCGACGCCCTCCATCGATGACGACCCCACTAAGTGGTCTCGCCCGTAAGTTCGTCGGGGGTCATGCGCGGGCGGTCGGGTCGCCAAGGTAGAGGCCGCAGGCGGTATCGAGGGCGTCTTCGGGTGCGCCGGCCAGGTCGCCGGTGGGCAGGACCGAATCCTCGTGGCCGTCCTTGCTGGCCAGGTAGACCGCGAAGCCCCAGCGGGCAGCTGATCCGCCGTAACGCAGCCGCATCAGGGGCATGCTGTCGCCGTCGGGCATGTTTGCGGTGACGTAGGCGAACGCGCCGCGGAACCGTACATCGACCCCGGCCAGTTGCGGCCATCGTTCGCGCGCGCGGGCGGACAGCCGCTGTTGCAGGGACGTTTTCGTCGACATGGGCGGTGCGGCCATGGTCACCGATCCTGCCGGATCGGCGTGTCGTTGACCACCATCCAACTCGTGACGGGTGAGGCTGGAGTGGCCAATGGGAACTCGTCGTGGAGCACCAGGATGTCACCGACCAGCACCGACCGGATCACCTTGACCGGTTCACAGCGCCGCGCACTGACCCGGATGACCCGGGCCGGGCGCACCGAGCAACGGCTCGTGACGCGGGCCCAGATCGTGCTCGCGGCCTCCGCGGGAGAGTCCAACGCACAGATCGCACGGTGGCTGGGGATATCCGAGGACACCGTCCGCAAGTGGCGTCGCCGCTGGTGCGCGCTACCGGGTGCGGCGTCGCTGGCCGATGCGAAGCGATCGGGTCGCCGACCGACGTTCACAGCCGTCCAGATCGCCCGGGTCAAGGCGATGGCCTGCACGCCACCCCGGGACAACGGGGTACCGCTGTCGCGGTGGTCGTGCCCGGAGCCGGCCGAACAGGCGATCACCGACGGGATTTGCGGGTCGATATCGCCGGCGACCATCCGCCGGTGGCTGTCCGAGGACGCGCTCAAACCGTGGCAGTACCGGTCGTGGATCTTCATCACCGACCCAGACTTTGCCGTCACGGCGCACCGGGTGCTCGACCTCTACGACCGCACGTGGGACGGCACACCGTTGGGCGCAGGCGATTATCTGATCTCCGCCGACGAGAAGACCTCCATCCAGGCCCGCTGCCGCTGCCACCCCACCCTGCCCGCCGGCAAGGCCCGCCAGATCCGGGTCAACCATGATTACCACCGCCGCGGCGCCGTGGCCTACCTGGCCGCCTACGACGTCCACCGCGGGAAAGTCTTCGGCCGCTGCGAGAACACCACCGGCATCGCCGCGTTCACCAACCTGGTCGCCCAGGTCATAACCCGCGAACCCTACGCCTCAGCCGATCGGGTGTTCTGGATCGTGGACAACGGGTCCTCCCACCGCGGGCAGGCCGCGATCGACCGACTCGCCGAGCAATACCCCAACGCGATCATGGTGCACACCCCGGTGCACGCGTCCTGGCTGAACCAGATAGAGATCTACTTCTCCATCGTCCAACGGAAAGTGCTCTCGCCCAACGACTTCACCGATATCGACGCCGTCTCCGACCGCCTGTCCGTGTTCGAGAACCGATACAACCAGACCGCGCAGCCGTTCAAGTGGAAATTCACCACCACCGACCTGACCGAACTGCTGGCCAGGCTCGACAACCACAAACCCGAGCCCACACATGACCCCGCCCAACCCCGTGCCGCGTGACCCCCGACGAACTACGAGCCCGACCACTAAGCTAAGAGGCGCGGAGCACCCGGATCTGATCACCGTCCTGTGCTCGCGTCGATCGACCTGTAGCCGGGGTCGCGGTACCCCGGTGCGCCGCCTGGCGCGCGATCACAACAGCACGGGGCGGGCGGGCGAGTCAGACTGAACAAAGTGCCCGTGACGGGCCGCGGGCCACCTCGGGAGGAAGCGTGTACGCATCGGTCTTTCGACCTGGTCTGTTCGACGGACAGACGATCATGGTCACCGGCGGCGGTTCAGGGATCGGTCGCTGCGTCGCGCACGAGTTGGCGAGCCTGGGAGCCGTGGTGGTGATCACCGGCCGCAAGCTGGAGAAGTTGCAGGGAACCGCCGAGGAGATCCGCCAGGACGGCGGCAATGTCGCCGTCTATGCGTTCGACATTCGTGATGAGGGCGCTGTGCGGTCGGCTGTGGCAGCCACCCTAAACGAGCACAGCCATATCGACGGGTTGGTCAACAACGCCGGTGGCCAGTTCCCGATGCTGGCAGAGGCGATCGGCAAGAAAGGGTGGGAGTCCGTGCTCGCCACCAATCTGACCGGTGGGTTCTTAGTGTCACGAGAAGTGTACGGACAGTTCATGAAGTCTAGCGGCGGCGCGATTGTGAACATGCTCGCCAACGTGTGGGATGGGATGCCGCTGATGGCCCATTCCGGAGCAGCGCGCGCCGGAATGATGAATCTCACCCAGACTCTTGCGCTGGAATGGGCGCCGGGTGTGCGGGTCAATGCCGTTGCGCCGGGTTACGTTGCCTCGTCTGGACTCGATACGTATGACCCGGCCATCGCTGGTCCACTGGTCGATGCGTCGATCCGGGTGACACCGCTGAAGCGTTTCGCTCAGGAAGCCGAAGTCTCCGCTGCGATCGTCTACCTTCTGTCCCCGGCAGCGGCATACCTCACCCGGAACCTGTATCCGTATCGCGATGGCCCGGCGCGTCGCTCAACTCCCAACGCGATGGACGTCGGTGGTGGTGGTGTCGGCGGCACCGCATTCCGTGGCTTCCACCGAGCCAGTGAGCCTGAAGTGCTGCGAAATCATAGGTCGAGCAGACGTTGATCGCTGGGCTAGGTATCGGCACCGCATCACCGTCTCGCCTTAATGGATCTGGTCTTCTTTTGCGGCCCGCGGTATTTCGTGGGGGTCACCGGGAAAGGGTGTCCGAGTTCGCGGACTCCCTTGGGAAGGGTGCATGCGGAGTTCGCCCCTCAAAGTGAGTCCCGTTGCAAGACGCGCAGACAGCGATCGAGATCGCGAATGGGGCAGGACCATCGCACCCCGTCGCCGCGCGGGTTCGCCGCCGTACACGTCGCACCCGATTCCTCCGCCGATGTCCCCGACGGGCAGGAGGCTCGACTGGTTATCGTGCCGCAGCGCCACCAGGCAGTTGAGCGGCTCGACCGGAGCCCACCGCACCCTGCACGATC
>CAVYPI010000004.1:0-45785 GCA_963770125.1 uncultured Actinomycetota bacterium | reverse complement strand
CGACCGGGGTGACCCGGAGATCAACGCCGAATTCGAGGTGCGGGCGCTCACAGGCATCGGCGCGGAGAAGGCGGTCGCCGCGCACTGACTGCGGAATAAGGCGCCCAGCCGGGATCGCTATTCTTCATCGTGCCCCAAACCACTGCGAAGACACGCCTGGCCTTCGGTCTGCTGGCGTACGCGTTCGCGGCGATCATGGTCGGCACCACGCTGCCGACGCCGATGTACGCGCTGTACGCCGACCACATGCACTTCGCGGTGCTGACGACCACCGTCATCTACGCGACCTACGCCGGCGGCGTGCTTTTCGCGCTGTTGGCATTCGGCCGATGGTCCGACGCCATCGGCCGACGACCGGTGCTTCTAGCCGGCGTCGTGTTCGCAGTGGCCAGCGCCGCGGTCTTCCTGGTCGCCGACTCCGTGCCGATGCTGCTGGTCGGCAGGGTGCTGTCGGGGCTGTCGGCGGGCCTCTTCACCGGACCGCCACCGCCGCCGTCATCGAGGCCGCCCCGCCGAACTGGCGCACCCGGGCCGCCGCGGTCGCGACGGTCGCGAATATGGGCGGGCTGGGCATCGGGCCGCTGCTGGCAGGATCTACTCGTCCAATACGCGCCGGCGCCACTGCACCTGAGCTTCATCGTGCACATCGTGCTGGCCGTGTTGGCAGGCATCGCCGTTTTGGTCGTGCCGGAGACCTCACAGCGCACCGGGCGCATCGGCGTGCAGCGGCTGTCGGTGCCTGTCGAGGTACGCGCCGTGTTCGTCATCGCCTCCCTCGCGGCGTTCGCAGGCTTCGCGGTGACGGGCCTGTTCGCCGCGGTGGCGCCGTCGTTTCTTTCCCAAGTCGTCGGCATCGACAACCACGCGGTCGCCGGGCTCATCGCCAGCTCGATCTTTTTCGCGTCGGCGGTCGCACAGATCGCCGCCGGCAACCTCAACCCACAACGTGCGGTCGCGATCGGCTGCGCGATCCTCGTGGCGGGCATGGTGATTCTTGCTGTAGCGCTGCATCTTTCGTCGCTGTCGGGCTCATCGCCGCCGCGGTGGTGGCGGGCATCGGACAGGGCATCAGCTTCAGCCGCGGACTGGCCGCCGTCGCCGAACGCACGCCCGCCGACCGCCGCGCCGAGGTCAGCTCCACCTATTTCGTCGTCGCCTACGTGGCGATCTCGTTGCCGGTGGTCGGCGAGGGCCTTGCGGCCCAGCAGTGGGGATTGCAAACGGCCGGTGTGACTTTCGCGGTCGCCGTCGCGATCCTGTCGACCATCTGCCTTGTTGGCATTCTGGTGCTGGAGGCGCGCCAGTCCCGCAGCAGTGACCGTCTGTCGCTACGACAGGAATCGGCTGACGTACGGCGCGAACCGCGCGCGCAGGTCGTCTTCGTTGAGTCCGAACATCTCGCACGACGTCACGACCCGGCCGAGCCGGCCGCGCTGGTGGCCGGCCAGGTAATCGGCCATCGCGGTGCGTGCGTCGTCGGTCACCGGCTCGCCGACAAGGCCGTAAACCTGTTCGGCGACACCGAGCTCGTCGGCCATGAAGTCGTCGAAGCTCACATCGATCGATCGCTCCGGCGCGATGACGTCGCGGTCGCGGGCGAGCGCGCCGAGCATCAATTCGAGTCGGTCGATCCAGGCGGCGGCGATCTCCTCGACCGGCACCGGGGAGCGGTGCATGCGCGCGGAGTAGACGAGCATCGCGACCATCGAGAGGGCCACCGGCACCGGGTCGCGATGGGTACACACGACGGCCACGCCGGGAAAGACCTGCTCGAGCACCGGGAGCTGCTCGAGGTGCTGCGGGGACTTGAGCAGCCACCGCCTGCCGCCCCGCAGGAACTGCATCGCCTTGAGCTGGGTGGCCAGGTACTCGTAGGTCGACGTTTGGTCGTGCGCCAGGTAGTAGTCGCGCCACCGCGGCACGTAGGCGAGGGTCTCCATGAACATCGTGGAGACAGTCGTTGGCCAGCAGCTGGATCTCCTCGTGGACGTGCTCGGTGGTCATCTCGTGCATGAGCGCGAAGTGCGGCATGAGCGTGTTCATCACCGTGACCGCGACGTCCATGCGTGCCGCCCGGGGGTCCGGCTCGACGCCCGCCTCGGCGGGCAGCGGGAACGGCTCGAAGCTCTCCCAGTACGGCAGCGTGCGGAAGGTCGGCGCCGCACCGCAGCAGGTTGTGCAGATGCGTGGTGCCCGTGCGCGGCAATCCCGCGATGACCACCGGGGGCAGCAGTTCGATGTCGTGGATCTCGGGGTGGCGCGTCAACAGGTCGGTCAGCAGTAGGCGGTTCTTCAGCCACTGCGACAGCTGGCCGAAGAAGTTCACGATGCCCGGTCCGTGCATGCCGTCGATATCGTGCAGCGCCGCGAGGTAGACGTCGAGTCGTTCCCGGTAGTCGTCGGGCCCGAAGTCGTCGAGGCCGGTATCCGCAATCGCTCTGGCGTGCAACGCATCCGCGTCGAGCGGACAGTCGGCCGCCAGCGCGGCCATCATGTCGCGGATCTGCTCGGCCTCGGGGCTGAACCGGGGCTCGGCGAGGTCGTCGAGCTGGACGAGATCTGGTGTGGCGTCGGTCACGGCGACTTATGTTACTCTGAGTTTCGTAATGACAACAGACCTTGGCCGACCTCGCGATCCGCGCATCGACAGCGCGGTACTCCGCTCGACGGTCGAACTGCTCGGCGAGACCGGGTACGCCGAGCTTTCGGTCGACGCGATCGCGCGGCGGGCAGGCACCAGCAAGCCCGCGATCTACCGGCGCTGGCCGAGCAAGGCGCACCTCGTGCACGAGGCGGTGTTCCCGCTCAGCGACGCCACCGAGCTTCCCGACACCGGATCGCTGGCCGGCGATGTGCGCGAGATGATGCGCCGCACCGTGAACGTGCTGACCACGCCCGCCGCCATTGCGGCACTGCCCGGACTCGTCGGCGAGATGGCCGCCGACCTGACCTTGCACACCGCACTCCTCGAGCGGTTCGGCGACATCCTGGCGCGCGGTCTCACCGAGCGGCTGGACGACGCCGTGGCCCGCGGAGAAGTTCGACCGGACGTCACGGCGGCCGACCTGACCGAGGCCATCGCCGGCATCACGTTCCTTGCGCTGCTCACCCGCGGCGCGGCACTCGACGACGCCTGGGTCGAGCGCACGGCCACCCTGATATTGAGAGGAATCAGTACATGACGGAGTTCGTCTCCCGCACGCGGGAGGTGCCCCAGTCGCCTGCCGAGCGGCCCGACACGAATCGACCGCCGCGTGGCGCGAACTGCTCGAAACCCTTGGCGGCCTTGACCGTTCCTTCCTCGAGGGCGACCGCGCGGTCACCGACGACCGTCACGTCGCCGACGGTTACCGCATGCTCGCGACGACGCTTGGCGTGGCGTTCGACACCTACCTCTTCGCCGATCCCAGTCGACCGCAGTGGGTGGAGGTCAACTCGCCGTTCCGGCCCGACCGTCGATGGGGCGGCGACAACACCGATGCCTACTACTTCATGTGCCCGGTCGATCCGAAGCGGCGCTACCGCATCAGCGGCAACCGCGGCGACAGCGTCTACTTCTCGGTGACCGCCTACAACGAACCGTCGCCCGGCGCGTGGTCCGACCGCATCGTGGCGATCGTGCGCGACGACGATCTCGATATCGACGCCGACGGCAACTTCTCGTTCGACCTCGGGCCGACGCCGGATGCGGCCGTGCTGATGACACGCGACTACCAGGCCGACCCGCTAACCGGTCGCCCCGTCACCTGGCGCATCGAGGCTCTCGACGAACCCGACCCCGTCCGACACGGGGACGCCGAAACCGCGGCGGCCCTGCGGGCCAGCGCGGCGTGGATGCGCACCATGTTCGCGATCCTGCCGCTCGCCGTCGGGGTGCGGAGTCGACGACGCGCACACGCTCGGGCACGAAATCGCGCAAGTCGCAAATCAATTCGCCGATCCGTATCAGGTGCCGGACGCCAACTTCGGCTGGTCGGCACGGGACGCCTGCTATGCCTACGGCAGTTTCGTGCTCGAGGACGACGAGGCACTGGTGATCACCCACCGGCCGCCCGCGTGCAGGTTCTGGAACCTGGTGGTGTGGAACCAGTTCATGGCCACCCACGACGTCGCCGACGCGCGCAGCTCGGTCAACGGCCACAGCGCGGTGCCGAACGCCGACGGCTCGGTGACGATCGTCGTCTCCCGTGGCATGACGGCGCACCCGAATTCCCTGACCACACTGGACTATCCGCGTGGCAATCTCGCCTTCAGGTGGTTCCTCGCCGACGAGGTCCCGGCCCGACCGGAGGTCCAGTTGGTGAAGGTGTCCGACGCGCCGACGAGCGTGGACTAGGACTACCGATGAGCGAGTTGAGCGATCTACGGTTCTGTCACCTGGTCGTCGGAGTCACCGACATGGACAAGGCCCTGTCCTTCTACCGCGGGTTGCTCGGCATGGACGTCGTCTTCGACCAGTTGATCTCCGGTGAGCCGTTCGACGCGGTGCTGCACGCCTCCCGCAAGCAGGAGGGCCGAGTCGTCGGCGGCCTGATCGGTGGGCTGATGATCGAGCTGCTGTCGCTTGGCGGATCGAAACCGGCCCCCACGCGACGCGGCGTCGTCGGCATCCAGAACATCTCACTATCGGTGACCGATCTCGACGAGACCTACCGCCGGATCACCGAAGCCGGGTATGAGCCGGACCAGATGCCCTTCGAAATCGGTGGTGTACGAATGTTCTTCGTCAAGGATCCGGATGGCACCGCGGTCGAATTCATCGAGCTGCCTGGCGGCGCTCGCAGCACATATGAGATGTATCGAGGCACAGCGTGACGACGGCCCACGAAAGCACCTATTCGCCGCGATTCCCTTGCCGATGCCCCGAGCGGCGACGGCGACGCTGAACACCCGACGGCGCAGCGAGTGCGGATGCGCTGCGCCCGCCGGAGAACAACCCGCTGCCACTGTGGGATGGCGGCTTTATCGCGCGGCCGGGCGGCCGCAGCCTGGCCAGCGACCCTCAGCGGGTCTGCGCAGCGAGCCTGCCGGCCAGGATGACGTAGGTCGCGGCGAAGCTACGCCGCATCCACGCCACGACCCGCGGCCGGGAGATCACTTCGCGTCGGACCGCCGCGGCGAACACGCCGTAGACGCTGAACACCGCCAGAGTCACCGCCATGAAGATCGCGCTCAGCCACACCATCAGCAGCACCGCACCGTCGCGGTCGGGCGCGACGAACTGCGGCAGGAACGCGAAGAAGAAGATGGTGAGCTTCGGGTTCAGGGTGTTGACCAGAACACCCGACATGATCACCCGCCACGGTGACACCTTCGCCGGACCTGCCTGCACCTCGAATACCGATTTATCGCGAAATGTCTTCCACGCCAAATAAAGAAGGTACGCGACGCCCAGCAACTTGATGACGGAGAACGCCACCGCGCTGGCGTGCATGATGGCCGCCAGGCCCGTCACCGCGGCGATCATGTGTGGCACGATCCCGAGCGTGCAGGCGAACGCTGCCAGCAGGCTGGCCCGCCAGCCACGCGAAATCCCGGCGGCGACGGTGTGCAGCACGCCGGCACCCGGCGTGGCCACCACGATCAGCGTCGTCAGCAGGAACTCGGGTGTCACGGACTAACCGCTCTTGCGGCGGAACTCCCGGCGGCTCTCGAGCGGACCGTGCGCCCGCGGCTGCTTGGCTCCCCCGTCTTTGTGGTCGGACCCGCCCGCTGCCTTGGCCTTCTTCCGCTCCAGCGCCTCCCGGAACTTGCGTTTGGTGTCGTCTTCCGGTGCATCAGCCATGACGGCAGCGTAGCGCGGTCGACCCACGGCCGTCGTGTCGTTTACCGCCTGCCCGGTGGCATCCCGTACACGTGCGCGATCGGAAGCGTCAGCATCACCCGGCGGTCGTCGACCATCGCGCGCCGATAATCGTTCCAATCAGGGTGCTCACCGGCGATATTGCGATACAGCGCAATCAGGGACTCGACGGTGTCGTCGTCCGGAGCGGCGGCCGGTGGAGTCAGGACAGCTTCGCCCTCGGCGACGGCGTAAGCCCAGCCGTCGTCAGAGCTGACATGAATAGATGCCCGCGGGTCACGACGCAGGTTGCGGGTCTTGGCCCGCGGCTCGGTAATCGAGACCTGGATGGTGAGGCTGCGCTTGTCGAAGTAGTAGGACACATTCGACAACTGCGGCCTGCCGTCGCTCTTGATGGTGGCCAGCACGCCCAGTGAGTTCCCACTGAGCAGTGCCAACAGCTTGTCGTCGAATACTTGGCGTCCCATATCGGCAGCCTACGTCTGTCCGATCCGCTCATGACCGCGATCGATGACGGTCACAACTTCTTCAGCCCGCGCATGATGACATGGCGCAAGCCGTGGTCGCGCCACACGGCTACCTGCCCGATGACTTGATCCGGCATTCCGGCCAAATACATCCCGGTCAGCACCCATGTTCCGCGAATTCGAATCAGTTAGCTGTACCATGGCAGGCCTCCGCCTTGCCTTCCGATGGCGCGAGGGACGGTCACTATTCCGCTCGCCGATGCATGGTTTGGCAAACAAACACAAGACATTTCGACCCACGTCGGCCTCTAAGATGAACGACATGACCCGATACGCAGCTTTCCTGCGCGGCGTCAACGTCGGCGGCGTCAACCTCAAGATGGCCGAGGTGGCCAGGGCGTTCAAAGAAGCCGGATTCACAAACGTGCGAACAATTTTGGCCAGCGGCAACGTCGTACTGGAGAGCCGTTCCGGGGTGGAGGCCGTCAGGAAGAAGGCCGAAACGGCGTTGCGTGACGCGTTCGGTTACGACGCCTGGGTACTTGCCTACGACGTAGAGACCGTGCGTGCCATTTCCGAAGGCTTCCCGTTCGAGCGCGAGGTCGAGGGCCATCACTCGTACGTCACGTTCGTCACCGACGAAAAGGTGCTCGACGAACTCGCCGCGCTCGCCAGGGAGGCCGGGCCCGACGAGCAGATCAAACGCGGTAAGGGTGTCATCTACTGGCAGGTGCCCAGGACCGCCACGCTGGACACCACGATCGGGAAGACCATGGGCAAGAAGCGCTACAAGTCCTCGACCACAACCCGCAATCTGCGCACTGTCGACAAGGTTCTGGGATGAGCTGCCCGCCGACGGCCAAGGCCGATGGCACGGTGTTGACCGGCGTCTCCGAGACCGCGTTGCTGACCCTGCAGGTGCGGGCGAACGAGGCGCGCAGGCCGGATTCGATCATCGACGACCCGATGGCGATCCAGCTGGCCGATTCCATCGACTACGACTTCGCGAAGTTCGGCTTTTCCCGCCGTCAGGACATGGCGGTGCGCGCCGTGGCCTACGACAGGAACACCCGCCGCTATCTCGTCGATCATCCCAGGGCCACCGTGGTCGCGCTCGCCGAAGGACTGCAGACCAGTTTCTACCGCCTCGATGCCGCAGGTGTCGGTGACCAATTCCAATGGCTCACAGTCGATCTCCCGCCGATGATCGAACTGCGCCGCAAGCTCCTGCCTGCCTCGGAGCGGGTGCGGATGTGCGCCCAGTCGGCGCTCGACTTCAGCTGGATGGACCAGGTCGAGACCGAGCACGGCGTGTTCATCACCGCCGAGGGGCTGCTGATGTACCTGGAGCCCCATGATGCACTGAGCCTGATCGCCGAGTGCGCCGCACGCTTTCCCGGTGGGCAGATGATGTTCGACCTGCCGCCTGCATTGTTCGCGTCCTGGGCCCGCCGCGGCATGCGCGCGTCGCTGCGCTACCGGATCCCACCCATGCCGTTCACCCTGTCCGTTTCGGACGCCGCAAACCTGGTCAACACAGTGCCGGGCATCCGGGCCGTGCATGATCTGCCGATGCCCGCACGCCGCGGCAAAGTGCTCAACGCACTGATCTGGACGGCGCAACGGCTGCCGCCGCTGGATCCAGTCCGGCCGATGCTGACGCTGCTCGAGTTCGGCTAGTCAGCCGAACGCCACATCGACGTATCGCATCGCCTCGGCCTTGTCGATCCCCAGCGCGCGCGCCGCCGACACATACGTATGCGCCGCCGTCGCCATCGCGTTATCGGCTGGATCTATCCGCGCAACGAAAGTGCCGAAGCGGCCGCGGGTTTCGAGCATGCCCGCCGACTCCAACTCCCGATATGCACGCGCCACCGTATTGACCGCCAGGCTCATCTGCCCCGCCAGTTCGCGGACCGTCGGCAACCGGGAGCCCGGCGACAACTTGCCGTCCCGGATCCCGTCGATGATCTGCGTCCTGAGCTGGTCGAAAAGCGGCTTGGCGGCGTGCTGATCGACGCGTACCCAATCCCCCAACTCGGCCACGTGTTTCAGTATTGCGCAAACCCGCTACTTTGGTGATGTGCAAGTGACGTTGCTCAGCGGAGCAGGCATTTCCGCCGAGAGCGGCGTGCCGACGTTCCGCGATGCCGAAACGGGCCTGTGGGCGAAGGTGGATCCTTACGAGATATCGAGTTCAGAAGGCTGGCACGACCACCCGGACAAGGTTTGGGCGTGGTACCTGTGGCGGCACTACATGATGGGCTCGGTGCAGCCCAACAAGGGCCACCTGGCGGTCGCGGCCTGGCAGGACTACGCCGACGTGCACGTCGTTACCCAGAACGTCGACAATCTGCATGAGCGTGCAGGCAGCAAGCGCGTCTACCACCTGCACGGCAGCTTGTTCGAATTCCGTTGCGACCGTTGCCAACACGAATATCACGGAAAGCTCCCCGCGATGCCTGAGCCCGTGGCGTCGGTGGACCCGCCGCGGTGTGCGTGCGGCGGGTTGATCCGGCCCAACGTGGTGTGGTTCGGCGAAGCGCTGCCCGATGAGGCGTGGCAGCGCTCGGTCGACGCGGTGACGAGCGCCGACGTGGTGATCGTGGTGGGCACCTCGTCGATCGTCTACCCGGCGGCTGGGCTGCCCGAGTTGGCGCTGGCCAACGGCGCCCTGGTCATCGAGGTGAACCCGGAGCGCACACCGCTCTCCGACGCCGCCACGGTGTCGCTGCGGGAAACCGCCGCGGTTGCCCTGCCCGGGCTGTTGAGAAGGCTGTCGGCCCTGCTCGGCTGAGCGGACTCGCGCCAACTAGGCGGGCTTGACCGCGCGGCCGATCGCGAACTCCGCGACCAGCATGGGGACCCAGGCCGGAAGTGTCAACTCGCGGCGCGCGACGGACACCTTGAACCCGGCGCCGACGATCGTCTGCTCGGTGTGGCGGTGCGTGTGACAGTTGCCCGCTATCCGCGGCCACAGCGTGGCGTCGGCGATCTTCTGCAGCCGCGCACGCGCACCGCATCAGCGACTCGGACTCGTGCCGTGCCATCACGGTCCACACCCGCGCGAAGAACGGGTTATCCACGGTGGTGCGGCTCATCGAACATTCCCTTCAACATCGCAATCGCCTCTCGCGGCGGCACATCGGGATCGATCGCACCGGACACAATGTGGCCGATGCACACCGACTTCATCACCCGGTCCGCGAACGCGTCGGCGTCGCCCCACGGCAGATACGGTCGCGAGATCAGTAGCGCCGCCACGCCGTGGGCGACCGTCCACAATTCCAGCGCCAGGGTGGTGGCATCGCCCGGCGGGTAAATGCCTTCGGCGATCAACGCCTCGACCGAATGGCGCATGTGCACAAAGGCCGAGCTGTTCAGCGCCACATCAACGTCGCTGCCCGGTCGGCTCTCGGGCATGGTGGCGATCCGGTACAGCTCAGGGGTTTTCATCGCAAAGCGGACGTAGGCCAGGCCCTGTGCACGCAGCACATCGATGGTCGACGGCTGATCGACCGCCACCCGCTGCATCTCCTCGTCGAGCTTCTCGAGGTACCTCCCGCAGACGGCGTCGAGCAGCGCGTCCTTATCGGCGAAGTGCAAATAGATCGACGGTGGCGTCACGCCCACCCGCTGGGCCACCGAGCGGATCGACACGTCCTTGGCATGTCCGGTCTCCAACAGCAGTTCGGTCGTCGCGTCGAGTATTTCCTCGCGCAACTGCTCGCCGGAACCGCGCGGGGCGCGGCGTCGTCGTAACGGCTCGGCGGACACGCTAACCAGTGTCCGCTACAGAGGCTGGGACCCGTTCGCGCTTCTCCACCGTGGGCGGGTCGTCGCCGGATTCGCTGATCCCGATGCGCTCGTGCAACCTGGCCAGCGGCTTCGGCGCGCCCACCAGTTCCACCGGCCGAGCAAATGCATGAACGCCGGCAACAGCATGCCTGCGTAGGCGAACGACTTCAGGAAGTACATCGGGAAGAGCACCATCGCGACCATCGACAGCGCGACTTCGACTACAGCGCGACCACCGGTTTCATGGAATCCGGTGGCTGGCGGCTGCCGAAGTTCGCCGCTCTCATGGTGACCGCGGCCGAGACGGCGGGTGGCATAGGCCTGCTACTGGGTTTGCTGACGCCACTGGCCGCGTGCGCTGTCATCGCCGCGATGATCGACGCGTGGGCGGTCAATGACTCGGCCGCCGCGTTCTGGTCGGACCCGTTCAACGTTCCGTTCCTGATTGCTGTCGGCGCCGCTGCGCTGCTGTTAACCGGGGCCGGCGGCTACTCCGTCGACGCCAGGATCTTCGGGCGCTCGCGATTTGGCGTGCGGATCGCGGTGGCGGCGCTCGTCCTGGCGATCGCCGCGGCACTGCTGACCTGGATATTGCTGAACGGGGCGAACCCGATCCACTTCACCGCCCTGGAAGCGTAGAACCTACCCGGCGGTAAGAATTGCCACCATTTTCCGAATCGTGACTCAAAGATTCCTTAATGGTGACCCCTACTGTTCAGTACATGTGGATCGACGACACCAGTGCTGATGTCATGAAGGTTGACTTCGAGGCGCTCTACCACGGCGATGTCCTGGTTGAGGGCGACACCTCGGAGCAGCTCGACGACGAGCACACCCTGCCCACCGCGGTCTGAGTAAGCGCACGCCTCACGGCGCGCGTTCACCCACGACAGTTTGCCCAGTACGGGCCCCTTCGTCGATATCCCCTTTTCCTACGCCAGGTTCTCTTCCGCCTCGGGCTCGAGTCGGCCAGCCGGCCGGTGATCAGCTCGTCCGCCCCCCACGATGCGCGACACCAGTTCGCCGACCGTCGGAATGTCGTCGATCAGGCCCATCGCCGTGCCGACCGGCCATATCCGACCCACTGCATGCCGCCCTGCACGATCGGATGCTCGACGCCGAACGTCTCGGTGAACTTCGTCGTGATCGTCATCGTGGCGCCATCCGGATCGCGCCGTCGAGGCGGATCACCTCACCGTTGAGCATCGGGTTCTCGACGATGTGCACAGCCAGAGCGCCATACTCGTCGGGCTTACCCAGCCGCGACGGATGCGGCACCTGCTTGCCCAGCGACTCCTTGGCCGGCTCGGGCAGCCCCGCCAGCAGAGGCGTGTCGAAGAGGCCGGGTGCGATGGTGACGACGCGGATCAGGTCCCGAGACAGATCGCGAGCAATGGGCAGCGTCATGCCGACCACCCCGCCCTTGGACGCGGAGTAGGCGGCCTGGCCGATCTGCCCGTCGAAGGCCGCGACCGACGCCGTGTTGACGATGACGCCGCGCTCCCCGTTGATCGGTTCGGTCTTGGCGATGCGCTCGGCGCCCAACCGGATCACGTTGAAGGTGCCGATCAGGTTGATCTCGACGACCTTCTTGAACAGGTCGAGTGGAAACGGCCCGTCCTTGCCCAGCGTCTTGATCGCATTGCCGGTTCCCGCGCAGTTCACCACGATGCGAAGCGGGCCGAGCGACTCGGCGGTGTCGAGCGCGGCGGTCACCGCGGCTTCGTCGGTGACGTCGGTCTCGGCGAACACCGCGCGCTCACCGAGTTCGGCGACGGCCTCCTTCCCACGGATGTCCAGAACAACCACCTGGGCGCCCGCATCCAGCAGGCGCTTGGTGGTCGCCAGGCCCAACCCGGAGGCACCGCCGGTCACGACGGCGACAGCGTCTCTGATCTCCACTGATTGCGTTCCTCTCTATACCCAGTCGCGTAGGACGGCTTCGGTGTCGGCGCCGGGCACTCCCGGCGGAATCGGCGTGGATGGCGCGGTGCGCGAAAACCGCGGCGCCGGTGCGGGAAACAGGTAGTCATTCTCGCGGTAGAACGTGTCGCGCTCGGTATTGTGCGGTTCGGTTTCGACCTCGGCGAACGACAGCACGGGCGCCACGCAGGCGTCGCTGTCGGCGAACACCTTGGCCCAGTGGTCGCGATCCTGCGACGCGAAGACCTCGGTCAGCCGGGCGCGCAGCTCGGGCCACCGGCTCATGTCGTTCTGGTCTGGCAAGTCTTCAGGAGGTAAGCCGTCGAGACCCAGTTTTTCAAGCAGTTCGGAGTAGAACTGCGGCTCGATGGCACCGACGGAGACCCAACGGCCGTCGGCGCAGGTGTAGGTGTCGTAATAGGGCGCGCCGGTGTCGAGCATGTTGACGCCGCGCTCGTCACTCCACATGCCCATCGCCCGGAACGCCCAGATCATCGTCGAGAGCGCGCCGGAGCCGTCGACCATGGCCGCGTCGATGATCTGGCCCTTGCCGGACCGCTCGCGCTCCCACAGCGCAGACAGGATGCCGACGACGAGAAACATTGAGCCACCGCCGAAGTCGCCGACCAGATTCAGCGGCGGTACCGGGCGTTCGCCGGCGCGGCCGATCGCGTGCAGCACACCGTTGAGTGAGATGTAGTTGATGTCATGGCCGGCCTGCTGGCTGCGCGGGCCGGTCTGGCCCCAGCCGGTCATGCGCGCGTAGATCAGCCGCTCGTTCACCTCGGCGCAGTCCTGCGGGCCGAGGCCAAGCCGCTCGGTGACGCCGGGACGGAAGCCCTCGATCAACACGTCGGCCTTGGCGATCAACCGCAGCACGAGGTCGCGACCCTCGTCGCTCTTGAGATTCGCCGCCACGGATCGCCGATTGCGCAGCAGGTAGTCGCGCCCGGGTTCGGTCGCAGGCCCGGGCCCCTTGCCAGGACGCTCGACGCGCACGACGTCGGCGCCAAGGTCACCGAGGAGCATCGCCGCGTGCGGGCCAGGGCCGATGCCGGCGAGCTCGACGACTCGCAATCCGTGCAGTGGTCCAGCCATCTCTAACCGCCCTTCAGCCCAGAAGCCCAGTTGACCGCCGACATAGCTTACTTGTATAACCAAGTCGGACCGGCCGCGGGCCATCGGCCCCAGATCTAGGGTGCAGAAATGACGACGATCGATTCCAGTGCCGACGCGTACACAAGCATCGATGACCTTTCCGTCGAGCTTGCCGACGGTGTGCTGTCGGTGACGCTGAACCGCCCGGACAGCCTCAACTCGTTGACCGCGGCGATGCTCAAGGGCGTCGCCGGTGCGCTGGAGCAAGCCGCGGGCGATCCTCGGGTCAAGGTGGTGCGGCTCGGCGGTGCCGGGCGCGGTTTCTCGTCGGGCGCGGGGATCAGCGAAGAGGACCACGCCAATCCCGGTGCGAGCGGGACGCCGGCCGACGTGCTTGACGCGGCCAACCGCGCGGTCCGGTCGATCGTGAACCTGCCGCAGCCGGTGGTCGCGGTCGTGCAGGGACCGGCAGCGGGCATTGGTGCGTCGTTGGCGCTGGCGTGTGATGTCGTATTGGCTTCGGAGAAGGCGTTTTTCATGCTGGCGTTCGCGAAGATCGGGCTGATGCCCGACGGTGGCGCGTCGGCGTTGATCGCTGCGGCGGTCGGCCGCATCCGCGCGATGCGGCTGGCACTGCTGGCCGAGCGGATTCCGGCGGCGGAGGCGCACTCGTGGGGACTGGTGACGGCGGTGTATCCGGCCGATCGGTTCGACGCCGAGGTCTCAAAGGTGGTTTCGACGCTCGTGTCCGGTCCGGCAGTTGCGCTGCGCAAGACCAAGGACGCGATCAACGCCGCGACGCTGACGGAGTTGGAGGCCGCACTGGAGCGCGAGAAGCAGGGCCAGCTTGTGCTGATCGAGTCGAACGACTTCCGCGAGGGAACCCGGGCCTTCCAGCAGCGGCGGGCGGCGAAGTTCACCGACTCCTGAGCCGGCCGGACCATATGCCTAGTTCAAAACGTGGTGCCACATGCGGCACCAAGTTTTGAACGACGCTAATTGTCGGACTGCTCCGCCACGATCGAGGTATGAATCAGTACACCTACCGTGCCGAGTACTCGCCAGAGTACGGAGAGTTCGTCGGCGTGTGCCTCGAGTACCCCTTCCGGTATTCGCGTGCTCCGACTGCTCATGCGGCGATCGAGGGTGTCGAGCGAATGATCGACGAGGTCGTCGCCGAGATGACGGCTGCCGGCGTGACGCCCCCAGAATCACTGACCGACCGGCAATACAGCGGCAACCTCAGGGTACGCACGTCGCCTGCGCTGCATTCGCGACTCGCAGTCGAGGCCTATGAGCAGGGCGTCTCGTTGAATCAATGGGTGGTTCAGAAGCTGGCCGACCGCAGGACGATCCCGTCTCTCGACGACCTGTTCTAGGCCGAAAATCGCTGGACTATGGACCGGTTGTTCCGCGACCATCGAATGGTGAGTACGCAATTCGACATTGAGCAGCCGGTGGTCCGCCCCGGCGTTTGGCGCGTGCTCGCACCCTTTAAGTTCCGCGAGTACCGCCTGCTGATCGCCGCGGTGTCGCTGTCGATCTTCGCCGAAGGCATGTGGGCCGTCGTGATGGCGCTTCAGGTCATCGAACTGGACGACGACCCCGCATCGCTGTCCCTGGTCGCCACGTGCCTTGGCGCCGGCCTGGTCGCCTTCGTGTTGGTCGGTGGGCTGGCCGCCGACCGGATCAGCCAGCGCGCCATCATCATCGCCGTCGAAACCGTCAACGTGATCGCGGTGTCGACGATCGCGATCCTGGGACTCGTTGGCGCCCTGCAGATCTGGCACATGGCGGTGGCTGCGGCCGCGCTCGGCATCGCTGCGGCCTTCTTCTTCCCCGCCTACAGCGCGATCGTGCCCCGGATTCTGCCTGCCGACCAGCTGCTGGCGGCCAACGGCGTCGAAGGCGTGGTGCGTCCGGTGTTCCAGCGCGCCGTCGGCCCGGCCATCGCCGGTGTCGTGGTCGGTGCGACGTTCCCGTCTCTTGGTGCGGTCGTAGTGGCGGCGTTGTTCGCCGTCGGCCTGCTGTTGCTGGTCGCCACCGGGCCGGCCATGAAAACGCCTGTGCAACAGCCTGATCAGGAGCCACCGCATCTACTGCGCGACCTGCGCGACGGCTTCGCGTTCATGGTGCGTACGCCGTGGCTGTTGTGGACGCTGCTGTTCGCGAGCATGTTCGTGCTCGTGGTGCTGGGACCGATCGAGGTGCTGCTGCCGTTCATCGCCAAGCAACGCTTCGAAGACGGCGCGCGAACGTTCGGCTTCATCCTGGCGTTCTTCGGTGTCGGCAGCGCACTGGGCGCGCTGACGGTGTCGTCCGGTCGACTGCCGCGTCGCTATCTCACGGTGATGATGACGATGTGGAGCGTCGGCTCGATACCATTGGTGGTCGTCGGCTTCACGTCGTCGTTCCCGCTGATGGCCGTGGCGACGTTCGTCATCGGTTTCACCGACGGCACGGGAATGGTGATCTGGGGCACGCTGCTGCAGCGGCGGGTTCCGACGGAGATGCTGGGGCGGGTGTCGAGCCTGGACTTCTTCGTGTCGCTGGCGTTCATGCCGGTGTCGTTCGCGATCGTCGGCCCGCTGTCGAAAGTCGTTTCGATGCAAGCGATTTTCCTGGCGGCCGGCATCGCGCCGGTGCTGCTCGGGGCGGCCGCCATGCACGCGGCGCGCATGCGCCAGGACGAGCTGGCCAATCCGTTGCGCTAGACGCCGAACACCGGCGGCAGTGCGAGCACCATGACGAGACCCCAGAAGAAGTGGGTCAGCATCGGTGCGAGCACGCCGCCGGTGACTCGGCGTTCCCAGGCACACACCGCTCCGAGGACCACCGCAGCGACCCCCAGCATCGGATTGCCTGTGGTGGCCGACGTCGCGACGACGTAGATGATCGTCGAGATGACGGCTGGATAGGCCTTGCCCAGCGCGGTGTAGAGCGCGCCGCGGAAGAACAGCTCCTCCGCGACCCCGTTGATCACCGTAATGAACACCACCAGCGCCAGCGGACCGTGGTTGGCGAAATCGAGGACCCTCGTGACGAATTCACGTACACCGGGAATCTCGCGCGCGATCAGGCCGCCCACCAGAAACACGCCGCCGAGCGCCAAGCCGACCACAGTCCCGGTGATCACCGGACGCTGGTTGCGGCCGCGGAGCCGCACGCAGCCGAGATGCAGCGGGCCTGACACGAAGGCACCCAGCGCCCAGACCGCCGCAAGCGCCAGCGTGAGCCAGTAAAACGACTCGTCGCCTGGCCGTCGGGTCAACGAATAACCAAGCAGCGCAGCGCCGATCACGAGCACCACCGTGACGACGATCCGCCGCCGCAGTATCACCGCGCGCGGTTCGTGGTGAGGCACTGCGACCGTGCTGACGATGTCGCGCAGTTCGTCCAGAAAATGCACGCGCGACGCCGCCGATGGTGTCACGCCGGGCTCGCCTTCGGCGCCAGGTTGATCAGCGTGTCGAGTCCGGTTCGCAGCGCGGCCGCGGCGGTCCGCAGCTCACCATACGACGTCGTCTCAGGGCCGAGGATGTCGTACGCACCTGCCGGTACGCGCTGACTGTCGGCGGCGGCGACGAGGTAGTGGCCCTCGTCGAGCAGCGCACTGACGAGCCGCGAGCCGACATAGCCGGTAGCGCCGGTAACCAGGATTCGCAGCGTAGTCACCGTACGGAGGTACCCGAACCCGCCGAATCGAAATCGTGTTTATCGGCGCCTGCTGCGCACGAACACGCCCGCAGTGATGGCCGCAATCGCCGCATCGGTGGCCCGCTCAGCATCCTGTGCGGTGAGCGGCCTTGTGCTGGTGAGGAATTGGTAGCAGAGAGGCGCCGACACTGTTATCAGGCTGGGCGTCGGCTTCCCATATATGGTCCGAGAGAATCCGCAGATTTTGGCGCGTCGAGCTGGTCACCGCGAACGAAGCCGCGGTCCCTGGCCACATCGGCCAACAGGCTACGGAGCTGGCATCTGCCCCGGTGCAACCGCGACATCACCGTCCCAATCGGCGTATCCATGATCTCGGCGATCTCCTTATACGGGAAGCCCTCAACGTCGGCGTAATACACCGCCACCCGGAACTCTTCCGGCAACGCCTGCAACGCCGCCTTGATCTCGGTGTCCGGCAGTGCCTCCAGGACCTCCACCTCCGCGGACCGCAAACCCGTCGAGGAGTGCTCGGCGTTGGACGCCAGCTGCCAGTCGGTGATCTCCTCGGCCGGATACTGCGAAGGTTGGCGCTGCTTCTTGCGGTAGTCGGTGATCTGGGTGTTGGTCAGGATCCGGTACAGCCACGCCTTGAGGTTGGTGCCTTCCCGGAACGAGCGGAATCCGGCATAGGCTTTCACCATGGTTTCCTGCAACAGGTCCTCGGCGTCGGCCCGGTTGCGGGTCATCCGCATGGCGCCGCCGTAGAGCTGGTCGAGCAGCGGAAGCGCATCGCGCTCGAAACGCGCGGTCAGCTCGGCGTCGGACTCTTGTGCCGTATCAGGCACTGACCCGTCGATATCAATCATGTTGGGGAACACCGTTCCTTCCGTAGCGGCGCCACCAAACTGGTCGGGCTAATCCACCGGACACTTCAGGCATATCGTTGCGCCAATCCACTGCACTCGATGCTAAAGACAGCCACCGACAAACATCGCTGCCTGCCACGCGGCTCTGACGGCCAGTGCCCGAGCAGATCAGTATCGACCTTCATCGTCGTCGTCCTTCCGATTTCTCCGGGGTCGAGCGGACGGTGACCATCCCGTCGGCGTGCAGGCGGGCCCACGTCAAGGCAACACTCCTTTCAACGCAGCGCGCGGGCCATCGGTTCACGTACCCGAATCGTTGATGACACTGCCGCAGCGAGGACCGTGACCGACTACGCGCACTACCGGTCGAGCATCTGCTACCCGGCCACGGCCCTGCCGATCCACGCTGGCCGTGTCTCGCCTGCCTGTTACCCGCGTTTGCCGCGCACCCACTGGAGAGCGCCGAAGTTCTTGGTCCGCACGCTGGTGAAGCCGTGGTCTTCGAGGATGTCGCCGATTTCGTCTTCACCGAACAGATGGGCCCCGATGTGGGGCAACATCCGCAAAACCCCGGCGGCCCACCCGGCGGTGGGAACCATCACGGCCAGCCGTCCGCCCGCTCGCAGCACCCGCGCCATCTCCGCGAGCGCCGCCGCTGGATCCGGCACCAGCTGCAGCACGGCGATCGAGACCACCGCGTCGACCGTCTCGTCGCGCAGCGGCAGCCGTTGCGCATCCGCCCGCAAGAAGCCGATCTGTGCTCCGCCTTCGACGCGCACTGCGCGGCCCAGCATCGCCTCGGAGATGTCGAGGCCCAGGGCCAGCCCGTCCGGGCCCACGGCGCGCGCCAGCGACGCGGTGACGGTACCGGGGCCGCAGCCGACGTCCAGCGCGATCCCGCCGGTCGGGATGTTCAGCCACTCCGTGGGTTGTTGAAGGGCGCTGAACAGCCTGCGTATCAGCGCTTGCATGTTGTCGTAGACCATAGAACCGACCGGCGAGGCGAACACCGCCTCAACCGCAGGGGTCCCTGTCGGCAAACCCGCGTCCAGCAGATCGAGATAGCCCTTGCTGACATCGGGTTTGGCCGGTGGATCGGCGAGCAGCCCCAGCTCCAGCACCCTGCGCACCGCCGGAGGCAATGCGGTGTTCAGATCGGTCATGCGCATTCCTTTGAGCAAAGTTCCAAACCGGACGGGCAATCACCCAGTCGCGCAACTGAAGACAACGACGTCGGTTCGCAGCCCTCGCCTGGCCCTCAGGCGCTCGACACTCCCAGATTACCGGCGCACCGGCGTGACCCCTAAGCGCGCGGACCACCTCGATTGTCTGCGCGCCGCGCTGTCTTCCCGGTCCCCGGCGGTGCGAGACCCAGGATGTGAGGGGCCGTCTGCAGCGACACGGTTGTTCGCGTCACGCCATCAGCGCCACGGCCAGCCTGTGGCGGCGCGACACGCGGGACGCAACCAGACGTCGAACGCCGTGCAGCGCATAAACTCGGGCGGAATGAGGGTCGGCATCGACTTCGGGACCACGCACACGGTCGTGGCGGTCGTCGACAGGGGCAATTACCCTGTCGCGTCGTTCGACGGGATGGACACATGGCCCTCGATCGTCGCTGCAAATGCCGCTGGAGAGCTGTGCTTCGGTTTGGACGCTGCCGCCGTCCGCCAGGAGCCGGGTTGGTCAGTTCTTCGGTCGTTCAAGCGTCTCATCAACGACGCCGGGCCTCAGACCGAGGTGGACCTGGGCGGGCGTTCCTATCCGCTGGCCGACCTTTTCACGAGCTTCCTGGCCCAGCTGAAGAGCGACCTTCGGCATCGCTCGAACATCGGCCTCGCGCCCGACGAGCGTGTCGAGGCCGCGATCAGCGTGCCGGCCAACGCCTCGAGCGCCCAACGCTTTCTGACGCTGGATGCTTTCGCCAAGGCGGGCTTCGAAGTGGTCGCGCTCCTAAACGAGCCGTCCGCGGCGGGCTTCGAGTACGCCCATCGGTACCGGTCCACCCTCACCGCTAAGCGCGAGTACGTCGTGATCTACGACCTCGGGGGCGGCACGTTTGACGCCTCGCTTCTGAAGATGACGGGACGTTGCAACGAGGTCGTCACGAGCGAGGGCATTCGACGCCTGGGTGGCGACGACTTCGACGAGACGATCCTGGAGCTGGTCCGCAAGGAAGCGAAGCTCGGCGAAGTGGACGCCACAACACTCGATCTTCTGCTCGAGGAATGTGCCGTCCGGAAGGAAGCGGTCGGGCCAAACACGCGCCGCTTCCTGATGGACCTCTCCGCGGCCGGCCGGCCGCCGTTCTCGTGCGGGATCGACGACGTCTACGCGGCCTGTGCGCCACTCGTCGAGAAGACAGTCGAGGTCCTATCCCGTGTCCTGCGCGACCCGGCCCGAGACGGTGGCGACGTAGCCTGGTCCGACGTGGCGGGTATCTACGTCGCAGGAGGGGCAGGGAGCTTCCCGCTCGTCGGCCGAACGCTGCGCGCGACGTTCGGCGAGAAGCGCGTGAAGCGCTCACCGCACCCCTTTGCCGCGACGGCCATCGGGCTCGCGGTCTTCCTCGATAAGGAGGCCGGCTTCGCGCTGTCCGAACGCCTCTCACGAAATTTCGGGGTCTTCCGCGAGGCGCACGCGGGCGAGGACATCATCTTCGACCCGATCCTGCCGAAGGACGCCCCACTTCCCACCGATGGCCGGCCTCCGCTCGTCGTCACGCGGACGTACCGCGCAGCGCACAACATCGGACACTTCCGGTTCGTTGAGTGCAGCCGCCTGCTCGATGGCCGCCCCGACGGGGACGTGACGCCCTACGATCCGGTCTACTTCCCGTTCGACCCGAATCTGCACGACAAGGAGGACCTCGCGCGCCGGACGGTCGGCCGACGCGAGGATGGGCCCGATGTCGAGGAACGCTACGTCGTCACACCCGGCGGCGCGGTGGAGGTGACCCTCACAACGCGGCCGGCCGCCTTCACACAGAGCTTCCGGCTGGTGCGACACGCCCCGTGAGCCGGTCAAGCGTCGGCGACATCGTGCGCGCCGCACCAGGACTTCGCCTCGCGCAGCGGTAGGTTGATGCCCTCGCCCGATCCGATGCCAGTCGAGTGCATCGGTTTCAGAGACGCGGCCGGCCACGCCGGTGACGCCGTCCCTGTCGACGGTGCCGTCGGCGAAGAGTCACACCTTCAGCCTGGATGGATGGCAGTGCAATCGAGTGACTTCCCCGGCGATGGGGATGTGACACGATGGGGACTGATCTCGGAAGGACCGACTGATGGACGCGCACCTCAGTAGTCATCATCGCGACACGATCGCGAAAATTTTCAGTCATCCGGCCAGCGGCAATATCGAGTGGCGTCAAGTTCTGTCACTGCTGGAGAACCTCGGAACCACGACAGAGGAGCGCAACGGCAAATTTAAAGTCGCTTTGGGTCCCGAAACTGAAGTGCTCGAGCGCCCGCGTGGGAAAGACATCGACGAGCAGTTGATCGTCGACTTGCGACGGATCCTCAGGCAGGCGGGGTTCGCGCCGGACGGTGGAGCGTCGACACCGGACGAGCGCGACCGCGACCATGGCGATGCACAGTGGGGCGCACCTACCTAATCCATTGACTGTCAGCTCCCGCCTCTCAACGACCGTGCGTCGAACGCCAGATCGTCGCCAACGAAGCACCGCATCGTGCCGACTGATCCCCAGCAAAATCAAGGGCACTCAGCAGATGCTCGACGCCACCGTTGCGCTGTGTGACCGCCTGTCCGCAGGGATTTCGTTGTCGTGGTTATCGAGGACGCTGGGCGCGAGCTCGACGAGTCCGCTGAGTTCGTCGACGTTGTGGGTGGTCGCCGGCTTGCCTCGAGATTTCGATCGCATTGAACATTGCGGCGCTGATCCATTGAGCGCGCTGGGCGGCCGCGGCCGGGTGGAAGCGGACATTGCGGGCGAACGGCGGTGGCACCGGACAGCTCGATGCGGGTCGTCTGCACCGCGGTGACGAACCGCCGTCGACCGAATCGGACCCCGGTAACAGCGGTCGAAGCCATCGTCGCCGACCCGACCCGATGCTGGCTAGGATCCAAGCCGTGGCCGAACTGGTGCAGCGGTACCTGGACCAGATCAGAGACGAACAAGCGAGCGTCACGGATGGAGCGCTGGCCACCTACATCCCCGAGCTCGCCGGCGTCGACCCCACGGGGTTCGGGTTGTCACTGTCGCTGTCCGACGGGTATGTCTACGAATCCGGCGATGCCGCAGTCGAATTCACTATTCAATCGGTTTCCAAGCCGTTCACCTATGCGCTCGCCCTCGATCAGATCGGCCAGGATGCGGTGGATGCCAGAATCGGGGTCGAGCCGTCGGGTGAGGCTTTCAACGAGATCAGCGTCGATGTGGCGAGGAATACGCCGAAGAACCCGATGATCAACGCCGGCGCCATCGCGGCCGTTTCACTGGTCCCTGGCGCCACACCCGAGGAGCGGTTCGCCCGCATCCGCGAGTTCTACTCGGCGTTCGCCGGACGCCCGCTCGACATCGATCCCAACGTATACGCCTCGGAGAAGAAGACCGGCAGCCGCAACCGCGCCATCGCCTACATGCTGCAGAGCTTCGGTGTACTCGATGGTGACCCCGAGGAGGTGCTCGACGTTTACTTCCGGCAGTGCTCGTTCAACGTGACCAGTACCGACCTGGCTCGGATGGCCGCGACCCTGGCCCGTGGCGGCGTCAACCCGATGACCGGGCGACGGGTGACCGACACCGTCGTCGTGCAGCGCACGCTTGCGGTGATGGTGACGTGCGGCATGTACGACGCCGCGGGTGACTGGGTCAGTGCCGTCGGAATGCCCGCCAAGAGCGGCGTCGGCGGCGGCATCGTGGCCGTGCTGCCCGGCCAGCTCGGAATCGGCGTCTACTCACCGCTGTTGGACGGTAAGGGCAACAGTGTGCGCGGGGTTCGGGTGTGCCGCAGCCTGTCCCAGCGCCTGGGACTACATTTCCTCACTGTCACAAGAGAGTCGCGGTCGACAATCAGGACCATTTCTGACGCGTGCGACCGGGTGCGTGTTTATGCACTGCACGGCGACCTGTTGTTCGCCGGTACCGAGCAGGTGCTGCGCAGGGTTGAGCGTGAGAAGGCCGACTTTGACGTGGCGATCCTCGACGTCACGCGGGTCGACACGATCAACGACGCCGCCCGCGGCCTGCTCGCCGGCATGCGGGCGACGCTGTCATCGGTGGGCAAGGAAGGCTTCCTGGTCGACCCGGACAACGCGGTGGTGCGGGCCGAAAGACAAGACGACTTCGACGCGCTAGTGTTCGGCGCGCTCGACGACGCGGTCGCGGCCGCGAAAGATCTCCAGACTCGGCTCTAGACGAGCAGTGCCAGTGTGGTGGGTTCGCCGCGCCCGCGCGGCGCCTGGGTGCCTTTGTCGCAACCGGGCGGACCCGAGCAACACAACTCTCATGGCCAGACTCGCACCACGGGTCTGGTCGAGCACCGCTCCTTTGCTGTGATGTTGCTGTGAGGACCCGCTCCGTAATGGGTTGCCCGCCCTCGCCTGTAGCTGCATGCAGCACCCAGGCGGATGCGCGAGCAGTGGAAGGTAGTGCAGTGACTTCAGATGTGAGATATTCACTGCAAGACAATGCGTTTCGTTCCGCACACCGGGCGGTGCCCGTAGTCGCCAAGCGCCGTGGATGGCCGCGCGGGTTTGCGAAGAATGGTCGCCATCGCGTGCGACGCTGAGAACCGCGGCCCCTACACAACCGGACTTTGCTAACCATTGCCGCCGCCGACGGGCAAGCGTACGATCTTGATCGCTCGAGGCGCCGGGGCCCCGGACAGGATCCGCTCATGTTCCCCTATCAGACAAGGAGCCGATCTGATGGCCAAAGTCCTCTTCGTCGTGACTGGAGCCAGTTATTGGACGCTCAAGGACGGCACGCGACATCCGACCGGTTACTGGGCCGAGGAATTCGCCGCGCCATACAGCGCAATCACCGGTGCGGGCCACGAGGTCGTGGTCGCCACCCCCAACGGCGTCGTGCCCCACCTGGATGTCATGAGCTTGCGACCGTCGATGGCCGGTAGTGAACAGATCGCCCGCGAGCAGGAAGAGATCCTTCGGTCAGCCGAGGAACTGCGCCGCCCAATCGAATTGGCTGACGCCCGCCTCGAGGATTACGACGCCGTGTACTACCCCGGTGGCCACGGCCCGATGGAGGACCTGTGGGAGGACGCCGACTCCGGCCGACTGTTGACCGCAGCGCTTGCGTCTGGCAAGCCGCTGGCCATTGTGTGCCACGCACCCGTCGCCATTATGGCCACCCGCCGCAAAGGCGTTTCACCCTTCGTCGGCTACAGGGTCACGGCCTACACCAATGACGAAGAGGACGCGGTCGGCCTGCGCGAAAAAGCCAGATGGACTGTCGAGGATGAGTTAATCAAGTTGGGTGTGGACTTCACGCGAGGCGAAATCTGGAAGCCCTATACGGTAGTGGACCGCAATCTGTACACAGGCCAGAACCCCGCGTCAGCCGCACCTTTGGCACAACAAATCCTGGCTGCATTGAAGTAATAAACGGACTTGAGGATTGATTGTGCACGACAGCACGGTGGTATCGATTCGAAATCTCTTGGCTCACGGATAGTTTCGTCAAGGAGCATCGTGGATTTCCTTGTCACCATGACCACCCACGTCCCCCGGGGTACGAGTGAGGAAACTGTGGCCGAGGTGCGGCAGCGAGAGGCCGCCCACTCGCACGACCTCGCAGAGCGCGGGAGCCTGCGCCGTTTGTGGCGACCCCCATTGAAACCCGCCGAGTGGCGCACGCTGGGCCTCTTCACTGCAGACAACGCCGACGAACTTGAAAGCGTGCTCGCGTCAATGCCACTCCGGATCTGGCGCACCGACGAAGTCATGCCGCTTTCGCCGCACCCGAACGATCCCGCACTGTCCAGCATTGGGCCAGGGCAAGAGTTTTTGATCGCCATGACGATTGGCGTCCCGGAGGGAACTCCTTCCGGTGTTGTCGATGACACGCTGAACCGGGAGGCTCGGCGTGCTCGCGAGCTTTCCAGCCAAGGCAACCTGCGGCGGCTGTGGGCGCTCGCGGCAGACGAGCCCGCTCTACGAACTCTAGGCTTGTGGAACGCCCGCGACCCTGGCGAGCTCGACAGCATCGTGAAGTCGCTGCCCCTTTACGCCTGGATGACAGCGACGACCACGGAACTTTCGCCCCATCCCAGTGACCCTGCCAGTCTGCAGTGACGTCACGTAGTGGCGCCCCCTACGCCCTGGATGATCCGCCAACCGCTTTATGAGACTGACAAACACAGAGGAGAATCCAATGACAACAGTGAACTCACCTACGAAACCCGCGCAGATTCGCCTGACCCGACGGTCGCCTGCCTATTGGCGTGTCACAATCGACAACCCGCCGATCAACGTGATGGGCCCGGAAATGGTCCAGCAGTTTCAGGAAGTCATCAACGCTCTAGAGGCCGACGAGCATGTCAGGGTCGTGGTCTTCGACAGCGCGGTCGACGACTACTTCTTGAATCACTCCGATTTCCTGGCCAAGCTCGAGGACCTGACCGCACTACCGGCTGGTCCGACAGGCTTGCCGCCTTGGCCGGACTTTCTCGTGCGTCTGACCCGCGTGCCAGTCGTCTCCATCGCCCTCATCCGCGGCCGTGCGACGGGCAACGGCAGCGAGAGTCACGCTCGCCTGCGACATGAGTTTCGCGAGCCGCGAAAAGGCCATCCTCTCGCAATGGGAGGTGGGCGTGGGGATGGTCGCCGGTGGCGGCCCCATGGCCCGGCTGCCCCAACTCATCGGCCGAAACCGCGCCCTCGAGGTGCTTTTGAGCTCCGAAGACGTCCGGGGAGACCAGGCCGAGGCCTACGGCTACGTTAATCGCGCCCTGCCCGACGCCGATCTAGACGCGTTCGTAGAGGCGCTCGCGACCCGGATCGCCGGGTTCGACAAATGGGCGATCGCTAATACCAAGCGCCTCGTCAACACCAGCTTGCCGCCGGACGTCGAACTCGGCGCCGGGTGGGATGCGTGCATCGCTTCGCTCGGGCGACCCGCCGCCCAGGATGCAATCAAAGCCCTGATGGCCCGCGGCTTCCACAAGCCTGGGGATGTCGAAAATCGGCTCGGATACTACGTGGGCCAAATCGTGCGGTAGGCATGCATCGGCTAGATGAGAGACGCCCAACCAAGTCGCCCGGCAGAGACCTCACCGCCGCAGTAACCGGCCGATGAGCGACAGGGGGGTCACGTCTACGCCATGCCGCTCGACACGGGTCGCAGACGAATACGGGGACGTACTTGGCGATGTGGTCTCGCCAACGACACCGAATCGCCTGCCCTCAGGCAGGCATTCAACGCCGACCCACATCGCACCTTGAGCACCGAAGAAATCCTCGGCCGCCATAAGCATCGAATCTGTTTGAGTCGGAATCCTCGCCCAGGCGTGTCGACGTTAGACAATGAGCCAGATCCGGAACACAAGGGCGGCGATGCTGACGACGATCGCGACAACACCCAGCACGACTGCGGCGATCGCCGACTTGCGGTTGATGGCCTCGTTGTCCGCGACTGCGTCCAAACCAGCCAGGCCCAGCGTCACTGCCAGACTGCCGAACAGAAGTCCAACCAGAAGCACACTGGTGATCAGAGCCAATATCCCAAGGGCCAGTGCGGCGTAACCAACGGTGTTGTCGGGGGTGGTGCGCGCGGGCGGCGCCTGCGGTGTTGCGGTCATGTGGCGCCATGATAGTCACCAGTCCTGTTGGTGAGCTGAGGTTGTTTAACTCGGCGTTACGACCGCCACAAAACTACTGCGGGTTTCATTCCCGTCGGAGCCACTCCGACGTCCACGATCGGGGTCAGCGAGCGTCTATCCAAGTGCGCGTCCGTATGGGCCGGGCGGAGTCGGGTAGACGCCTAACCTAACCGGCTCGTACGCTGCTTGAGAGGTGACGAGCTAGGCGCGGACTTGGCGTCGGTAGGTGAGTTTGTCGAATTCTCGGCCGTATTCGTCCACGGCTACCACGTCCATTTCGCTGACGAAGAACCCTGGGCGCACGTCGACGCGGATGAAGGCATAGTTGGCGTACCGCACTCGCGACCAGCTGACCGCCTCGTTTTGTTTGTCGCCTTGGGCGGTCCAGACGTAGCTGTTGGGGACAAAGGTGTCCGCGATTTCATTCCCGCGGTAGGTCTCGAGCTCACCGGGCTGAAAGTTGTACCGCGGCCTGCCCGCGGAACCGACCGTGTAGTAGACGGTGCCGTCGGTTTCGGAATAGACGATCGCGTTGTCTGCGGCGACCGTCGTTGGTTTGCCGCCCCGTATCGGGTCCGTGCGTTCGAAGACGTGGTTGTGTCCTTGCAGCACCAGGTCGACCTGGTGCCGATCGAAGAGGTCACCCCAGGCCGCCCGTACTCCACCGTCGCTGGCATGCGCCGCAGTGGTGGAGTACGCACAGTGATGAAAGAAACAGACGATGAAGTCGATATCGGGATTGGCGCGGTGCGCGGCCAATGTGCGCTCCACCCAAGTGTTTTGGGCGCCGCCCGAGTAGCCCGTGTTCGCGGTGATCTCGTAGCTGACATCATTGGCGTCCAGCGAGAGCACCGCGACATTGCCGTAGGTGAACGAGTACACCGACGGGCACGCGGCAGGACCATTGCCCGGAAAATCAAGGCGCGCCAGATGCCCACCATAGCCGTGTACCGGGTAGGCGGCCTCCATGTCGTGGTTGCCGGTGGCGAACATCCACGGTGTCGTCGAGGCACTGGCTTCGATCGACCCGAAGTACACATCCCAGACGAACGGGTTGAACTTGTCAAAGCCGGTCGGGGGGTTTGCCGCCGAGGGCACGAATGTCGCCGGCTTCCCCAAACCGGACGGGTCCGCGTAGGCGATATCGCCGGCCAGCACGTGAAAGTCCGCTCGGGACAGAATGATCTGGTTCAGTACATTGTCGGTGTGCGAGACGGCAGGATCGTTGTCGGGCTGGTAATAACTGTCGTCGTAGACGCCATGAGCGAGGCCGGGTGGTAGCACCGGGGTGTCATCGGTGCCCTGGTCACCCATCATCGTGAATCGGAACGGGCCCAACGCATCTCGCCTGTTCGGCATCGCGGTCCACGCCGAGCGGATATCGCTGACGAAACCGTCGTCGGTGCGCCACTGGTAGAAGTGGGGCATGCGGCCGGGCAGGCCGTCCACGGGGACGTGGGCGTAGAACTGCTCGGCCGCCAACACACCGCCATCGGTGGCCGGGATCTGGGTCACCAGGTTACGCACCTCGGCGTCGACCGTCGCCCCCAGCGCAGGTGTTGGGCCGTGGTCGACAAACACCTTCAGGCCACCCGGATTTCGCGACAGTTGCGCCGCAAGGCGCAACTGGCTCGACGCGTCGGGACCGTATCCCACCCGCCGATTCGCCACCGCCAGCGGCGCATCCTGCGCATATGCGCGGCGACCGAACGGGGAAAGCCCCACCGTGGCGAGGGCCGCCATGGCCGCCGATCCCCGCAAGAAGTTGCGCCTCGACACGCGGTGGCGACGAAGGTAGGCCTGATGCCAGTCGTACTGCTCGGCCATCGTCATGCAGGCGGCCATCTCTGGCGGAATGCCGGTATCGGGGACTTCTCCGGCAGTGGTCAAACGGTTCGCGGACACCACTGGATGGTGGCTTAAACTGCTCCGCACAGCCGCCCGGCGGGTCAAACCACCGGCAAAATCCTGGTAAACATCTGGTGCACATCGTCTGGCTGGGAATAGCTGAGCAATGCAGCCGAATTTGAGAACCCGCGGTGGGCTTCTGCTTATCCGACACGGATCAGCGTGTTCCGGCGATTTCCTTCGCGGCGAGTGTGGCTGCGACGTCACGGGCCCGCGATTTGTCGGATTGGTTGGCGGGCCCACCTCCGCCGGTGTCGCCAACGCACCAATGAGGAGTGTGTAAACGGATTACAAGGGCTCGCCGCCTACCGCACCCGTCACAGAAGACCTAGCCTGGTGTGATGGGGGCCGAGCATCCAACCCCGGAGCACCTCCGGGAGACTTTCCAGCGGCTGCTGAACTGCGCTCTCACTCGGGGATGCATCACGCCGAATTGTGCGGGGCTCGGACCGGACACGCTGGCGGCGATTGATGTCGTGGCCTATGCGCACCCCGATGCCGAAGCCGACTGCATCACCGCGGCTTACGACGCGTTTCGGCGTGAGCACGGGTAGAGCTGAGCGCCGACCAGTGCGGGCAAACACCACTCGGCTAGATGACTTGCGCCTGTCAGCCTCGAGAACACATAGTCGGCTCCCCGTTCGAAGGATGAGGAAACGAGGCACGCTTCATCTCGTTAATACTTTTCGACGGAGGTGGTTGGCGTCGCGATTAATTCCGGGGCCCGGCCACGCAACCAACGCCCAAGCTACGCAACCGGAATCGGATAGTTGGGTACATGCATCGAGTCGTAGAGCCGGATGCCCTTATCGTTGAGCCGCGTTACGGCGGTGGTGATCGGGGTCGGCAGCAGCGAGATGAGCCGGGCGGTGGCAACGAGCGCCCACACTCCCAGTGACGATGCGGGCAGGATGCTCTTTGCCACCGTCCGGGCTAGCGCGCGACTAGCGATCACCGGCTCGGACATCACCTGCTCGTAGGCCGCGAACGCCGCGGTGTAATCGCCGCCCGCGCGCTCCATCTCGCCGGCCAGGACGTAGGCGCCCAGCACGGCCAGGCTCGTGCTGCCACCCACTGCGGGCCCGGGGCAGTAACCAGCGTCCCCGACCAGCGTCACGCGTCCGCGCGACCAGCCGGTCAGCCGCAGTTGGGTGATCGCGTCGAAGTAGAAAGCGGGTGTGCGGTCGAGTTCGTCGAGCCACCGGTCGACCTCCGGCGCCAAGCCGGCGAACCGGTTGTGTAGCAGCGTCTTCTGCTGGGGGATGTCGCGATGGTCGTACTGGACGGGTGCCGCGGGGCGGAACAAGAATAGTGCGCGCGCGTCGTCGAGGTGGTCGGCGGTGTAGATCAAAGCGCAACGGTCGGCATCCACGAATCCGGTTGATTCCCCGTCGCGGGCAAGAGTCTTGGGTAGTGACACGACGGACAGATAGGCGCCCAGGAAGTCGGTTTGGCCGGCTTCGACGTCGCCGAACACCAGCCGCCGCACCCCTGAGTGCAGGCCGTCGGCGCCGATGACGATGTCGTAACGACGCGGTGAGGTGCGCGCGAACGTCACGTCGCCGTCAGCGCTGATCGCGGTGATCTCGTTGCCGAACAAGTACTCGATGTCGTTGCGGGCCGCGTCGTAGTAGATCTCACTCAGGTCGTCGCGCATGATCTCCACGTGCCGGTCGGACACGGCTGCGAGCAGCTTCAGGTAGTCGATATCGGCGGGGCGCGACGCGCCCGAGCGGTAGAACACCAATCGCTTGGTACCGGTGGCGTGTTCCAGAACGCGGTCGATAACGCCCATGCGCTCGGAGATGTCCATGGCGGGCCGGAACAGATCCACGGCGTGACCGCCGGTCTTGCGCAGCGCCGGCGCGCGTTCGACCACGGTGACGTCGAAGCCGCGGCGGGTCAGCCAATAGGCCAGCACCGGTCCCGCGATGCTGGCGCCCGAGACGAGAACACGCATTGGTCACCCCTTACCTAACGGTCGGTAAGCCCGCTGCTCTCCAGCTTACTTACCGATAGGTCAGCTAGGGTGGCTACGTGAGCAGGCCGACGTCGGACACCCGACAGCGCATCCAGGATGTGGCACGCGAACTGTTCGCTGAGAAGGGTGTGCAGCGCACCAGCCTGCAGGACATCGCCAACCGGCTCGGCATCACCAAACCAGCGCTTTACTACCACTTCAGTTCGCGCGAAGACCTGGTGCGCAGCATCCTGACACCCCTGATCGAAGACGGCGAGCGCTTCATCGCCGTGCAGGAGAAGCGGACTGGTGCCGATCGCGCCGGCCCGCGTGAGCTACTCGAGGGTTACTTCGATTTCCACTTCCGGCACCGCGCAGACCTGGTGCTCGCGGTGACCGAGCTGACCACGCTCGCCGACCTCGGCCTGGTCGACAAACTGCTCGCATGGCGAGACCGTCTGGTCAAACTAGTGTTTGGGCCCCGCCCGAGCCTGAGCCAGTCCACTCGCGGCGTCATCGCATTCGGCGGCCTGCAGGACTGTTGTCTACAGTTCCCCGACACGCCCTACAAGGATTTACGCGCCGCAACGGTGGCGGGAGCGCTCGCGGCGCTGGGACTCACGATGTGATGCCTTGTGCCCCAAGGCAATCGCCCGCCGACGCGCTGGTGCAGTTGCCCGCTGACCATGGCGCCGTGGTTCGCCGCGCCTGCTGCCACGGCCGCAGAACAGCCCAGATAGACCAAAAGTAGCCAGCGTCGGCTGGGCTTTTGTCGACGGCAACCGGCGGCGGCCCACATAGAACGAATTGCTATCGGCGGACGGGACAGCAGAGGCTTTGGATTCGTCGGCCGTCACAGGGTGCGCTGCAGGAGCACGTTTCCGGTGTCAGCGGAAACGATTTGTACTGCGGCGATTTGGTCGATCGGCATTGACGTGCTCCCGCCGGGAGTTGCGCGCAGGCCCTCGACCGCCATCCAGTTGGCAAGTCGCTCGTGACGGCCGTCGCGGCCGACCACCACCATCGCCAGCTTGTCGGGGGGTTCGTCACCGTCGGGGCCGGAGTTGCCCGGTTCCGCCCGGTAAGTGCATTTCATGTCGATTTGGGTTCCCCAGCCGTAACCGGTCAGCGTCACCGTGGCCGTCAACTCGGTAGGCACCATCGGGGTCATCGTCAGCGCGGACACATCGGCGCGCAAGGGCACCGAAGCCGGTCCACCCGGATGGAATTGCACGCCGACCAGCAGACCGATCGCCATCACCGCGGCCGCCGCGGCGGTCACCGTCCACGTCACCAAGCGAGCCTTACGGCGCCGCCGGCTCACCTTCGCTAACAGCGACGGCAAGACCCGCGGGCTTAGTGGGGGCAGCGCATCCGGGACGCGGTCATCGATCGCAGCGACCTCGTCGACGGTCAGTTGTCCAAGAAGCGCGGGCATGCCGCTGAGCTGGTCGACGGATTGACGGCAGGACCGGCAGCCGCCCAGGTGCGCCTCATACGCACGCCGGTCGGCCTCGGACAACGACCCCAGCACGTAAGCCGCGTCCCACAGCGCATACTCGTCGTCGCTCTCGCCCCCGAGCGACGGTGCTCGGGGTGAACCCTTCATGGAGACCTCCCACCGATAGCACGAAGTAGAACCGTCTGTAGTTCACCGCCGCCGCTCCAAAACACGTGGTCAGCCGGATGTTATCGTAGCGCTTCGGTCACCGGTGACTCCTGGACCGCGTGCGGAAACTTCGACATTCGATGCGTGGATGCGACGCGTTCTAGTCCACTCCACGCGACTCCGTTCCTTGGACGTCGTTGTCGCGATCGGTTGCAGCGTGTCGGATGCGGGCTCGGCATGGTCGAACTGCCCCGCGATCGCACGCGATCGGAAGCCCACCGCGCAGCTCACGCCGGCCAAATTGAACCTGTTCCGCTGGGCCTGCCGGAAAATCTGATCGCGAAGTCAATTTGCTCTTTGTAAGTCGCCGCCGCGCCGTACGCTTCGGCAATGATCCAGGTACACGCTGGGCAGGCGGCCCGCGCTGTGTGTTCGTGCATGCGGTGGGTAGCCAATGCCAGGCCGGGTGATTACGTCGTCGCTGCAAGTGCCGCGTCGGCGTCGGTTCCGGTCATCGGGCGACACCTCGAGCCGTTGGTGGGGTTCGCTGCACTTGGCGTTGGCGGTAGACGGTATCTGCCAAGCATGGTCGCCGCGATGACCCTGACCTGGTTGGCCCCCGGCCGCGCACAGTACCGACGCGAGCAGCGCGCGTTAACACCGAGCGTGCTGACAGAGGCGTTGCAGACCATCGTCGCCGCTGAACACCTCGCACAACCGTGGCCGTCGCCTCAACAGCTGCCTCCGGTATGGAAGGCGGCCGGGCAACGCCGGTACGTGTACCGCTCGTCAGTGCGCTACGGTGATCACCCCAGCCAGCTGCTCGACGTCTGGCGAAGTAAGGACACGCCGCTTGCCGGCGCCCCGGTGCTTATCTTCATACCGGGAGGCGCCTGGGTATTCGGCAGTCGAGCGTTGCAAGGGCACGCGCTGATGGCCCACTTGGCGAGGCGAGGGTGGGTGTGCCTCTCCGTTCAGTACCGAACCAGCCCCCAACACCGCTGGCCCCGGCAGATGACCGACGTCAAAGCAGCGATCGCGTGGGCACGCGCCAACGTCGACCGATTTGGCGGCGACCCCAATTTTGTTGTCGCAGCTGGGTGTTCGGCTGGCGGACACTTGGCAACCCTGGCGGGATTAACAGCCAACGATCCGCAGTGGCGAGCTGATCTTCCAGCTGATGCTGATACCTCGGTCGATGCGGTCGTCAGCGTGTACGGCCGCTACGACTGGCAGGACCGTTCCACGGCAGAGCGCGAGCGGTTCATCGAGTTTCTCGAGCGCATCGTTGTGAAGCGGTCGCACGCTCGCCATCCTGAGGTGTTTCGTGCGGCGTCGCCAGTGGAACAGGTCCATTCGTCAGCGCCGCCGTTCCTGGTGGTGCACGGCGACACTGACGGTATCATCCCGGTCGCCGAAGTCCGGGCATTCGTTGACAGGATGCGGTCGGTATCCAGCGCCAGCGTGGGCTACATCGAACTGCCCGGCGCGGGACACGGTTTCGACCTTGTTGACGGTGCGCGCACAGCACCGGTGGTTGCGGCGATCGGTCGGTTCCTCCACCAGGTCCACCAGGATCGACTACGTGACAAAGTGAGCTCGTCGGCCTGACTGTGCGGCTCGGTGCGCCCGCGCGTGAGTTCGTGCGGGCTCGTGTGAGGCCATATCGATGGATATGGATTGATAGCCACCTTTGTGGACGACGGTGGAATAGTGGCCGAAAAGTCGTCCAGACTTGCACACGCTGGACGTGTCGTCGACATGAGAGTTGTTGTCTGATCCGGGCGTTTTCGACGAAGACGCATTTTCTGATCACTGCGGCGGCGTAGATTCAAGGTTGGCGTCGGGGAATCAACCAAGGTCACTTGGGGAGTGAGAATACGATGTCCAGTACCCTTCTACGCCGCCAAGCTCTCTGCCTCGCGCCCGCAGCGCTGCTCGTGGTCTGCTTGCCAGCACGATCACGGCACCGACGGCCGCGGCACAACCTCAATGCACCGCATCGGCACTCAGCAACGCCATCGGCACGGTAGCTGCTGCAACCGGACAGTATTTGGCAAGCCATCCCGACGCCGACCAGGCGGTGACCGACGCCGGTGGAATGTCTCCTTCCGACGGTGAGACTTCCATTCGGTCCTACTTCGTTGGTCATCCGCAGCAATGGGCCGAGTTACAGGGCATTGCCCGTCCCCTTGCAGCCTTGCGTCAGGAATGTTCGGTACAGGTTGCGCCAGCGCAGATCGCGAGGCTGTTCGACGCCATGGCGACCTAGCCGGCGTCCGGACCGACCCCTCGGCGGCAGCATCGACGCAGTGTCCGCAAAATGTCCGGAACCCTACGGGCGGTGTCCTGGTCGCCGACGCAAGAGGTAGCGTCGCCGTAGCCTGTCATTGCTGTCGCCGCACTTGAGGGTACTGCACCTGAATTGGATATCTCCTGCGGCAGAGGGTGATACGAGCCGAACGTAAGCTTCGGCGCTGTGGGGAGAAGATCGAGATCCATCTGGGCATCAACACAAATCAGCCATCTCGATTATCGCGGTGGCGCGCTGTTGGCCGATGGCGCGGCAGGCGAACCGTTCACTGACCCCCCTGCGACGCCCCGCTGCTAGCCGCACGCCCGAGGCGCAGTGCCAATCGGCTCCCAGGAACCACGGTTACTGTGGCGGGCGTCAGGCGCTTCACTTGGCGAAACCTGCGATTCGCGGCTATGAGATGGCGATGAGATGACGCATCCGGTTCAGGCAGCAGCTGCGGTGACCGGCCAGCCCGTTGCGCGGGTCGACGGACGGCAGAAGGTCACCGGGGCGGCACGCTACGCAGCGGACAATCCACTGATCGGCGTCCTGTACGCGGCCCTGGTCTGCAGCACCGTCGCCCGAGGCATGGTTGTGCGGGTCGATGGCTCGGCTGCAGTCAAGGACCGAGACGTCGTTCAAGTGATCGACAGCTTCCCTGGGGTCACTCTCCCGTTCGATCCGGGCAAGGTGGCCTTCTTCGGTCAGCCGGTGGCGGTTGTGGTGGCCAACACGCTGGAAGCGGCAACGCACGGTGCGTCGCTGGTGACGGTGCATTACGACACCACCACCCAAGTCACTGACATCGACTCGCCCGGCGCGAAACCACAACCCGGACAGCGACAAACGGATTACACCCGCGGCGATCCAGACGGCGCGCTCGGCAGGGCCGACGTGGTGTCGGACCTTCGGTATTCGATCGTCCGTTACAACCACAATCCGATGGAGTTGCCGTCGACCGTAGCCAGCTGGGACGGCGACCGGTTGACCGTGTGGGACAAGGCGCAGGGCATCAACGCCGCACAGGCCACATACGGCAAGGCCTTCGGCATACCGCCGGACAACGTCCGGGTGATCTGTCCGTTCATCGGTGGCGCGTTCGGCAGTGCGGGCAGCACGTGGCCGCACCAGATCATGGCGGCGTTCGCCGCCAAACAGGTGCGCCGGCCCGTGAAACTCATTCTGACCCGCAAGCAGATGTACAACGGCATCGGCTATCGGCCGGCGAGCCGGCAGCGGCTGACTATCGGCGCAGACCGGGCGGGCGCCATCACCGCGATCGTGCACGAGGGCCGCACGGAGTCGGCGCGCTACCAACTGTTCGAGGACAGCATCACCGGCCCGGCGAAGTTCTTGTACAACAGCCCGAATATGCGCTCGACCTACCGGGTGGTGCCGCTGGACATCAACGTGGGGTGTCCGATGCGCGGACCCGGGGCAACGCCGGGAACCTTCGTGCTCGAATCCGGGATCGACGACCTGGCCTACCGCCTCGGGCTTGACCCGATCGAGCTGAGGGTCCGCAACCAACCGGATCGCGATCAGACGAGCAATCTGCCGTTCTCGACGCCTCGGCTCGGCGATTGCCTCACACAGGGCGCCGCCGCCTTCGGGTGGTCGCGGCGCAACCCAGTCCCGCGCTCGACTCGTGACGGCAACGAATTGATCGGAATCGGTGTGGCAGCGGCGGGCTACCACACCAACCGCAGCGAATCCGACGCCGAGGTGCGCATCAATGTCGACGGCACGGCGGAGGTGTTCAGCGCGACATGCGATATGGGCCCGGGCACCTACACGTCGATGACTCAGGTAGCGGCCGACGCGCTAGGTCTACCCATGCACAGGCTGCGGTTCTCGTTGGGCGACAGCCGGTTTCCGAAGGCTCCGTCGCACTCTGGGTCACGAACGATGGCCAGTGTCGGCTCAGCCGTCTTCGTTGCGTCGAACTCCGTGCGGGACAAATTCATTCGTACAGCCGTGGTGGATCCTGGGTCGCCATTGATCGGCGCCGCCCCGCAACACGTGGCAGTGGCCAACGGTCGGATGTACCGAACCGACGATCCCACGCGGGGCGAGACTTATCAGGATTTGCTGCGCCGTCGGGGCTGGCCGAGCCTGGACACCCAGCAGACCTGGACGCCCGATGATGCGGACAAGCGATTCTCGATGTACGCCTATGGAGCGGTCTTCGCAGAGGTCGGCGTCGACGAATCGCTTGGCCGCGTGCGGATCCGGCGGATCTTCGGCTGTTACGACGCCGGGCGGATCATCAACCCGCGGCTGGCGCACAGTCAGGCGATCGGCGCAATGGTGATGGGCACCGGGATGGCGCTGTTGGAGGGAACCCAGCTCGATTACCGTGACGGCCGCGTGGTCAACGCGAACATGTCGGACTACCTTGTGCCGGTCAATGCGGACGTGCCCGCGCTGGACGCCATGTTCCTGCCCGGCGAGGACACCGTCGCCGATCCGATCGGGGTCAAGGGCCTCGGGGAGCTGGTCATCGTCGCGGTGCCGCCGGCCATCGCCAACGCGGTCTTCAACGCGACAGGCAAGCGCATAACTGACCTGCCCATCACGCTGGACAAGCTGCTGTAGTCCTTCCCGGTAGCCGTGTCGGCCCTTTTCGACGAATCCGAAACGCTTTGCAAACGGCTAATCGGATCGGTTGTAGTACAACATCTTTCGGCAACCCAGATCGGGGGTTCGCCGCGTGCATCGTTTCGGAGTTGTCGGCCGCCACGGATGGCTGTAGCGACCGATCGCGGCAGCGTCGCGATTGCAGTGCTGGGAGTGCCGCACAGCGGTCTATGGTTGCGCCCGACGCCCACTACTGCTGCGAAGCGTGCTGCCAGAAAGTCCACCGCGCCGGTATGGCATCTGGAGTGGCGCTATGACCGATGGTCCTCGCGACCCCGTGCCATTCGTTGACAGACGCGGAGGTCGTCAACCGGCGAGCTGGTTAAGCTTGCGGATCTGCTTGTCGAATGTCCCGGCGGGAACCAGGCGGCGCATCGTGCGGTGCCACCGCCAACCACGACGTAGTCATAACTTTGCACAGTGATAAGTTCCTTCGAATTTGTTTCGCCGCCAGCCGAATTCGGTTGGCGGGTGAATTCACCCGTGCCCCACTGGCGTGGATGCTCGGTTCCATACGCCAGTGAATCAGCTCTGAAGGTCTCCGAAGTGGGCCAAACTGGCCCTGTGATACCTAGGTTCACGACCACGCCGGGTGCGCACCCGCTAAGGTGTGACGGGCCTTTCTGGCTGACCTTCGCTTCCGCAGGTGTAGCTGAGTTCAGGTGGGTGTCGAAACGAGCGCGCGGATCGCGTCTTCGGACAGCGAACCGGCCTCGGGCATCATGATGTGCAGCGTCTGCTCGGCCGCACCGGGAATCGCCATGACCTCGACGCACACTTCGAGCGCGCCAGCGACGGGGTGATGCAGCGTCTTGTACTCGCTGAGCCGAGGGCGGCCGCTTCCTCCGTACGCCCGAGCACCTATCGTCTGATGCAGTTATTGCGGACCGCCCCAGCCATCTTGCTGGGCCGTCGCACCGACATCCTCGCCGCCAACGACGCGGCACGTCGGGTGTTCACGGATTTTCAGGCGCTGCCGGCGCGCGAACGCAACGCCATCCGATGGGTTCTGCTGGACAGACGCGCCCCAGCTCCTCACGGCGCAAACCCGGCACTCGACGCCCGCGCGCCGTCACCACACTGAGCTCGCGCGGATTCAGCCGTGCCCGCCGCGAACGAAGAAACGCTCCCAGTTCCAGGTTGCGGGTCATTGCCGCCATCCTAAACGCGCATCGTTTGGCGTCATGCCGCGGATCTCCTCGGTGATGGCGCCCGACCGGGTGTCGTCCATGTGGTTTCTGTCATCGGCTGCCGTCTGCGGCTGCAGCGGAGACCGACTGGCTGATCCGCCCCCAGCACCGCCGACCGAGCCGCTAGCTTCTCCTCCGCCGGCGGCGGTGGTGGGTTCAACGTCGGCGGCCCCTGGAAAGTGGAATCCGGTCTCGGAGAAGACATCCCGTAGGCGACGAGATGACCGCCTTAATGAACGGCTCCGCCAGTCGAAGAGAGAGTCGTGTGGTGTCCCGAAATTGTACCGTCTCGGCTGCGACTACCCTGGCCTGTGAGCAGCCAGCGAGTGCCCGGTGGTGTTGTACACAAGCTGCCAGTAGACCTGCGCAAGGCGCTGATCGCCAACGCCACGGCACTCGCTGCCTGGAAGGACATCACGCCCTTGGCACGCAATGAGTTCATCTGCTGGGTCGAGGATGCCAAGCAGGAGATCACCCGAGAGCGCCGCATCCGCCGGACCCAAGAGGAGCTGGAGGAAGGCCAGCGCCGGCCCTGCTGCTGGCCGGGGTGCAAGCACCGCGAGCGCGCCCGCAGGTAGGCAGCGGCAAGCCTATTCCTGTTAAGAAGTCCAGCGGCGGTGAGCCATTGGCGGTAGTTGGTCGCGAAAGTATCGTCGCGTTGGTGTCCTCGTTCAAGCCGCGACACGGTGAGTAAGCGGGACCCCGAAATGAGTGGCGACGGTGGACGGGGTGATGTCCTCGGCGTGTCGGGCAGGCCGCAGGTCGCGGTAGCCGTCGATCGCGGCGGGTCGGGTCAGCAGTCTGAATATCTGCCGGGCGACGGCTCGCTTGATTGCGGCCACTTGTACGAGGTCGTCGAGTGTGTGTCGACGTAGTTCGGCGATGTTGATCAGAACCTGTAGGACGTCACCGAGAAGACTTGTCGGGCAGTCAGATTCAGCCGCACCGGTGTAGGCGGCGCACAGACGCCTTCCCACTCTCAATATATAGCGCACCGGGGGGCTTGCGGCAAGACCCGGGTCATGACGCAAAATCACTGGTCGAAACCAGAATTGACGGAAACGGGGGCACGAATTGCGCCAAAATTTGCATTCCCGGTCACGAACCTCAAGTCGGACCGCTGACGTGAACTCGATGAACACCAGCGCCTTCGACCTTCCCACCCACCTCGCCCCGAAGGCCGACCAGACGCTGATCGGCGGCGACGAGCAGCACTTCACGGCCATCGCGGAAAGCCTCGAGGAATCCATCGCCGACCTGTCCGCCCGCCTCGATGCCCTGCGCAAGTCACCCGGCGGCTGGGGTCAGGCGGCGATGGAGCGCGACATGGAGATCCACCGGCTGACCGCTCGCTTGCGCTCTCTGCGCCGCTTTGGTTTAGACGTGTGCCTCGGACACATGGTCAGCGCGGACAATCCCGAGCCCGTGTACGTCGGACGATTCGGCCTCATGGACAGCGCGGGTCATCAGCTGCTGATCGATTGGCGCACCCCCGCGGCTGAGCCGTTCTTCGGAGCGACCCACGCCAACCCGATGGGCCTGACACGTCGCCGCAGGTATCGCTGGACCCGCGGCCGGATCAGCGACTACTGGGACGAGGTGTTCACCCCGGACGGGCTTGAAGGGAACGCCGCACTCGACGACCAGTCCGCCTTCATCGCCAGTCTGGGCAGCAACCGGTCGGCCCGGATGCGCGACGTGCTCGGCACCATCCAAGCCGACCAGGACGCCATCATCCGCGCGGGATCGAGCGGCGCTCTCGTCGTCGACGGCGGTCCCGGTACGGGTAAGACCGTCGTCGCTCTGCACCGCACCGCCTACCTCCTCTACTCCGACCCCCGGCTCGGTCACGCTCGGGGCGGGGTGCTGTTCGTCGGTCCGCACCAGCCCTACCTGGCCTACGTTGCCGACGTCCTGCCCAGCCTCGGAGAGGAGAGTGTGCAGACCTGCACCCTGCGGGATCTCGTCACCGAGGGAGCGGAGGCAACGATCGAGACCGACCCGGACGTGGCCCGCCTCAAGGCGTCGGCGAACCTGGTGGAGGTGATCGAAACAGCGGTCAGGTTCTACGAGGAGCCGCCCACCAAGGAAATGGCGGTCACGACCGACTGGGCCGACGTCTGGCTGAGCACCGACGATTGGGCCGAGGCGTTCCAAGCTCCAGAACCCGGTACCCCGCACAACGAAGCGCGCGAGCAGATCTGGGAGCTGCTGCTCACGATCCTGACGGACAAGTACGACGGTGATATTCCGGCGGCCCAAATCCGGAAGTCGTTGCTGCAGAACGAGGAACTGCGCACGACCCTCGACAACGCGTGGACGATGATCGAAGCGGCCGACCTCGTCGCAGACCTGTGGTCGGTACCCGCCTACCTCCGCAAGTGTGCGCCCTGGCTCAGCCCCGACGACGTTCGGAAGCTGCAGCGCGCGGACGCCCAGAACTGGACGGTGTCCGACCTGCCGCTCCTGGACGCAGCACGGCAGCGACTCGGCGACCCGAAGGCGTCACGACGTCAGCGCAAGTACAACGCCACTGTCGCCGCCGAACGTGAACACATGGCCCAGGTCGTCGACGACCTGATCGCGGCCGACGACTCCGAGCTGCTCGTGATGTCGATGCTGCGCGGGGAAGACCTGCAAAATGCGCTGGTCGACGAGACCGCACTGCCCGGCACGGACCCCGACCTGCTCGCCGGCCCGTTCGCGCACATCGTCGTGGACGAGGCTCAGGAATTGACCGACGCAGAATGGCAGATGCTGCTGCTCCGCTGCCCGTCCCGAAGCTTCACCATCGTCGGAGACCGTGCCCAGGCCCGGCACGGATTCACGGAGTCATGGCAGGAACGGCTCGAGCGGGTAGGGCTCGACCGGATCAACCTGGCCACCCTCAGCATCAACTACCGAACGCCCGAAGAGGTGATGGCGGAAGCCGAGCCGGTCATCCGGGCCGTCCTTCCGGACGCCAACGTGCCGACGTCGATCCGCAGCACTGATCTTCCCGTCGTACACAGTGCCGCTTCGGAGCTGGGTTCGATTCTCGACACCTGGCTCGCCGCGCATACCGACGGGATCGCCTGCGTCATCGGCGACCCGACGTTCCGGGCGACGTCCCGCGTCCGGTCGCTGACCCCGGAGCAGTCGAAGGGGCTCGAGTTCGACCTGGTCGTCCTCGTCGATCCCGACGCCTTCGGCACGGGCATCGAAGGAGCTGTCGACCGCTATGTCGCCATGACCAGAGCGACCCAGCAGCTCGTCATCCTCAAGAACTCCTGATCTGCGCTCCCCGCAGGAAGCGACTCTGCGACCTCGGGATTACCAAGATACCGCTCGCAGCGCTGCCAGTCGATGCTTGTTTTTCCTTGTGTTCCAAGAGATTTGGTCCCCGAATCCTGTCCGGCACCTACGCGGCGGTTCCTGCCGATTCCGAGTCTTTGACGGTGAATAGACGGTAACCGCTTCGGACCGCCGGCACTGCGGCCATGACGGTCCAGATCATCGTGAACGGTCGAGAAGACCGTCAAGTTTGTGGGCGCGGCCATGTCTTTTTCTGACTCCACAACCGTTTTCCGGAGACACCGGGGGCGCCGTCACGGCCCGGCCGCGGGCGCCGGCCGCCGCAGAGCCGGTGATGGTGACCGGTGCGGCGCTCAGGCTGGCCGGGTCGTCGCCGGTTGGCCCGCCACATGTATGTGGCCGATCATCACGCCCACCGGCGCTTGGGAGACCAGGGTGCGGTACGGCACCAAGTCCTGCAGGTCGGCCAGCGGTGGCGTCACCACTGCACCCGCGTGAGAGTCCCTGGACGCGCGATCAAAGCCGGGAAGTGCTTGAGCACCGGCAGCAGCCCGGCGTCGCGCAACCCGCGAGCGTAGCGCCGGCGTTATCCGGTGACGGCGGCCGGGTCGGCGGACAACGACAGGTCGCCGATCACGGTGGCAGCGGTGACACGCACGGGTGCGGTGTCATCGTGTAGCCACTTCTTGAACACGGCGACTGCGTCGTTGAGCGAGATCGGTTTGACCGGATCGGGTTTCGGGTCGGGTGGTCGTCGGTCCCGATGGGTATCGTCGTCGTTTTGTCTCGGTGGTGGTGATGTCGGTTTCACCAGCCGCAACAAGCTAGTTCGACTGGCCACGGAGATGAGACTCGCGGACTGCCCCGCCGACCGGTCAGGAACGGATACTCACACGCTGACCGGCCTCGTTCATGGCAGCCTCGGTGAGCTCCGGTGCGCTTACCTCGCTGATGCCGAACCACGCATGAAGCCGGGCCATCGGCTTGGGCGCCCACCAATTGGCGCGGCCCAGCACGCGCATGAACGCCGGAACCAGCAGTATCCGCACCAGCGTCGCGTCCACCAACACCGCCAGCGTCAGGCCGACGCCGAACATTCGCATCAACGCCACCTGCGCGGCGATCAACGCGGCGAACGAAATGGACATCACCAGCGCGGCGGCTGTCACCACCCGCCCGGTGCGGGCCAGGCCCAGCGCGACGCTTTCATCGTTGTCGTCCCTGGGGCGTCCGGACATCAACCAGTACTCGCGGATGCGCGAAACCAGAAACACCTCGTAGTCCATCGACAGTCCAAATGCGATGCAGAACAACAGCACCGGGATGGTGGCCACCAGCGTCCCGGTAGCGGTGGTGCCGAACGCGCCCAGATGACCGTCCTGGAAGATCCACACCAGAGCACCGAAGGTGGCGGAAAGCGATAAGACGTTCAGCAGCAACGCCTTCAACGGCAACACCACGCTGCCGGTCAGCAAGAACAGCAGCACGAACGTGATCGCGGCGATCACACCGAGCACGGCGGGCAGCCGTGAGGTGATCGCGTCGCAACTGTCGCGGTTGATCTGCGCTATTCCGGTCATCTGTACGTGTTGGCCGCCGGGACCGGTGACGGCGTGCAACCGGTCCAACTGGATCTCCGAAGCCTCTGAGAACAGTGGCGCGGTGCTGCCAACCGTGAAAAACGCGCTGCCGTCCTTGATCGCTGCCGCCGACGGCGGCCCGACCAGCGAGCCGGCTACGAACGTGCCGCCCGGCGCCGACACCGCGGACACGTCCGGAACCTGGGACAGCTGCACGGCATAGCGGCCGAGTTCGTCTGGTGTGACCCCGGTCAAGTCCGGAATCACGACGGTCACGTTGGTGGCCGAGTCGACGGCGAAATCGCTGCGCACCTGGTCTCCGACCTGGCGCGCCGACGCCGACTCGGGCAGTACGCGGTCGTCGGGAAAGCCCCATTTGATACCGAGGAACGGTGCGCCAAGTATCAACAGCAGCGCGATGATCGCAACGCCGATCGCAATGGCGTGGCGCATCACGAACTTGGTCGAGCGGTAAAAGAACATCTGCTCGACCGGGCGTCGCACCGGCTCCGGCCGTCGCAGCAGCCGGCGGCCCAGTCGGCGCACGTCCAATGAGTCCAGCCGGTCCCCGAGCAGCACGATGGCCGCCGGCGTCACCATGACCGCGGCAACGGCCGCGAACGCCACCACGGCGATGCCGGCGTAGGCGAACGATTTCAGAAAGTACATCGGGAACAGCATTAGAGCCATCATCGACAGCGCGACCGTCATCGCCGAGAACAGCACCGTCCGCCCGGCCGTGGCCATCGTGCGAACCAGCGCCCGGTTCCGATCCGCGCCCTCGGCGAGTTCGTCACGGAACCGGCTGACGATCAGCAGCGTGTAGTCGATAGCCAACGCCAAACTCAGTGCGACAGTGAGGTTCAGCGCATAGATCGACACGTCGGTTGCGTATGTGATCGCGCGCAGCACCGCCATCGAACTCAGGATCGCGAACCCGCCCACCGCCAGTGGCAGCGCCGCCGCCATGACGCCACCGAACACCCAGACCAGCACCACGAAGCTCAACGGCATGGCGATGGATTCCATAAGCAGCAAGTCTTTTTCGCTTTGGCTGTTGACCTGCACGCGCGTCATCGCGTCGCCACTCGCGCGCACGGTGATACCGTCCCGGTCGTGCACGAGTTGGTCGGCAAGGCTTTTGGCGTGCTTCTGCGCGCCGTTCTCGCCGCCGGTGATGCCGGCGACGATCAGCCCGGTCTTGCCGTCCTTGCTGATCATTGTCGCCGCGTCCAGCGGCGACGCGGTCCACGCCGAGTTGACATCGGCGACATGGGGCGACGCCTGGAGTTGGCGGACGAGGTCGGCGCCGACGGCGCGCGCGGCTAAACTTTCGGCGCCGGCCTCGGAGGTCACAGCGATGACCATATGCATGTCGCCCTGGCCGAACTTCTCGGACAGCAGCCGAGCCGCCTGCCACGACTCGCTGGTCGGAACCTGTAAGCCGCCGGCGGACAGGCTCTTGGATACCGGGATGCCAAAGATGCCGGCGCCGACCATGACCAGCAATGCGACCGCGATGATCCGCCGTGGCGCCGCGATGGCAAGTCGAGCGATTCCTTGTAACACGTTCATCCTTCCGCGCCAACCCTCTCAGGCAGGCGTCGCAAATGCGCGTCCGCGCCTAGCGCCGTTGCGGCGTTGGCAACTTCGTTCGTTGACTGGCAAAGGCTCATTCTGAGACCTTCTCGCCATCTCACTCGATTCTGTGGTAGCGGTAGCTGCACAACTATGGTCGGAGACGGTCGAGCTCCCGGACAGCCTGCCGACACCACGATTGCTGTTGGTGTGCATACAGTGGTGTCTGCATCAATTTCGTGAGGTCACGTTGTCGCGCGCAAGCGTTCAAGCGCGTTGGTGATTCTGAGCAGCGGACGCGCTAGCACAACTGGCCCGTGCATTCACGACGCTGTTGTGGTCACTAACGCGGCGCTACGCTGTCAGCGACGCGTGAAAACTAATGGTGCTACAAGTCCGCCGACGCCTACGTGCGGATGTCGCCCACATTGGCCTGCCGAAGTTCGTCCGCGCGCACGCCGCCCAGCAGCGCGGTCAGAATCAGTGCGAGATCTCGTTCAGTCCAATCGGTTTGGCGTTTCAATTCCCGATCGTCTGCGACCGTTTCAAGTAGTGCTTCGACCGCGGAGCGGGGGGAGGGCCTTGGGGAGGGGCTTGGCGAGCTTCGGTCTTCCCACCAACCGCATGGGATTGGCCGTCAGCAGTTCGCTTGTATAGAGAAAAGTGCACAGGACGTTCCAGGTGGACCAGCACCGGCGGATCGATGCGGCTTCGTGATCACGTACGTTGATCGAGATCAAAAACCGTGGCACCGCGGCGTGTGCATCGTGATTTGCGACGGGCTGGACGGTTTGGCCGAGGCGGTAACCGCCTTTTGGGAGCGCAGGATGCGCACACCCGTGTGATTCACTTGGTACGCAACACCTTTCCACCACTCAGCCCCCAAGAATATGATCAGTCCGCCGAGTTGAAAATCCACTCACTCGGACCGCACAATCCGCCTGGCCCTGTGCGCACCAAAATGGAGTCAAACCAACCTCATGCCGAAGTTCCCGGTGAGCCCACGTTGGGGCTGCGGCGAAGAGATGACGTGCGCTGGTGCGCTACCTGCTTGGTGTTCATCTGAGCCCCGTTTTGACCCGCATACGACTGGGCTGTCGGTGTGTCGTAGTACTCGCGATGGCCGGGGAATGACTGAGTCGTCCGTAGCATGACACGAAGCCTGTGGCTGGGGCCGCATCGAATAGTCGACTTCTCGGGCCGTACGATGCACCGCCACCGAGTGGTTCATGTCTGCACCCGGTCCAACAGTGGTGTAAGCACCCTTCCCGGAACACCAAGGCGCGCTTCAAAATTCTCTTCGAGCAGAACAATGCA
>CAVYPI010000003.1:0-66589 GCA_963770125.1 uncultured Actinomycetota bacterium | reverse complement strand
GGACCTACTACCTCCCCGATAAGGCGCCGAGCCCGGATGCAGAGCCGACACCCCCCGCGGCGGCGGACTTCTCCGCCGCTCGACACCCTATGGGTCCCCACTTCCCAGCGTCAACGCTTTTACTGGATTTTCATTAACTTATTGAGGTGAAATGGCGTGCTAAGTTAATCCCCACCCGGTCGGCGCAGCTACCGAAGTCCGGACTCGCGCGTAGCGCGCCGAATGTCTTTGTAAAACCCCCGGAGACGCGCACCACAACGGGCATCTTATTGCGACCCGACGCCGTCGCAGCCGGGCTGGCAACGCGCTCACGCGGAGCATCGCCTTTCTCCCGAATTTGCGAAATGCTCATTTACTTATTGGCCCTCGTCCCGCCCGCATCACGTGGTACGCCGCCGGCGCGAGTTGGAGAAATAACACGTTAACTGATCAGCGGGCGATTGTGGCGGCATTTCGCAATGAAAGCGACAACAACTTCAGCCCACGGCTCCAGCGCCGCCCGGGTACGCGCAGAGCTTACGATCGGTGCGGCGGGGAGGCGGAAACGGCCGAGTCCGTCCGTGCGCCCAAGGCTATCGCGCATCGCTGTGGATTCACCCACCCCGGCCGGTTCGCAGAGGCGCACAAAACGGTGTACGGCGAGACACCGCTGCAAGCCCTGCACGCTGCACGCTGACCTAGCCAAACGGAACGGCCGGTAGGGCACCGGTGTGCGACAACAGCCGCGCAACGCGAATCAGTAGCCAAATAACGCGGATCCACTCGCGGTCGGAGCAACTGCCTGTTCGGACCGCTTAGCTCGCCACTATGGAACTTCAAGATCGAACCGGTGCATGCCCCGCGCGGCCAGGTACGGCGGCGGAGCGGAAGGCATGGCAGCGGTGGCCGGGAGTGTTGTGATCGGTGCGGCTCCGTGGTCGGATCATGATCCCTACACCGATGAGGCGTTGCTCGATCCGTGGCCGGGGTACCGGCAGTTGCGCGATGCCGGTCCAGCCGTCTGGCTGCCGAAGTACGAGATGTTCGCTCTCACCCGCTACGACTCGGTTCGGCGTGCGTTGGAGGACGGGGAGTCCTTCGTGTCGCGCAACGGGGTGATGATGAACGACCGGATGAACCAGGTGCTGCGCGGCAACGCCCTGTGCAGCGATGGAGCCGAGCACGACGCGCTGCGCGATGTGCTCGGGCGTCCGCTGACACCGCGGGCACTGCGGCCGCTGCGAGATGAGATCACCGCGGAGGCCGAGCACGTGGTAAAGAGGTTGGTCGCCCAGGGCAGCTTCGACGCCGCGACCGACCTGGCGAACCACCTTCCGGTGAGCGTGGTGTCCAACCTGATTGGACTGCCCGAGAAGGGCCGCGAGCGAATGCTGGTGTGGGCCGAGGAGATGTTCAACTGCTTCGGGCCGATCAGCGACAGGGCCGTCGCGTCGTTTCCGGTGCTGGAGGAGATGATGGACTACGCCACCAAAGAGGCAGTGCCCGGAAAGCTCAAGCCCGGTAGTTGGGCCGCCGGGATCCACGACGCGGTGGCCGGTGAGGTACCTGCACGGGCGTGCCCGCCCAAGCGGGTGATCGCCGCGGGCGGGTTCGGGCGCACGTCCGGCCGTTTCTGCGAATACACCCAGGCGGGGCAGCGCGCCAGGGCACCATCACCAAGGGGCACACTCATCCTCCAGGAGGCCGGACATGACCACGATGCACCAACCATCCGCTTCGGTTGAGACACGGGGCGCCAAAGACGCCGATCCCGCCACCGCCGCACTCGCCGAGGACATCGGCCGTGCCCGGGGGACGGACTACTTCCTGATGAAGGATCAGCTGACCGACCAGGAAAACGAGATCATGTACAAGGTCCGGGCATTCGGCGAGGCCGAGGTCCTGCCGATCGTCAACGACTACTGGGAACGAGGCGAGTTCCCGTTCCAGCTGATCCCGAAACTCGCCGCGCTGAACATTGTCGGCGACCACAACCTGGGCGACTACGGGTGCACACCGATGAGCGCCGTCGCCAACGGACTCATCACCTACGAGCTGTCCCGCATCGACGGGAGTGTGTGCACGTTCTTCGGCGTGCACGTCGGGTTGGCGATGCAGTCGATCAACCTCCTCGGTTCCGAGGAGCAGCGGCAACGCTACCTTCCGGCGATGGCGCGGCTGGAGAAGATCGGCGCGTTCGCCCTGACCGAGCCCGAGCACGGCTCAGACGCCGTCATCCTCGAGGCCACCGCTGAGCGTCAGGGCGATGAGTGGGTGCTCAACGGCCGCAAGCGCTGGCCGGGCAACGCCGTGTGGTGCGACATCATCGTCGTCTACGCCCGCGACACCGCTGATAACCAGGTCAAGGCGTTCGTCGTGGAGAAGGACAACCCCGGCTACGCGGCGACCAAGATCGGCGGCAAAATGTCGCTGCGGATCGTGCAGAACGCGGACATCGTCCTCACCAACTGTCGGGTGTCCGAAGAGGCCCGGCTGCAGAACTGCAACAATTTCAAGGACGTCGGCAAGGTACTTGCGGGCACCCGCAATTTCGTCGCGTGGGGCGCGACCGGGAACGCGGTAGCGGCCTACGACATCGCGCTGAACTACGCCCTGCGGCGCAAGCAGTTCGGCAAGCCAATAGCCAGGACCCAGATGATCCAGTCGATGCTGGTGGAGATGCTCGGTGACCTCACCGCGATGCAGCTCTACAGCATCCGCATGGGCCGGCTTATCGACGAGGGCAAGGTCGAAGAGACGATGGCCGCGCTCGCCAAGTACTACTGCACGGTCAAGGCACGCAACGTGTGCCGGCTGGCCCGCGACGTATTGGGCGGCAACGGAGTCACCCTCGACTTCCACGTCATGCGCCACCTGTGCGACATGGAAGCCTTGGTCACCTACGAAGGAACCGCTGAGATCCAGTCCCTTATCGTCGGTCGGCACATCACCGGGCAGGGCGCCTTCTGACTGCGGCTCTCCGTGGGCGAGCCACCGCATCAGCGCTCAGCCACGCGAATCACCTGCCGGGCACCTTACGCGGAAACGAACCGCACACGGCAGACATCAAGCGGCCCAACTCAATCCCTAATCCGAAGTTCCCCCGTGTAGACCGGTCGTGAGTAGTCCGTGTCGTTGTGAGCAGGTGCTTCGCAGCCCGTGCGGGCCCAGCTGTGTAGACATGTATAATCAGCGTTTATGGCGATAAATCTCGTGTCGTTACCCGTGAGAAGCACACGTGCGTGATATATAGGTAGACATGTATGTAGCGCGGGTGCCGAATCGCGGGTCACCGCCGGCGATCCTGTTGCGGGAGAGCTACCGCGAGGGCGGCCAGGTGAAGAACCGCACCCTGGCCAACCTGTCCCGCTGGCCCGACGACAAGGTCGACGCGCTGGCCCGGGTGCTCAAGGGCCTGCCGGCGCAGGTGGAGCGCGCCGGGGCATTTGAGATCACCAGAAGCCTGCCGCACGGGCATGTCGCCGCGGTGCTGGGTACGGCACGCCGGCTGGGGATCGAGGAGCTCATCGACCCGGCGCCGTCGCGCAAGCGGGACCTGGTGCTGGCCATGCTGATCGCCCAGGTGATCACGCCGGGGTCCAAGCTGGCGTTCGCCCGCGCGTTGCGCGCCGAGACCGCGACCAGCTCGCTGGGTACGGTGCTGAGGCTGGGCGGGGCCGACGAGGATGACCTGTATGCGGCGATGGATTGGGTGCTGGCCCGCAAAGACGGCATCGAAAATGCGTTGGCTGCACGGCATTTGGCCAACGCCACGCTGGTGCTCTATGACGTGTCCAGCGCCGCGTTCGAGGGCCGGTGCTGCCCGCTGGGGGCGATCGGGCACGCCCGCGACGGGGTCAAAGGCCGGCGCCAGATCGTCTACGGGCTGCTGTGCACCACCGCCGGGGTGCCGGTGGCGATCGAGGTGTTCGAGGGCAACACCGCCGACCCCAAGACCCTGGCCGCCCAGATCAGCAAGCTCACCACCCGGTTCGGGTTGGCGCGGGTGTGCCTGGTGGGTGATCGGGGCATGCTCACGTCCGCGCGCATCCGCGACGAGCTGCGCCCGGGCGGGCTGGACTGGATTACCGCGTTGCGCGCCCCGCAGATCAAGGCCCTCGTTGAGGCCGATGCGCTGCAGCTGTCGCTGTTTGATGAGCAGAACCTCGTCGAGATCAGCTCCCCGGACTATCCCGGCGAGCGGCTGGTGTGCTGCCGCAACCCGGCCCTGGCAGCCGAGCGGGCCCGCAAACGCGATGAGTTGCTGGCCGCCACCGCCACCGAGCTGGACAAGATCGCCGCAGCCACCCGCCGCGACAGCCGGCCGCTGCGCGGGCGGGACAAGATCGCGCTGCGAGTGGGCAAGGTGATCAACAAGTTCAAGATGGCCAAGCACTTCACCCTGCAGATCACCGACGAGGCGTTCACGTTCGCGCGCAACCACCACGACATCACCGCCGAGGCCGCCCTCGACGGGATCTATGTGCTGCGCACCAGCCTGCCCCAGCCCACCCTGGCCACCGACGATGTGGTGGCACGCTACAAGGGACTCGAAGATGTCGAGCGGTTCTTCCGCACCCTGGACACCGAGCTGGACGTGCGGCCCATCCGCCACCGCCTGGCCGGCCGGGTCCGCGCGCACCTGTTCTTACAAATGCTGTCCTACTACCTGAGCTGGCACATGAAACACGACCTGGCCCCGATCCTGTTTCACGACCACGACAAACCCGTCGCCCGCGCCAAGCGCACCGACCCCATCGCCGCGGCGCAACGTTCAAACCCCACGCTGGCCAAGGCATCCCGCAAACGCACCGAGGACGACTACCCGGTGCATAGTTTCACCAGCCTGCTCGCCGATCTGGCCACCATCTGCGCCAACCACATCCAGCCCAACCACGACGTGCCCCCGTTCACCATCATCACCACGCCCACCGCGCTGCAGCGGCGCGCCTTCGAACTGCTTGGCGTCTCTCATCGCCACGGCATGGCGTAGTCAGTAACCCAAACCGGCTGGACCGCGAAATCCCAGGTCAACACACCAACCCGTCAACAAACCAGGGGAACTTCGGCCTAATCGGGGACCACCCCGGTCGAGGAGTTGAGCACCGTCCCGGCCCCGATCTGATCCAGGCCTTCACTGCTGCCGAACAGGTTGAGGCCGACGCCTATGCAGCCGTCACCGGCGGCGTCATCGAGCACCTGCCGAACTAGACCGCATACCCCTCCCCCGCAGCGCGCGTTCATGGCCAGGGTCAGCTCAAAACATCGCGGAGGGCACGCGCGTGCTCCGAGGACAACGGAAACTCAACGTATTCGCAATCAGCGGGACCGCCGTCGATTGGCCCCACCGAGAGATTGAGCAAGAACTCACCGCCCGGGCCGCTGCTGACCGTCAGGATCCCCGACACGATACCGGGCTCTCCGCCCATCATTGTTCCGGGCCACGACGTCTCGATCACCAGGAGTTCCTCGCTCACACACCCGAGCGTATGCGTTTGTCCCAGAAGCACTTACAGGTTAGGCCCCCGATCCATTCGGCGAGCGACGGACCGGCGGGTCGTCGATCCTGAACTGCTCCGGCATGCGGACCGGGCGATGAGCGTGGTGCAGCGCGCATTCCAGCTGATCGGGCAGCATGCCGATCGGCGGTGTCCAGCCCTCGCCCGGTGGCCTCCCTGAAACGGTCATAAAGGCCAGGTAAAAGGCGTACTGGTGAACGGCCCATGTCTCTCCGCGAAGGAGCACACACCGTCACATTTCAGTGTGCGTGGCCGCCCCAGGGAAGTAGGCACCACCACCAATGTTGTTGTCCTCAGGCTGTTCACGCCCCTTGAGGTCACCGACGATCGTTGCGTCGGCCGATTATTGGCCGTTGAACCGGTGCAAGCAACTCAACGAGGGAACAACATGACGAACACACAGACATCGGCGCGAGCCGGTAGATCATCCGAAGAGGCGCGGTTGGCGGTAATCCCAGAGCTGCCAGAGGGTTTTGCGGACAGCCAGCCGAACGCTGACACGGCACGGTCCGTCCACGACGAGTTGTTTGCTCGACTTGAGACGGTGATTGGCGATATCTGGGGCCGAGCGCGAGAGGGCCGGTTCTGGAACCATGTGCTGGAGAACGGGTTCGATCGATCTTTGTACCGATTGGTAATGCTCCAGATCTATCACTACACCCGCCACAATTCAATTAACCAGGCAGTGGCCGCCTTTGGTGCGGTGCCGGAACAAATCGGTCTGCTGCGCTTCGCGTATACACACGCGCGGGAAGAGTTGGGGCACGAAAACATGGTGCTTCACGATCTGCGGGCGGTGGGTCTGCTCTCGCCGAGCGAGACCATCACCGAACCTCCGCTGCCGGCAACTGACGCACTTGTCAACTATCTCTACGGTGTGGCGATGCGCGAGGGACCCGTAGCGCGGCTCGGGTATTCGTATTGGGCCGAGTCGGTCTATGGACATATCGCACCCCTGCTGGCGCGCGCACGGGAGTCGCTGGGTCCTAACCGATCGCGACATGGCGTTCTTCGTCGCGCATGCCGAGATCGATTCCAAGCATGCGGTCGAGGTCGAGCACGCAATCCGGGGTGCGGTGCGAACGCAAGCCGACGCGGATTCGGTGTACCGCGTTGCTAAGACAACTCTGTGGCTAACGGCGATGCTGCTCGAGCAGTCGTTCGACCAATGGGCGCTTGCCTCATAGGACCGGAAAGGCGCTGATCATCATGACCGAATTTCCGGTCGGTCCTCGTGGACTCGAATTGATTCGCTGCAGCAACAGCGCCGAACTTCGCTCGGCGCGGCAGTTCCGCAACCAAGTCTTTCTTGCCAAGGGAGGCATAAAGTTCGATTCACTGCAGGAGCGGCACCGCGACGAATCGAGCCATGTGCTGCTCCTCACGCACCAGGGCAAACCTCGGGCAACGGCGCGTGTTCAATCGTATCCGGCGTCCGGCGCACTCGCCGAAATCGCTCCTGACTTACCGGATTTCGGTGCAGACTCGGAGGTGGGGCGCATTGCTGCGCTGCGGTCGGCGGACTCGGTGGCGGATTCCTTGCTGTTGCTCGTGTTGGGGGCGATGTGGTTGCTGACGCACACCCGACACCGGAGGTATCTCGCTTATTGCCATCCGAAACTCATCCCGCTGTACGAAGCGGTTGGCGCACGAGACACCGGAGTGACGATCTGCGTCGAGGGACGGTCACATCCGTACGGTGTCCTGGTAGGCGACTACGGCCGTTGTGTGAAAGCGGGATCGCGGCAACTCGGCCACGCTGGATTCAGTCAACTGGACGCCGTCGCGGCAGTGCGGTGGAAGTACGGGCACTTCTGGGACGATGACCGCGTCGTCGAATCGGCCAGTTGATGAAAACGTCCGCAATACTGGGCGCCCAACGGGCGGGCCGCATCTTCGACTTCATGAAGCGGGCCAGGCTATTGCTGCTTGGTTGTCTATTCGCCGGCGTCCTTGCCGGGCTGACCGGCTTATTCGGTCTGCCCATCGACATGTCGTTCAGGCCGGTGTTCACGGGCGACCATGCAGAGCTGGATAAGACTCGGCAGTTCGAATCCGCCTTCGGCAAAGCTGGATTCAATGAACTGATCGCAATCGTCGATGTCGGCAACGCCGCGGATGCCGATGCCCTGATGCCTGTCGCGGAACTCGCCAATGACCTCAAACGGCTGCCCGGCGTGGTTCAGGTTCGCGATCCACTCTCCTTCCCGTACATGGACAATCGCGGGACTTTTCATCCGACAGGGGTCGGCGGCGAACTGGTTGCCGCTCGCTCCGAACACGATCGGCGTGCGACGGTGGAGGCGCTTGTCGCTTCTCCATCAGCTCGTCGCACAGTGTTCGGCGACGGCAACCGTCGAGTCGCGGTAAGCGCACAATTCGACATCGGGACATCGCAGTTCCGCGAATGGCGATTGGCGGACACGCAGTTTCGCGATGTGGTTCAGCGCTGGTCGGCACGGCACGGCAGCGCCGTGATGGTGACCGGCTATCCCGACGTGGAACAGGTGTATGCCCATGAGGTGCTCGTCAGCGTGCTGCGCAGTATCACCGTGCTGGTCCTTGCCATGGTGGCGGTGCTGTTCGCATACTTTCGGCGGATCCGCGACGTCGTTGCCTGCCTCGCTGGTGTGACTCTCGCCGTTCCGGTCGTTCTCGGCGCGATGCGTGCGCTCGGGCAGCCGTTTTCGATTGTGAACAGCCAGATCCTGACCCTCGTGGCCATCGTGGGAATTGCCGAGGCTCTGCACCACCAACAAGAATATCGACGGCGGCGAGAAGCCGGCCGAGATCATGACACGGCAAATCGGGAGGCATTTTCGATCTTGGCGTGGCCGGCGTTCATGACCGGACTGGCGACCGTGGCAGGTTTCGCCGCACTCCTCACGGCCGACATGAAAGCCATCTGGTCATTCGGCATGTGCACGACCATCGGTGTCGTCGTCGTCTACCTGGCGAACTGGATCACCGTGCCGGCACTGATCGACCTGCTGTACCGCAAGGCCGATTCGGCCGAGGCCGTACCTGAGCGGTCGTGGACGATGCGCGTGCTGATGTTGAGCCACAGGATCGTGCAACGCCGCCCCGCTGCCGTCGTCATCGTGTTCCTGGCCGTGACGGCCGGGCTGGGAGTCGTCGGCATGTCCCGGTTGTCGGTGGACCAGAAGGTCAATGAAGAGTTGCCGGTGACGCATCCGGCGGTAACCGCACAGTCGGTGTACGAGCGGCAATTCACCGGGTTCCTCGGGCCCGACCTGTGGATTCGGCCACATTCCAACACGCTTCTCGGCCAGGACGCGGCGCTGACCCGGTTGGTCAATCGGCTTTGCGCCATGCCCGAAGTTCGATTCGTCGCCTCACCGTTGGACCTGATTCCGCAGCCCGCTTCTCCGGCCCACTCCGCGGATGGGAACTGCCAGCGCCGCAGCGGAGACCTGCGTCAGGTGCTCGCGGCCCGATCCGGCCTTGCCGGCCCCCAGTTGCAACGACTCACCGAGCCGCTCGTCGACTCGAGCGCCGGTCAGGCCGCGGTGCTGATTCGGGTCGGAGATCTGGGAACCGCCAAATCGATCGCGTTCGCCCACCGGGTGGTCGAAACCGCCCGCGAAGAGATGCCGGATGCCGAGATCGAGCTGGTGGGGCAGTGGTGGCTTGCCCAGCAGGGCATGCGCAGCCTCTCGCTGGAGATGATGTTGTCGGCGGTGACGGCATTGTTATTGATCCTGCCGATCATCTGGTTCGCGATCCGCAGCAGACGTCTGTTCTACGCGGCGATCGTGCCGACGATACTGCCGGTCGTCGCTGCCCTGGGTTTCATGGGGCTGGCGGGCATCACGGTGCGCATCGGTACGGCGATGATCCTCGCGATATCACTCGGCCTCGCCGCCGACGACACGATCCATTTGTCTGTGCGGATCCGGGACCGGGTCCTGTACGGTTCGGACCCGGCAAGCGCGGTCACCGCGGTGCTGCAGCGAACCGGACGTCCGGCCAGCTTCTCGTCGTATGTGCTGATCATCGGGTTCGCCACGATGATGCTCAGCTCGCTGGTGGCGTTGCAGGAGATGGGGCTCATCGCGGCGTTCACGATGGCGTACGCCTTGCTCAGCGACCTGCTGCTTGGCCCGGCGATTTTCCTCCTGCTGGCGCGGCGACGCGACTACAGCAGGGGTCGACGGCGCGACGCCGCCCACGATCTTGAATTGGTGCCAGCGAGATGATGGAGCGGTCGATATGCAGACGAGTGATGTGCCGAACATGAAAAGCCTTCGCGGGAACCTTCTTTGGACGGTTTGCCGCCATCCCGAACGGCCGGCGCTGACCTATCGGGCGGACCGCCGACCCGGCCGGCGGGCCCACCGCGACTGGCACACTCTGACATGGCACGAATTCGCATTGCTGGTCGCCGAAGTCGCCGACGGGCTCGACCAGCTTTGTGGCCCAGGCGGCATCGTTGCGGTGTTGTCGGGCAACGATGCCCGTTACCCCGTTCTCGAACAAGCGGTGATCGTGTCCGGGCGCAGCCTTCAGCCGCTGTACACGTCGACATCCGACGATGAATTGCTGCGTGCCATCGCCGTCACCGGCGCAAATGTTCTCGTTGTCGGCGACGATCAACGGGATCGCCTGCGTGAGGGGGCGCTGAGCGACGGACTCACGCGGGGATCAGCCGCCGTTGTCGAATTGAGCGCCCTCGTCTCACTGCCGAACGCCGCCGGAAGGCCCGGTGGGCTGGTCGGCGCCGACACCGAGCCGTTCGACACCGATCGGGTCACGTCACGGCTGTCTAGGTGGCCGGAGCGCCGCGGAGCCGATGCCGTTCTCTATATGCAGAGCACGGGCACCACCGGGCCCGCCCAGGTGATCGAGATATCGCAGACAGCGATACTCGCGGCAATGCAGGCTCTTCCGGACGAAGTCCTGCAGGTTCATCCGGTGATGCTGTCGTTTCTACCGACCGGTCATATTTCGGAGCGGCTCCTCATCGGTCACCTCGCCGTTGTGCTGGCCGGGCACACGTGGTTTGGCGGCGGCCTCGAATCGCTGGCCACGGACCTCATGCAGTGCAAGCCATCGGTGTTCCTGGCACCGCCATTGGTGCTCGACGCGATCCGCAGCGAGACGATAGCCGCGGCATCTAAGTCGTCGTTGGGACGCGGTTTGCTGAGATCGGTCGCAGCAGACGCGGATCGGAACAGCGGACACCCTCTGACGGGACCGAGAAACCGTGGACTGCAGAGTCGTTTCTTCGGCTGGTTGGTGAGGCGCAGATGTGGGTTGAGTCTGGCCGACGTCGCGATCGCGGGCACAGCCCCGCTTTCCCCGGATCTGCACGCCTGGTGGGAAACACTGGGGCTACGGCTGCGAAATGTCTACGGGCAAACGGAAATATCGGGTGCCACGTCGATGACGAGGCCAGCCGGCTCAATCCGCGGCGGGGTGGGACATCCCCTATCGGGGATGGAGGTCATGGTGGCAGACAGCGGGGAACTGCTGGTGCGCAGCCCCTCGGTTTTCACTCGATACGTCGGTGATGACGCTAGGACTGCTCGGGCTTTCGACTCGGGATGGTTCAAAACGGGTGATCGGGCACATCTGACCGATGACGGCGAACTCGTTCTGCTCGGCCGTGTCCAATCAATGATTCCCACGCCCGATGGAGGCGTCGCGGACATGACCGATTTGACGAATCGGATCATATCGGCACTCGGCCCCGCCGATGTTGCGCATTTCAGTGACAGATCAGGGCTGTACCTCTACATCGCGGTTCATCCTGAGGGTGTTCCGCGGCATGTGCTGATCGACCGGGGCATCCTCGATCCGGTCCCGGTTACGGATCCGCTGGCCCATGTCCTGGAGTCGCAACTGCACAGTCTTCTCGCCGGAAGCTCGATCGCGGGCTTCGCCCTATTCCGAGGCGGTTTCGGCTACCGAGATGGCGAAGTCGGGCCGACCGGAAAGGCACGCGGCTGGCGCATCCATCAACTTCGCAACGCTCATCTGCGCCGGCCGGCGCCAGCGCAATCATCGCGACACAGCGAGCGGCGGCAGTTGGGCGCATCGGTGGCTTGATTCCTGCCAAATTCTCAGTTCGCCGCGGGTGAAGGAAGCATTGCCTGTCACGATGCCGGGTGGGCGCCCAGGCGGCGATGAGGCACGCGTTTCACTGTCAGTAACGACTTGCCCTGCAAAGACCAATTCTTCGACGCAGTGATCAACGTCGAAGGCCGCGCCTTGCTACCCGCCGTTTGCGCGTTTTTTCGGCGAGGTGGGACACGTGCTGCGCGCGGGCTGGCGTTTCCGTCCAAAAGACTCAAGGTCGAAGATTATTTGCCATTCTCAAAGGCGCCTCGCTACAGCGCTGGCAACGTTTCATCCTGGCCTACGTCATGCGGGCACGGCGTCGGCGATGTTGCATGCGGGCAAGGCGTCGACAATGTGTTTCACAACCTGCCGACTTAGGAGCATCCCGAGGTGTCCTACGCCGCCAACCGTTATGGTTTCCACTTTGGCGTGGGCTGGCACCGACCGCAGGCCCGGCACGATGAAGTCGAGTGCGGCGGTGAATGCCAGCCATCGCACACCGTCCGGTGCCGGCGCGGAGGCGAGTCGGCGCAACAACGGCGAACCTTCCCGCAGCGCCCGGGCAATTTCCCCGAACGGCAGTAGGTTTGCCCAGGGCGAGCCCCCGAAAGGGGACCCGAGGGTGACGACCGTGTCGACCAGTCCGTTGAGGCCGCCGTCCGCAATGGCCTGTGCGATAACGACCCCGCCCAGGCTGTGTCCTACCAGATGGACCTTGTCTGCGCCGGTTTGAGACAAAATCGTGTGGACCTCGGCGACGAGCCGGTCGGCGAGCTGCTCCACCGAGGTCCCGAAGGGCGTGTAGGTGATCGCGTCGACCGTCACGCCTTGGGCATTTAGGGCCTGGGCGACCAGTGACCAGCTTGACTTGGTGCCGCAGAAGCCGTGTACGAGCAGTACGGGGCGCGGGGGTGTGGTTTGCGCTTGGGCGCGCGGCAACGGAGCCCGCGCCGGGTCCAGGCCAGCGCCGACGAGGCCGAACGGTGCCCTTGCGGCCAGCGACACCATCAGTGCCACTTCGGAAGCCTGCACCATCGCGGCACGTCCAATCACCCCGACGAGCGACCGGGCAGCACCCATCGGGCCGTACCACGGTTTCAGGTCTCCTCGTCTCAGCTCATGGCATACCCCGGCAGCATGGTGCCTGCCGTCGATTCGGGCTTGTGACATGGCTTACCCCCATCTGTCTTTGGGTCTACCGGTGTCGCGCGCTTCACCAGATTTCACATTGACGTGGCCCTACTCGACTATCCATGCCATGAGCGCGCTAATAGAAAGCGCAAATAGTCAGCGTCATGACTGAACCTGAACGCCACGTTCCCATCCGAGAGTTCCTCCACCGTACCCATCTGCTGTGTTTCGTTGTCGCGGTAGGCGATCCGCCGACCTAACGATCGTCGGTGACTGTGAAAGTTTCGCCCAGCCTGCCCGCACCACCATTCGTGGTGGTGTGCACACGGCGGCGTGGGAAGTCGAAAGCGACAACAGGCACAAACAATGTGATGGGCTCTGATGCGCCCGTCTGCGGTGGATGACAATGGGATAATTAGCGCTTGCTAAATCCGAGCAAACAGACGCCGTCCATGTAATGCGCCTATTATCGTGTCGCGTCGCGTGCGTGGAATCGTCAGCGCGACAATGTAAATCCTTGCCCGCTTTGGGACGCGCGTGGGGCTACACCTGACCCGCGCCGGCGTTGCGATCAGGGCATAAAGATGATCTGTGCGGCAGGTCATGGTTTAGGTCACCGGCAACGTGGCGTACGTGACCTGATACAGACATCACCGTGTGCACACCACCAGCAATGGTGGTGCTGGCAGACTGGCTACGACCTCGACCATTCTCCGACCATAGATGAGTCGGCGAATCCTTCACCACGACAACGGAACCGGCGCGAGGAAAAGTTACAGAGGCCTTCGATGAGCGTTTCCCGATCAATGAATAACGCTGCCGACAAGCAACCGGCGCCAGACGCCCGAGCGGGGGTACCCTCTCCGACGCACGTCCAGGCGCAAGGCGATGCGCGTCGTCGTTGATGCCTGGCGCCATGCCCCTGGGCTTGGAGCGGGTTCGGTTATGACCGTGCCACTTGTGCTTTGCGCCGCCACCATTGCCGCGTGGACAGTGGAGTGGTGTCAACGGCATTGTGAGAACTGGTGTCAGGTCTGGGACAGGATCTTTTCACGGGACGACACTACGATGGCCGATTTTCAGTACTGCAGACAACGCGGCACACACCCGGTTAGCTGTCGGCGCGCCGGCTCGCGATTCTTCTGCCGCGTGGCCGGCAAGAGCGTTATTCGTCCCGATGCACGAACCTGCAGAATCCAAACCCGCCGGTGTGAGGACGGTCGACATGAATGCCAAGCAGGCGTGGGCCTTACTCGCGACCGGTGTGTTGTCATACGAGTTCTACTGCAAGGACGGCGAACTCCTGAGTGAATGTGTCGACGTGGCTGGTATCCCGGCCGATACTGACTCGGGCGATCATCGTTGCCCTTGCATTCCATCTGGGAAATGTGCTGCCGGTGCGGTATGACGTTGTCTCGCCGGGATTCGTCGCAATGAGGAAAGCTAAGACTAAGTGCTGTTGGCGACGACCAGCTGCTGGCTGAGCTGAGCCGGGGAGCATCGTTGGCAATGAGTGTGCATGAGTTGAACCCTGCCGGGAGTTGCGCGATTGCTCACGCGCCGTCGCGCTCGTCGGGTTCTCCCGTGAAACGGCCCCGGGCCGCGGTGGCGCCGGCGGCTGCGGTGGACCGAGCTGGGCGCTCGGACGGTTTGGGATTCGCGGTCGTACAGGGCAACTGGCCCAACCGGCGGTTCACCCCGTTGCCCACACTTGGGCTCCTTTAGCCAGGCTGCGCATCACTTCGCCAAACGCCAAGACCTCGCGACTTTGATCAGCGAAACCCCACACTCGCGAGGCTGAAAAGTCGAATATCAGGTAGTGAGCTACGGAGGCACGCTCCTGCCAGAAACTCGGCCGCCACATCAGGTAGTGCAGTACTCAAGCGCACCGGCGTCGATACGCGGATAATTTCAACGGTCAACCCTGACGGCCTCGAGTAGCGATCGGGATTGAGTGATCATGAACGACCGGAAGGACAGCAGCAAGGTGAGTGGTCGCGTTTCGGTCCTCATTGCCGAGGACTGCCTGCTGGTGCGAGACAGCGTTTGCCGGGCGTTGTCGACCGACGCCGATGTCACGGTCGTTGGTGTCGCCGAGGATTACGATTCCACAGTCGAACTCGTCGAAAAGCATCAACCGACGATGCTGCTCACCGACGTGCGGATGCCACCGACGTCGACCGATGAGGGCATTCGGCTGGCCCGGTGGATGCGCACGGCGCATCCGGACACCGGGGTGATCGTGTTGTCGCAGTACGCGGAGCCAAGCTACGCGGCGGGGTTGCTGGACGGCGGTACGGCGGGCCGCGGGTATCTGTTGAAGGAACGTGTTTCGCACTTCGACGAACTCAGCGAGGCGGTGCACCAGGTCGCGGCCGGTGGCACGGTGCTCGATCCGCTGGTGGTGGAGGCGCTGCTCGCCCAGCCGGGGTCCGCCGCGACGCTGAGCCGATTGACCCCCAGAGAACGCGAGGTACTCGGCGAATTGGCGACCGGGCTCAGCAATCGCACCGTGGCGCACCGGCTTGTGCTGTCTCAGCGGGCGGTGGAAAAGCATATCAATTCGATTTTCGCCAAGCTCGGCTTGAGCATCGACGACTCGGTTGATCGGCGGGTCAAGGCTGTGCTGATGTTCCTCGACGACCGCACCTCGGCCTAAGAGAGTGGTGTGCACACCATGGAAAGTGTGGTGTGCACACCATGGTGTGCGACAAATCGGCCCGGCACGATGCCAAGGTGGCCGACGAGCGGGTGCGGGTCTGGGTCGTCGACGACCAGGCCAGTTTCCGGCGGGCTACCGCCGCCACCCTGGCCGCCATGGACGATTTCGTGATGGCCGGCGAATGCGAGACCGGTGAATCCGCGGTCGAACTCATTCCCGACGGCGGTGCCGGGATCGTGTTGATGGACATTCACATGCCGGGCATGGGTGGCATCGAAGCCACCCGGCGAATCCGCGCCGTACATCCAGATTTGATGGTCGTGCTGATGTCAACCTATGACGTCGAGGACCTTCCCGCGGGGGCCGCGGACTGCGGCGCCGCGGCCTACCTGCACAAAGAACACCTGAGTCCAGATCTGCTGACCCGGTTATGGCGAGCAGCCGACTGAGGGAACCACCGGCGGCCGGATCGGTGCCCTACTGGCGGGTGCCGCAGGTCCTCCTTCTCGCGGCGGTCCGGTCGTCGTCTTTGTTAGGTCACGACCTCCATCACCACTTGAGGGCGGAACGCTTTCAGCTGTTCCTTACTGGTCTGCTGGCCATGTATTCCGGGTGTGGCGTCTTGCTGCCGCTGGGGCTCTATAAGTTTGTGCTGCGATCTCCGTGGTGGCTGGCCCTCGTCGCGGTCTGCGCCGGGCAGTGTGTCGTGCTGGGGGTCGCGCTGCACCTGGCCCGACGCGGTAGATATCAGCAATCGATCACACTGGTTTGTATCAGCAACTGGGTCACCCTTTTGTTCGTTACGTTCGTCGTGCCGGACGTGTTGGCAGTTTGGGTGCTCCTGGCGTTGGTGCCCGTCGTTTTCGCCGAGCCCTACATCCGCTGGCAGCGCGGGCTGGCTTTCACCGTGATCGCCGCCGGCTGCGTCCTGGCCCTGGGTGCGCTGGCACGGTTTCAGAACATTTCACACCTAGGCGCGCATGTGCCTCCCGCTATCCAGAGCGCGTTCTTCATCCCAGCATTAACGTTCCTTGCCTTTCACCTCCTGGTGATTGTGTGGAACAACGCCGCGGCGCTGAGGACGTCGGAGAACCTGCTCGCCGAGCGCGCCGCCGAACTCGCGGCCTCCCGTACCCGGCTGATCACCGCGGCCGACGAGGAACGCCGCCGCCTCGAACGTGACCTGCATGACGGCGCCCAACAACACCTCGTCTCGTTGGCGGTGCTCATCCAACTGGCCCGCACCGCCCAACACGACCGATATCAGCCGCTGCTCACCGAGGCCTCCGAGCTGGTGGACACCGCGATCGCCGAGATCCGCAGACTCGCCCACGGTATCTACCCCCCGCTGCTGGTCAGCGGCGGTCTGGCCCAAGCCATCCCGGCGGTCGCCGCGCGCGCCCCGGTCCCCGTGCGGCTGAACCTGCAGGACCTCGGCCGCTACCCCGCTTCGACCGAGGCCGCCCTCTATTTCTGCTGCAGCGAAGCGCTGCAGAATGCCACCAAACACGGCGGCCCCGGCACCACGGTCACGATCACCGCCCATGCCGACGACCCGACGCTTACCCTCACGATCAGCGACACCGGCCGCGGATTCGACCCCGCGACCACCGGCACCGGGCTGACCAACATGACCGACCGTCTATCAGCCATCGGCGGAAACCTCGTCATCGACACCGCACCCGGACGCGGCACCCGCATCACCGCCGTCATCGCCACCCCGATGCAACCAGGCAGCTCCGAACCGCCCGGAAACGGTGCACCTCGTCTTGGTCTGACACCCCCTCAGCGTCGAGCTTGGGGAGACGAAATGAGGATGTCAGAACCATGCGGGTCGATGTCTACCACCGTGCATCAAGGGCAGTTTGCTGAGCATATGCTGGACCAGACCGCTGAGCAGGGCGTGGAGCGCCCAGTACAGTAGCGCTTCGCTTGGAGTGGCCGGCCCAGTCCGGTCGGATACGGTGCGCTACATCCGGTGACCGACAGTATCCCAGCCGACACCGAGGAGCCGCGTTGATCACCACGGATGTTGTGGTGTTGCTGTTCGGCGGCCGTCGATTGCCCCGCGCGCTGCGCTATCTGCCGGTGGTGGCCATCGACGACATCGCCGAGTGCCGCAGGGTCGTCGTCGTGGGATCGGACGCCGATCTCGCAGCGGTACTGACCCGTTTATTGCGGGCAGACAAGCTCGATGTGGAGGTTGGCCACGTTCGCCGACCATGGAAGGCGCGCCGGGCCCGCACCGGCGAGGCGCGCCGGGTTCCGCTCATCCGCGACGAAACCGGGACCGTCATCGTCCGCGCCGCGTACTGGCTGCCGCCCGACGAGGCGCGCACGATCCACGGCGAGGCGGTCGTCGACGACACCAGGCTGTTCGACGGTGAGGTGACCGGGGTGCGGATCGAGCCAATGCCGACCATGCCGGGTGTGCGGGCCAGCGTGGTGTCGAGTCGCATGCGCCCGAAACGCTGGGTAACCGGCCGCGCCGCGCAGCTCGGCACCGATGCTGCGCTGGCGGTGCGCGACGGCGTGCCTGCACCGAGGCCGGTGCGGCGGTCGACGTTCTATCGACACACCGAGGGCTGGCTGCAGGTCCGGTAGCTTCGTGAGGTGAACATTCGCCCGCTGCACCAGTCCGTGCGGCCGAGCCCGATCTTCCTGGCGATCGTGGCGCTCACGGTCGTCGGTGCCGTGCTGGCGTGGCTGGCCGCGGACAATGTACGGCCACTGGCCTACGCCGGGGTGTTCATCTTCGTGGTCGCCGGCTTTCTGGTGTCGCTTTGCCTGCACGAGTTCGCGCACGCCTACACCGCGTGGCGCTTCGGCGACCGCGACGTCGAGGCCCGCGGCTATCTGACACTGAACCCGCTGAAGTACTCGCACCCCTTTCTCTCGCTCGGGCTGCCGGCGCTGTTCATCGCGCTGGGCGGCATCGGCCTTCCCGGCGGTGCGGTGTATGTCCGCACGTCGTGGATGACGAAGCGGCAGAAGACCCTGGTCAGCCTGGCCGGGCCTGCCACCAACCTCGCGTTCGCGGTTGTGCTGCTGACGCTGACCGGGCTGCTGCGGGAGCCCGACCACGCGGTGTTCTGGGCGGGCATGGCGTTTGAGGCGTTCCTGCAGGTGACCGCGTTCCTGCTCAACATGCTGCCGGTCCCTGGCCTTGACGGGTACAGCGCGCTCGAGCCGCACCTGAGCCCGCAGACTCAGCGCGCCCTCCAGCCGGCAAAGCAGTGGGCATTCCTCATCCTGCTCCTCCTCCTATTTACCCCTCAGGTCAACCGCTGGTTCTTTGGTCTCGTGGACTGGTTCTTCGGTCTATCCGGGATCTCCACCGCCCTGTGGCAGATCGGCATGCAGCTCACGCGGTTCTGGTCCGCCTGGTTCTGACAGCGGCCTTGCGACATATGCGTCGTTACGCATATATTGCAGTCATGGGTGCCGGACACGATCACAGCAATGCCGACACCCGTGTCAGCAGGATGGTCATCGCCGCCGCGATCCTGACGGCGTTCTTCGCCCTCGAGCTGACGACCGCGCTGCTGATCAATTCGCTTGCGCTGCTGTCAGACGCAGGCCACATGCTCACCGACCTGGTCGCGATGTTCATGGGGCTGACCGCGGTGCTGCTCGCCCGCCACGGCAGCGCGTCGCCGGCACGCACGTACGGCTGGCACCGCGCCGAGGTGTTCACCGCCGTCGCCAACGCGGTGCTGCTGCTCGGCGTCGCCGCGTTCATCCTCTACGAGGCCTTCGAACGGCTCGGCGACGCACCCGACATCCCCGGTGTGCCGATGATCGCCGTCGCGTTGGCCGGGCTGGTGGCCAACGCCGTCGTCGTGCTGCTGCTGCGGTCGCACTCCAAGGAGAGCCTCGCCGTCAAGGGCGCCTATATGGAGGTCGTCGCCGACACCGTCGGCAGCATCGGCGTGATGATCGCCGGCATCGTCACGGTGACCACGCGCTGGCCCTACGCCGACGTGGTGGTCGCGGTGTTCGTCGCGCTATGGGTGCTGCCCCGCGCCATCTCGCTGGCTCGTGCTGCACTGCGGATCCTGTCCGAGTCGTCGCCGTCCCACATCGACGTCGAGGAACTGCGCTCTGCGCTGTGCGCCGTCGAGGGCGTGACCCAGGTGCACGATCTGCACGTGTGGACGCTGGTGCCGGGCAAGGACATGGTGACCGCGCACCTGACCAGCACGCGCAACTCGGCCTCGGTGCTCGACGACGCCCGTGCGGTGCTGACGGCGCGCGGGCTCGACCACGCGACGGTTCAAGTGGAGCCGCCGGAAGCAGCGGCAGACTGCGAATGCGAAGCGGAGTACTGAGTCAGGAGAGGCCGAGCGCGGAACGGGCCGCGGGATCGCAGTCATCGAGCAGATCCAGGCAGCGCTGATACTCGTCGTTTTCACCGATGGCGTCGGCCGCGTGCGCCAGCGCGGCCACACACCGCAGGAACCCGCGGTTGGGCTCGTGGCTGTAGGGCACCGGGCCGAAGCCCTTCCATCCGTTGCGGCGCAACTGATCCAGGCCGCGGTGATAGCCGGTGCGGGCGTATGCGTAGGCGGTGACGGCCTTGTCGTCGGCCAGCGCGTCCTCCGCGAGTGCCGCCCATGCGACCGACGCCGAGGGATGTTCGGCGGCCACGATCGCGGGGTTTTCGGAGGCGGCGAGTTCGGCCTCTGCCGCGCTGTCGCCTGGCAGCAGCACCGGATCCGGTCCGAGGAAATCTCCCATACGCGTCATGGCCTCATTGTGCCGCTAGGCTGCACCGGTAGCGTGTAGAGGGAGGAACCGCAGCAGGGATGTCGAACCCATCAGGGCCTGACCAACCGGATGAAGCCACCCAACCGGATGAAGCCACCGACAAGACGGACGAAACCCAGAAGGCCGAAGCCGTAACAGACCCGGATCACGAGCCCGCTACCGAGATCCTGTTGTCGCCAGAGGCTGAAGCCCAACTGCCGGTCGACGAGACGAACAGGCCGGCGGAGCGCCGGTTCACCGCGCCGTCGGGATTCGACGCGGGCTCGACACAGAAAATCGACACCCCGGCCGATCCCGCCACCGAGGTGATGTCGGTGCCCGCCACCGAGCCGATCTCGCACCAGAAACCCGTTGCGCCACAAGTCATTCCGCCCCGCACCGAGTCTGGAAAGCCGCCGCCAAACCGACGCAGCTGGGGCTGGGTGGTGGCCGTGCTGTTGGTCATCGCCGCCTTGGTGGCTGTCGCTATTCTCGGCACGTTGCTTTTGACCCGCGGCTCGACGCCGAAGGTGTCGCAAGAGGACATGGTCCGCTCGACGATCCAGAACTTCGACGTCGCGGTCCAGAACGGCGACCTGGCCACGTTGCGCAGTATCACCTGCGGCACCACACGCGACAGCTACGTCAACTACGACGAGCGGGCCTGGACCGAAACGCATGCCCGGGTCGCCGCGGCCAAGCAGTATCCGGTGCTCACCAACATCGACCAGGTGGTGGTCAACGGCGACCACGCGGAGGCCAACGTCACCACGTTCATGGCCTATGCGCCGCAGACCCGTTCGACGCGCAGCTTTGACCTGCAGTTTCGCGACGACCAGTGGAAGATCTGCCAGGCGCCCGACAGCTAGGGTCGTGAGTCATCACCGATGACGTGCGGGCGTTGATCGCATTGCCCCGATCGTGGGCTCGCGAGTAGATCGTGCAGTCGCATGACGGTGGCGGCGACGCGTAGTGGGCGTTGCGGTTTGGCGCTATCTCAGACGTTCTGCCGAAATGAAAAGGTTCGTTGGCACTGTGGCGAACTCATTGACCATAGCGCCGCGGCCATGCTGAGCCATCACTTCATCCGAGTTCGTCACCGACACCCGCCAGCCCTGTTCGTCCAGCCACTGCCCGACGTCGGTGCGCTCCTCGGCATACCACAGCTCGTGTAGATCGGGCGCGTCGGTGCTGCCCAGCCTGGCGGTGGCGGCCTGCAGGCGCTTCGCCTGTTCAAGGTCGCGCTCCAAGTGTTCAGGATCGAGGACGTCACTGGTTGGCGCGTTGACGACAATCCGGCTGCCCACGCAGCTGAGTGCCTGAATGCGCTCGAGGAGCAGATCTTGCGCCCGTGCCGGTAGATACCGCAACAGCCCCTCGGCCGACCAGGCAGTAGGTATCCCCGCGTCGAATCCCGCCCGCCGCAGCGCGGCGGGCCAATCCTCGCGCAGGTCGATGGGAACCTCGATCCGCTCTGATGTCGGCTTTGCGCCGTGCGCGCGAAGCGTCGAGGATTTGAATTCAAGCACCTTGGGTAGGTCCAGTTCGTACACGCGGGTGCCAGCGGGCCAGGGCAGCCGCCAAGCCCGAGCGTCCAGGCCAGCGGCTAAGATCACGACCTGTCGCACAGCGGCATCCGCTGCGGCACGGAAGAATTCATCGATGAATGCCGTGCGACAGGCAAACAAGTCGCCCAACGCTTGCATCCGCGCTGGTAGCTCGGGGTCGACGTCAGCGAGTTCCGCGGGCAATGCGGAGCTGTCGAACAGACTCCAGATCCCCTCCCCCGCTGCGTCGAGAAAAACCCGCGCGAAAGGATCACGAAAGAGGGGACGTTCACTATCAGTCTCGGCAGCGCGCGCGGCGGCCACACCAAGCGCGGTGGCGCCCACACTTTCCGTAATGTCCCAGGAGTCATGGTCGGTTCGGGGCATCGTGATCCCTCCGGTGTGCTCGGGTCAGGTGGCAGCGGCCACCTGCGACCGACAACGGCGTGAATCGTTTTGTTCGATTCGCATCGCGGCACTCCTCGAAGGGGTTCCGTGCAGCCGAGCCGGCCTGACTTCAACAATTGCGCCGACGCACAGGCCCGTCATTGCGGTTAGCCGCCATAAATGCTCTCCAGGTAACGGGAGTTCTGTCTGTTCCGGGCGATCTGTAGATGGAACTTGAGTTCGTCGTGCCGCGCCGTGAAAGATGCCGCGCAGCAAGACATTCAAACCCGCGACAGCCGCGAAGGGACAGGCCGGCTTCATTGACGAATAACATCGCATCCTCGCCAATCGACGTGGCGCACAACCTAGGGTTGCTGCGACATCGCGATACAGGTGCCGATGTGTTCCTGGTTGCACGGGATGCCGTTGATTGTCGCGAACTGGCCCGGCAGGTTCGTCGGTTGGGACCCGCTTGGCGGAACGATGATGGCAGGCGGAGCGGCGGAACCTGCCTGACCGCCGGTGCACACCCCGGGGAACCGGGTAGGCACGGTGCCGTAGGGGCAGCCGTCGGCCGCGGCAGGCGAGGCCACGGCGAGTGATCCCATGACCGTCGCGAATGTGCAGAAGGCGAGCAGAATTCCACGCTTCACGGGTCAGACTCTAGCCGGGTCAGCTTGCGACTTCCTGGGTGACCTCCAGCCGTTGCCGTCCGGGTCGCGGAAAGCGAACATCGGGGGCGGGCGGTTCTGCAATCGACAGCCTCAGCCGGTGGAAACGGAGCGGCCCGCGCTGTGCAGGTCGTTGCACGCCTCGACGACGCGCTCGCTCATGTTCGCCTCGGCCTTCTTCATGTAGGTGCGCGGGTCGTAGGCCTTCTTGTTGCCGACCTCGCCGTCGACCTTCAGCACGCCGTCGTAGTTGGTGAACATGTGGCCAACGACCGGGCGGGTGAACGCGTACTGGGTGTCGGTGTCGACGTTCATCTTCACCACGCCGTAGCGCAGCGCCTCCTCGATCTCGGACTTCAGCGAGCCGGACCCGCCGTGGAACACGAAGTCGAAAGGTTTTGCGTCCTCCGTCAATCCGAGCTTGGCGGCGGCAACCCGCTGACCCTCGGCGAGAACGTCCGGACGAAGCTTGACGTTGCCCGGCTTGTAGACGCCGTGCACGTTGCCGAACGTCGCCGCCAACAGATACTTGCCGTGCTCACCGGCGCCGAGTGCCTCGATGGTCTGCTCGAAGTCCTCCGGCGTGGTGTAGAGCTTCTCGTTGATCTCGTGGGCGACACCGTCTTCCTCACCGCCGACCACGCCGATCTCGATCTCGAGGATGATCTTGGCCGCCGCGGCCTCCTTGAGCAGCTCGCGGGCGATCTCCAGATTCTCGTCGATCGGCACCGCCGAGCCGTCCCACATGTGCGACTGGAACAGCGGGTTCTTACCCTCTGCCACCCGCTTCTGCGAGACGGCCAGCAGCGGCTTGACGTAGCTGTCCAGCTTGTCCTTCGGACAGTGGTCGGTGTGCAGCGCGACGGTGATCGGGTACTTGTCGGCGACGATGTGGGCGAACTCGGCGAGCGCGACGGCACCGGTCACCATGTCCTTGATGCCGAGGCCGGACGCGAACTCGGCTCCACCGGTGGAGACCTGGATGATGCCGTCGCTGCCCGCATCGGCGAAGCCCTTCAGCGCGGCGTTGACGGTCTCCGATGACGTGCAGTTGATCGCCGGGAACGCGAACAAGTGCTCCTTGGCTCGACCCAGCATCTCCGCGTAGACCTCGGGCGTTGCGATGGGCATTTCAGTTCCTCTCGGCTGACACAGGTTTGTTGCAGTATCTCAAGAACTAGTTGGGCTCACATGGTCAGCACCATGCGGTAGCGCGCACGGCCCTCGCCCATCGCCGCGTATGCCTCGGCGGCCTCGGCCAGCGGCCGCTCCTCGATCCACGCGCGGACGCCGGACAGGACGGCGAAGTGCATCGTCTCCTCGACGTCGCGTGACGTACCGGCACGGATGCCCGCTGACCGACACCCCCGGGGTGATCAGCTGGAGCGGCGCGATCGGCAGCGGCTCGGCGGAGACGCCGACGATAACCAGTTCGCCCTCCGGCCCGAGGCCGCCGACGGTCTGAGCCATCGCGGCCGAATTGGCGGCCGTCGCGAGGACCACCGACGCGCCACCCAGGGCCTGCAACGCGGCGGCTACATCGCCGGCCTTCGAATCGATGTAGTGGTGGGCGCCCAGTTCGCGGGCATTGGCCTCCTTGTCAGCGCCGCGGGCGATCGCGATCGTCTCGAAGCCCATCGCCCTCGCCCACTGCACTCCGAGGTGGCCCAGCCCTCCGATGCCCAGCACCGCGACCCGGTCCCCCGGAACGGCTTTCGTCTTGCGCAGCGCGTTGTATGTGGTCACGCCGGCGCAGCCCAGCGGAGCCGCCTCGACGAACGACAGTCCGTCGGGGATGCGGGCGAGCGCGGTCGCTGGGGCGATCACCGATTCGGCGTAGCCGCCGGGGTAGTGCCAGCTCGGCACTTCCATCCTCACGCATTGCATGAACTGGCCTTTGCGACAGGGAATGCACCGGTTGCAGTTGCCACCGAACCAGCCGACGGCGACCCGCTCGCCGACGGCGAAGTCCTCGACACCTTCGCCGAGTTCGGCGATCGTCCCCGCGATCTCGTGTCCCAGTGTCAGCGGCCACCTCATGTTCGGAAAGCCGCCTGCGACGAAACCGAGGTCGGTTCCGCAGACTCCGCAGGCGGCGACCGCGATGCGGACGTGGCCCGGGCCGGGCGGTGTGGTCTCGACGTCGGCAAGGGTCAGCGGTGCGTTTGCGGACGCGACGTGAACGGCCGTGTGGGTGGTCATAGCCGACCCTATCGCCGGAGGGCGCCCGGCACAGGGCCGTCTCGGGAGCTCGCCGGTATCTTGGTGTGCCATGACCACCACTACCGTGATGGCCCTGCCCAGCATCATGGACCCGATGTACTGGCTCGGCGAGGGCGGGCTGTTCGCGTCGGCGGTGCTCCCCGGCATCCTGATCATCGTCTTCATCGAGACCGGCCTGCTGTTCCCGTTGCTGCCCGGCGACTCGCTGCTGTTCACCGGCGGCCTGCTGGCGGCGGCGGCCAATCCGCCGGTCAACATCTGGGTGCTGATCATCTGCGTTGCAGTGGTCGCGGTGCTCGGAGACCAGTGCGCCTATTTCATCGGGCGCCGGATCGGGCCCGCGCTGTTCGACAAGGAGGACTCCCGCTTCTTCAAGAAGCGCTACGTCACCGAGTCGCACGCGTTCTTCGAAAGACACGGTCCGAAGACGATCATCCTGGCCCGCTTCGTGCCGATCGTGCGCACCTTCACTCCGGTGCTGGCCGGGGTGTCGTACATGCGCTATCCGGTGTTCCTCGGGTTCGACATCGTCGGTGGCATCGCGTGGGGCGCGGGCGTCACGCTGCTCGGCTATTTCTTGGGCAACGTGCCGTTCGTGAAGAACCACCTCGAGTTGATGATCCTGCTGATCGTGTTCCTGTCGATCCTGCCGGGCATCATCTCCGTCGGCCGGGCCCTGCTGGAGCGACGCCGCTCACGCGGGGTGAGCCCGGAACCAGTCGAAGAGTAGCTCGACTCGGTAGTCCGCGCTGTGCGGATATCGAAAACCAGCTCACCGCCGCGGAACTGCTCCGTGCGGTCGGCGTGACTACCGATCCGCGAGCGCTGCGAAGAGCTGCCCCAGACTCGTGAGCGAATGCGCAGGCAGGACAAGATCGCAGTACGGCAGCGCCGCCGCCATCGACGCGGCCAGCGGACGGAAGTCGTGCTGCGCGGCGCGCGGGTTGAGCCAGACCAGCATATGTGCCCGGCGACGCACCCGGGCCAGCGCCCGTTCAAGAACATCAGGCGGATCGCTGTCCCACCCGTCGGACGCGATGATCACCACCGCACCGCGTAATGCGTTGCCGTGTGAGGCCGAAACCAGTTCGCCGACACAGCGACCGAGATGCGTCCCGCCGTACCGGTCGGTGACCTTCGCATTGGCCTTGGCCAACGCCACCTCCGCCGAGCGATGCGACAACGCGGCAGTCAGCCGCGTCAGCGATGTCGAGAACGCGAAGACCTCGGGGCGAATTCTCTTCTGCCGCAGGGCTGCTGCCCGCATGAGATGCAGATAGATGGTGGCGTAAGGTTGCATCGATCGGCTGACGTCGCACACAAGGACCACTCGGCGGGGGTGTTCCCGGCTGCGGGTACGAGCCAATCGCATCGTCTCCCAGCCAGTCGCGCGCGATGCCCTCATAGTCTCCCGGAGATCGATCCGCTTGCCGCGCCGGTGGCGCTCCCGGCGCAGGCTGCGCCGGCGCGGCCAGTGCGCCACCGCCTGTTCCAGCCACTCGCCCAGCAGGCGCAGATCGTCGGGATCGAATCGCTCGAACGGCTCGTCCGCACGCGCGACGATCCGGCTCGGCAGCGTGTCGGGAATACCGATGTCGGCGGCATGGCTCTCGACGGCGGTGATCGAGGCGGGTCGCGTGGTCCAGGGCAGGCCGCCTTCGGCCACCGCGCTGGCAGGCCCGGGCACACCGGCGTCGTCAGCGGCGGTTGTTCCCAGGCTCTGTTTGAGGCCCGGCGGATCCACGCCGAGGACGGCATCGGCGAAGATCGCCTCGAACACCGAATCGAAGGCCGCCAGATCCTCGATGCGGTTCACCAGCGTCAGCCGCGCCGCCCAATACAGCTGCGACCGCGTCTTCGGCCAGTCGTGGCGCAGCGCCTCAACGAATCCCGCTGGGCCGCTGGCGGACACGACCACACCGCCGGCGTGCAGCCGGTTGACCAGCGCGACGGCGAAGGCCGCCAGGTCGACGCCGCGTAGCAGTAACGGCGCGGTCATCGCTTCCCGCGCAGCGCCTTTCGCGCAATGCGCAGCCGTCCCAGTGTGAAGACGACAGCCGCCAACAGGAAAGCACCGAAAACCGGCGGCCCGTACTTCTTGAGCGCACCGCCACCCGCCAGGTCGAGGAGGTCGATCGGCGCAGGCTCCGGCACCGGCCGCTGGGTCTCTCCATTGGGCGACGCAGTCGGTGACGCAACGGCTTCCGTGTGACCGCCGGCCAGCTGGGCCTCCAGCGAGTCGACGAACTCGCCCAGCAGCTTCTCCGACACCTGCTGCAACATGCCGCTGCCGAATTGAGCGAGCTTACCGACGATCTTGAGGTCGGTGTCGACCGTGACCCTGCTGGCGTCCCCGGCCTCGTGCACGGCGAAGGTGACGGTAGCGGCCGCGTTGCCGGACCCGCGGGCCTCCCGGCCGCGAGCGTCCACGACCGCCCGGCGCGCCTCGCCGTCCCGCTCGACGAAGTGCGCCTTGCCGCTGAACTCGGTTGTGACGGGCCCGACTTTGACCTTGACCTTGCCGAGATAGTCGTCGCCCTCCTGGCCAACGAGCTGCGCTCCTGGCATCAGCGGAACCACCCGCTCGAGATCGGTCAGCACATCCCACGCCCGCTCTGGCGGTGCGCTGACGGTGAACTCATTGGTGATCTTCATCCGCAAGCTCCTTTCGTGTACTCGGCGAACGCCTCGACTATCACGTCGCGGTCATCGGGCGTCTTGGCCAACGCCCCCAGGCTTGCGACGGCGCACTTCTGGGCATCGTCAGCGACGAGGTCGGCGACACCGAGTGCGACCAAGGCGGCCACCCAGTCGATAATCTCGGCGACGCCCGGCGGCTTGTCCATATCGAGAGCCCTTGTTTCGCTCACGAATTGGGTGGCTCGCTCAATGAGCGCCGCCGTCGCCCCCGGTACAGTCCTGCGCACGATCGCCGTGGCGCGACCGGGGTCGGGATAGTCGATCCAGTGATAGAGGCATCGACGTCGCAGTGCGTCGTGCAGGTCACGGCTGCGGTTCGAGGTGAGCACGACGATCGGCGGGCACTGCGCCAGAAAGGTGCCCAGCTCGGGGACAGTCACAGAGGCCTCGCCGAGAAACTCGAGGAGCAGGGCCTCGAATTCGTCGTCCGCACGGTCGATCTCGTCGATCAGCAGGACGGGCGTGCCTGGCCCGCGGTATCGCACGCATTGCAGGATCGGCCGATCCACCAGATACGTCTCGGTGTAGAGGTCGGATTCCTCGATGCCCGCACCACGTGCTTCGGCGAGCCGAATGCTCAGCAGCTGCCGTTGGTAGTTCCAGTCGTACAGCGCCTCGCTGGCGGTCAGACCCTCGTAGCACTGCAGCCGCAGCAGCGGCGCATCAAGAACGGCTGCAAGGGTTTTCGCCGCAGTGGTCTTGCCGACACCGGGTTCACCCTCCAGCAGCAGCGGACGACCGAGCACCACGGCGAGGTAGATCGCCGAAGCCGTGCCGACGTCAAGGAGGTAGTCGTGCGCGTCGAATCGGCCGATCACCTCGTCGACATCGGTGAACAAACCGGGGACAGGCTCCGTCATCGCGCCACCGATTCAAGCAACCGCTTGTAGTCGTCCCAGTTGTCCACGTCCAGCGGAACGATGCCGGCGATCGGGACCTGCTGCACGTAGAACCGGCCCGACTCGATCAGTCGCCATACGCCCTTGTCTCCGTGCAGTTCGACGAGTTCGCCGAACACCTTGCGGCCCAGCCAGAACGGATGGCCGATTCCGTCGGAGTATCTACACACGGCGATCGCGGCACCGCGTCCCGAGTGGATGAGCTTGGCCACCGCTTCGCGCGTCACGCCGGGCTGATCGCCCAACATCACCACGATCCCATCGGCACGCGGATCCACCCACGACAGTGCGGTCCGCAGCGACGATGAGCAGCCTGATCCGTGGTTATCAGCGATCACGACGTCGATGCCGTCGAACTCCACCGTCTCCCGCACTGCTGCGGCGGCCCCGCCGAGGGTCACGATCAGCTGATCGAAGGGGCAACTTCGGGCGACTTCGAGGGTCGCGCCCAGCACCGTTGTATCGCCAAATGGCAACAGCTGTTTCGGCGTGCCCAGTCGGCGCGAAACGCCCGCGGCCAGCACGACACCGGTCACCCGTGACCGTGGCATGCTTCTTCTCTCGACACGTGTGGTGTGGCCGGGTCGCGGCCGGACGCGATCAGGCCGCCCACCCGGATGGCCCGGACAACCTCGGCCAGGATGGACACGGCGATCTCGGCGGGTGTCTTCGCGCCGATCGGCAGCCCGACGGGGGTGTGCACGCGTCGCCGTTCGGCATCGGTGAGCCGGAGACCGGCGAGGATCGAACGGCCGCGGACCTTGCTGGCGACCAGGCCGACATAACCCACGCCTGCGTCGAGCGCCGCCCGGATCAACTCGGCTTCGGGTCCGCCGTGAGTCGCGATCACGACCGCCGTGGCCTGTGCCAGGTCGGCGTCACCGTCTCGGTGCACCTCGTAACCGAGCGCAGCGGTAATGCCGGCCAACGCCTGCGCGATCGGTGTGGCGCCACAGATGCGAACCAACGGCGCGGGTACCTGCGGGTCGAGGAAGATTTCCAATGCACCGCCGGACAGGCACGGATTGACGACCACGCAGGCACCCGGTGCTTCGGGAAAGTGGACGTCGCCGTCGGGCAATACGCGCAGCAGAACACTCTCCTCCGCCTGCAACGCGCCGAGTGCCGCCTTGCGAACGGAGCTTTGCGCGCATTGGCCACCGACAAAGCCCTCGATGGTGCCGTCCGACAGCAGGATTGCTTGATCACCGGCGTGCGCGGAGGCCGGCTGCTGTGCCCGCACGACGGTGGCGTGGACGAACGGCGTTCGCGAGCGCCGCAATTGCTGGGCCCGTTCGCTCATCGTCATGCTTGCTCCTCTAGATCGGCGGTGTGGCTCTGCCCTGCATGGCCTCCCACACCCGCGACGGGGTCAGCGGCATGTCGGCGTGGCGAACCCCGAACGGCGCCAACGCATCCACGACGGCATTGACGATCGCAGGCGGCGAGCCGACCGTGGCCGATTCGCCGATGCCCTTTGCACCGATCGGATGGTGGGGCGACGGAGTGACGGTGTGACCGGTCTCCAAGTGCGGGACCTCCAGTGCGGTCGGTATCAGGTAGTCCATCAGCGACCCGCCTAGGCAGTTACCCTCCTCGTCGAACGCGATCATCTCCATCAGGGCCATGCCGATGCCGTCGACAATGCCGCCGTGCACCTGGCCCTCGATGATCATCGGATTGATCCGCGTGCCGCAATCGTCGACCGCGAGGAACCGGCGTACCTTCACCACCGCCGTGCCCGGGTCGATGTCGACCACGCAGAAGTACGCACCGTAGGGGTAGGTGAGATTCTCGGGGTTGTAGCAGATCTGGGCGTCGAGGCCGCCTTCGATGCCCTCCGGAAGGTCGCCCGCACCGTGTGCGCGCATCGCGATGTCGGCAATGGTGACCGATGCCGACGGATCGCCCTTGACCCTGAAGGAGCCCTTCTCCCATTCCAGGTCGGCGACCGACGCCTCCAGCATGCCCGAGGCGATGATCTTCGCCTTGTCGCGCACCTTGCGCGCCACCAGCGCGGCCGCCCCTCCTGACACGGGCGTAGATCGGCTGCCGTAGGTGCCGAGCCCGAACGGGGTCTGGTCGGTGTCGCCGTGCACCACCTCGATGTCGTCGGGCGGAATCCCCAGTTCCTCTGCGACGATCTGAGCGAAGGTTGTCTCGTGGCCCTGCCCCTGGGTCTGAACCGACAGTCGCACAACGGCTTTGCCGGTCGGATGCACGCGGAGCTCACAACCGTCGGCCATGCCGAGACCGAGGATGTCCATGTCCTTGCGTGGCCCCGCCCCGACCGCCTCGGTGAAGAACGACATACCGATGCCCATCAACTCTCCGCGCTCGCGCCGCTCCTTCTGCTCGGCGCGCAATGCTTCGTAGCCGATCATCTCCATGGCCTTGCGCATGGTGGTGTCGTAGTCGCCGGAATCGTAGACCCAGCCGGTCTTGGACTTGTACGGAAACTGCTCTGGCTTCAACAGGTTTCGCAGTCTCAACTCGGCCGGATCGATCTTCATTTCGTAGGCCAGGCAGTCGACCAGCCGCTCCACGAAATACACCGCCTCGGTGATGCGGAACGAACACGCGTAGGCCACCCCGCCGGGCGCCTTGTTGGTGTACACCGCGGTCATGTGACAGTACGCGGCCTCGATGTCATAGCTGCCGGTGAAGACGCCGAAGAACCCGGCCGGATACTTCATCGGCGCGGCCTGCCCGTTGAAGGCACCGTGGTCGGCGAGCACATTCGACCGGATCGCCAGGATCTTGCCGTCGTTCGTGGCGGCGATCTCGCCGACCATGATGTAGTCGCGGGCGAAGCTGGTGCTGGTTAGATTTTCGCTGCGGTCTTCCATCCACTTGACCGGCTTGCCGAGCAGCAGCGATCCGACGATTGCGCACACGTATCCCGGGTAGATGGGGACCTTGTTGCCGAAACCACCACCGATATCCGGAGAAATCACCCGGATCTTGTGCTCGGGCAGCCCGGCCACCAACGCATACAGCGTGCGGTGCGCGTGCGGTGCCTGCGAGGTGGTCCACAGCGTGAGCTTGCCGGTGACCGGGTCCAGATCGGCGACCGCGCCGCAGGTCTCCATCGGCGCGGGATGCACTCGCGGGTAAACGATTTCCTGTTTGACGACGACATCGGCCTTCGCGAACACCGCATCGGTCGCCGCCGCGTCACCGACCTCCCAGTCGAAGATGTGGTTGTCGGTCTTGCCGTCCAGGTCGGTCCGGATCACCGGGGTGTCGGGATCGAGCGCCTTGCGCGCGTCGATCACGGGATCGAGCGCGTCGTATTCGACGTCGATGAGCTCCAATGCATCCCGTGCGGCATAGCGGTCTTCTGCGACAACGAAGGCCACCTCCTGGCCCTGGAAGCGGACCTTGTCGGTGGCGAGAACGGCCTGCACGTCGTTGGACAGGGTCGGCATCCATGCCAATCCTTTTTCGGCCAGATCGGCGCCGGTCACAACGGCCTTTACCTTCGGATGCGCCTGTGCCGCAGTCGCATCGATGCTCACGATGCGGGCGTGGGCGAACGGCGATCGCAGGACCGCCAGATGCAGCATGCCGGGCACCTGCACATCGTCGACGTAGGTGCCTTTGCCCCTGATGAACCGGGGATCCTCCTTGCGCAGCATCCGGCCGTGACCGCACGGCTTCTGGTCGTTGTCAGCGGTATCTTCGGGACGCAGTTCGACGGTGGTCATGTGTTGGCCTCGGCATTCGCATTGTCGGCTGCCCACCGGATGGATCGCACGATCGTGGTGTAGCCGGTACAGCGGCAGATCTGTCCGGAGATGGCCTCGCGGATGGTTTCCTCGTCGGGGTTGGGCACGCGATCGAGGAGGGCTCGCGCGGTGATCATCATCCCCGGCGTGCAGAACCCGCACTGCAGCCCGTGACAGCGCATGAAGCCTTCCTGCACAGGGTCGAGCCGGCCATCGACCTCGAGACCCTCCACCGTGCGGATGCTGCGACCACTGGCCATGGCTGCGAGCACGGTGCAGGACTTCACTGGTTCGCCATCCATTTCGACGACGCAGGTGCCGCAGTTACTTGTGTCACAGCCCCAGTGGGTCCCGGTGAGCCGCAACTGATCCCGAAGAAAATGCACAAGCAATGTCCTGGGCTCGACCTCGGCGGTGACCGGCTCGCCGTTGACGGTCATGTTCACTTGCATCGCTAGTTCCCTTCCACAGCCGGGGCGTTGCGTACGCGCTCGACGGCGGTACGCAACGTCCGGACGGTGAGCTCGCAGGCGAGGTGGCGCTTGTATTCCACGCTGCCCCGCATGTCGGTGACCGGGCTGCAGGCCTGCGCGGCGTCCCGGCCGGCCTGCGCGAAGGTCTCTTCGATGGCGGGCCGCCCGGCAAGGCCCCCACCCACCGCCGCAAGCGCGGCGGCGTCGGTGTTCACCGCCGTGAGACCGACCCGGGCCGAGACTATGGTGTCGCCGTCGAGCGTCACCGCTGCACCTGCCGCCGTCACCGCCCAGTCGCCGACTCGCCGTTCGACCTTGGCGTATGCACTGGAGGTGTTGCGCCGCAACGGAATCCGTATCTCGATGAGCATCTCGTTATGCGCCAGCGAAGTCTCGTACGGTCCGGTCAGGAAATCGTCGATGGGGATTTCGCGCTCTCCGGACGGGCCGCGGGCCAGGCATGCCGCGTTCAGCACCGTGCACACGGTCGTCAGATCTTCGGCCGGGTCGGCCTGACACAGCGATCCCCCGACAGTGCCTCGGTTGCGCACGACGGGGTCGGCGATGACGCGTTCGGCGTCGCGGAAGATGGGGCACACTGCCGCCAGATCGTCTGACTCCAGTGCTTCGCGGTGACGCGTCATCGCACCGATACGCACGAGTGTCGGATCGACGACGATGTAGCCGAGCTCGGGGATCAGGTCGTTGATGTCGACCAGGTACTCGGGGTTGGCGATGCGAAGTTTCATCATGGGCAACAGGCTGTGGCCGCCGGCGACGAGCATCGCTCCGTCACCGAGCCGGTCGAGCAGCCCGATGGCGTGATCGACGCTTGTGGCACGTTCGTACTCGAAGGGTCCGGGAACCTGCATGTGACTGACCTCACACTCTTGTGTCGAGGAGCCCAGTCTTCGCGGACATGCCGGGGCCGTCAATAACGGGTTAAGCAATCACTTAAGTCAGTCAGTACGCTCGATACGTGACGCCGGCTCAGCTTCGGGCCTTTTCAGCCGTGGTCCGCCTGGGTTCGGTCCACGCGGCGGCAGAGGAACTCGGCATGTCCGACGCCGGCATCTCCATGCACGTAGCGCAGTTGCGCAAGGAACTGGACGACCCGTTGTTCTCCCGCAGCTCGGCGGGACTGGCGTTCACGCCGGGCGGGCTGCGCCTCGCCAGCCGGGCCGTCGAGATCCTCGGCCTGCAGCGACAGACCGCGATCGAGGTGACCGAGGCCGCGCACGGGCGGCGCTTGTTGCGCATCGCGGCGTCAAGCGCATTCGCCGAGCATGCCGCGCCGGGGCTGATCGAACTGTTCTCGTCCCGCGCCAAGGATCTCTCGGTGGAACTGAGCGTGCACCCGACGAGCAGATTCCGGGATTTGATCACCTCACGCGCCGTCGACATTGCGCTTGGCCAGGCCGGTGTGGACCGCGACGCCACCGACAACACGATCGTCGTGCGGCCGTTTCTGAACTATCAGATCCTCACCGTGACGGCGCCGGGCAATCCGCTGAGCACTCATCCTGTCACCCCGGCGTTGCTGCGCGGACAGCAATGGATGCTGGGGCCGTCGGCCGGCAGTGTCGACGGTGAGATCGCAACAGTGCTGCGGGACTTGGCGATTCCGGAGGCCCAACAGCGGATATTTCAAAGCGATGCCGCTGCGCTGGAGGAGGTTCAGCGCGTGGGCGGCGTCAGCCTGGCGATCGGCTTCACGGTCGGCAAGGACCTGGCGGCCGGACGCCTGATTCACGTCAAGGGGACGGGCTTGCAGGTGCCCGGCGAATGGTGCGTGTTGACACTCACCCCGGCTGCGCGCCAGCCTGCCGTCTCCGAGCTCGTCCGGTTCATCACGACGCCGCGGTGCACACAGGCCATGCTGCGAGGCACCGGTGTGGGCGTGACCCGATTCCGGCCCAAGATCCACGTCACCCTGTGGAGCTAGGTCCTGCCGGCTTCCAGCGCGCGGATCAGGCTGGCAGAATCCCACGGACCCTTGTGCCGCAAGCCGTTGACGAAAAACGTCGGCGTCGAGTTGAGGTCCATCAATTCCGCGTCCTGCGCGTCGTCCTGCACCCGATGCAGCACTTTCGAAGGATGCACACGCACGTCCTCGTCGAACCGTTCGAGGTCCAGTCCGATCACGTTGGCGTAGCGGTAGATGTCCGACCACTCCAAGTCGTCCTGATGCGCGAACAGCATCTTGCCCATCTCGAAGTACTTGCCCTGCAACCCTGCGGCCTCTGCGGCCCTGGCGGCGTCGAACGCGCGTGGGTGTACCCGCTCCAGCGGCAAATGGCGCCACACATAGCGCAGTTCGCCGCCGAGGTGCTCGACCACCTCGTCGATCCCCCCGGTGGCGCGGCTGCAGAACGGACACTCGTAGTCGCCGTACTCCACGAGTGTCAAGGGCGCCTCGGGATTGCCGCGGAGATGATCGCGCTCTGGGTCGACGGGCCGAATCAGCTTGAGCCCCACCGGTTCCGGTGGGCTGACCCAGTCGGTGACCCGGAAGATTGCCCACCCGACGAGGAAGGCGATGACGGAGGCCAGCAAGACGCCGATACGCGCCTGGTCCTGGCGGCCCGGTTCGGTGATCGCGAGGTCGACGATGAAAAGCGAAATAGTGAAGCCTATTCCGGACAATGCGGCGCCGCCTGCGACTCGGCGCACCGTCAGCCCGGGCGCCAGCCGCCCGAGCCCCGTGCGCTGCATGAACCACGTCGCTCCCAGTGATGCCGATGAACTTTCCGACGACAAGGCCGGCGACGATGCCCCACGTCAGGGGCGACCGCAGCGCGGCCATCACGCTGTCGGCGTCAAGCCGCACCCCGGCGTTGGCCAACGCGAACAACGGCAGCACCACGAAGGACACGTAGGGCCCGACGTCGGTCTGCAGCCGCTCGTTGATCGAAATCGACTCCCGCAGGCCACGAGTGGCGGCGCGGGCGTATTGCGAGTTGGGTGATTGGCGGAATGCGCGGATCACTTCGACGGTCTGCTCGACCTGTCGACGGTCAGGTGTGAAGACGGGGATCAGCAGCGCGACCGCGACTCCGGCCAGAGTGGGATGTATGCCTGCCATGGACAGCGCGATCCAGAGCGCAAAGCCGAGCACCGCGTAGGCCGGGCCGCGGCCCACCGGCATGAACCGGACCAACGCGATAGCGATGATCAATGCCGCCGAGATCACCAGCGGAACGACCTGGATGCTGGCGGAGTAGAAGAGCGCGATCACGCCGAGCGCTGCGACGTCGTCGACGATGGCCAGCGTCAGCAAGAAGATACGAAGTCGGGCAGGGTATTTCGGCCCGATCACGGCCAGCGCCCCCACCACGAACGCGGTGTCGGTGGAGATCACGACACCCCAGGCGTGCGCGTCCTCCCCGGACGGGTTCAATAGCAAGAAGATGACGGCCGGGAGCACCATTCCCGCGATCGCCGCCACCAACGGGACCGCGGCGCGGGCCCGGTCGGTCAGCTCGCCGATGGTGAGCTCGCTGGTGACCTCGAGCCCGACGATGAAGAAGAAAAACGTCATCAGGCCGTCGTTGACGATCTCCTTGACGGTGAGCTCGGTATGCATCTCCCCGAAGCTCAATCCGACCGGAGTGTTCCAGAAAACCGAATAGCTGTGCGCCCACGGAGAATTCGCCCACACGATCGCCGCGAGCGTGCACACCAGCAGCAGCGCCGCCGCGGCGTTCTCTTTCGTTCCCGTCGCCTTGGGGTCGCGGCTTGACCGTGTCGGCGGCCGCCGAACGATCCGCGGTACCGGCCCGGCCGTCACGCCGAGGTGGCCTCGTCGGTGGCCTCGCCTTCCTCCGCGACGACGTGAGCCGCCTCCATCAGCATCCAGCCCGACAGCTGCACCGACAGGTCGCGTTCGGGCACCTCGGAAGCATTGACCGCGCCCTCGACGAACTGCGCTCCCTCGCCGACGGCGGTGGGTATTTCGGCGGTGCGGTCCCAGAATGCGGCGAACAGCGGCAGGTCGTCGACGGTTTGGCGGTTGTCCCATGCCGACTGCGCGGACTTCAGCACCAGCGAGCGCGCGGTGTCACGGGCCTCGGCATCCTCGGGCCCGTCCTGCGGCAGCGTGGTCACCACGAGCGCCAGGTAACGCGCCAGGATCCCGTTGAACAGACCACCGTCGCCACCGCCCGCGCCGTTGATCACTCCGTCGGGCGCCATGTTGTCGCGCACGGCCGCGACGAGCCGGTGCACCCGCTTGGCGTGGTCGGGGTCTTCGGTTCGGGCGGCGAGTTCGGTTTCCAGCCCGATCACCGCGCCCTGGCAGTAGGTGTACTGCGCCCGCACCAGTGATCCGGCCTTGATGCCGTCGAACACCAGATGGGTTTCGGGGTCGATCAGCGTTTCGTCGATCCAGTCCGACATCTGCTGGGCGCGCCGCAGCCGATCGTCATAGCGGGCCAGGAAGATCGCCGCGGGTCCGTTCGCCGGGGCGTTGAAGAACTGGTCCTGCTTGCGCCACGGAATGCCGCCGCCGTCCTCGGGCACCCACGCGTTGAGGAACTGCTCGGACAGTTTCTTCAGCGCCTTCGGGTGCTCGACACCGGCCAGCCGGCCTGCCCGTTCCAGCGCCAGCGCCAGCCACGCCATGTCGTCGTAATAGTTGTTGACCCAGGATCCGTTGTTGCGCAGCCGGTGTCCCCGGATCTGGCGGGTGATCGTCTCCTGCCGCTCCGGCTGCGGGTCACGCACCTGCGCGTCGACCAGGCAGTCCAGCAGGTGGGCCTGCCACCAGTAGTGCCAGACCCCGAACAACCGGTGCTGCCGCGGCGGCGGCCAGGCGACGACGCCGAGCTGAGTGCCCGGCAAGCCCCAGAGCCGTTTCAGATGCCGCTTGGCGATCGCGGCTTCAGCGCTGGCGGCGCGGTTGGCCCATACCTGATCCATGCTGTTGATCCTGCCCTACCAGGCGTGGTTGAGGTTGCTATGTTGGGCGATCCAGGTGTGCATGGCGATCCCCGCGGCAACGGCGGCGTTGATGCTGCGGGTCGATCCGAATTGCGCGATCGACAAGGTCACGGCGGCACCGGCCTTCGCGGCACCGGTGATGCCCGGGCCTTCTTGACCGAAGATGAGCAGGCATTCCCGCGGGAGTGTGGTGTGTTCCAGCCGGGCTGCGCCGGGCAGGTTGTCGACGGCGACGACGATCAACCCAGCGTCCGCGGCGAAGGTCAACAGTTCGGCGGTGGTGTCGTGGTGACGCAGGCGTTGATAGCGGTCGGTCACCATGGCGCCGCGCCGGTTCCAGCGTCGACGGCCGACGATGTGCACGGTGTCGACGGCGAACGCGTTGGCCGTCCGCACCACCGCGCCGATGTTCGCGTCGTTGCCGAAATTCTCGATCGCGATGTGCAGCGGATGCCTGCGCCGGTCGATGTCGGCGATGATCGCGTCGCGCGTCCAGTACCGGTATGCGTCAACGACGTTGCGGGTGTCGCCGTCACGCAGCAGCGCGGGGTCGTACCGCGGATCGTCGGGCAACGGACCGTCCCACGGGCCCACGCCGGGGGTTTCGCCCCATTCCGTTGGCCCGCGTTCAGTCATGGGTCGTCCACAATCCGGCATGGGTGCCGACCATCGACACCGTCGCATACAGCAATGCCGCGTTGATCTCACCCTGCGTGCACAGCGACGCGCGGACCTGGACGGCGTCGCGCGATGCGTCCGGCAAGACGAGCACCGAGGCGCCGTAGATGTCGCAGGCGTGGCTCAGCCCTGGGGCCGGGCAGCGTCGGCGCCGCCAGCACCATCATGGGTCCGCCGCGGCGGGCCGAGTCGTCGCGGTATCGCGCTGCCAGCCCGTCGATTTCGAGTCCGAGCAGCATGTAGCCGTTGCCCGAGAACGCGTTCGGGTCACCCATCGCCGACGGGTCGAGCTGCGCGCCGTCGGCACGAAACGCGTCAACGCTCGTCGTCTTGAGCACCAGCCCGGTGTCGTTCTCGTTCGTCGGCAGCACGCCGACGGGAAACGCCGCGGCAGACGCCGCGGCGGTGTCGGGGATCCGCTCGCGGGGAGAATACACGTAGACGCCGCGCACCTGGGACTGGTCGCGCTGTGGCCCCAAGCACACTGTGCCGGTGAGCGGGTCCCGCGTCGGTGCCGACAATGGTTGCAGCGCAAGGCTTGTCGCGTTCTTGCAGCCGCCAAGGCCGTTGGCCTCGATCGGATGCGCCAGCGCGCCGTAGAGCCCGAAGCGGATGTCCTCGGGTCTGGCGTGCGGTCCGTCCTTCTGCGATGGCGAGGCGTCCACGTCGACGAGGACATAGTCGGCGTCGAACCGCAAATTCGACATCGAGATGTTCCAGCCCAGGATCGACAGTGATTCGCCGATCGCCGCGGACTGCGTGGAGTACGGATGGCCGCGGGCGTCGTCGCCGGAGCACGCCGAGGCGACCACGACGACGCCCGCCATGACGGCGCTTAGTGCACGCGGCGACATCTAGGTGCGGCCGCGGCCCTTGCCGACGACTTTCGTCATGGCGCGCAACAGGTTTCGCGGGACCACCCGTCCGCCGGCGGTGAGCGCCTTGTACTGCAGTCCGGGAACGATGACCACCTTGCCCTTGGCGACATCGGCCATGCAGTCGCGCACCACGTCGTCCACCTCGAGCCAGAGGAACGACGGGGTTTTGGCCATCTCGATTCCCGCGCGCGCGTGGAACTCGGTGTGCACGAAGCCGGGGCACAGCGCGTGCACCCCGACACCGGTGTCGGTAAGACCGTTGGCAAGCCCTTCGGAGAACGCGATCACCCACGCCTTGGACGCCGAGTACGTCGACCCGCGGCCGGGCAGCAACCCCGCCACGCTGGCGACGTTGATCACGGTGCCCTCGCGGGCGTTCAACATGGGCGGCAGCGCGGCGTGCGTCAGCTGCATCACCGCCGTGACGTTGACGTCGAGCTGGGCTTGCAGCAGCGCCAGGTCGGCGGTCCAGAACTCCCCGGACGCACCAAATCCCGCGTTGTTCACCAGAACCCGCACGCCGGCGGCCAGCCGATCCGCCACCTTCGCGCGGTCGGCTTCGGCGGCCAGGTCGGCGACGAGAACTTCCACTCCGGCGCCTGCCTCGTCGTGCAGTTCGGCGGCGAGGCACTCGAGCCGTTCGGCGTCCCGGGCGACCAGCACCAGGTCGTAGCCGTCGATGGCGTAGCGGCGGGCGAATCCCGCACCCAGCCCGGACGTCGGTCCAGTGATCAGTGCGACGGGGCGTGACATGCGTATGAGACTACTTACCGCTGATAGTGCGGCGACTGCCTTCCGTTGCGCGACGGTGGCGGCGGAGGGCGGCGCATCGGTTCGGCGCGGCCTGCCTCGGGACGCGGTTGCACGTACCGGCCGACGTCGGGGCGGGAGGGCGGGAGTACATCCGCGCGGTCGGGCGGCAGGTCGGCCCGGCCGGGCGGCAACTCGGAGCGTGCAGGCGCAGGCGTGAGCGGGCGGCTCGGCGAGCCACTGCGGCGCGCGACGGGCTGGCTCGCGATGGCCTGCGGGACAGGCGGCAGCACTCGCAGCAGGTCGTTGAACTGGCGCACGGTGCGCAGGCCTTCGTCCCACTGCGCGCGGGTGCTGGTGACCGGCATCGACACCAGCGTCCAGTTCTGTTCGTTCCACATGATTTCGGCGCAGTCGGGCGCCGTGTGGGCGAACGTCACCATCCGCCGGTCGCAGGCCCGGCGCGCGGCGTCGAGGTTGGTGGAGTACACCATCCGCGGGCCGATCGCGCCGAGCAGCCAGATGTCGTTCTCCCGCGGCTCCTTGATGCCCTTGAGCCGCAGGTCGACGACGACGTTGGTGCCGACCTTGCGGTGCAGCGCGATGACCGTCGCGACGTCTTCGAGGTCGAAGATGAACACGGCCTCGCCGCGGATCTGCCCGAGCACGACGTTCTTGGCGGTGATGTCGCCGACGGTCGACATCACGCCGCGCTTCCAGCGCTTGAGAATGTCGGCCGATTCGTGTTCGTAGTCAAAGCCGTGCGACTTCGCCCATGACTTGCGGCGACGGCCCAGTCCGCGCCGACGGTCGACGTCGACGTACAGCAGGACCGCCGCACCCACGAAACAGAGTGCGGACAGCGTGAACCAAAGGGGGACCATTGCACATAAGCCTATCTGCTGGTCGCCGTTAATCCCGAACTCGCGCGGGTCACAACCCCGTCACATAGCGTCTGCCCATGGCCTATGACGACTACCAGCTCATTCGCATCGCGGCCGACGGCGGCTCTGCCGGGCGTCGATCAACCATCCGCCCATCAACCTGCTCGATCTGCCGCTGCTGGGGGAGATTGGCCGCCTGACCGAGGATGTCGCGGCCGACGACGAGGTGCGCGTGCTGATCGTCGACTCGCCCGATCCGGAATTCGTCATTGCAGCGACCGCCGGAACCTGGGGATATGTCGACCGCGCGCTGCCGGCGGACGAGCTACGACGATTTGTCGACACCCTGGCCGCACGCATCGCTTCGTGTCCGCTGGAGGCCATCTCTTGCGCCAAACGTGCGGTCGACGCCGGCGCCCAGACTCGCGACTTCGAGCTGGGCGAGCGCCTTTAACTTTCGAAGGTCGCCGCGGCAAGCTCGAGGATTTCGGAGCGGTCCGCAGACACGATGAACCCTGAGTCGATCGCGCGGTCGAGCGCCTCGGTGAATCGCTCGAGGTATTCCGCAGAACCGCCCGGATAGAGCGCGCGCAGCGCTGCGGCGTCGAACATCTCGCCTTCGCCGAACAGGAACGACATGGGACTTTCGTCGGGCGCGGTGCCCGATGTCTTCGCGATCGGGACGTCGACCCACGGGGTGCGGACACCGCCCTTTGCAAGCCCATTCGCGTCGAGGTCCAGCCGCGGCGGGTCCGACTCGGTCAGGTCCATCGGTGGTGCGCTGGGCGCGGGTTCGCCGGTTCGAACCCAGGTGTTCAGGTTCGCAACGGCCGCTTGAAGGACGTAGTGGTGCTGTGGGGCGAAATTGATGCAGTACGACAAACGTGTACCCATCAGCTCATTCGTCGGTGCATACGCCGCGACGATGTCGTTCATCGGCGCGGATCCGTTGTCGATGAACCCGACGCGGATGGTGTAGTTGTCCGCGTGGGCGGTGCCGGGGATCTCCCACGCCCGGAAGTGTTCGCCGTCGGGACGTCTCGCCGACTGGTATCCCGTACGCCAGCCACCGACCAGATCGGTTTCGGTGATGACCGTCATGACTGGGACCCGCAGGTCGGGCCGGAACGGCACGGCTTGCACGACGTCCGGTCTGGACGCGTCGAACACGCTGCTTCCGCTCAGCGGCGCTGCGGGCCCGAATCGAGAATGGACCAGGAAGCCGTCGTAGACCTCGGCGAGCGGATCGACATCGTTGACGTAGGTCGTCAGATACGCGGCCGATTGTGACTCCCCCACCGCCAGAACAGCTTTCGGCTCCAGCCGGCCCAGAAGGCCATTCCTGACCAACGACCCAGCCTGCGAGAAGATGTCGTAGGCGAAGGCGTCGCCAGGGTGGCTGAGGCGGGAATAGCGGTCTGGATCCTGGGCCTTGAGCGACATGTCGGCGCCGACGAGGCTGACGCCGCCCTCGACACCCACCCGTTGCGCCGAGACCGCGACATAGGCGTAGCCCTCGCGCGCGATCTCGCGATGGGCCATGAACCACACGGCGGGAGCGTCGATGCCTCCACTGACATTGAGCCACTCGACGATGACTGTTCCGTTGAACGCGGCATCGTCCGTGGGTGTCAGAACCACGATGCGTGTCGTGTAATCGGCCCGATCCTCCGATACCTGCGACGACGCGGTCCCCGAGACGAAGAACTCCTCGGCGCCGTAACCCAGCGTGGCCAGGTCGTAGGCGCCGAGGAGCAGATTGGGCTTACCAGGAACAGGCGAGACGGGCGTGATCACCGTTTCATCGATACCACCCCCGTACCGGCATCAACCCAGAACCAGCGAGTCGCCGTCCGCGCTGACGTTGACCGGCACCACGTCGCCGTCGTGCACGTCGCCGGCCAGCAGCATCTTCGCCAGTTGGTCGCCGATGGCCTGCTGGATGAGCCGACGCAGCGGACGGGCGCCGTAGAGCGGGTCGAAACCGCGCTCGGCCAGCCACTTCTTGGCGGGAAGCGACACCTCGAGGGTGAGCCTGCGCTGGGCCAGACGCTTCTGCAGCTGGGCCAGCTGGATGTCGACGATCTGCACCAACTCCTCGGGGTTGAGCCCGTCGAAGATGATCACGTCGTCGAGCCGGTTGATGAATTCGGGCTTGAACGCCGAGCGCACCGCGGCCATCACCTGCTCTTCCGTCCCGCCTGCACCGAGGTTTGACGTCAGGATCAGGATCGTATTGCGGAAATCGACCGTGCGGCCCTGACCATCGGTCAGCCGGCCTTCGTCGAGCACCTGCAGAAGCACGTCGAACACGTCCGGGTGAGCCTTCTCGATCTCGTCGAACAGGATCACCGTGTAGGGCCGCCGTCGGACCGCTTCGGTCAGCTGACCGCCCTGGTCGTATCCGATGTAGCCAGGGGGTGCACCGACAAGGCGGGCCACCGAGTGCTTCTCGCCATATTCGCTCATGTCGATGCGGACCATCGCGCGTTCGTCGTCGAAGAGGAACTCCGCCAGCGCCTTCGCGAGCTCGGTCTTACCGACACCGGTCGGGCCGAGGAACATGAACGAGCCCGTCGGCCGGTTCGGATCGGCCACGCCCGCGCGGGTGCGACGCACCGCATCGGACACCGCCTGCACGGCCTTCTTCTGGCCGACGACGCGCCTGCCTAGCTCGTCTTCCATGCGTAGCAGCTTCGCGGCCTCGCCCTCGAGCATCCGTCCGGCCGGGATGCCGGTCCACGCCGACACCACGTCCGCGATGTCGTCGGGGCCGACCTCCTCCTTGAGCATGACGTCCTCGCGGGCCTCGGCCTGCGGCAACGCCGCGTCGAGCTTCTTCTCGACCTCGGGGATGCGACCGTAGCGCAGCTCGGCGGCCTTCGCCAGGTTGCCGTCGCGCTCGGCGCGATCGGCCTCGCCGCGCAGCGTCTCGAGCTGCTCCTTGAGCTCGCGGACCACGTCGAGGGCGTTCTTCTCGTTCTGCCAGCGGGTGGTCAGCTCGGCCAGCTTCTCCTTCTGGTCGGCCAGCTCTGCGCGCAGCTTCTCCAGCCGCTCCTTGGAGGCGGCGTCTTCCTCCTTCTCGAGCGCCATCTCCTCGATCTCGAGGCGGCGCACCAGCCGCTCCACCTCGTCGATCTCGACGGGGCGGGAGTCGATCTCCATCCGCAGCCGGGACGCGGCCTCGTCGACCAGGTCGATGGCCTTGTCGGGCAAGAAGCGGGAGGTGATGTACCGGTCGGACAGCGTGGCCGCGGCAACCAGCGCGGAGTCGGTGATGCGCACGCCGTGGTGCACCTCGTAGCGCTCCTTCAGGCCGCGCAGGATGCCGACGGTGTCCTCGACCGACGGCTCACCGACAAACACCTGCTGGAAGCGGCGCTCCAGCGCGGCGTCCTTCTCGATGTACTTGCGGTACTCGTCGAGCGTGGTGGCGCCGACCATCCGCAGCTCGCCGCGGGCCAGCATCGGCTTGATCATGTTGCCGGCGTCCATCGAGGATTCGCCGGTCGCGCCTGCGCCCACGATGGTGTGCAGCTCGTCGATGAACGTGATGATCTGGCCCGCCGAGTTCTTGATGTCGTCGAGCACGGCCTTGAGCCGCTCCTCGAACTCGCCGCGGTACTTCGATCCGGCGACCATCGAACCCAGATCCAGCGAGACGACGGTCTTGTCGCGCAGGCTTTCCGGGACGTCGCCCGCCACGATGCGCTGGGCCAGGCCCTCCACGATCGCGGTCTTGCCGACGCCGGGCTCGCCGATCAGCACGGGATTGTTCTTGGTGCGACGGCTCAGCACCTGCACGACGCGACGAATCTCGTTGTCGCGCCCAATGACTGGGTCGAGCTTGCCCTCGCGTGCACGCTCGGTCAGGTCCGTGGAGTATTTCTCCAGCGCCTGGTAGCTGCCTTCGGGATCAGCGCTGGTGACCCGGGCGCTGCCGCGGACTTTGACAAACGCGTCGCGCAGCGCCTGCGGGGAGGCGCCGTGTCCGGTCAGCAGCTTGGCGACGTCGGAGTCGCCGGTGGCCAGGCCGACCATCAGGTGCTCGGTCGAGACGTACTCGTCGTCCATCTCGGTGGCGAGGTTCTGCGCCGTGGTGATCGCGGCCAGCGATTCACGGGACAACTGCGGCTGCGAGCTACCGCCGCTGGCGCTCGGCAGCCGATCGGTGAGCCGTTGCGTCTCGGTGCGAATGGTCGCGGGTTCGACGCCGACGGCCTCCAACAAGGGGGCGGCAATGCCATCGTTCTGAGTGAGCAGTGCCATCAATAGGTGGGCCGGCACGATCTGCGGGTTGCCTGCGGAGCTCGCCGCCTGCAATGCCGCCGTCAGCGCAGCCTGGGTCTTGGTCGTCGGGTTGAACGAGTCCACGACTAACTCCGATCAGTCTCAAAAGGGCTGGGCAAAATGCTTGTCGCGTTGTTCAACGTCGTCAAGGTTGAGTCTGTTCCGCTCAAGTCTATATTTTTGGCCGTCGGTGACTGGTTTGATGCCGATCAACGCCCGTCCTGGGCTCCTCATCGCCGGTGCGGCAGCCGCTGCGCTGCCGATCGCCGCAGTGTTGATTGTCTTTACCACGGGATCGACGCCGGCGCCAACGTCCGATTCGTCGCGGCCAACCACGAGGACGCCGAGACACTCGACATCGACTTCCTCCGCGAAGGTGCCGAGTGGAAAGCCTGCCGGTATCACGCTGCCCGTTCTGTCTAACTCAGCGGTGCGTGTCGGGGACGATTGGTGCCGTGCTCACCGAACTCATTCCGCTGGCGTTGGTCGTTGCGCTCTCGCCGCTATCCATCATTCCGGCGGTGCTGGTGCTGCACACGCCGCGGCCCCGGCCGACGGGCCTGGCTTTCCTGGTCGGTTGGCTGATCGGCCTTGCGGCGTTGACGGCCATATTTGTCGAGGTGTCGAGCCTGCTCGGCGGCCTCGACAAGCCACCGCCATGGGCATCATGGGTGCGCATCATCGTCGGCGCGGCATTGATCGTGTTCGGCCTCTACCGATGGCTGATGCGCAAGCGGTCGGCGCACACGCCGGGCTGGATGCAGAGCCTGGGCAAGCTCACACCGGCCCGGGCCGCCCTAGCCGCCGTGGCACTGACAATCGTCAACCCCAAGGTGCTATTCATCTCCGCTGCAGCGGGTTTGGCGATTGGTACCGCCGGGCTGGGCAGTCCTCACGTGTGGGTTGCGGAGGCCTGGTATGTGGCGGTCGCGGCCTCGACGGTGGCGATTCCAATCCTCGCCTATGCGGTCTCGGGCGACCGCCTCGACGAACCTCTGCGACGGCTCAAGGACTGGATGGAGCGTCAGCACGGTACCCTCGTCGCCGTCATCCTGATCGTGATCGGTCTTCTGGTGCTGTACAAGGGAATTCACGGGTTATAGATCGGGCAGCCCGAGCTCCTCGGCATCGGCGGTCAGGTAGCGCGTCACCGTGGGCGCGATCAACCTGACCACTTCGTCGGCCGAGAGGGCGGCCATCGGCGGCACCTGAATGATGTAGCGCAGCATCGCCGTACCCACGAGGGTGCTCGCCGCCAGCATCGCTCGCAGCCGGGCCCGTTCGCCGCCACCGAGCACGCTGGACACGGCCGTCAGCACGTAGTTCTGTATGAAGCCGCGGAACGCCTCGTTCGCATCGGTGTTCGAGGTGGCCGACTGCAGCATCGCCCGCATGCTCGCGGCGGTGTCGGCCGTCTCCCAGATCCGCAGATAAGTGCGCACCATGCGGATGCCGATGTCGGGATCGTCGTCGGCCGCGCCGGTCAGCGCGGCAACCAACACCTCGGGGTCGAGGATCAGGCGCAGCGACTCGCGGAACAGCTCTTCTTTCGAACCGAACAGGTAGAGCACCATCGACGGGTCGACGTGCGCGTCCTGGGCGATCGCGCGCAGCGTCGTCTTCTCGTAGCCCTCTGCGGCGAACCTCTGCTTGGCCGCTGCTAGCACCGCGTCGCGGGACACCGGTTCGCCCTGGCGTCGACCCCGGCGCTTCGTCGTCTTGGCTGGTGACGGCATATGTCGACAGTATCATTTCAATGAATGTTGAAATTCGAGCCGTGCGGCGTTACGCTCACGGCGAGCAATTAATTCAACATCGGATGAAAAGGAATCCACCATGACCGGGACCTCGCTGGGCTCGCCTGTACGGCACACCCACCACGCGTCACCCGTCCATGAACCGCCAGCGGCGATCCGCGCCACCGGGATCATCGTCGTGCTCACCATCGTGCTGGCGATCCTCGCGATCGCGTTCGCGCTCCCGGCGGCCCGCTCCAAACCGCACGACGTCCCCATCGGCGCGGCTGGCCCGCAAGCGGCCAGCGGGCAAGTGGCCGACATCCTCGAGCAACACGCGCCCGGCGCGTTCGCGATCACCTACTACCCCGGCGAGGCGGCATTGCGCGACGCGATCCGCAACCGGGATGTCTACGGCGGCATATCCTTCGGCGCCGGTGCTGATGTCGCCGGCCAAGCGGCTCCGGAACGCCGCAGCCTGCTGATCGCCACCGGCGGCAGCCCCATGGTCGCGCAGATGTTGACGCAGATCGGCAACGGCATTGCCCAGCAGGCCGGCGTGCCACTGCACACCGAGGACCTCGCGCCGCCGACTACCGACGACCCGCGCGGTGCGGGCGTGGCCGCTTCGGCGCTGCCGATCACCCTGGCCGGGCTGCTGCCAGCCGTCGCCCTGGTGATGCTGTCCCCCGCAAGCGGGGCGGGCCCCAGCTTGCGAGGGGAGTACCCCCACAAACGCGAGGTGTGGACGCGCTTCACGGCCGCCGTGGTGTTCGCCGCCGTGGCAGGCACCACGATCGCCGCGCTGCTGCGCTACGTGTTCGGCTCCATCGACCAGAACGTCTGGGGCGTCGCGGCAGGCCTCACCCTGGGACTGCTGGCCGCCGGGCTGTCGATGCTGGGGCTGGGCTCGCTGTTCGGTCGCGCTGGGCTCGCCATCGGCGCGCTGCTGGCGCTGCTGCTGGGCAACCCGCTGTCGGGCCTGAACAGCGCGCCGCAGATGCTGCCGAGCGGCTGGGGCACCCTCGGTCAGTGGTTGCCGCAGGGCGCAACCGCGACGCTGCTGCGGTCCACCGCCTTCTTCGACGGTGCGGGCGCGACGACGGCGATCGCGGTGCTGACCTGCTGGGCGGTTGCCGGCACGACGCTGATCGTGTTCGCCGCTGTTCGCCAGGGTAGGTCTGTGCCCGCCTAAACTCGGGCGGCGTGGGACTCGACGACCGTGACGCGCTGCGCATGCTGCGCGACGCGGTCGATCCTGCGTTGGGGTCCGACGAACTGATCCGCAGGTTCTACACCCGCTGGTTCGCCATCGACATCTCGGTCCGCGACCTGTTTCCCCCCGACATGAATGCGCAGCGCGCCGCGTTTGCCAAGGCGATGACGTGGTTGTTCTCCGAGCTGATCGCCCAGCGGGCCCAGGAGCCGGTCGCGTTCCTCGCTCAGCTGGGTCGCGACCACCGTAAATACGGTGTCACGCAACGGCATTACGACAGCATGCACGATGCGCTCGTCACCACGCTGCGCAGTCATCTGATCGAAAGCTGGGACGACAGGCTCGCCCAGGCCGCCCACGACGCGGTCGCGCTGATCATCGGAGTCATGCGTGGCGCCGCGGATGCCGAGAAGGGGCCACCCCACCGCGACGGCACCGTGATCGAACACATGCGGATCACCCGCGACGTCTCGGTGGTCCGGCTGCAGCTGGATCAGCCGCTGTACTACCACCCCGGCCAGTACGTCACGGTCCAGGTGCCGCAGTGGCCGAGGCGGTGGCGCTACCTGAGCCCCGCCATCCCCGCGGACCGCGGCGGAGCCATCGAATTCCACATCCGCTCGGTCACCGGCGGCATGGTCAGCACCGCCATCGTCGGCGAGACCAGGCACGGCGACCGGTGGCGGTTGTCCAACCCGCACGGCGCCATGCATATCGACCGCGACGGCGGCGACGTGCTGATGGTCGCGGGCAGCACGGGTCTGGCGCCGTTGCGCACGCTGATCATGGACCTCACCCGCTACGGGGAGAACCCACGCGTGCACCTGTTCTTCGGCGCTCGCTATCCCAGCGAGCTCTACGACCTGCGCACGCTGTGGCAGATCGCGTCGATGAATCCGTGGCTGTCGGTGACGCCGGTGTCGGAGTACACCACCGATCCGCCGTGGGCCGCCGAATACCCCGATGTCGAGCCGCCTCGCGGTTTGCATGTTCGGCAGACGGGCATGCTGCCCGACGTGGTAACGCGCTATGGCGGCTGGGGCGATCGGCAGATCCTGATCTGCGGCGGGCCGAAGATGGTCGAGGCCACCAAAGCAGCGCTCATCTCAAAGGGCGCATCCGTCGAGCGCATACAACACGATCCCCTCGCCAGCTGAGCATGGCAGGATCGTCAACCATGTCCGAGTTTGAAACCGTCACGCTGCGTGACCCTTCGTCTTCGCTCACCGCGACCTACGTCCCCAATGCCGGCATGGTCGGGACGTCACTATCTGACGACGGCGTAGAACTACTCGGCCAGCGGCGCGGCCTGCAGGCGTACGTATCCACTCACCGCACGATGGGCATCCCGATCCTGTATCCGTGGGCGAACCGGTTGAGCAGCAACGGCTATGGCGTCGACGGCGCCGTCGTCACCCTGACCCCGGGCACCGGCGGGGTGCGCACCGACCAGCATGGCGTGCCGATCCACGGCACGCTCGCCGGTTACCCCGACTGGCATGTCACCACGCAGCTCGAATCGCAGCTGACCGCCGAATTGGATTACGCGGCGCGCCCGGGGCTGCTGGCCACCTTTCCATTTCCGCACCTGGTGGAGCTGGACATCACCCTCAAGAACCGCACGCTTACCGTGAGGACCACGGTGACCGCGACGACGGGCGCGCGCGTCCCGTTGTGCTTCGGCTTTCACCCGTACCTGCAGCTGCCCGACGTACCGCGGGCGCAGTGGCAGATCGAGACGCCGGCCATGCGGTTCCGTCCCGTCAACGCGTGGGGCATCCCCACCGGCGCGATGGAAGAGCACGAGGCGACCACAGAAACGTTGGGCGACAAGTTCATCGACGACGGTTTCGACGAAGTGGCGCCGGGGTCGTTGTTTGCGGTGTCGGGCGGCGATCGTCGCATCGAGGTGCACTTCGACGAGGGCTACACAGCGGCGCAGGTGTTCGCACCCGGCGACGACGACGTGGTGTGTTTCGAGCCGATGGCCGCGCCGACCGATTCGCTGCGCCGCGGCGGCTACCGGGTGGTTTCGCCCGGTGAGTCCGCCGTCGCGCAGTTCCGGATCAAGCTCACCTAGCGCTTGTCCGAACACCAGGCGAAGGATCGACAACGCCACGGCGATTCGGGATCGTGGTGATGTGCGCGCCTGATAGACAATCGAAGATGATGGCTGACCTGACGCCCGTGACTCTGCGCGACCCGTCGTCGCCACTATCGGCGGTATATGTGCCTGGTGCGGGCATGATCGCCACGTCGTTGTCCGACGGCGGTACCGAACTGCTGGGGCAGCGCCGCGGCCTGGACGCCTACTTGTCCGCAGGCAAGACGATGGGCATCCCACTCCTGTATCCCTGGGCAAACCGATTGAGCGCCAAGACATATGACGTCGACTGCGAAACCGTCACGCTCGCGCCGGATGCCTACGGCGTGCGCCCCGACAACAACGGCCTGCCCATCCACGGTCTGCTGGCGGCCTACCCCGGATGGCGAGCACAGCAGGTCTCTGACCAGAAGCTCACCGCCGAGCTGGATTTCGGAGCACAGGATGAACTGCATGCGAGTTTCCCGTTCCCGCATGTGGTCGAGTTGACCGTCGAATTGTCCAACCACACGCTGACGGTCAGCACCACCATCACACCGACGACCGACAAGGCGGTGCCGCTGGTGTACGGATATCACCCGTATCTACAGCTGCCCGACGTTCCGAGATCCCAGTGGCAGATCGAGCTGCCGACGATGCGGCACGTGATCCTCGACGACACCGGCATTCCGACCGGCGCAACGGCCGAAACGCCGGCCACCGCGGAGCCGTTGGGCGACAAGGTGTTCGACGATGGATTCGATCAGGTCGCCGACGCGGCGGTGTTCGCGGTCTCCGGCGGCGGCCGCCGAGTAGAGGTGCGATTCGAGCGTGGCTACCCAGCCGCGCAGGTGTTCGCGCCCGCGGGCGAAACGGTCATCTGCTTCGAACCGATGGCCGCGCCGACCGACGCATTGCGCCGCGGCGGCTACCGATGCGCGCAGCCGGGTGAGCCGGACACCACGGTGTTTTCAATTTACGTGAGCTAGCGGCCGCCCTTGCGCGGCTGCCAGACCACGACGGCCGTGCTCTTCGGCACGACCGCGACGTCGCGGCGCTGCCTGACGCGCAATTCCTCTAGCTCCGCTGCCAACTCGGCGAGTCGGGCCCGAAGCGCCTCGACCTGATTGGTCAGCTCGATGATGCGCTTTATGCCGGCGAGGTTGACACCCTCGTCCTGGGACAGCCGCTGCACCTCTCGCAGCAGATCGACGTCGTGCTGCGAATAGCGGCGCCCGCCGCCCGAGCTGCGCTCCGGGCTGACGAGGCCGAGCCGGTCGTAGGTGCGCAACGTCTGCGCATGCATGCCCGCCAGCTCGGCCGCTACCGAGATCAGGAAGGTGCGGGCGTCGTCTTTGTTGGCCATCACGCACCCGCCCATCCGGCGCGCGGGTCAAACCCGCTGGCCCGCTCCGCTTTCGCGTAGGCCTCCAGTGCTTCTTGCGCTTCACCTTCCAGGTTCGGCGGTACCGCAACCTTGACGGTGACGAGCAGGTCGCCGTGGCCGCCGGCGCGTTTCGGGACCCCGCGTCCCCGCACCCGCAGGATGCGGCCGTCGGACGTGCCCTTGGGCACCCGCACGCCAACCTTGCCTTCCAGCGTCGGCACCGAAAGCGTTGAACCCAGCGCCAACTCGTGGAAGCTGACGGGAACGGTGACGGTGAGGTCGTCGCCGTCGCGGCCAAACACCTTGTCCGGCTTGACATGTACGGTCACGTACAGGTCACCCGAGGGGGCGCCGCGCAGACCGGCCTCCCCCTGCCCGGCCAACCGGATCCGCTGGCCGTCCTCGACACCCGGCGGGATCCGCACGTTGATGGTGCGGGTGCGGGTGGTGACGCCGGTGCCCTGACATTCGTCGCACGGATGCTCGATGATCGAGCCGCTGCCACGGCATTCGGTGCACGGCTCGGAGAAGCCGAACGCGCCCTGATTGCGGCTGACGACACCGGACCCGTTGCAGTTTGGGCAGACCTTCGGGCTGGTGCCCGGACGCGCCCCGCTGCCATGGCAATTCGTGCACGGCGCCGGGCTGGTCAGCCGCAGCGGCATCGCCACGCCCTTGGTGGCCTCCATGAACGACAGCTCGGTCTCGGTCTCGAGGTCGTTGCCGCGTCGTGGCCTCGTGGGCCGCGCCTGTTGCGCCCCACGACCGAACAACCCGCCGAACAGGTCGCCGATGTTCGCCCCGCCGGTCTGCCCGGCCGCGTCGAACAAGTCGTTCAGGTTGAACTCGGCGCCGTCACCACCGAATCCGCCGAAGTCGCCGCCGGTGAAGCGGCCCCGTCCGAATCCGCCGCCTGCGAACAGCCGTCGGGTTTCGTCGTATTCCTTTCGCTTAGCCGGATCCGACAGCACGCTGTGCGCCTCGGACACCGCCTTGAATCTCTCGGCGGCGCTCGGGTCGGAGTTGGTGTCGGGATGAAGATCGCGGGCCAGCTTCCGGTAGGCCCGCTTGATCTCGTCGGCGCTGGCCTCAGAGGAGACGCCGAGCTCCTTGTAGAAGTCTTTTTCGACCCATTCACGCTGGGCCATACCGCGTCACCTCCTTACCCCTTCTCTAGTTGTCGTTTGATTCTGCGGCTTCTTCGGCCGGCTCGTCGTTGTTATCGAGCGTGTCCGCGGCGACGGCTTCGTCGGGCACCGTGTCGACCACGCCGACCAGAGCATGGCGAACGACCTGATCGCCGACCCTGTATCCGCGCCGCATCACCGCGCCGACGATGGGATGAGTTCCCTCGCCCTCGTGCTGAACGGCTTCGTGGAGCGCCGGGTCGAATTCGTCGCCTTCGTCGCCGAATCCCGAAAGACCAAGCCCCTCGAGGGTGGTCACGAGCTTGTGGGCGACCGACTTCATCGGACCGGACTCCAGGTCACCATGGCTGCGGGCGCGATCGAGGTCGTCGAGCACTGGCAGCAGTTGGGTGATAACGGCGGCTTTGGTCCGCTCAGCGGCCAGCTGCTGGTCGCGCATCGCGCGCTTGCGGTAGTTGTCGTATTCCGCCTTGACGCGCTGCAGGGTGGATTTCAATTCGGTGACTTCGTCGGACGCCGATGCATCTGCTCCTTGCGCGGCTCCAGCCGCGGCGGCTTCCGGAGCCGGCCCACTAGGGGCCGGCCCGGTCGCCTGCTCACGGATTTCGCCAGTCTCGGGATCGATACGCCGTTTGTCGGTGACGGTCACCGGCTCGTGCGAATCGTTTTGGCTCACTTGTTCTCCCGGTCATCGTCGACAACCTCGGCGTCCACGACATCATCGGCGGATGAACCCGCGGGGCCGCCATCAGCGGAGTCGCCACTGGCGGCCTGGGTGGCCTCATAGATCGCCTGCCCCAGGGCCTGGCTCTCCTGGCCCAGCTTCTCCATCGCGGACTTGATCGCGGAGATGTCCGAACCTTCCAGGGCCGTCTTCGCCTCGGCGATCGCGGTGTCGACCTTGCTCAAGGTGTCCTCGGGAACCTTCGAGCCGCCCTCGGCCTCACGCTGGTCCTTGACGAACTTCTCCGTCTGGTACACCAGCGACTCCGCTTGGTTGCGGACGTCGGCCTCCTCGCGACGCTTGCGGTCCTCGTCGGCGTGCGCCTCGGCGTCCTTGATCATCCGGTCGATCTCCTCCTTGGACAGGCCGGAGCCCTCCTGGATTCGGATCGTGTTCTCCTTGCCGGTGCCCTTGTCCTTGGCGGTGACGTGCACGATGCCGTTGGCGTCGATGTCGAAGGTGACCTCGATCTGCGGCACCCCACGCGGAGCCGGCGGGATGCCGGTCAGCTCGAAGCTGCCGAGCAGCTTGTTGTGCGCGGCGATTTCGCGCTCACCCTGATAGACCTGGATCTGCACCGACGGCTGGTTGTCGTCGGCCGTGGTGAAGGTCTCCGACCGCTTGGTCGGGATCGTGGTGTTGCGCTCGATCAGCTTGGTCATCACGCCACCCTTGGTCTCGATGCCGAGGGACAGCGGCGTGACGTCAAGCAGCAGAACGTCTTTCACCTCACCCTTGAGCACGCCGGCCTGGAGCGCGGCGCCCACCGCGACAACCTCGTCCGGGTTGACGCCCTTGTTGGGCTCCTTGCCGCCAGTGAGCTCCTTGACGAGGTCGGCCACCGCGGGCATGCGGGTCGAGCCGCCTACCAGCACAACGTGGTCGATGTCGGACACCGAGATGCCCGCGTCGGCGATCACCGACTTGAAGGGTTGACGGGTGCGGTCCAGCAGGTCCTGAGTGATCCGCTGGAACTCCGCCCGGGTGAGCTGTTCGTCGAGGAACAGCGGATTCTTGTCCGCGTCGACGGTGATGTAGGGCAAGTTGATCGAGGTGCTCTGCGAGCTGGACAGCTCGATCTTGGCCTTCTCTGCGGCTTCACGCAGCCGCTGCATGGCCATCTTGTCCTTCGTCAGGTCGATGCCGCTGGTGCCCTTGAACTTGTCGACGAGCCATTCGACGACCCGGTCGTCCCAGTCGTCGCCGCCCAGGTGGTTGTCACCCGAGGTGGCGCGAACTTCTACAACACCCTCGCCGATTTCCAGCAGCGAGACGTCGAAGGTACCGCCACCCAGGTCGAACACCAGGATGGTCTGTTCCTTCCCGCCCTTGTCCAACCCGTAGGCCAGCGCGGCCGCGGTCGGCTCGTTGACGATGCGCAGCACGTTGAGCCCGGCGATCTGGCCGGCCTCCTTCGTGGCCTGCCGCTGGGCGTCGTTGAAGTAAGCCGGCGTGGTGATCACCGCGTCGGTGATGTCCTCACCGAGGTAGGCCTCGGCGTCGCGCTTCAGCTTCATCAAGATGCGGGCGCTGATCTCCTGCGCCGTGTACTTCTTACCGTCGATCTCGATCGACCAGTCGGTGCCCATATGCCGCTTGACCGAACGGACCGTCCGGTCGACGTTGGTCACCGCCTGGTTCTTGGCGGGCTGGCCGACCAGCACCTCTCCGTTGCGCGCGAACGCGACGACGGACGGCGTGGTGCGGGAGCCCTCGGAGTTCGCGACGACGACGGGGTCGCCGCCTTCGAGCACCGCGACGACGGAGTTGGTGGTCCCGAGGTCGATTCCGACCGCACGAGCCATGGTTTTGCCTCCTGAATAGTCTTTTTGGGGGTCTGAGTGCACCGCACTCAAGCCTGCTCCTGAAGACACTACCGTGTCAACCCAGACTTGAGTCTGTAGCACTCAACTGTCGAACGGGTCAACGGCAGGTCAGCAGAATTTGTTCCCGCGGTTCCAGAAACGGACGATCAGCCTCCGCTGCGGCTGTTTTCCGAAGTTCTTTCGCGCCCGGCCGCCAGGACGCACGATTGACCGATGGAGACCACCGTCGACGAGATCGCAACGGACATCTACCGGTTGTCCACCTGGGTGCCGGACATCACCGAACAAGGCTTCACGTTCAACCAGTTCCTGCTCACCGGTGACGAGCCGTTCCTGTTCCACTGCGGTCATCGCCAGCTGTTCCCGTTCGTGTCCGAGGCCATCAACCGGGTGGTGCCGCTGGAGAAGCTGCGGTGGATTTCGTTCGGCCATGTCGAGGCCGACGAGTGCGGAGCGGTCAACCTGTTGCTGGACGCGGCTCCCAACGCCGAGGTCGTCCACGGCGCGCTGGCCTGCATGGTGTCGCTGATCGACCTGTGCGACCGGCCACCTGTGGTGGCTCCCGAAGACGGCGTGCACGACATCGGAGGGCATCGACTGCGCTTCATCCCCACGCCGCACGTGCCGCACAACTGGGAGGCTGGCCTCTGGTTCGACGAGGCGACGTCGACGCTGCTCGCCGGGGACCTGCTCACCCACACTGGACAATGCCCCGCGTTGACTGAATCCGACTGTGTTGCACCGGCGTTGGATGCCGAGGAGGTCTTCCACGCCACAGGGCTCACGACGAACCTCGGGCCAACACTGAAGCAGCTCGCCCAGCTTCATCCGACTACGCTGGCGCTCATGCACGGCTCCTCCTACACCGGCGATGGTGCCGCGCAGCTACGGGCGCTGGCCGACGGATACGCGGCCATGGCGGGCGCGTCACTCCCGTAACCCGAGCCGCTCGCTGCGTAGCCTTAGCGGCGATGAACGCACGGCTGTTCCTGGCGGGTGTGCTCGCCGCGCTCGCGTTGCTCGCGGGCTGTCAATCGAGCATTGTCGGAACACCGGTCAAACGCGCGGAATCCCCTACCGAGCCCAACTTTCCGACCAGCCGACCCACCAGGCCGACGGCCGCGCCGCCGAGGACGCTCACGCCCGCGCCGACGAGCACCGCCGTGCCTCCTGGTGCGGATGTACTGCCACCCGAGAACGGCTACGTCTTCATCGAGACGAAGTCCGGCAAGACGCGGTGCCAGCTCAACGAAGAAGAGGTTGGCTGCGAGGCGCAATTCGCCAGTTCGCCGGTCATGAACGGTATGCATGCGAACGGCGTGCGGGTGACCCCGAACGGTGAAGTCAGTTGGCTGGTGGGCAATTTGGGTGACATTCCCGCCGTCACCCTTGACTACCGCATGTATCACGCGGTCGGCTGGACCATCGATGCCCGTGAGGACGGCACCCTCTTCACCAACGACCGCACCGGCCATGGCATGGTCGTCGCCATCGACGGGGTGCAGGCGTTCTAGAGTTTGAGCATGACCGCGGCTCAGCGTGAACGCGCTGCACTCGTTGAAACCATGCGCACCGTCGGACCCGACGCGCCCACGCTCTGCGGCGACTGGACGACGCGCGATCTCGCCGCTCATCTGGTGGTGCGGGAGCGCAGGCTGGACGCCACGCCGGGGATCACGATTCCGGCTCTCGCCGGCTACACCGCCAACGTTCAGCGTCAGGTCGCTACATCCACCGACTGGGCCGAACTGCTGCACAAGATCGCGTCAGGCCCACCGCTGTATTCGCCGTTCAAGCTTCTCGACCCCGTCGCAAACATGGGCGAGATGTTCATCCACCATGAGGACGTACGCCGCGCTCAAAACGATTGGCAGCCAAGGCAGCTCGACGACGGGACGGTGAGGGCCCTGGGCCGCGGACTTCCGCTCATGGCCCGGCTGACGTTGGCGAAGGCGCCCGCCCGGGTGTCCCTGTGCACGCCGGACGGCAAGACGCTGACCACCGTCGGCCGGGGACCGCAACTGACCGCGACGGGAGAACCGCAGGAACTGCTGCTGTTCATCTCCGGCCGCGACGCGGTCCGGCTGGAGTTCGACGGTGACGCCGCGCTGGTCGAAGGCGTCCGCGCATCTCGACGTGGGCTGTGATGTAGCAGTCGCTGTGCCCGTTAGACCCTTTGGTTCTTGGCGGCCAAGCCTGCGGGGGCGGTGGCGATGGCGCGGTGGATTGCTTCGGCCAGCGCAAGGGCAGTCTCTTCGGTCAGTTCGAGTGCGACGCGGGCCGAGGGGCCCAGCGCTGGGTTGAGCACGTCGATATTCACAGTGTGGCCGTAGGGAGCATGGATCGGGTGGTCGACGTAGACCGTTGCCTGGCTGGCGCCGAACCAGCCCGTCGCACCCTTGGCGCTGCCGTCGACCTCGATCTTTTCAGTCAGATAGGTGCACATGCGTCAGCCCTCCAGATGCTTGGCGAAGAAGTCGTAGATCCGACGCCAACCGTCCAGCGCCGCTTCCACGCGATACGCCGGGCGGTCGACGGAGAAGAACGAGTGTCCAGCCCCGTCGTAGGAGTGAAACTCGTGGTCCTTACCCAACCGGTTCAGCTCGGCATCCAATTTGGCGACTGCCTCCGGTGACGGGTGGAGGTCCTGGATGCCGAACAACCCGAGCAGTGGGCAGCTCAGATCCGGTGCCAGTCCCAGGATCGGCTTCATGCTGGCTGGCATGCCTTCCGGGGGGTCTTCGACAACGAAGGCGCCATAGCAGTCCACTGCGGCATCCAATTGCAGCGAGCAGGCCGCGAGAAACGCCTGCCGGCCCCCTGAGCAATGGCCGATCACTCCGGTCTTCCCGTTGGCGCCGTCCAGATTCCCGAGATACTGCGCGACGCCGGCTACATCGCCGACGACTCGGTCGTCGGGTACGCCGCCGGCCGCACGGACGGTGGCCGCCGCGTCATCAGGGTCTGCGCCCGGCGCTTCGCGGGAGTACAGGTTGGGGCAGACCGCGTTGTAGCCGGCCACCGCCAACCGGCGGACGAACTCCTTGGTCTCGCGGTCGTACCCCGGCATGTGGTGAATCCACACCACGCCGGCGCGCGAGCCCGGCGCGAGCGGCATGGCGCGGTACGCCTCGATTTCGTCGCCGCCGTGCCCGGTGACTGTGATGGTTTCTGCACGAATTGCATCTGAGCTGACCGCGGTCATCCGCGTTCCCTCCTGAGGCTTTGCGGATAAGGCTGTGACGGATTGCAGTGTCGGTTGAAAGAGTAGTCCGGCGGTGTAATGGCGCGGTCGCACCAGGGCCGTGACGGCGTCCGGGGTGCCTCTAGGCTGGCGGTCGTGGATTTTCGCGTCTTTGTCGAACCCCAGCAAGGTGCCACATACTCCGATCAGCTGGCGGTCGCCCGCGCCGCCGAGAGTTTGGCCTTCTCCGCGTTCTTTCGGTCCGACCACTACGTCGCGATGAGCGGCGACGGCTTGCCCGGCCCGACCGACTCCTGGGTCACGCTGGCCGCCATCGCTCGCGAGACGTCGACGATCCGGCTCGGCACGATGGTCACCTCGGCCACCTTCCGCTATCCCGGCCAGCTGGCGATCTCGGTCGCTCAGGTCGATGAAATGAGCAGCGGCCGTGTGGAATTGGGCATCGGCGCGGGCTGGTTCGAGGCCGAGCACTTGGCGTTTGCGATCCCGTTCCCGCCGCTGGGCGAACGCTTCGACCGGCTGACCGAACAGCTGCACATCATCACCGGCCTGTGGACGACACCCGTCGGCGAGAAGTTCGACTACTCCGGAACGCATTACACCGTTGCGGAATCCCCGGCGCTGCCCAAACCCGCGCAGTCACCGCACCCCCCGATCATCATCGGCGGCGCCGGCGCCAAGCGCACACCCGCGCTTGCGGCGCAGTTCGCCGCCGAGTTCAACATCCCGTTCGCGCCGTTGGACATGGCGAAGACCCAAATCGGGCGGGTGGCGGGAGCGCTCGCCGAGGCGGGACGGTCCTCGGACTCGCTCACTTATTCGGCGGCGTTCGTGGTGTGCGCCGGGCGCGACGACGCGGAGATCGCGCGGCGGGCAGCCGCGATCGGCGGGGACGCGGACGAGCTGCGCAGCAACTCCCCGTTGGTGGGAACGCCCGCCGAGATCGCAGACAAGCTCAGCGCATATATAGCGGTGGGCGTGCAGCGGGTTTACCTGCAGCTTCTCGATATGTCCGACCTCGACCACCTGGAATTCTTCGCCACCGAAGTCGTGCCCCAACTCGGCTGAGACAGTGTCTGGCCGCAACCCGAAGCTACTATCACTGGCCATGGCCGGCCAGCACCCCGACGACTGCGACGGCGAGCAGTCGCCATCGCCTGCGCCGTGGTACAACCGCACCCCGGTAGTCATCGGGGCGAGCGTGGTCGGCCTCGCCGTCATCGGCATACTCATCGTGGCGGTGACGTTCGTGGCGCGCCAGTTCAACGAACCCGAGCAAGCTCCCCGGAACTTCATCGAGCCATCGTTCTCGGCGACCGCCCCCCGATCGTCCTCGACGCCGACCACGACCCCGACGATCGCCAGCACCAGCCCCCCGGTCACCACCGACATCGACGCACCGTCGTCCACGCCACCGTCATCGTCCGACACTTCGAGCAGCAACGACACTTCGAGTTCGACTCGGATCACTCAGAGCCGTCAGAGCAACGGCGAGTCGACGCCCAGTTCTACCCGCCGCGGCCCGCGCACGAATGTGACACGCACGCTCTATCCGCAGCCCTGACCGCTTACTATCAGTGCCCGTGGCGCGCTACGGACCTCCCGACGATCCGCACTACCCCCACGACGAGCCGACCGCCTATATCAACTACGGCCCGCCGCCGGGTCAGCCCCCCGGTCCGCCACCCGGCGAACCGCAGCCCTGGTATCGCAAACCCGTGGCGCTGGTTTCATTCGGCGCGCTCGGCGCGGTGCTGGTCGCGTTGATCATCTTCGGTCTGGTCAAACTGCTCACCGCCGGCACGTCGCCGGAGACTCCGCCGACCACGCTCACCCCCATTACCCGAACCACGACGTCGGTGACCGCGCCGACGACAACCAGAGGCACCACGACGACCGAGCCGACCACCACCGGGCAGACGACGATCACCACGACCACCGAGCCCACGACGACGACCGCCACGACCACCACGACGACGACCGAACCGAGCGTCAGCACGAGTACGAGCACCAGCACCGTCACGCAGACCGTCACGGTTTCACCGCCGGCGCCCTGACGTGACCCGCACCGCCTACGCCCACGACGCCGTCGTGATCGTCGATCCCGGCGGCGACCCTCGCGCCCCAGGCGGTGCGATAACCGTTGCACTGTGCGGACATTGGGACCACGAGCCGCCCTGCCCGCTGGCGCCGCACCACACGGATGCATCACCCGCCGGCGACGGGACGGTGAGGCTTCGGGTGCTGTTCGGCACCGACGACGAGGAGCGGGTGCGTTCGTTGATCGCACAGGCGCTGACGTCGGGGCGGCTGGCGGGCCCCGACGGCCGCGTCACCACCTGGGCGGTGAAGTCGAGCAGCGCGGGCACTGTCCGTCCCGACGAGGCCGACCACGCCGCGAGGTTGGCGGCGAATTAGCGGCTCTGGTTGTTGAGGCCGCTCAGCGGCCGCGAGCAGCGTAGTCGGCGACCAGCGCCTCGGCGCTGCGCACCGCCGCCCGGCAGGCGCGGGTGGTGAAGGGGTCGTTGAGGGGATGGTCGGCGCGGCGCCGCCACCGCTGGGCCGCCGCGAACGCCGCCCGTGGCCCGTCGTAGGGCGCGTCGGGCCGCAACCCCAGCCTGCTGGCGGCATCGGTGCCCGATCCGCCGATGATGCGCCGCAGCGAGGCCATCTCGTCTTCATTCAATGTCGTTGGACGCGAACGCAATTGGCTCAACAACCGAAGCTCTTCGAAGGCATGGGTATCGGCCAGGAGCGGGTCAATGTCGGCGATGATGTAGCGCGTCGCATAGATCGGGTTTTTCTGCACGAACTGTCTCAGCGACAGCAGCGCGGTGTGCGCCTTGAGCAGATCCGAGCGTTGCGCGAACTGCTGGTCGATGACGTCGCGCAGCGCCACCAGCCCACTGCGTTCCAGCAGCTCGTCGGCCAGCGCCACCGAATCACCGACACCGGCGCGCAGCACCGCGATCGAGATCCTGATGCCGAACATACCGAACCGGTCCAGCAGGGCGGCGCGTGTCGCGGCGTCCACCGGAAGCGAACTGTCCTCACGCACGAACCGGTCGACCGACAGCATGGCCTTGGTGAGCTCGGCGGCGTCCGCGCCGGCCAGCTTCTCCAGCGCGGGGAACTCGCTCTGCCGCAACGTGCGGGCGGTCAGCGCCAGCAGCCCGGACACCGGCACCACGGCTTGGCAGATCCCGGTCTTGTCCATCTCGTTGGTGAACCGTTTGGCCACATCCTTGGCCGAGAGCATCGCGTCGATCCGGCCTGCACCGATCTCGTCGGCCCGCGAGGCGACCCCGATCACGCCGAGCGCGCCGGCCGATCCGCCGACCAACTCACCGATCTGCTTGAGCAGCGCAATGTCCGCGGCATTCAAGGTCCGCAGCAGGAACACCACCGCGTCGACGCGCGGCACGCCGTCCTCGGGCACCAGCAGCCGCAAGGTCCGTTCGGAGACATCGCGAGACAGCGACGACGTGCCCGGCGTGTCGATGATGGTCGCGTCGATCAGCTCGGCGGCGGGCCACTCCACATCGAGGTCGACGACGTCCTCGGGGTCGAGGCTGGCGAACTCGAACGTCAAGCCGCCGTTACGGCCGATCGGCACATTCGAGCGCCTGCCGCCGCGGTGGTTGGCCGTCACCTTGGGGATGGGACCGTGCCGGAACCAGGTGACGATCCGGGTGGCCTCGGTGGCGTCGGTCGGCGCGATGTCCTCGCCCACAAGCGCATTCACGAGCGTTGACTTGCCCGCTTTCAACGTGCCGGCCAGCGCGATACGGATCGGCTGGTTGAGCCGATTGCCGATGCGCTCCAGCTCGTTGTGTACGTCGGGGCGATGCCGATACGCCGGATCGTTGCGGTACGCCTGGACGGTTCCGCCCAGGATCGCGCGCACCTGATCGCTCGTGCTCATCTCGGGCTACCTCGGCTGTCCTTTCACTCTGGCATGAGGCCGAATGCCCAGCTTAAAGCGTCTGCAACAACCGCAGTCGGTTGCATACACCGCCCTTGGGCGTCGTCGACAAACGAACGGAGATTGGCTGGATCGCGGAACAAGCCAGTCGTGAAATCGAGGATCGACATGGTGGACTCCACGGGTGGTGGTTACGTCGTTCCCACGGGTTCGCGGGCCGCTTCGGGGGCGCTGGGCGCCAACTTGACCGCGTGATCGCTCACCTGTTTGAGAATGTTGAGCTGACGCTCGAGTTCGCGGACGCGGTTGATGCGCTCGTTTTCCTCCAGCTGCGCCGATGCAATCGTCGCCTGCAGCAATTCGTTCAGCGATCGGGTGGTCTGGTTGGCGATGCCGCGGTAGTGGTCGCGCAGCTGGCGCTGAATTCCCTTGAGCCGATCGCGGGATTCCTTCGTCACGACAAATGAAACGTCGTCAACGAAGCTCCGCATGTTCATCTTCGCCTCGTTGCGCACACGCATCATGCGGTTCTCCATGTCCTCCCGGTAGGCCTTGCGACCCAACAGAAAACCGGCGCCCAGCGACAGCGGGTTGAACATGCCGAGCCCGGCGAACGAGGTCAGCATGCCGAACATCAACACGCCGCCATACGAACCGCGCATGCCGGTGACGACCTTGTGCGCGGTTCTTGATGGGCTTTGCCTCCAGCTTGGACAGTGACTTCAATTCGCCTAAGCTGGCGCCGGCCGTGCAGGTCGTGGTCGACATCGGCTGTCAGATCGGCGATTCCGTCGTTGAGCACCTGCTGCCACAGGGCGGTCTGCTGAAGCGCGTCCTGGGCTCCCTGCTTGCGGCCCTCGAGCTCGGCCTTCAACCGCTCGCGGGCATCGGGATCGTTGAGCACCGACAGCTCTGAGTCCGCGGTAAGGGTCAGATGCTCTGCCGCCGAACGGATCTCGGCGAGCACCTGGTCGCGCACCCTGTCGTTCTCCCGGGACAACACCTTCTCGCTGAGGAACTTCACGATGGCCGGGAAGTTGGACTCCTCGTTGAGTTCCTTGTCGTTGAGCTGGATGGCGTGGCTGCGCAGCACCGACGACGCCGGAATCATCGGGATCAACAGGCCTGCGCGCTGCAGGTGCGCCTTGTTGGCCTCGACGATCTCCCGCCAGTGCAGGTAGAGGTCCGTCTTGGTCGCGACAATCGTTGCGAGGGGCAGATTTCGAACGCCTGCCGGATGAAGGTCATCTCGGGCTCGGTGAACTCCTGGCTGGTGTCGCTGATCATCAGCATGGCGTCTGCATCGGGCAGCAGACCGAGCGTCGCAGACAAGTGGGGTTGGGCATGACCGCCGACGCCGGGGGTGTCGACGAACACCAACCCGCCCTTGAGCAGTGGGGCTGTTCGCGGTCACCGCGACGCGGAGTACCTGCCTGCCACCGGCCGCGGGATGGCGACGCAGATCGTTCTTGATATCCGCGATCGGGATCTCGATGGCATCGGGATCGCCCTCGTTGGCGCCGGCGACGATCAGCTTCGCCGTGGCCTGTTCGCCGTAGGACACCATCGTGGCGACCACCGTCGTCTCGTCATCGCCGACGCGGGAGACAGGCACATTCAGCAGCGAGTTAAGCAGTTGGCTCTACCCCTGCTTGAGCTGGCCGGCGATCACCACGTGGATCTGCGGGTCGCTGATCCGCGCCTTGGCCTTGGCCATCCGCTCGGCCAGATCGCCGCGGTTCCGAGCCTCGGCGATCTTGCTCGTGTGGTCGATCAGCTCGACGATGACCGTCACCTTGCGGGGGTCATTCGGTTGCGTCATGGTGTCCCTCTTGGTTGGCCTCCGTCGCGTTAACGGTAGGCGCGCCGACTGGCGGGGAGCCTGAGATCGGTCCCCGCCAGCTGCGCAATGCGGTGTTGTCCCTCGGTCAGAACAGGTGGGCGTCGATGCCCTGGTGGATATCGGTTGTCTCGTGCACCGAGTTGTCATTGTGGCTGTCGTGGATCGAATCGTCGGTGTTGTGCCTGTTGGACGAGTTGTCGTCGTGGCTCGCGTCGACCCCATCGGAGATGTCGCCACCGTGGGCGTCGACTTTGGTGATGTCACCGCCGTGGGTGTCCGTCGTCGTGGTCGTGGTCTGCGTGGGAGCGATAACCACCCCACCGCCGGCGCCGCCGGTCGCGTTGCCGCCGTCGCCACCACCACTGAGGATGCCGCCGCCGTGGCCACCGTTGCCACCGGCCGCACCGCCGCCGCTGGCGTCGATGTCGCCGGTCTTGACGATGGGACCCTCGTTGCCCGAGATGATGTCGCCACCGGCCTCCTGGTTGCTGGCGTGGACGTCGTTGCCCTCGCCAACGACCACGGGAGAGCCGTCACCGCTGTGGATGTCGCCGGTGTTCGAGTTGTTGTGGTCACCTGTCTGCTTCACCGAGCCGTCGGTCAGGATGTCACCGTCGTTGTGCCCGTCGACCACCACGCCCCCATTGGTGGCGGTGTTCGTGGTCTTGTCGCCGAAGGTGATGTCACCGAAGTCCATGTTCACGCCACCTTGCTGCACATCGTGGCCGGCCTGCGGGCTCAGGACATCGTTGTGGCTCAGCGTGTCGTTGTTGCTGAACAACTCGGGCTCGTACTGAGGTGTGAAGGCGATGCCGTGGGTCTCGGCAACCGCCTGCTGCAGCCCGTGCACCGGGTCGCCGCCGCCGTGGATGACCGCGGCCGGGGCCACGGTGGCAGCGACGGCCTGCACCTGCGCGGAGGTCACGCTCTGAAGGCCGGCTTGCTGCATTGAGCGCTCGGGGTCGTTGACGAAGGCCCGAGCCTGAACCGGGTCGCGGAACAGATCGAGAATCCAGTCGATCACGGTGGTCATTTCTGTGGTCCTTTTCTGGGTGTTGTGGAAGCTGGTCGCCGGGCTGTCCGGCGAACTGGTCACAACGTTATGGAGCTGGCGATGTTGCAGAAACGGGGTCGCAACCCCTCCCTACGGGAATGCATCTCGGGATAGGGGCACGGTCCCCATTAGGGGATTAGGGGGTGGTTAGGGGTGTGGTGTGGACACGGTCGAGCCGCCTTGAATTGGTTGCATTCCCGCAGGTAATCGGGCATAAAAAGGCCCGGCCGTCGCGCGCCGGGCCTTTTGTGGAACTAGTCGAAGATATCGAAGCCGGAGTCGCCGGCGTCCAGGTGGTGATCCTGGTGATCCTCGGCGACCGAATGGCTCCAGTCGTCACCGACATGCGTGTCAACGACCGGCGCATCGTCGATCACCGGGCCGTCGAACTGCAGCGACGGGTCGTCGGCTCCCGCCACGTCAGGCACGCCGGCGTCGGCGAGCACGTCGAGCCCCGACTGCGCCCCGGCATCGGGCTCGGTGACGAGGTGGGCAGCCATCGAGTGCACTTGGTCGACCGCGACGGCTGGCAGATGATCGTCGAACGCATCGAACGCGGCGGTGGCCGCGCCACTTGCCCAAACGTTGCTCGCGTGGTCGTCGATCATCGCGTCGGCTCCCGTGGAGGGCACCGCCATCGACAGCGATTCCGAGACGACCGGAATCAGATTATTGACGTCTACGCTGGTCACATCGGTCAGATGAGCGTCGGCGATCGCCTGCGCGGGATCAGCGGCGTAGGCTGCTGCGGCGTCGGGGTCACGCACCAGCGACATCACGAAGTCGAGTAGTGAGTTTGCCATGGAACTCCCTCCTTCTATTGCAGCTCCATATGGGTATATGCGCGGCGGTAGCCGAAAAGTCTTGACCCGATGCCATCGACGGACGTGACGCCGGTGATCGGTGCCAAACCCAGCGCTGCCGCACCGGCGTTAGGGGACTGACCGTTAGGGGTTCTCCCGCCGTTAGGGGTATCTACCTGTTCCGTGCGCCCTCAGCCGCTATCGTGAGCATCGGCCGATTTCGCGGTCAAACCAAGAGGGGAACATGACCGACTCACTCGGGTTGTCGATTGGAATGACCAACTTGGTGGCGGCCCGAATCGGCCACGCCCCGGTCATGCGCCGTTCCGTTATCACTTACTCACCGATCGCGCCCCCGAAGTCGGCCTGCCGGCCGAGAACCCGAACCTGAACGAGCCAGGCCTCGTGCTGAACGGTTTCGTCGAGCGGGTCGGCGACCCTGTTCCGCTGGTGGCCGCCGACG
>CAVYPI010000002.1:0-130876 GCA_963770125.1 uncultured Actinomycetota bacterium | reverse complement strand
CCGAAGTGGACTGTCCGCTGATCAACATTCATCACTCGTTTCTGCCCGCCTTCATCGGCGCCGCGCCGTATCGGCGCGCCAAGGAACGCGGCGTCAAACTCGTCGGCGCGACAGCCCATTACGTGACCGAGGACCTCGACGACGGCCCGATCATCGAGCAGGACGTGGTGCGGGTGGATCACCGCCACGGCGTCGACGATCTGGTGCGTCTCGGCGCCGATGTCGAGCGCCTTGTTCTGTCGCGAGCGGTGCTATGGCACTGTGAGGACCGCATCATCCGATACGGAAACCAGACGGTCGTCTTCTAGAGCAGTTAAGGAGAGAAGTGGTGAAGAAGTTCAGCGGGCTGGATGAGTTCGTCGCTGCCGAGGGCAGTCAGCTCGGTCCCACCGATTGGCTGGATGTCACGCAGGAGCGCGTCAACCTGTTCGCCGACGCCACCGATGACCATCAGTGGATCCACGTCGATCCCGAGCGTGCGGCGAACGGCCCGTTCGGCGGGACGATCGCGCACGGCCTACTGACCTTGTCACTGCTGCCGCACTTCACGCACCAGCTCTACACCGTCGACAACGTCGCGATGGCCATCAACTACGGCTACAACAAGGTGCGCTTCATCACCCCGGTGCGGGTGGGGTCGAAGATCCGCGCACGCGCCGAGATCGCCAAGGTCGATCAACTGGACGGGGCGGTGCAGGCGACCGTGACGGTCACGGTCGAAATCGAGGGTTCCGACAAGCCGGCGGCCGTGGCCGAGTCGATCGTGCGATTCATCGGCTGACTCAGTACTGCGTCATCCCCTGGTCGATCGAGATCGCCGCTGCCGTAACGTTTTTCGATTCCTCGCTGGCCAGCCAGCACACCGCGTCGGCGATGTCTTCGGGCGCCGCCGCCCAGGTGGGAAGAAACGGCGTGATCATCTGGGCCAGCTGCGGATAAGTCTCGATTGCGCGGCCCAACGAGCCGATCATGTCGCCGCCTCCCATGAGCGTGTTGACCGCCCCGGGGTGCACGCTGTTGACCCGGATAGAGTGTCGGCCCAATTCGGCGGCGAATGCGCGGGCCATCCCGGTGACCGCGTGCTTGCTCGCGGTGTAGTGCACCATGAACGGCTGCATCTTGATCCCGGCGGCGGAGCTGATCAGGATGATGGATCCACCGCGGCCGCCGTCGATGATCTTCTGGGCCCCCGCCATGACGGTGTTCCAGGTGCCGGTCACGTTGATGTCCATGACATCGCGGAAATCCTCGGGACTGATGGCATCCCACGTCTGGGGAGCCGAGACGCCGGCGTTGGCCACGATGATGTCGAGCCGGCCCAGTGCGGCCACGCCGTCGTCGACGGCGTTGCGAAGCCCGTCGACATCGCGGGTGTCGACGACGGAGGCCACGATGCGGCGGCCGGTGGCTTCGACCAGGTTCACGGTCTCGGCGAGGTCATCGGGAGTGGCGGGATCGTAAGGGACGCATGGCGGAAGCTTGCCTGCGATGTCGACCGCGATGATGTCGGCGCCCTCGTTGGCCATCCGGACGGCATGTGCGCGGCCCTGGCCGCGCGCCGCTCCGGTGATGAAAGCCACCTTGCCCGCGAGCCGTCCGCTCATTTTTGCTCCTTCTGCGCCGCCCTGACGAGATTGGATCCGATGATCAGCCGTTGTATCTCGCTGGTGCCCTCGTACAGGCGCAGCAGCCGCACGTCGCGATAGATCCGCTCGACGGGAACTTCGCGCATATAGCCGCTGCCGCCGTGGACCTGCACGGCGAGATCGGCTACCTTGCCTGCCATTTCGGTGCAGTACAGCTTCGCCGCCGACGGCGCGATCCTGCGGTCCTCGTTGGTGATCCAGAGCCGCGCGGTGTCGCGGACCAACGCCCGCCCGGCCAGCACGCCGGTCTGCTGATCGGCGATCATCGCTTGCACGAGTTGGAAATTCCCGATCGGAGTTCCACCCTGTGTCGCGGTCGCGGCGTAGGCGACGGATTCGTCGAGGGCGCGCTGGGCGATTCCGACCGCCAGCGCGGCGATGTGCACTCGTCCGCGCGCCAGCGAGACCATGGCGGCGCGGTATCCGACGTCCTCGGTGCCGCCGATCAGGGCGCCGTCCGGGATGCGGACATCGGTGAAACTGACGTCAGCGGTCCACGCGCCTTCCTGGCCCATCTTGGCGTCCTTCACGCCGACCTCGACGCCTGCCGTGTCGGCGGGCACAAGGAAGACGGCGATACCCGCTCCATCCTGATCGGCGGGCCGGGTGCGGGCGAAGACGATGAACAGATCGGCAACGGGGGCGTTGGTGATGAAGCGCTTCTGGCCGTTGATGATCCAATCTGCGCCGTCGCGAACGGCTTTCGTGCGCAGTCCGGACGGATTCGATCCCGCGCCCGGCTCCGTCAGCGCGAAGGAGGCCACCACATCGCCGGTAGCCATCGGCTCCAGCCAGCGGGCCTTCTGTTCGTTGGTGCCGAAACCCACGAGCACCTGCCCGGCGATGCCGTTGTTGGTGCCAAACATCGAGCGCAGTGCCAGCGACGTGTAGCCCAGCTCCATCGCGAGCTCGACATCTTGGGCGAGGTTGAGCCCGAGGCCGCCCCACTCCTGCGGGATCGCGTAACCGAACAGGCCCATCTTCTTGGCCTGCTCGCGCAGATCGTCGGGCACCCGGTCCTCGGCCAGAATCTCCTGCTCACGGGGGACCACCGCGGTCCGAACGAAGTGGCGGGTCTGGGCCAGGATCTCCTGAAAGTCGTTGTCACTGACTTCGGTGGTCATCGCGCTCCTATGCAGCGGGGCCAAGAACTCGAGAAATCATATATGAAATATGATGTTCGATTGACAGGGCCTGGATTAGGCCCTGACCAGCGAAGAGGGGTGATCAAGTGTCATTGCTGACCGGTCAGACCGCGGTCGTTACTGGCGGCGCCCAGGGCCTGGGATTCGCGATCGCCGAGCGGTTCATCGCCGAGGGCGCGCGGGTCGTACTGGGCGACCTGGATCTCGGCGCGACGGAGGCGGCGGCCAAGCAGCTCGGTGTCGACTCCAAGGATGCAGTCGCGCTAGCGGTGCGCTGCGACGTGACTCAGGCCGACGAGGTCGATGCGCTGGTGGCCGCCGCCGTCGAGCGGTTCGGCAGCCTGGACATCATGGTCAACAACGCCGGGATCACCCGTGATGCCACCATGCGCAAGATGACCGAGGAGCAGTTCGACCAGGTCATCGCCGTCCACCTGAAGGGCACGTGGAACGGCATCCGCAAGGCGGCGGTGATCATGCGCGAGAACAAGCGCGGTGCGATCGTGAATATGTCGTCGCTGTCCGGGAAGGTCGGACTCATCGGGCAGACGAACTATTCGGCGGCCAAGGCCGGCATCGTCGGCATGACCAAGGCTGCGGCCAAGGAGCTCGCCCATCTCGGTGTCCGGGTGAACGCGATCGCCCCGGGCCTGATCCGCTCGGCGATGACAGAGGCCATGCCACAACACATTTGGGACCAGAAGGTGGCCGAGGTACCCATGGGCCGGGCTGGGGAGCCCAGCGAGGTGGCCAGCGTGGCCTTGTTCTTGGCGTCCGATCTGTCCTCGTACATGACCGGCACGGTCATGGAAGTGACCGGCGGGAGATTGATGTGAACGCGTTGGCTGTCCGCCGAGATCGACGAAATGGCGAGAACTACTCGTACTTTCCCACCCGTTTGTCCGTTTCGGCGAAAGGCGTGAGACATGCGTGAAGTCGTTATCTGTGAACCGGTTCGGACGCCGATCGGCCGTTACGGCAGCATGTTCAAGTCGCTGACCGCCGTCGAGCTCGGGGTCGCCGCGCTGAAGGGTGTGTTGGAGAGAACTGGAATCGACCCTGCCGCAGTACAAGACGTCATCCTCGGCCACTGCTATCCCAGCAGCGAAGCACCCGCGATTGGGCGCGTGGTGGCGTTGGACGCTGGGCTGCCGGTGACCGTCCCCGGCATGCAGGTGGACCGCCGTTGCGGGTCGGGCTTGCAAGTGGTCATCCAGGCGTGCCTGCAGGTTGCCAACGGCGACAACGACGTTGTGATTGCAGGCGGCGCCGAGAGCATGAGCAATGTTGCGTTCTATTCGACGGACATGCGTTGGGGTGGGGCGCGCGGTGGTGTCAAGGTGCACGACGGGCTGGCGCGGGGCCGCACCACCGCGGGCGGACGCCACTATCCGGTGCCCGGCGGCATGCTGGAGACCGCGGAGAACCTGCGCCGGCAGTACGGAATCCCGCGTCAGGAACAGGACGAACTCGCGGTGGCCTCACACCAGCGGGCCGTCGCCGCACAGAAAGATGGAATTTTCGCCGAGGAGATCATTCCGGTCGCGGTGCGAACCCGCCAGGGCGAAGAGTTGATCGACACCGACGAGCATCCCCGGGCAGACACGTCGGTCGAGACGTTGAGCAAGCTGAAACCCGTTCTGCTGGATGATGATCCGGAAGCGACCGTTACCGCAGGGAATTCCAGCGGCCAGAACGACGCCGCCTCCATGTGCATCGTGACGACCCCGCAGAAGGCTGACGAACTCGGGCTGACCCCGTTGGTCCGGCTGGTCTCATGGGGGTCGGCCGGTGTCGCACCCAACATCATGGGGATTGGGCCGGTTCCTGCCACGGAAGTCGCGCTCGGCAAGGCGGGGCTGAAATTGTCCGATATCGACTTGATCGAACTCAACGAGGCTTTCGCCGCACAGGCACTCGCGGTGATGCGGGAGTGGAAGTTCGCCGCGGCAGACCTCGAGCGGACGAATGTCCATGGTTCGGGGATCTCCCTCGGTCACCCGGTCGGCGCCACAGGTGGCCGGATGCTCGCGACTCTGGCGCGCGAACTGAACCGGCGAGGCGCCCGCTACGGCCTGGAGACGATGTGCATCGGCGGGGGACAGGGTCTCGCCGCAGTGTTCGAGAGGATCGGCGCATGACGCGGCTCGCTCAGACATTTGGTCTCACCGAGTTTCAGACCGAGATCATCACCACGGTCAGGCAATTCGTCGACAAAGAGGTCATCCCGACCGCGCAGGAGCTCGAACACACCGATACCTACCCGCAGGCCATCGTCGATGCGATGAAGGAGATGGGCCTTTTCGGGCTGATGATCCCGGAGGAGTACGGCGGCCTCGGCGAGTCGCTGCTCACGTACGCATTGTGTGTGGAGGAGCTTGCCCGCGGTTGGATGAGCATTTCCGGCGTGATCAACACCCACTTCATCGTGGCGTACATGATTCGCCAGCACGGCACCGATCGCCAGAAGCAGCATTACCTGCCGCGGATGGCGACCGGTGAGACGCGGGGCGCGTTCTCGATGTCCGAGCCCGAACTGGGCTCCGACGTCGCCGCGATCCGCACGCGGGCCAAGCGCAACGCCGACGGCACCTACACCATCGACGGTCAGAAGATGTGGCTGACCAACGGCGGCAGCTCGACTTTGGTTGCGGCGCTGGTGCGCACCGACGAGGGAGCCGACAAGCCGCACCGCAACCTGACCGCATTCCTGATTGAAAAGCCCACCGGTTTCGGTGAAGTCGCGCCGGGACTGACCATCCCGGGCAAGATCGACAAGCTCGGCTACAAGGGCATCGACACCACCGAGCTGATCTTCGACGGCTATGTCGCGAGCGCCGACGACATCCTCGGTGAGGCACCGGGCCAAGGCTTCTTCCAGATGATGGACGGCATCGAGGTTGGGCGGGTCAACGTCTCTGCCAGGGCGTGCGGCGTTGGCATCCGTGCCTTCGAGCTGGCGGTGCGGTATGCGCAGCAGCGTCACACGTTCGGTAAGCCGATCGCCGACCACCAGGCGATCGCCTTCCAATTGGCCGAGATGGCAACGAAAATCGAGGCGGCGCACCTGATGATGGTCAACGCGGCCCGGCTGAAGGACTCGGGCGAACGCAACGACGTCGCGGCGGGGATGGCCAAGTACCTCGCGAGCGAGTTCTGCTCGGAGGTGACTCAGCAGAGCTTCCGGATCCACGGCGGCTACGGCTATTCAAAGGAATACGAGATTGAACGGCTGATGCGAGACGCGCCGTTCCTGCTCATCGGCGAGGGCACCAGCGAGATCCAGAAGAACATCATCAGCAAGCGCCTGCTCGCCGACTATCGGATCTGATATGGCTGCAGCCGATTTCGCCTTCCGGCCCCAGCTGGCCGAGGATGTCCTGCGTTTCGTTCGTAAACGCATCTTCGACGGCACCTACGCCGCGGGGCAGTACATCCGCCTGGACCAGTTGGCTGCGGAGTTGGGTGTCAGTGTCACTCCCGTACGTGAGGCGCTCTTCGTCCTGAGCGCAGAGGGCCTGCTCTCGCAGCAGCCGCGGCGCGGGTTTGTCGTGGTGCCGGTGACGTGCCGAGATCTGACGGACGTGGCGAATGTGCAGGCCCACATCGGCGGTGAACTCGCTGCACGGGCCGCCGCCAACATCACCGACGAGCAGTTGCGAGAGCTGGAGAAGGTTCAGACCGAACTGGAAGACGCCTACGCCAGCGATGACGACGACCGCGCAGTCCGGCTCAACCACGAGTTCCACAAGGCGATCAACGTCGCTGCCGACTCACCCAAACTTGCCCAGCTGATGTCCCAGATCACCCGCTACGCGCCCGAATCGGTGTTCCCCACGATCGCCGGCTGGCCCGAACAGTCGACCGAGCACCACCGGAAACTGTTGGCGGCACTGGAACAGCGCGACGAAAACCTCGCTCGAACCGCGATGTCCGAGCACCTCGCGGCAGGCGCGGCGCCGTTGATCGAACACCTCGCGCAACGAGGGGTGGTCACCTAACTGCGCGAGCTGGGCCCACGCGCAAGCTGGGGAACGCAAAGGTCCCCATTTCGTCGGCGTTCGGGAGCTTTTACGTCTGTTCGCGCAGAAGAGCCCTGCAACCTACGGACGTCGACCTTGCCCGTCGTTCCGCGCGGGATGTCCTCGTCCGAGTTCACCGGCAGCCATACCGTCGGGACTTTGAAGGAACTCAGTCGCTTTCGCGCTGCAGTGCGCAGGTGTTCGACTGTAGTGTCGCAAATGACGACGGCGCCAACGGCACCGGAGACCTCGGTGACGAACGCGTTCTCGACGCCGTCGATGGTCCGCAGCGCCTGCTCCACTTCGCTTGGGTAGACGGTGGCACCGCTGACCTTGAACATGTCGTCGGATCGGCCGTGGTAGAACATGAAGCCGTCGCCGTCGAGGTGCCCGAGGTCGCCGGTGGGGTAGTAGCCGTCGGGTGTGAACAACTCTTCGCGGCTGCGCCGGCACATGCCCCGCAACGTGTGCGGCCCCCGGATCTGGATCATGCCGACGGTGTCGGCGGGAACCGGTTGGCCGGTGTCGGGGTCGACGATCCGAACCTCCATGCCGTCGAACGGCTTGCCGCAGCTTCCCCATGCCGATCGCGGCATGTCGGTGTCGGCGGGATAACCGCAGTAGGGCCCGAAGGACTCGGTCATGCCGAAGAGCTTCGCCCGCGCACCGGGTTCGGCGCGTTGCTCGGGCGGCAGCAGCGCCTCCAGGCTGCCCGGTCGCAGCGCGGACAAATCGGCTCCGGCGCTGGCGGATTGGCGTGCCAGTGCCTCGGCCTGGTCGGGCCAGCCGCGAAATAGTGTCACGCGTTCCCGCTCCAGCAGCCGCAGCGTCGTCTCCGGCCGCGAAATCTCCTCGGTGACCAGCGTGGCGCCCGCCAGTAGGGCGGACAGCACGCCGCTGCCGAAACCGCCTACCCAGAAGAACGGCATCGGCAGATACAGCCGCGTATCCGTGTCGATGCAGCGTGCGGCGAGGCCTGATCGCACCGCCGCCAGCGCGTTGCCATGCGAGTGGATGACACCCTTCGGCGGCCCGCTGCTTCCGGAGGTGAACATGATGACCAGCGTGTCGCTCGGCGTGACGGCCGCAGCCATCGCGTCGACCATCTGATCACCGTGCACCTTCGCCAGTTGGTCGGGAGTCCAGACCTTCCGCAGTGCAGGAAGTTTCGAGGCATTCAACACGTCTGCCAGATCGTCAAGATAACGATGGCCGCGGAACTCCTCGACCGCGATCAGAACCTGCACGGAGGAAACCCGCAGCTGCGCCACCAGCTCCGGGGGCTGCAGCAGGGTGCTCAGCGGAACCAGCACGGCACCGATGCGGGTCAGCGCCACCGCTATCTGCACCCACTGCACAGAGTTCGGCATGATCAGACCGACCCGGATCCCCTTGCCGACACCCCCTTCGATGAATGCGGCGGCGAGGGCTCGGGTGGTTTCGTCGAGCCCGACGTAGCTGATTCGAGATTCGGTGTCGATGACGATCGGCTTGTCACCGTGCTGTTCGGCGCGGAACCTCACCAGGCAGTCGATGGTGTCAGGCATCGAACACCGTCTGTAGCGCGGCGAGGTCGACCTTGCCGCTGGAGAGCAGAGGAATGTCGGAACGCGACACTGCGGCAAAGCGTTTCGGGATCTTGTAGGCCGACAGTTCGGCTTTGAGCCGCTCACGCACCGCGGCCTCGTCGAACTCGGCGCCGTCCTCCAACGCGACGACGGCGGCCACCAGCTGTCCGCGCTCGGGATCGGGTAGCCCGAGCACATGCGCAACGGTCCCGCCAGTCACCTTGGCGATCGCACGCTCCACCTCAGCCGGTGCGACGTTGGCGCCGGCCGTCTTGATCATCACGTCGCGGCGGCCGATGAAGTACACGAAACCGTCGGCGTCGGTTCGGACGAGATCGCCGGTGTGAAACCAGCCGTCGGCATCGAAGCACTCCTCGCGACTGCGCTTGTAGTACCGCTGCATCACGTAGGGTCCGCGGATGCACAGCTCGCCGTCGACGATCTTGGTCTCGAAGCCGGGCGCAGGCTTGCCGAACGAACCTCGCCGGTGTTCGGGTTGGTCGGATTCGTCCTCACTGATCGTGATGACGCTGCCGGCTTCGGTCATGCCGAGCATGGTGTGCCGCAACTCGGGATCGGCTGGCCGAACCTCGGGCGTCATAATCGGGTACAGGTTTCCGCGCCGCATGGACGACAGGTTGCGGCCAGGCAAACTGTGGTGACGGGATAGGTGGGCAATCCCCGCCACGAAACCGTTGGTCATCGTCGGTTTTTCGGCCTCGAGCAGATCAAGCGTCTCGCCGGCATCGGCGGCGTTGGAGCACACCAACGTCGAGCCGGCGAGCAGGGTGGCCAGCAGCGCGAACGCGATCCCGCCGATCCAGAAGAACGGTGAGTTGCAGAACAGACTGTCGTCGGAGGACAGACCGCGGATCTCGTTGAGGATCTTCTGGTGCCCCAGCAGGGATGCGTGGGTGTGAACCACGCCCTTGGGGGCGCTCGTCGAACCCGATGTGTACACAATCGCCAGCGGATCCGATTCATCGACGTCGTGTTCCATCGCCTCGAGCAGCGTGTTGTCGACCTTGTCGCCGGGTTCGGAGTCGATCAGGACGTGGCGCAACAGCGGGGCAGCTTCCTTGATGTCGGCAAGTCGCTTCCGATAGTCGTGGGAGCGGAACGATGCAGCGGCAAGGAGGATTTTGGTGTCGCTGTCGACGAGTTGTTCGGCGATCTCGGGAGCGGTGGCGAATGTCGAGAATGGTATGACGACGGCACCGATGCGCGCGGCGGCCAGCATGCCGACGACGAACGCCCCACCGTTGGGGTAGAGCAGCCCGACGTGAGTGCCCTTTCCCGCGCCGAGGGCGATCAGACCGCGGGCCACTTCCGCCGACCGGCGGTCGGCCTCGGCGTAGCTGAGCCGCTCGGCGTCGCACACCAGGAACGGGTGCTCAGCGCGGGCGCGCACCTGGCGCCGCAGAACTTCGGTGACGGTCAGCGATTCACTTGGCATGTTCGACGGGATGGCTGAAGAATTCCCTGACCGCACCGAGGTCGGCCTTGCCGGAGGGTGTTCTTGGGATCTGGGCGACGATCGCGATGTCGGTAGGAATTTCGTAGCGCGCCAACCGCGCTCGCAGGAACTCGACCAGCGCGGCAGCATCGATCGATGCAGCATCCCGCAGTTCGACCATCGCAACCGGGGTCTCGCCGAGTCGCTCGTCGCGCCGTCCTACCACGGCCGCCCCTCGCACCGCGGGATGGCCCTCCAGCGCGGCGCGCACGTCGTCGGGCATCACCTTGAAGCCGCCACGGATGATCGCCTGATCGGCGCGGCCGAGGATCCAGAGGAACCCGTCCCCATCGATGCGGGCCATGTCGGTGGTTCGCATCCACTCCGCGGACGGCCCGAGCTGACCGGGTTTTACCTCCAGTAGCCCGGCCTGGTCGGGGCCCAGCGGAGCGCCGTCGTCGTCGACGACTCGCAGCTGTGCCCCGAGGCTGGCTTTGCCCACGCTGCCGCGCTTGTCGTGCCAGTAGTTCTCGTAGTCGGCCAGCGTCCAGCCGGCGACACCACCACCGAATTCGGTTGCGGCGTAAGACGTCAGGACGGGTATGCCGAACTTCGCGGTGAATGCGTCGGCATCCTCGGCGGACAGGGGCGCAGTGCCGGATGTGACGGCGCGGACGCTCGCCAGATCCTCGCGCGTCAATTCGGAATGCAACACCATGCGCAGGGCCGCGGGCACCAGCGACACCGCGCGTGGCCGATGCCTACGCACCGCATCGGCCCACCGGTCCAGCTCGAAACGGTCCAACAATACGAAAGGCCTTGCCTCGCAAACGCATTGCAGCACGCGGAAGACGCCACCGATGTGCACCATCGGAGCGTTGACGATCGCGACACCCTGCCGCGGTTCCGTCGGCGGCGGTGACCGGTCCGGTTCGGGCCCGATCACGCTGCGTGCCAGCATGTCGTAGGTGAGGTCGATTCGCTTGGGCGGACCGGTGGTTCCGCTGGTCAGCATTCGCACCGCGACACCGGGCTCGGCCTGCGTCACCACCCCGGCCGGCCGTGACCAGGGGTGGACCCCCCAGACTCGAGATCGAAACCAACGTCGGGCCGGCCGGGACCAGCTTCGTAAGGTCACCCGGCTCGCCGACCATGAATGGAAGGTCCAGCGCCTCGATATCCGCGCGGGTGCGGTCGTCACCTCGGGATGGGTTGATGACGACGACGGTTCCGCCAGCGAGAAGCACGCCGAGGAAAGTCGCCACGTGGGCGGGCTTGTTGCGCAGCAGGATCCCCACCTGACGCTGCCCGATCCCGAGTGCCTTGATGGCCTGGGCGAGTCCGGCGACCTGGTGCCACGTCGACCAGTGACCGTCGTACTCGATGGCTGCTGCGTCGGGCTCCAGCTCGAGCACGTCGGCGATGCGCCGGCTGAGCGGGTGATCGGGCATTAGCGAACCCTCGGTTTGGTCGGCGCGCCATTGCCATAGGCGGCCAGTTCGGCCTGCCCGAGCGGATTTCCGAGTCTTGTGTAGATCAGGTTCTGCTCCAGTGCCGCGCGGTAGGGCTTGTCCAGCGACTCCCAGATCGCCTTCACCGTGCCCTGGGTCGCAGACGGCGGCTTGGCGGCGATCGCCACCGCGATCTCGTGAGCGCGCTCCCAGAGGCGGTCGGGGGAGACCACCTCGGACACCAACCCGATCCGCAGCGCGGTGTCGGCGCCGACGCGTTCATCGTTGCCCATCAACGCGATTCGCAACGTTTCGCCCAGGCCGATGCGACGCATCAACCCGATCGGCTCCAATGCGCACACCAAACCGGCGCTAACGTGCGAGTCGAAGAAGGTCGCGTCGTCGGAGCAGATCACCACATCGGACTCGTTGACGAAGTAGAACGCGCCCGCGGTGCACATCCCCCGAACGGCGCACACGACGGGCTTCCACATCTTCTGCCATTTCGGACTGAGCGCCTCGCCCGGATCCTCGTGATTCCACACGTTATCCGGTTGGCCGTAGGGGGACTTGATGTCCAGACCGGCGCTGAACGCCCGGTCGCCGGCCGAACGAAGCACCACGGCGTTCACCGAGTCGTCGAGTTTGACGATGCGCCACGCCTCGGTCATCTCCTCGCACATGGTTCGGTTGAACGCGTTGAGCGAATCCGGCCGATTCAGCGTGATGGTCGCGACGTGGCTGGCAGCGTCCACGTCGAGCAGGATTGTTTCGAACGCCGTCATCGGCACTGCCAATTCGGAGCGCGCTTTTCCATGAACGCTTTCGGTCCTTCGAGCGCGTCCTCGGTGCGCACGACGCGCTCGCGGAACGTCTCGGCGAGGATCTCGGCCTCGTGCAGTGGTAGGTCGAGCGTCTTGTGGATGGCCAGCCGCGTCCCCCGCACGGCCAACGGCGCATTCGAGTTGACGATGTCGGCGATCTCATGGGCACGCTGGAGCAGCTTGTCGTGCTCGACGACCTCGCTGATCATGCCGAGGTCGTAGGCCCGCTGTGCGCTCATCCGTTCGTGTTTGCCCATCAGCGCCATGCGCAGTGCGATGTTGCGTGGCAGCACCCGGGCCAGCCGAACCATCTCGCGACCGGCCACCAAGCCGATGCTGACGTGGGGATCGAAGAACGTCGCCTGATCGGACGCGATGGCGATGTCGCCGGTGGTGATCCAGTCCAGCCCTGCGCCACAGCACAATCCGTTGATGGCGGCCAGCACCGGCTTGGCCATCCTGCGGAACGGCGGGGTGCCCTCCTGTGGGGCTTCCCACTGGTCGTAGGTGGACAGGTACGGGCGCTCGTAGATCACCCGGCCGTCCTCAGGGATCTCCCCCACGTCGGCACCGGTGCAGAAAGCCCGGCCGGTGCCGGTGACGATGAGGGTCCAGATGTTGTCGTCGTTTTCGGCCTCGTCGTATGCCGTGCGCAACTCGCTGATCATGTGCGGGCTGAGCGCGTTGAGCGCGTTGGGCCGGTTTAGCGTGATCGTCGCCTTGTGCCCGTCGACCTCGTACTTGATGTCTTCAAATGGGGAGGACGACATTCCTACTTCCTATCCGTCATCGGCCACCGAACTCCGGTGTGCGTTTTTCGCGGAACGCAGCCAGGCCCTCTTTGAAATCGGTTGTCCGGCACGACAACTCCACATTGAAAAGCTCCTGCGTCATGGCCTGGCCTAGCGTGGCGTGCTGACCGTAGTTGATGGCCTGCTTGGCCAGCCCGATCGCCACCGTCGGCCCGGATGCGAGTCGCGCCAGCAGTTGCTCGGTGACATCGTCGAGTTCGGCCGGGCTCGCGCAGCGGTGGATCAGTCCCCAGTCCGCTGCGTGGATTCCACGCACTTTCTCGCCGAGCAGCAGCATCTCCTTGGCCCGCGCCAGGCCGATCAGCCGGGGCAACAGCCACGTGGAGCCGGAGTCGGGGGAAAAGCCACGGCCGACGAACGGCTCCCAGAACACCGCGTCGTCGGCGGCGACGGTGAAGTCCGCGGCCAGGGCCAGATTGCAGCCAAGGCCGACGGCCCAACCGCGCACACTGCATACCACGGGCAACTGGATGGCATGGACGAGTTCGATCACGCGATTGGCAGTGTGTGGAATGCGTCGAACCAGATCGCCGGTGCGGGGCCGTTCGCCGGCGTTGTTGGTCGCCACCCAATCCGCGCCCGCACAGAAATCGCTTCCCGCGCCACGGATGTGGATGGCCCGAAGCGAATCGTCGGTCGCGGCGTCGGTCAGCAGATCGACGAACGCTGAAATCATCGAGTGGCTCAGCGCGTTGCGTCTCGACGGGCGATCGAGCGTGAGCCGAAGGACATCGCCGACCCGCGATGCCGTCACCGAGCCGTCGGCTTCGACGTCAGTCACCGTTGAATCCGCCATTCCTCAGCTATACGGTTAGCTATACAGTATTGCTATCCTGTACAAGTTAGCAAGGAAAGCGCGCTAACGGAACATGGAAGAGGGCCATGGCGGACGGCACACCGCGATACGGCGAGCAGCCACTGGCGCAGACGGTCGCCGCCGCGGGGGCGCTGCGGCGCCTGACCGGGCTACTCCTGTCTTTGGAGCACGAGCACCCAACGGTGGACGCCATGCTCGCGCAATTCGCCGATTGGGAGCGGGAGTTGGCAACCGCTGTCCCGCCGGACCTCACGCCCCGGATCGGCGCAGGCGGCGAGGAACAACGCGTGTACCTGGACCACGCATTCGACGTCGGTGCGTACAACCCGTGTTTCCCCGAGTACACCTTCGACCATCTTGACGACGAGACCGCCTCTGGCCGCGTCACCTTCCCGCTGGTTTACGAGGGTCCGCCGGGACTGGTGAACGGGGGCTTTCTCGCCGTCTTCTTCGACTGCATCACCCAACAGCAGAGCTGCGCCGCCAGGCGGACGGGCAAGACACGCTCGCTCACGGTAACTTTCCGTCGGCCCACGCCCATCCTCACCGAACTGCGCTTCGACATCGCGCGGGAGGAGTCCGATGGCAGGGTGACGTCGACCGCGCGGTTGCTGCTGGAAGACGAGGTGCTGTGCATCGGTGAGTTCAAGACCGTCGCATCGTCACCGGACAAATTGACCGGCTTCCAATTCGGCAGGCGACGGGTCAAGAACTAGTGGTCGTGCAACGCATTCGCCAACCTCGGGTGGCCGAGATCGTGGCCTCGCGGCTGCGAGAAGACATCCTGTCGGGCCGGCTCAAGCAAGGCGATGTGCTGCCGTCGCAGGAGAGCCTGTTCTCCGAGTTCGGCGTGAGCCCACCGGCGCTGCGCGAAGCGATCCACATCCTGGAAACCGACGGGCTGATCTCGGTGCGCCGCGGCAACATGGGCGGGGCGGTGGTTCATCTGCCCTCCGCCGAGCGGACCGCCCAGATGATCAGCATGGTGTTGCAGTCGCGGTCCGCGACACCGGCCGACGTGAGCGGTGCGCTGCTGCACCTGGAACCGATCTGCGCCGGGATGTGCGCCGCGCGCATCGACAGGATGGTCGAAGTCGTGCCCTACCTCGAAGCCGAAATCGGCCTTCAGACAGAGCAATTCGATGACCTGTCGCGGTATGTGCCCAACGCGCGGCGGTTTCACGAAGCGATCGTCTCCCGCTGCGGGAATGAGCCGATGATCCTGCTGATCGGCTCGCTGGAGCTGATCTGGTCGGCGCACGAGTCGTCCGTCTGGAGTGACGAGGGCGACCCGATGTCGCGCAAGACCATGCGCGCCGCCCTGCGCGATCACCAGCGGTTGCTGGACGCCATTCGTGACGGTGACTCGGCCCGGGCAGTGCGGCTCGCGCAGGACCACTTGGCCGCTGCCCGACGCAACACGCTCGCCGTCGGCAATGACAAAACCATTGAAGCCAAACTGATCTCGAGCACCAATCACCAGGAGTCCGTCCGATGACAGCTTCCAGCAGCACCGACGACCGCGTCCTGTTCGACATTGATTCCGAGAAGCGGATCGCGACGATCACATTGAACAACCCGGGCCAGCGCAATTCGTACGACGCGACGATGCGTGACGCCGTCGCGCGCTATCTGGATCGCGTCGCCGAGGACGACGACATCACCGTGGTGTTGCTTCGCGGTGCGGACGGTGTGTTCAGCACCGGTGCGGACATGAACAATGCGTACGGCTGGTACGGCGATGAGCGCTTGCGCGAAGAGCAGACAAGCACCGAGCGCGGGGAGACGCCGGCCAAGAGCCGCCCCAGTCAGCGGCGGCGCCTGACCGTGGACCGCAAGTCGTTCGGCTTCTACCACAACCTCATGGGCTTTCCGAAGGTCACAGTGGGGGAGATCAGCGGATACGCGCTGGGCGGCGGCTTCGAGATGGCGTTGATGACCGACATCTCGGTGATCGGGCGAGATACAAAGATCGGCATGCCCGCCACTCGGTTCCTCGGACCCGCGCTGGGCAGCCTGCACATGTTCTTCCACCGGCTTGGGCCAGTGCTGGCACGGCGGCTGCTGCTGACCGGCGACATCATCGACGCCGGCGCCATCGAGCACCTCGGCATCTTCACCGATACCTGCGACCCGGCGTCGGTCCCCGCCAGGGCCAGGTATTGGGCGGAGAAGGCCGCGAAGATGCCTGCCGACGGCGTCGTCATCGCCAAGGAAGCGTTCCGGCTCGTCGAGCAGAGCCAGGCCTACCAGGGCGAGGAAGTGGCCAGCTACCTGTTCCACGCCTACGGCACGAACCTGCAGTTCGCGCCGGGGGAGTTCAACTTCGTCAAGACGCGGGCACAGCACGGAACCAAGGAGGCGTTCCGGCTGCGTGACGAGCACTTCTACGTCCCAGAGCCGGAGTGACGCCGGTCACCTACGGGCAGCTATACAGTATCTGCTACTTTTGTAAAGTCGTTAACGCCGAAACCCGAGGTCGAGAAACATGCCAACACCCGTCATCGTCGGTGCCGTCAGGACAGCCATCGGCAGGTCGTTCAAGGGGACCCTGGTCAACACACCCCCCGAGACGCTGATCACCACTGTGCTGCCCGAGGTCGTGCGCCGGGCCGGCGTCGACCCGTCAGCCATCGACGACATCATCTTCGCCGAATCGCATTACGGCGGCGGCGATCTCGCGCGCTACGCGGCCGACGCGACCGGCATGCAGCATGTTCCCGGTCAGTCGGTGAACCGGCATTGCGCGGGCAGCCTCACCGCGATCGGCAATGCGTCCGCCCAGATCGGGTCCGGCATGGAGCGGGTGCTCATCGCCGGTGGTGTGCAGTCGCTTTCGATGACGCCGCTGACGAACTGGCGCATCCCCGGCCCCGAGCTGAAGTTCGAGGAGCGCTGGATGCCGCCGACCCACGTCGAGACGCCGGACGCACCGACGAAGGACATGTCGATCACGGTGGGGTGGAACACGGCGCAGGCGGTCGGCATCACCCGTGAGGAGATGGACGCCTGGGCCGCGCGGTCACATCAGCGCGCGATCGCGGCGATCGACGCGGGCAAGTTCGTCGACGAGATCATTCCGCTCAAGGTGCAACAGCCCGACGGATCGGTGATCGACTTCAGCGTCGACGAACATCCACGCCGCGACACTACGGCGGAGAAGCTGGCCGCGTTGAAGCCGTTGCATCCGGAGATCGAAGGGTTCTCGATCACCGCTGGCAACAGCAGCGGCACCAACGACGCGGCTGCTGCCGTGGCGCTGGTCGAGCGTGATTACGCCGACGCCGAGAAACTGACGGTGCTGGCAACCGTGAAGGCTTGGGCCGCCGCAGGAGTGGCGCCGCGCGACACCGGGCTGGGAGCGGTGAAGGTCATCGGCAAGGTGCTCGACCGTGCGGGCTTGAAGCCGTCCGACGTGGCGCTGTGGGAGATCAACGAGGCGTTCGCATCCGTGCCCATCGCGGCGTGCCGCGAGTACGGGCTGGACGAAGATCTGGTCAACTTCTCCGGAAGTGGTTGCAGCCTCGGCCATCCCATCGCCGCATCCGGGGCGCGGATGGTGACGACGCTCGTTTACGAGCTGCAGCGACGTGGCGGCGGCATCGGCGTCGCGGCAATGTGCGCGGGCGGTGGCCAGGGCGGCGCCGTCGTCATCGAGGTCTAGCGCGCGACGCGCTGCGCTCGCTCGGTGATCTAACAACCGCGGCGGCGCTTGGTGGTTCGTCACATTGTCCGCGTAGGGAGCGACAACGCTCGCGCCTCGTCGCCAAACCAAACCGCTTATGACAGTTGTCGCTCGAAGGCGGACAGAAATCACATCGCCAAGGGCGCTTGCGACTAGCGGGCGGCGGGTGCCTTGCTGCGCGTACGCGGGCCGGACGTCTTGCGTGCGGCCTTGGCCGGCCGCTTGCCGCCCTCGTCGATGAGCCGGCCAGCATGGTCGAGGATGCACTCCAGGCCGAACTCGAAGTTCTTCTCGTCGGCCGCCCCGATGTGGTGACCCTTCGCCGTGACTTGAGCCAGCAGCGGCGTGGTTTCGGGGTCGATCGTCATCGTTTCCTCGATGTCGCTGGGCCCCTCGTCGGCCGCCCGATTCTTCTCCCGAAGCCGTTGCAGCACTACCGATCCGCGGACATGGACCGACACCGCGGAGTACGTGTCGAACGCGTCCTCGGGAGATAGGCCGGCTTCCACCAGGCTGGCGATCGCCTTCTCCACCTCCTGGACACCGAGCTTGGCCGCCCGCGGGCTGAGCGCCGAACGAATAAGAATCAGGTCGCACAGAATCGGGTTGCCCATGAACGTTTTTCGCATCGTGCGCGCGTGATTGCGCAACGTCTCGCGCCAATCCTTGGCCTCGATATAGGGCGTGGCGAAGACATACTGGCGCAGCGCGCGATCCGTCATCGCATTGAGCAGATCGTCCTTCTTGCGGAAGTACCAGTAGATGCTCGTCACTCCGACGCCGAGGTGCTTGCCGAGCAGGGGCATGCTCAAGTTGTCGATGCCGACCTCTTCCGCGAGCTCGAATGCACCCTTGATGATGTCGTCGGGATTGATGGACCCGCGCTCGCGTCGCTGACGCTTCTCAGCGGTTGCTTGCTTGGCCACGAAGGGCACCTCCATCAATATCAATGCCGCGCACGCAGCCCCGCGCACGGGTTGGTGGACTTGAATCTACCGGCAGCTACCGTCTGAACTGCGTCTTCGCATGCGTGTCGTCGCTCGGCCGTTACCGTCAACCTTACCGGGAACCATCCGGTCGATCGCGCCCTCCACCTTCTCGCTCTTCTACTGTAAGACCTATAGTAAGCTTTTCTAGCAAATCGGGCGAAAGGTGAAGGGCCAAGGGTGTCGGACGAAATTCTTAAGGAGCGCCACGGGCGGGTGCTTGTCATCACGATCAATCGGCCGGAATCGCGGAACGCGGTGAACCTGGCAGTGAGCCAGGGCCTGGCCGACGCGGTCGACGAACTGGACGAGAACGGGGACCTGTCAGTCGCGGTGATCACCGGCGCGGGCCGCAACTTCTGCTCCGGTATGGACCTGAAGGCCTTCGCGGCCGGTGAGGTCGTGGCGATCCCCGGTCGGGGCATAGGCTTCACCGAACGGCCGCCGCGCCTGCAGAAACGAATCCCCTTCCAGAAGGCCCTCGAACTGGCCCTCACCGGTGACAGTTTCACCGCGGAGCAGGGCGAGGCGTGGGGGTGGGCGCGAATCGCCAACTTCTCGGCCCTCATGGTCAACGTCGTCTCACCGGGCAGCATCGCGTCCGAAGCGCTGGTCGGCTGGGCGGAGTCGGTCGGGGTCGACGGTGGCGACCCGTATGCGCTGATGGCCGCCATCGACAAGCACTTCGGGCATCCGGCGCACATGCCCCGCGCGGGCCTGCCCGAAGAAATCGGGCCCGTCGTCGCGTTTCTCGCCTCGCGGCGCAATTCGTACATGACCGGCGCCAACATCAACGTCGACGGCGGTAGTGATTTCACCTGAGGAGTGAATTGTGGCGACTGCCAAGGAAGCTCGCGCTTGGGCGCGTTCAACGCTGCGCGGAATCGGCAACAGCCTCTACACGCCGTTCTGCGGTGACGACGGCGACGACATCGACTGGGACGCATACCGAACGCTCGTGCGTTACTGCGTCGTGGAACTGCATCACCCGATGCTGTGGTGCACCAGCGGCATCGCGGAGTTCTGGTCGCTGACGCTCGACGAGCGAAAGCGCTTGCTGGAGGTCGCTATTGAGGAAGGGCGCGTGGCCAACCCCGACGTCGTCGTGCAGGCCTGTACCGCCGCGACGTCCGCCAAGGATTGCCTGGAGCTGACGCGACACGCGGAGCAGGCGGGCGCCGACATCGTCTACATCCAGACACCGATGATGGAGGCCCACGGCGGCGAGGGCGTACTGAAGTTCTTCCGCTACATCGCCGACCGCACCGACATCGCGCTTGGCATGTTCAACTCGCCATCGTCCGGATACGTGCTGACTCCCGCTGAAAGTGCGCGCATCTACGACGAAATCCCGGCCGTCTGCGCCACCAAGGAGGGCGCGTTCCGGCCGGCGAGCAGCCGGCTGCTGCATGAGCTCGCATCCGACCTGGTGATCTGGGAGTGCGATACGACTGTCTACCGCGCGGGCTGGCTGCGGGCCGGGATCGTCGGGCCGGCACAACTGGGCACGGCCGGCTATCTGTACGAAACCCCGCAGCAGCCAATACTTTCCGAGTACTGGGACCTGATCTGGAAGGATAAGCTGATCGAGGCGATGGACTACGCCGAAAAGTCCGGACTGGACCAATTCGGTGTCGACATGCGCTCGTGGTTCACGTGCTATCCCGGGCGGCCCGACTATTTCACACACTGGGGCGGTGCATTCAAGTACGCCGCCTGGTTGCTCGGCCTGCCGATCGGGGACTATCCGCACTCGAGGCCCCCGCAAGCGGAACTGCCCGACGAGGGACGAGCACAAGTCCGAACGGCTTATCAGCGCTTCGGATTGATCGCCGAATAGAGCCGTCGTGGCGCCGTCTGACTGATTGCGGAAGGCACTACCGATAGGTGTACAGTATGGGAATACATCGAGCTCGATGCCATTGCTCAGGAGGTTCGCCGGGTGAGCGTCCCCGATAGCGTCGCGGAACCCGCGACCAGCGACACCGACCCGGTCCTGTACGAGGTTCGCGACACCGGCGTCGCGGTGTTGACCCTCAATCGGCCCGAGCGGATGAACGGCTGGGGCGGCGGCCTTGCCACCACGTTCTACTCACTTCTCGACGGTGCGGAGGCCGATTCAAACGTCCGGGCAATCGTGGTGACCGGGCGCGGCCGCGCCTTCTGCGCGGGCGCGGACATGGGCAATCTGAACACGATCAGCAATGCCACAGTCGATGCCGCCGGAGGGACCGATGTCAGCAAGCTGGTCGGCGCTCGGCATCCGCACCACTTGATGACCATGCGCAAGCCTGTCATCGCCGCGATCAACGGTGCGTGCGCCGGTATGGGGCTGACGATGGCGTTGGTCTGCGATGTCCGATTCGCGGCCGAGGGGGCCAAGTTCACGACGTCGTTCGCGCGGCGCGGCCTGATCGCCGAGTACGGCATCTCCTGGATCCTGCCGCGCGTCGTCGGCTGGGGCGCCGCGCTCGACCTGCTGCTGAGCGGCCGGGTTTTCTACGCCGACGAGGCCGCCGCGCTCGGTCTGGTGAAGGAAGTCGTGGCGCCAGACGAGCTGTTGCCGCGGGCGATCGGCTACGCCGAGGACATCGCCGCGAATTGCGCGCCCAGTTCTCTGGCGGTGATCAAGCAGCAGGTGTACGCAGACACCATGCGCGATGTGTTCGAGGCGAGCACGACGGCCGAGAAGCTGATGCACGAATCGATGCTTCGGCCTGACTTCATCGAGGGCATTACGAGCTTCTTCGAGAAGCGTCCGCCTAACTTCCCGCCGTTGAAAGGACAGGAATCGTGACACTGGACTACAAGGCCATCGACGTCGACAACCACTACTACGAGCCGATCGACGCGCTCACCCGCCACCTCGACAAGAAGTTCAAGCGCCGCGGTGTGCAGATGGTCGCCGACGGCAAGCGCACGTTGGCCGTCATGGGGGACCGGGTCAACCACTTCATCCCCAACCCGACCTTCGACCCGATCATCGTGCCGGGCTGCCTGGACCTGCTGTTCCGCGGCGAGATCCCGGAGGGCGTCGACCCCGCCTCGCTGATGAAAGTGGAGCGGATGGCGGAGCACCCGGAGTATCAGAACCGCGACGCCCGCGTGACCGTCATGGACACCCAGGGCATCGAGACGGTGTTCATGTTGCCGACGTTCGCGTGCGGTGTCGAGGAGGCTTTGAAGCACGACATTGAGGCGACGATGGCCTCGATGCATGCATTCAACCTGTGGCTCGATGAGGACTGGGGCTACGACCGACCCGATCACCGAATCATCGCGGCGCCGATCATCTCGCTGGCCGACCCCGAGAAAGCCGTCGAGGAAGTCGAATTCGTGTTGGCGCGCGGAGCGGAGTTGGTGCTGGTGCGGCCCGCTCCGGTGCCGGGTGTCGTCAAGCCGCGGTCCTTGGGCGATCACCTCCACGATCCGGTGTGGGCGCGCCTCGCGGAGGCGGGGGTTCCGGTGGGCTTCCACCTGAGCGACAGCGGCTATCTGGCCATCGCGGCACTGTGGGGTGGTAAGTCGACGTTCGAGGGGTTCGGCGCGAAGGATCCGCTGGATCAGGTGCTGCTTGACGACCGCGCCATCCACGACACGATGGCGTCGATGATCGTGCATCAAGTGTTCACGCGGCATCCCAAGCTGAAGGCGGTCAGCATCGAGAACGGGTCCTACTTCGTGCACCGGCTGATCAAGCGGCTCAAGAAGGCGGCCAACACGGCGCCGAAGTACTTCCCCGAGGATCCCGTCGAGCAGTTGCGCAACAACGTCTGGATCGCCCCGTACTACGAGGACGACCTGCCGGCACTGGCCGAAGTCATTGGTATCGACAGGATCCTGTTCGGCTCGGACTGGCCGCATGGTGAAGGTCTCGAATCGCCCGTGTCGTTCACCGAAGAACTGACAGCGTTCAGCGAGTCCGATATCCGAAAGATCATGCGCGACAATGCTTTGGACCTCCTCGGCGTCAAAGTGTCGGCGTAGCCGTCAAGCCCATGAGCGAGTGGACCATCGGCGCGGTTCTGGACGCCATCGCTGAGACCGTTCCCGACCGGCTGATGACGGTCTGTGGCGGGCGCCGGAGCACGTTCGGCGAGTCAGCGGATCGAACGCGCCGGCTCGCCAACTTCCTTGCCGGTCACGGGTTCGGCGCTCACCGTGAGCGCGGGGAGCTCGAGAACTGGGAATGCGGCCAGGATCGCGTTGCGCTCATCATGCACAACGATCTCTATCCCGACATGGTGATCGGGTGTCTCAAGGCCCGAACCGTCCCGGCCAACGTCAACTACAACTACACGCCGCGCGAGGTCGCCGAACTGCTGGAGTACCTGCGACCGCGGGCCGTCATCTACCACCGGTCGCTGGGGCCGAAGTTCGCCGACGTACTGCCGCCCGCCTCGGCCGATTTGTTGATATCGGTCGACGACGCCAGCGATGCTGCGGAACTGTCGGGGGCGACCAAGCTGGAAGATGCTCTGGCTCAAGGAGATACGGACCACGACATCACGCCCTCTCCCGATGATCTGTTGATGGTCTGCACCGGTGGAACGACGGGGCGGCCCAAGGGGGTCATGTGGCGGCAGAGCGACAGCTACGTCGTGTCGATGAACGGCGCCGACCACGAGTCCGCCGACGAGATACACGACAAAGTGCGCCACGGCGGGCAGCCGTGGTTTGCAGTGTCACCACTGATGCACGCGGCCGGCATGTGGACGGCCTTTGCGGCCCTTCTCAACGGCCTGCCGGTGGTCCTCTACGACCGGACGAAATTCGACCCACCCGCCGTGCTCGAGACCGCGGAGCGCGAGAAGGTCGGGATGATGACGATGGTCGGCGACGCCTACGCGGGGCCGCTGGTGGAAGAGCTGCGACGGGGTTCTTACGACCTGTCATCGTTGTTCGCGATCGGCACCGGGGGAGCGGCGACCAACCCGAAATACCAACGGGCGCTGCTGGAATTGCTGCCGCAGATCACGCTGATCAATGGGTACGGGTCGTCGGAGACCGGGAACGTGGGCTTCGGTCGTAGTCAGCGTGGGGCGGAGAAAGACACGTTCGAGCTGCGCGACGGCGCGCTGGTGGTGTCCGAGGATTACGGGCGATTTCTGCAGCCCGGCGAGCAGGAGATCGGCTATGTCGCGCGCGCCGGCCGCATCCCGCTTGGCTATTTCGACGATCCGGTCGCCACCCAGAAAACATTTCCCGTCGTCAACGGACAGCGTGTGGTGATTTCCGGGGACCGGGGCTCGCTCGCAGCCGACGGCACCATGCGTCTGTTCGGTCGCGACTCACTGGTCATCAACACTGGCGGGGAAAAGGTGTTCGTGGAGGAGGTCGAAGAGGTCCTGCGCGCGCACCCGGCGATCTCCGACGCGTTGGTGGTCGGCCGTCCAAGTGAACGGTGGGGGCAGGAAGTCGTCGCGCTGGTGGCGCTGCGCGACGGAGCCGGTGCCGAGCATGCACTGTTGCATGCGCATTGCACGTCGCACCTCGCGCGATTCAAGGCGCCCAAGGAGTTCATCTTTGTCGAGCAGGTCCGTCGGCTGGGCAACGGCAAGGCCGACTACCGGTGGGCGAAAAGCGCCGCGACACAACAGGAGTCTTTGACGTGACAACGAAAGCCATCGACTGCCTGGTCAACGTGCATTTTGGCGAAACCGAAAAGCAGCCCACCTGGATGCTCAAGGTGCGCGACGACTACTTCAAGGGCCCGGAGTCGATGTTTGCGCCGGTCGACCTGGCCGAGCTGCTCGACGAAATGGACGAGCAGGGCGTGGCGAAAGCCATCCTGATGGACAATCTCGCCAAGCCGTCGGTGACCGCGCGTAAGTTCGTCGAAGCGAAGCCGGACCGGTTCGCGCTGTCGATGGGCGGGGTCAACCTGCTGCGGCCTATGCCTGCGCTGAGGGAACTCGCCGCGGTCGCCGCGGATCTTCCGGTGGCGTATGCCGTCGTGGGTCCGAGCTTCTGGGGTGATGGCCAATACCCGCCCAGTGACGCCGTGTACTACCCGCTGTACACCAAGTGCGCCGAACTCGAACTGCCGCTGTGCATCAACACCGGTATCCCAGGGCCACCGATCCCCGGTGAGGTGCAGAACCCGATCCATCTCGACCGGGTCTGCGTGCGATTTCCGGAACTCAAGCTGTGCATGATCCACGGCGCCGACCCGTGGTGGGATGTCGCGATCCGGCTGATGATCAAGTACGAGAACCTGCGCCTCATGACGTCGGCGTGGTCGCCCAAGCGGCTGCCGGAAAGCCTCCTGCACTACATGCGGACCCGCGGAGCCGACAAGGTGATCTACGCGTCGGACTGGCCGGTATTGAAGATGCGTCGCGTCATTCCTGAGGCACTCGCGCTGGATCTGCCCGCCGACGTACTCGGGAACTATCTCTACAACAATGCACACGAATTCTTCTTCGGGGGCAAAGAGGAGCACTGATGGATCGTTACGAACTGCGCAGACTCGACTACAGCCTCACGGAGGACCACGAGGCCCTGCAGGCTGCCTACAAGAACTTCTTCAAGACGCACTGTTCGATCGAAACGGTGCGGGCCGCAGAGGAGTCGGGCTTCGACAAGAGTCTGTGGGAGCGGTTGTGCGCCATGGGGGCGACGACGATGGCGTTGCCGGAATCCGTTGGCGGCGACGGGGCGACGCTGGTCGACCTCACGCTGGTCGCCGAGGAGATCGGCCGCTCGCTGGCGCCGGTGCCGTGGATCGACCACATCTGCGCCGCACGCCTGCTCGCCCGCTTGGGCGCGCTGGAGGCCGACATCGTCAACGGCAAACAGCTGGCCGCGTTCGACCCACAACACGACAATGTGTCCGGCGTCAGGCTGATCCCGACCGGATCGATCGCCGACCAGATCGTCCTGCGCGACGGTGAGGACATCGTTCGGCTGACATTCGGCACCCGCCCGGCGAAGGTCGATAACATCGGCAGGCTGCCGATGGCGTGGGTCGATCCCGCGTCGGCCGACAGCCGGACGGTGCTGGCCAGCGGCACCGACGCGCTGGCGGAATATCAACGCGCGCTGGATGAGTGGCGGGTGCTGACGGCCGCGGCGTTGGTGGGTCTCGTCGAGGAGACGATGACGATCGCCGCGGAGTTCGCTAAGACTCGTTACACGCTGGGCGTGCCGATCTCGACGCTGCAGGGCATCTCGCACCCGCTGGCCAACATCGCCATCACAGTGCACGGTGGCCGCAACCTCGCGCGCCGCGCAGCGTGGTTCTTGGACAACGAGCCCGACGAGCGGCCGGAGTTGGCACCGTCGGCGTTCGTGTTCATGGCCGAGGAAGCGTCCAAGGCCGCGACGATGTGCGTCCACATCCAAGGCGGCCTTGGAGTCTCGGCGGAGGCGGCCGCTACGGCGTACCTGGTTCGGGCCCGTGGATGGGCGCTCGCCGGCGGCGACCCCGGTGCCAGCGCCAAGTACATCGCCGAGATCGTCGCGGCCCGCGAAGGACGGAGCTAGTCAATGGATTTCTCGCGAGTTCAGCTGTCCGACGACGATGCGGCCTTCCTCAGCGAGGCGCGCGACTTCCTGCGCACACACGTCACCGAGGACGTACTTCGCCGTGATCGCGAGACCGGCGACAACTTCGACGAAGGCGTGCACGTAGCACTGGGTGCGGCGGGATATCTGGCGCCGCGACTGGAAGCCCGAATCCGACGGCGGCTTCAACCGTGTGCGGCGGCGCATCTGGGAGCTGGAGAAGCGACGCGCCCACGTGCCGTGGGTGACGTCTGGCACCACGGCCATGATCGCGCGGTCGGTGGAGAAGTTCGGCTCACCCGAACTGAAGGCCGAAGTGATGCCCCGTGTGTTCAGTGGCCACGTGCGGCTTTGCCTGGGCTACACCGAACCGGAGGGCGGCTCCGACGTCGCCACGTGCAAGACCCGCGCAATACGCGATGGCGACAGCTGGGTGATCAATGGCTCCAAGATGTTCACCACCGGCGCGCACAACTGCCAGTACGTCTTCTTGATCACCAATACCGACCCCGATGCGCCAAAGCACAAGAGCCTGACCATGTTTCTGGTCCCGCTCGACTCGCCTGGGATCGAGATCCAAGGCATCCGCACCGTCGATGGCGACCGCACGAATATCGTCTACTACAGCGATGTCCGTGTCGACGACAAGTACCGGCTGGGTGAGGTTAACGACGGCTGGACGGTGGTGCGTGAACCGCTCAACGTCGAGCACGGCGCGGTGGATGCCGCGCCGGACGGGCTGCAGGACGTGTCGATCATGATGCACCAGGCCGGGTTCATGGCCGACGCCGCCGACAAGGCGGCAGCCAAAGTGGCCGAGAAGGATCCAAACGGCCGTCGGCTGATCGACGATGAGTCAGTGGCATACCGCCTGGGCCGCAGCGTCGCTCGCATGGAAGCCTCGCTGTCGGCGCGGACCATCTTCGGCCGGGTGGCCCTTGCGCAGACGATGCGCGACATCTCGCCGGATCTGATGGACATCCTGGGCACCGCGTCGACGCTGCCGGTAGGCACCGACGGCGCGGCCGACGACGGCGCATCGGAATACGTGTACCGGTTCGCGCCGCTGGTCGGAATCTATGGCGGCACGCTGGAGGTGTTCCGGAACATGATCGCCCAGTACGTGCTCGGCCTCGGCAAGCCGGCGTACGCGCCGCCGGCGCAGAAGAAGGCTTCGTAGCGCGAGACTGCGGACAGATCGCGATTTCGCCCCTGATTCTCGATCTGTCAGCAGTCTCGGCGAAAGGAGACCGGCGTGGCCTACAGGATCGTGCACTGCGGAGTTCGGCACGGCAATATCGGCGCCGTGACGACGAACGACTTTGGGCCGACGTCATCGAAAGATGTGGGCGCCGACGTGCCGTCGCCGAGGTGCTCGGCGAGGTGGAGGATGCGGGTGGGAGACGGACGGTCTCGACCACGACGTCCACCGGCTTCGGCACGGTGCTGCCGACGGCGTCCGTCGTGCACTTCGTGCAGGCCCTGTCGCCGACCGTCGCTGTCTTGGACCTCGACGCCGACTGCCTCACATACTTCGGCAATAGCATCGGCAGGGAAAGGCAGGCCATCGCAGATCTGGTGCCGTTCCTCGAGTGTGGCACCAACGTCGTGACGTTCTCGGGATTCGAGATCGCCCATCCCGCGAGCGCCCCGGCAGAGCTCCGCGAACCTGTCGAAGCGGCATGCCGTGCCGGTGGCAGCACGTGCAGGCCTGGCTGCGCGATCCGACGCCCCTATTCGAGACGAATGTGGAGAGCCTGCGGCGGGTGCTCGACGTTGCGGCTGAGGCCGATCTGTTTCGGTTCGTTTACTGCAGCACCGTCGGAACGGTTGCCATCGCCGGAGATGACGCGCCGGTGACCGAAGACACGCCGTTGAACTGGAACGGCAAGGGCGGGCCCTACATCGAGTCTCGCCGACGGGGCGAGGACATGGTGTTGCGGTATGCGAAAGAGCGTGGCCTGCCTGCGGTCGTGATGTGCGTGGGCACGCCGTACGGCTCGCGCGACTGGCAGCCGAGCCAGGGTATGTTCGTGAAGCTGGCCGCCGCCGGGAGAATTCCGTTGTACCTCAAAGGGATCGGCACGGAGGTGGTCGGGGTCGAAGACGCAGCAGAAGCGTTCTTGCTCGCCGCAGAGCGCGGGCGGATCGGTGAGCGCTACATCGTGTCGGAAACCTACATGTCGATGCGGGAGCTGTTCGAGACCGCGGCACATGCCGTCGGAGCCAAACCACCGCGGCTGGGTCTCCCATTGCCAGCGCTCTACACGATCGGTTACTGCCTCAGCGCTGCGAGCCGATTGCTGCGCCGCGATTTCGCGCTGAACCTGACTGGGGTGCGATTGTTACACCTCACGTCGCCGCTGGACCACGGCAAGGCGATGCGGGAACTGGGATGGAATCCCCGTCCCACCGCCGAGTCGATCAGGCGGGCCGCGCAGTGGTATGTCGACCACGGCGCTCGGCAAGCCGCGACGAGCGACGGCGAGACCGCCCAGAAGCCCGAGGCACACGACTCTTGACGGCGCTACTAAGCTTTCTATTTTAGTATTGATTGAATTCCGGCCGCCTCGGTAAGGGGGTCCGATGTCACTCGTGATCGACGCCGACGGGCATGTCGAGGAGACGCTTCCCGAACTGGTCGACGCCATCCCATCGGCGATGCGCGACAGCGCCATGCAGTTCGTCGCCGAAGCCGGTGGGTTCGTCACCTACCGCATCGAGGGCCGGCTCTGGCGGTCGAAATATCCGTTTCCCGGCGGGCTTCAGAACCATGTGTCCGCAGGCGGCGTGCGACGCGAGGGGGGCCGCGATCCCAAGGTGCGCCTGCAGGTCCTCGACGACGAGGGGATCGACGCCGCGGTGTTGTATCCGAGCGTGGGGTTGATGTTCGGGCTGTTGGAGCATCCGGACATCGCGGCTGCGCTCTGCGCGGCGTACAACGATTGGCTGGCCCGCTACTGCGCCACCGACGCAAAGCGTCTGATCGGCGTGGCGCTGTTGCCTCAACACGACCCGCGTCTGGCGGCGGCCGAACTCGAGCGAGCCGTGACGACCCACGGTTTCATCGGTGGCGTAATGCGACCCAACCGGATCGGCGGCCGCACCGTCGATCATCCCGACTTCGATGTGTTGTGGGAAAAGGCCCAGCAGCTCGACGTCCCGATGTCGCTGCACGAGGCGTATCTCGCCGGAATCGATACCATCGGTCTCGACCGCATGTCCAGCTACGCCGGATGCCACATCGTAAGCCACGTCTTCGAACAGATGGCCGCGATGGTCAACATGACCTTGGCCGGGATCTTCCAGCGCTTCCCACATCTGCGCGTGGGCTTCCTCGAAGCAGGGTGCGGCTGGGCGCCGACCTGGGCGGACCGCATCGAGGAGCATTACGAGCTCGCGCCCGACGACTATCGCGGCGGAAATCCCGACGGTGCCCTCAGCACGCGGTCGTGGCTCACGTTCGAGATCGAGGAGCCGGGTCTGGCGTCGACGCTAGAGCAGGGGTGGGCCGACAACGTCATGTTCGCGTCCGACTACCCGCATCACGACGCCGTCTATCCGGGCGCGGTGAAGTGCGTCAAGGAGCGGGGACTCGGCGAGGCGCTTGAGCGTAAAGTGCTGGGCGACAATGCCTTAGCGTTCTACGGCGATCGACTGCGCCGGATCCTCGGCGCGTAAGGACGATTCATCGTGACAAGCGCCGACACGAACCGGCCGACCGCGATGCGAGCCATGGTGGTCACGAAACCCATTGCGCCGGCATTGCCTGAGCTGACCGGCGCCCAGGAGCTGGCGCTGCTGTGCCGTTGTCTGTTCGCCGAAGGATACGACGACCATCTCGCGGGCCACATCACCTACAAGCAGCCCGACGGAACGTTCCTGGTGAACCCGTTCGGGTTGACCTGGGACGAGGTCACGGCGAGCGACATCATGACCATGGACGCCGATGGCAACGAGATCTCGGGCCGGTGGACGATCACGCCCGCGATCACGCTGCACGTCGAATTGCACCGTGTCCGTGACGATATCGCGGTGGCGATCCACAACCACTCGCGATGGGGAACTGTTTGGGCCGATATCGGACGCGCCCCCGAGATCTACGACCAGACCGGCGCGCTGTATCACGGCGGTGTCGCGGTGTACGACGAGTACTGGGGAACGGTCGACGACACGAGCAACGCGCGTGCAGTGGCCAAGGCGATCGGCGAAGCCAACGTCGGACTTCTGGCCAACCACGGCGTAGTGGTGCTGGGCGCCGACATTCGACAGGCATACCTGCGGGCCATGTCCTTCGAATGGCGCAGTCGCCAAGCCTGGCGCATCGCCGCCGCGGGTGGCGGTATCCCCATGAATCGCGACGCGGCGCGCACCTACGGAGAGTTCTTCAACTCCCATCAGTTCACCGGGCTGTTCGAGGCGATGGCACGTCGCGAGCTGCGTCGAGACCCCGCGGTACTGAACTGAGTCAGCTGGCGCGAGCGCCTTCCACCGGTCCCTCGGCCCCCGGCTGCTTCATGAAAACGCTGACATGCGAGATCAGACCGTCGTCGTTGCGCTCGAAAAGGATGCACTCGGGGTAGGTGGTCGCGACGCCGTCGACTCCGAAGGTCTCGCTCAGCTCGACGAATGACACTCGATTCGATACGTGGGACACGCGCTGCACTTCCAGCTGGTAGCCGTCGAGTGAGGTGATCACGCCATGCAGGAAGTCGACGTATCGCTGCTTACCCTCCACGCGGTCGCAAAAGGGACCGTCCCGGGTCAAGCCTTCATCGGCGACGGTGGCAGCAAGGCCATCCCAGTCGTGGGCCGCCATGCAGGCCAGGTAGTGCTCAACCGCATCAGTCCTGTTCTCACTCACCTCGGTCACGTCGCCTCCTCGCCGCCACCCCACACGGAAGTTTCGTCCACGTCGAGGCGCTCGTCCAGCCTTGGTCGTCGGGATCCGGGTTGGCGATCGGCAGACCCATGAAGCGGCGGGCGTTGTCCGCCGCTCGCCATGCCTTCGGCGTAGCGCCAGAAACCTTGGGCCCTCCCAGAACGGACTGACCCAGAGCGCCGAACACGTTCTGTGGGTGTTCGGGGAAGTTCTCGGCATCTTCTTGTAGAGGTCTTCGAAATCGTGGAACGGGGTAGATCCACGAGCTGCCGTTCTCGACGCTGGCGATGCGCAGCCTGGGGAACCGGTCATCGTCCCGTGGCAGATCCGGTGATTCCCTGTCTAGGGCGAGCAGACGCAAAGTGCGCCAAATCTTCGGCGTGTCGGGGACTTTCACGTCTGCTCGGCGGAAATCAGGTCGACAGAATCGTGGCGGCGGCGGTGCCGGGTGCGCCGTAGAGCTGTGCGAACCCGACGTGGGGCTCGCCCGGAACCTGTCGATCACCGGCCTCGCCGCGCAGCTGGCGCACCAACTCGTGGATCTGCCGTAGGCCCGACGCGCCGATCGGCTCGCCGTTCGCGATCAGCCCCCCGTCGGTGTTGACCGGCATGGCGCCGTGGATCTCCGTCGCGCCGTCGGACAGCAGCTTCTCCTGCTCACCGTCGGCGCAGAAGCCGCACTCGGCCATGTGGATGATCTCCGCGCCGGCGTCGGTGTCCTGCAGCTGGATGACGTCGACGTCTTCCGGTGCGACGCCTGCCTTTTCGAACGCCGCCCTGGCGGCGTACACCGTCGGTGCCACGTCTTCGTCGACGGGCGCGAAGGTGGTGTTGACCTCGTAGGCGCCATAGCGGCGGGTACGCACCTCGACCGCACGCAGATACACCGGCTTCGAGGTGTAGCGGTGTGCGATCTCGGCCCGGCACATCACGACCGCGGCGGCGCCCTCGTCCGGCGCGCAGAACATGTACTGAGTCAGTGGGTAGTTCAGCATCGCCGAGTTGAGGATTTCGTCCTCGGGGATAGGCTTGCGACGGAACGCATTCGGATTCAATGCCCCGCTGCGGAAGTTCTTGGCCGCGACCTTGGCCAGGGTCTCCTGCGAGATGCCGTGGTCGTGGAGATAGCGGTTGGCCTTCATCCCGAAGAACTTCGTGGTCAGGTATTGCCCGTTCTCGGCGTACCAGGACGGCATTCCCACTAGCGCGGGGTCCTCGGTGAACGCGCCGCGCGGATGCTTGTCCAGGCCGACGGCGATGCCTATGTCATAGTCGCCCAGCCGGATTCCATCGGCACACGCCTTGGCGGCACTGGCCGCCGTCGCGCACGCGTTGAACACGTTGGTGAAGGCAATTCCCGTCAGTCCCACCATGCCGACGATCGCATCGGGGTTGGCCACCGTCCAGCTGCCGCCGGTCGCGAACTGAATGTCGTTCCACTCCACACCGGCGTCGGCGACCGCGGCGAAGATCGCGTCGACGCCCATTTCCATCGCGGACTTGCCTTCGAATCGTCCGAATGGGTGCAGGCCCACGCCGATGATGGCGACGTCGTTCATGTGAATCCTCTCTAGACCGGTTTGAAGGAACGTGACGTGCCGCACCGGCTGCCGATCAGCTGCGGTTGCTCAGACGGCCAGGTTGAGAAGTCGGGCGCGAGCGCCTTCTGCATGCGCGGACCTCCGTTATGAGCGGCCAAGGTAGGAGCCAACTGTAAATATTACAGTATCCCTGCTGAGTGCGGTTCAGCGCGGGTCGATGAGATTGCGCAGGCTCTCCGCCGGGTAGGTCGACGCGCCGGCTGCCTGGACTCGCTCGGAAAGCGTGCGATCCGAGGTTGCCACGCGGATCTCCGCGGGACGGGCGTCGGCACACACTATCCGGACGATTTCGTCGTCGGCGGAATTCGCGGCCGCCTGCGGAGCATGCGCCACGGTAATCACAGACGACTCGATCGGTGGAGACAGCGGGCGTTCGAACACCACCGTGACGTCAGCACCTTCGGTGACCGCCCACTGCTCGAGCCGTTCGACCAACGCGGCCATCGCACGGCCGCGGTTGCGCCACCAACCGTCGGGGCGAGACCCGATCACGTTCATGCCGTCGACGATCCACCGCACCAGCCCAGGTTATGCCCAGACCCGCGCCGACCCGTCCAGGCCGTGGACGGTCAGCCCCCAATCGGCAATCAGCTCGAGGCTGACGGCGACCTTTCCGGTGACGTCCTCGGGGCAGTCGCAGAACTCTACGACCGCCTCAACGATCTCTTCGATGGATTCGATGGCGTCGGGCCCGAGCAGGTCACCGAGGAGATCGGCGAAACCTTCGCTCATCACGGCCACTCGCGGACCGATGGCACGGACGCGTAATTCCTGTCACAACGAAGGCAGCCCTGAACCCCATCACCAGCGGCCATGCGGAGGTGCTCGCTCATCGCATCGCCGTCGGGTCGGCAAGGCTCCTGGCCGCGTCGTCTACCGTCGGCGCAGTCATTGCATCTCCTTGGTGACGCCGTACGAACTCGCGGACCTTGCTGAGTGCCCCAGGTTAAAACTACGGTGATTTCTTACCAGGCTGTGGGTCTGATCACAAGGGGATGGGATTGCTGTGAAAGTACATCTGCAGGTCGACGGGTCCCCGCAGAAGGCGCGCGATAGCGCTCGCGAGATCGCCGACTTGGGGGTCGACGGCGTGTTCTCCTTCGAGGGCCAACACGATGTGTTCTTCCCGCTGGTTGTCGCGGCGGGGGAGACCGACCTCGAGCTGATGACCAACGTGGCGATTGCCGGGCCGCGCAGCCCGCTGCATCTGGCGCACGCCCACCAACGTCTGTTTCAGCGGCGAACGCGCCGACAACCTGTACGTCACGGCCTCGTTCCAGCAGTCACTACTGCATATCCGACGTTGAAAGTAGTGCGCGTCGACCGGATTTGACCGCCCGCGGAACTAGGCGATGGCGCCTGCTTCCTTGAGTTCCTCGATCCGGTCCCAGTCCATACCGAGTTCCATCAGCACGATCTCGGTGTGCTCGGAGGCCTGCGGTGCGCGGGTGGTCGTGAGTGGCTCGTGGTTGAACTGGACCGGTCCGCGAACGACTTTGAACGGCTTTCCGCCTTCGCCGGCCTCCACTTCGACAATCATGTCATTGGCGATCGCCTGCTCATCGGTGGTGAGGTCGATGAAGCTCTGGAATGGCGCCCACTGGCCCTTCATCGTCTTCAGGTGCTGACGCCAGTATTCGAACGGCTTGGCGCGGATGGCCTCGGTTATGAGTTTGACTGCCGCCTCGGCGTTCTCGATGAGAGGAAGCACATCGGCGAAACGCGGATCATCGGCCAACTCTGGGAGGCCCAGATGCTCGAACGCGTCGCGGATGTAGCCCGTCGGGCTGACGATGCAGAGATTGATGGTGCCCCCGTCGGAGGTCAGGTAGTTACCCATAAACGGGTTCACCGTCGGGCCGACGGCACCCGGCATCACCGAACGCATCGTCTCGCCCGTTTCCATGCCCTGGGTGACGCTCGCGCCCCCTGCCCACCAGGCCGTGCTCAGCAGCGATACGTCGATCTCGGTTGCCTCGCCCGTGCGCTCGCGATGAAACAGTGCGGCCGATATGCCGCCTGCGATGTTCATCCCGCCGATGGAATCGCCGAATGCGGGAATGCCTTGCGACAAGGCGCCGCCCAGTTCCTCGGGCGTCAGCGCATGGCCCACGCCGCTGCGTGTCCAGAACGCGGTGCCGTCGAAGCCTCCCGTATCCCGTTCCGGTCCCTTGTCGCCGTAGGCACTGCCGCGCGCGTAAATGATCTTCGGGTTCACCGCGCGAATGTGCTCGACGTCGAACTTGTTCTTCTGACGCTGTGCAGGCATGTAGTTCGTCAAGAACACGTCGGCGGTCTTGGCGATCTCGTACAGGACTTCCTGCCCGCTCCGGGGTGGATACGTCGATACCGACGCTTCGCTTGCCGCGGTTGGGATGCTCGATCAAGGGGTGCCGATCCGGGTTGAGCTGGAAGCCCCCCATGTTGATGAAGCCGCGCTGGGTGTCACCGCGCACCGGGTGCTCCACCTTGATGACGTCCGCGCCCCAGTCGGCGAGGATCGCCCCCGCCGCGGGAACGAACGTGAACTGTGCGACTTCGAGGACCCGGACGCCCTCCATCACCTTGATCAAATGCGCCCTCTCTCTGGCTGTTGAGATATCCTACTGTAATGTTTACAGTTGATCGTCCCGCAGTGTCCGATTGTACGAGGTGCCGGTGAGCGGCGTCGAAGAGCGGACCCAGACCAGCGTCGACCTGGGGCAGCGGGCGGCAATGCACGCCGAATCCCGGATGCTGATCGACGGTGAGCTGGTGGCGGCGGCCACCGGCGAAGAGTTCGACAACATCAGCCCCGCCACCGGCCTGGTGTTGGGTAGCACCAGCGCCGCGGACGCGCAGGACATGGACCGCGCCATCGCCGCCGCCCGCCGCGCCTTCGATGAATCAGACTGGTCGACCAACCGCGTGCTGCGCAAGCGCTGCCTGGAACAGCTGCAGGCGGCGATCGAGGCCGACAAGGAGATTCTGCGCGAGGAGCTGATCGCCGAGGTCGGCTGCCCCGTGATGACGACCCAATCCGCGCAACTGGATTGGCCGCTGGCGGACGCGCTGCGTTATCCCGGACGGCTGATCGACGACTTCGAGTGGGAGCGCAAGCTCGACGGCGGCGGATTGTTCGGCGAGCGGAACATACGAACCGTCGTCAAGGAGCCGGTCGGCGTTGTCGCTGCGATCACGCCGTCCAATTTCCCGATTGAGGTCATCCTCAACAAGCTCGGGCCCGCGCTTGCGACCGGCAACACCGTCGTGCTCAAACCGGACCCGAACACGCCGTGGAACGCAACGCGGCTGGGCAGGTTGATCGCCGAGCACACCGACATCCCCGCGGGCGTAGTGAACGTTGTGCCGACCCCCTCCAACGAAGTCGCCGGAATTCTGGGCACCGATCCTCGGGTGGACATGATCTCGTTCACCGGCTCCACGTCCGTCGGCAAGCTACTGATGCGGCAGGGCGCCGACACCATGAAGCGAATGTTCCTCGAACTCGGCGGGAAGTCGGTGTCGATCGTGCTCGACGATGCGCATCCCGCCGCAATCCTCGGAGCCGCGGTCGGAGTCTGCGTCCATGCGGGGCAGGCGTGCGCGGCGACCACCCGCATGCTCGTCCACCGGTCGTTGTTCAACGACGCGGTCGCGGATATCACAGCTGCATACGCGGCAGTGCCGGTCGGCGATCCCGCTGCGCCGGAAACCCTTGTCGGGCCGGTGATCAGCGCCGCACAGAAGGAGCGTGTACTCACAGCGGTCGAGGGAGCGCGCCGCGATGGCGCATCGATAACCGTCGGTGGGGGTGAGGTCGGTAACCTGCCCGAGCACCTCAGCGGCGGGCATTATGTGGCACCCACCGTGATCGTCGGCGTCGACAACAGCTCGGCGATCGCGCAGGAAGAAGTCTTCGGCCCAGTGCTCATCGTCCTGCCGTTCGACGATGACGACGAGGCGGTCCGTATCGCCAACGACAGCGCGTACGGGCTTGCCGGGGCGGTCATATCGCGATCGATCGAACGGGGCATGAACATCGCGCGCCGTATCCGCACGGGTTCGTTGGGCGTGAACGGCGGCATGTTCTACGGCGCCGACGCGCCCTTCGGCGGGTACAAGAACAGCGGCGTCGGCCGCCAGTGCGGCATCGAGGGATTCCAGCAGTACCTGGAGACCAAGACCATCGGCTGGCGGATGCCACGACAGAAAGAGAACTGATGGGAAGCTGGACAACAAGGTCGCGGTGGACATCTGCGCCGACCCATCGACACCGATCTAGTCGGTGTTTTCAACGTGAGTATCAGCCATGCCGATTCCCTACATTGAGCCCACAGGATGTCTCCAACACCGTGTCTTCCTCGCCAGCGACGATTCCCGCTACATCACGGGCACGCAACTGCGAGTGGACGCAGCCGGATTCGTCAAGGCCGTGCCGTGGAGAGGCTGATCAGATACTCAGCCTGGTCGAGGATGCTGTCGAGGATGTACTCGAAGTCGACATCGTCGGCGAATCCGATGTACCGGTTACCGGTGCTGCGCTGCGCGGGAAACCCCTCGGTCTTCTGGTGTAGGCGCTGCAGCACGACCGATCCACGTGAGTGCACCGAGATCGCGCCGTAGGTTTCGGCGGCCTGCTCGGGCGTCAGCCCCGCCTCGACCAGCGCGGCGACGGGTCGTTCGATCTCATGCAGGGCACCGTGCAGTGCGTGAATGCCGTAGTGCCCGCGAATGAGGACCAGGTCGCACAGAACGGGGTCGGCAAGAAACTGGCTGCGCATCGTATGCGCGTGGTTGCGCAGCGACGCACGCCAATTGGATGCATCGATACTGGGCACGGTGAACTCGTATTGCGCGAGCGCTCGGTCCGTCATCGCGTCGAGGAGTTCGTCCTTCTTGCGGAAGTACCAATAGATGCTCGTCACCCCGACGTCCAGGCGCCGTGCCAGCAGCGGCATGCTCAAGTTGTCGATGGAGACATCCGCCGCCACCTCGAAGGCGCCATTGAGGATCTCGTCGACGGAGATCGATCCGCGTTCCCGTCGTCGGCGCTGTTGTGCCATCGGTCACCCCGCGGCGTCGAACGTCACCGGAATCGCGGTCGGTGAACGGAATGGCTGGCCCCAAATGTGTGGGTTGTCGTCAGTGATGAGCTCGATGTTGGTAAGCCGAGTCAGCAAGCATTCCAGCCCGACGCGAGTCTCCATCCGGGCCAGATGCAGCCCCATGCAGGTGTGCTCCCCGGCGGCAAAGGAGAGGTGTGGCAAGCGTTTCCGGAAGATGTCGAACTCTTCGGAACGCTCCCATCGCCGTTCGTCTCGGTTGGCCGAGCCGATGCAGACGTCGACCACCGCTCCGGCGGGGAGCTCGACACCTTCCACGTCCGTGGCCTCCGTCGCGTACCGCTGCACGGTCGTCAGCGGTGTCTCGAAGCGCAGACCTTCCTCGATCGCGGGCGCGATGAGCTCCTGATCCTCGTGTACCGCGCGGAACTGATCGGGGTGTGTGAGCAATAGATAGAGAAGGTTCCCCGACGACCGGTAGGTGGTCTCCAGTCCGGCAGGAAGCAACAGCCGCAGGAACGAGTAGATCGCTTCGTCGCTGAGTTTCTCGCCATCGATCTCCGCAGTGACCAGATCGCCGATGATGTCTTCGGTCGGCCTGGACTTGCGCTGCTCGATCTGTTGCAGGAAATAATCTTTCAGCGCCGCCGACGCCTCGAAAGCGCGCTTGTACTTGACCGTGTAGCTGATCAACTCCACGGCACGCTTGCGGAACCACGGCAGATCTTCCTCGGGCAGGCCCAACAACTTCGAGATCACCCGGGTGGGGAACTCCAGCGTGAAGTCTCGGACCAGATCGGCTTCGCCGGCGTCGATGAACTCGTCGATGAGTGTGTTGACGACGGGCCGAACGATCTCCGGTTCCCACCGCAGCAATGACTTCGACTTGAACGCCGCGGATACGAGATTGCGGTGTTCCCAGTGCTTCTTACCCTCCATCGCCAGGATGGTCGGGCCGATGAACAGACCGATCGTGGAGTCATAGATGTGCGAGTTGAACACCTTGCCGTCACGGAAGACCCGGTTGACAGCGTCGAAGGACACAGCGGCGTAGAGCTGCTCGGGCTTCATGGAATCGGGCGTCTTGGACCAATCCATGACGCTGCCCTTGAAGACGCCGGATTCCCGCCGCTTCTGGGCAAAGAGCGGATAGGGGTCACGAAGGAGGTCGAAGGTCTCGTCGACCGTGACGTCCTGCACTGGGCTTTCCACCGGGCTGATCTCCAGCATCGTCGAACGGACAGGCATCCTGCTATAGGTACTGTAAATCTTACAGTATAGCGATAAGACCTGGTTAGTGGCCTAGAGTTGGATCGGTGCCCCGGCCGTCATCGCATTGATGAAGCCACCGTCGACCTGAATGTCCTGGCCCGTGATCCAGCGGGCCTCAGGCGACCCGAGGAACGAAACCACGGGCACGATGTCGTCAACGCTTGCGTGCCGACCGACGGTGGCGCGGCACATGTCGAGAACGTCCTTGCCCATCGTCTGTTCGAAGTCGGACAGGATCGGCGTCTCGACCGGTCCTGGGCTGACGGTGTTGATCCGCACCCCGTACTTGGTCCAGGCGGGGCCCGCGAGACGCTTGCAGTACAGGATCACCGCCTGCTTGGACGTGCTGTACACCGGATAGTTCGGGTCTTGGGCCGCCTGCCAATTCTCGACCGCCTCGGCGTCGGTGAGCTCCAACAGTCCGGCCAGTATGTCCAGGCGCTGGTCCCAGCCAAGCGCCGCCGTCGACGCCACAGCGACGACCGCGCCGCACTCACGCAGCAGCGGCAGCATGCCTTCGGTCATCAGCCGCATGCCGAGGTAGTTCACCTTCAGCACGTCAGCGGCGGGTGCCGTGCCAGGAATTCCGGCGACGTGGGCGAGCATGTCCCAGCCCGAGCCGATCTGGCCGAGCAGTTCGCTGATGGCCGCCGCGTCACGCAGATCGCAGTGCGCGTACTCCGACGCAGGAGTTTGGTGATCTCGCACGTCAACCGACAGCACGTGGTCCCCGCGGTTGTGGAAGTGTGTCGCGACCGCCGCTCCGATGCCCGATCCCGCGCCGACCACCACGATCTTGCGTTGCTCACCGCTCATGAACACCATTCCTCTCCGCCGCACCGCACCGCCGTCGTATCATCGAATGGCCGACAGTAAGGACGACAGTAAACAATTCTGGTCCGCCAGACAATGAGTACGGGACGGGCGAATGAGCACAACGCAGGAGCGGGTCGACGGCACTGTCGAGGGCGTGCCGGACACCTTGCGCGCGACCCTCGAGCGTCAGCGGAAGGCGTTCGTGGCCGACGGGCCACCCAGCGTGGCCGTGCGGCGCGACCGCATCGATCGGCTGCTCGCGCTCGTCCTGGACAACGCGGATGCGTTCGTCGATGCCATGTCTGCCGACTACGGCACCCGGCCGAAGGCCGGATCGTTGTTCACCGAAATCCTCGGCATGGTCTCGGTGATCGAACACACCAGATCGCATGTGCCGCAATGGATGCGAGCGGCCAAGCTCATGCGGGCCGCGCGATTCTTCGGTCTGAAGGCAGAGGTGCAGCCCTCACCGCTCGGCGTCGTCGGGATCATCGGGCCATGGAACTTTCCGCTGAACCTGGTCGTGCTGCCCGCCTCCGCGGCGTTCGCGGCGGGCAACAGGGTGATGATCAAGATGTCGGAGATCACCCCGAAGACGGCGGAGTTGGTGGCCGCAACCGCGCCGAAGTATTTCGACCCGACCGAACTAGCCGTCGTCACAGGTGGGCCCGATGTCGCGGCGGCCTTCTCGACGCTGCCCTTCGACCATCTGTTTTTCACCGGTTCGCCGTCGGTCGGCGCTCTGGTGCAGCAGGCCGCCGCACAGAATCTCGTTCCGGTGACTCTCGAGTTGGGTGGCAAGAATCCGGTGGTGGTGTCGCCCGACGCCGACATCAATCGATCGGCGACACGTATCGCGCAGGCCCGCATGATCAACGGCGGGCAGGTATGTATCTGTCCCGATTACGTTTTCGTGCCCGAGGATCGGGTGGACGCGTTCGTCGACGTCGCGCGGCAGACGCTGCGCGGCATGTTTCCGTCGATCGTCTCCAACGACGACTACTGCTCGTCGGTCAACCACGCCAACTTCGACAGGGTCGTTGGCCTGATCGACGATGCGCGGGTCAACGGTGCGACTGTCGAGACTATGGCACCCGCCGGTGAGTCACTCCCAGACCGCGCCACCCGCAAGATCGCACCCACGATCGTGCGGGACATCGACGAGCACATGAAGATAGCCAATGAAGAGGTCTTCGGTCCCGTCCTGGTGGTCATGCCGTACTCGCAACTGACCGACGCGATTGACTACATCAATGGACGGCCCGCACCACTGGTTGCCTACTGGTACGGGCCCGACGACGACGACTTCCGGCGCTTCGTTCGTCATACCCGCAGCGGCGGCGTGGCGCGCAATGACTTTGGAGCTCAAATGATTCCGTCGGCCGCCCCCTTCGGGGGCGTGGGCCGCAGCGGTATGGGCGCCTATCACGGCAAGGCGGGATTCGACGCGTTCAGCCACTACCGGACCGTGGTCGGCACCGATTTGCCGTTCAGCGTCACAGGGCGGGCGGCGCCGCCGTTCAGCGGTTCGATGAAAGCCGGCGTCGGCGTCGCGCTGCGCATGGCGCGCAGCCGGACGCGCCGTCGGCTGAAGCACCCTCACTAATGCAGGCCACGCACCGAATCAGACTTCTGGCACACAAGGTCGTGATTTGGTGTACCTGATTTCGGCGTCTAGGGAGCCATCGCCTGTTCGCGGGCCCAGCGGTAGTCGGCTTTACCGGCCGGGCTGCGCTCGATGACGGGGCGGAATACGACCGCCTTGGGCAGCTTGTAGCGGGCGATGGTGCCTGCGGCGTGATCGATCAACTCCTGCGCATCGGCGCTGGCGCCCTCCACGAGTGCAACGATCGCGACGACCTCCTGCCCCCACCGCTCGCTGGGCCGACCCGAGACCACCACGTCGGCCACTGCCGGATGCGATCCGATCGCCGTCTCGACCTCCTCGACGAAGATCTTCTCCCCACCGGAGTTGATCGTCACCGAGTCACGGCCGAGCAGTTCGATCGAGCCGTCTGCGAGATGACGCGCGCGATCGCCCGGCACCGAGTACCGCACGCCGTCGATGAGCGGGAATGTCGCCGCCGTCTTGATCGCATCTCCCTTGTAGCCCAACGGCACATAGCCCCGCTGCGCGAGCCAGCCGATGCCGTCGTGTCCCGGTTCAAGAATCGCGGTTAGGTCCTCGGCGGCCACGAATGTGTCCGGACCGGCGTTGAATTTTCCGGTCGCCACCGCGCCTGATGCTGACATGTGGGTCATCTGGGCGCCGGTCTCCGACGATCCCACGCCGTCGACGACGATCAATCCGGGCTTGACGTCGATGAGGCGTTGTTTGGCGGTCGGGGTCAGCAGGGCACCGCCGTTGGCCACCACCGCCAATGACGACAGATCTGCGGTGCCGCCCTCGATGGCCGCCGCGAGAGGTCGGGCCATCGCGTCGCCGACAACTGTCACGGCCATGACCTTCTCCCGCTCGATCGTGCGGACCACCTCGTCGGCGTCGAAGCGGTCGGTGACCGTGGAGAACACCACCGACTGACCGGTGGTCATCGCCGTCATGATCGCCCACTGCGCCGCGCCGTGCATCAACGGGGGCAGGATCATCAGCCTGGATTCCGGTGCGTCGACGACGCGTTTGGCGATGTCTTCGTAGGAGTGGGCAAGCTCGCCGGTGTAGAGGCTTCGCCCGCCGAACGACGTCATGAAGATGTCGTGCTGACGCCACAGCACGCCCTTCGGCATGCCCGTCGTGCCGCCGGTGTACAGGACATACAGGTCATCGGGCGACGGCTCGACCGGCGGCAGCTGCACCGGCCCCGACGCGACGATCGATTCGTAGTCCACGGCACCGTGCACCAGATCGTTGCCCGATTGGTCGGCGATCTGGATCAGCACGCGCAGCCGCGGAAGCTCGGGGAGCACGTCGGCGACCCGCGGCGCAAACGTGGCGTGGTAGAGCAGCGCGGTCGCACCGGAGTCGGCGAGCAGGTACCGCAGCTCGTTCTTGACGTAGCGGTAGTTGACGTTGAACGGCGCGACGCGGGCCCGCCAGGCGCCCAGCATCGCCTCGACGTACTCGGGTCCGTTGTGGGCGTAGATGCCCAGCAGGTCCTGGCCCACCTCGTGACCGGGAAGCTCGGAGCGCTCGGTGTGGCATCCCAGGCCGCGCGAGTGCAGATAGGCTGCGAGCCGGTTGGACCGCTCGACGATCTGCGCGTACGTGTAGCGACGGTCGCCCTGGATGATGAATTCTCGATCACCGATCACGGCCGCGACGGCGTCGGCGGCGGCCGGGACGGTGAATTGTGTTGCAACCTGGGACATGTCGCCTTTCATGGCTGATGGGGGAGCAGCCGGATCATCAGGCCATTGGCCTCACTCAACACGGTGCCGTCGGAGTCAGTCATCGTCGCAGAGACGAAGGCCTTCCGTCCGTCGATCGAGTCGATACGCCCGCGCGACACCAGTGGTTCGTCGATGGGCGTGATCTTTCGGTAGTCCACGTGCAGGTAGGCGGTACGGCTGATAGGGCGGCCTGCGGCCGAGACGATCATGCCAAAGTGCCAGTCGAAAAACAGCGGTATAACGCCGCCGTGGACGGCCATGTTGCCGCCGACGTGGAACCGGCTGAAGTGCCCACGCATCGTGACGCCGTCGGGCCCGGAGTGCGTGATGGTCCAGGGCGGCATCAGGGGATGGCCGAGTCCCGGCAGGTGAGGGGCCCGGCCGGCGGGGGCGACGCCCTCAGGTGCCTCGTGGATTTCCAGCCGCTCACAGATCTCTTCGATGCGCTCGGCGGCATCGGTAAACAATGCGCCGTCGGGGTCGGTGGACACGGCGATGTCCTGCAAACGGCGCATCGCCGCCATGAACCGGTCCAGCTCCTGGGGAGCTGGACCGGGCTTGATCTCCGGAAATCCACGTGTATCGGGTTGGGTGTCGGTCACGTCTGCTTCCACACCTGGAGGAGGTCGTCGGTGGTCGTGACGGTGGCGAGAAGAGACAGCGTGTTGTCGATGATCGCCGTTGCGTAGCCGGTCGGGATTCCGGCGACCGCATCCCGCGGCACGACGACGTGATAGGCCAAGTTGACGGCGTCCATGACGAGGTTGGTGATCGCCACGTTGACCGAGACGCCGACGGCGACGATCGTCGAGACGCCGAGGTTGCGCAGGGTCGCGTCGAGGTCGGTGCCACCCATGGGTCCGATGCCGTGCGACCGGCTCAGCACCACATCGGTTGGCGCAGGCCCGAGTTCGGGCAGCAGCGACGCGCCAGGGCTGCCCGGGGCGATGTCGACACCGCTTCCGATGGCGAAGATCTTCGCGTTGTGGTTGCCGCCGAGGCCGTCGGGCCGCCGCTGAACGAGGCAGTGCACGACCTTCACCCCGGCGTCGCGGGCCGCCGGCAGTAGACGTTCGATGTTGGGCACCGCCTCGCGGCGTGCCTCCTCGGCGAGCACCGCGAGCCCGGCGTTGGGTCCGACGACCGCGCCCTGGCACTCCTGCGTGACGATCGCGGTGTGCCCGGGCGCCGCGAGTTCGGCGAGGCCGATGGTCATGCCGACGCGACCGCGTCGCCCGCTGGGGACACCTCGTAAAACTGCGTCGCCCACTTGCGAAGGGCCATATACGGTTTCGCGTCGATTTTGGACAGCGCGGGATGCTCGACGTACTCCTGGTAGCGCCAGATGTCGAGGTCCTCCCAGATGGTCCCGAGGAATTGCTTTTCGACCTGCTCGCGCAGCGAGTCGGGCGGGACGTCGGAGGTATCGCCGTCAAGCCGTGGCCACCAGATCGAGTAGAACAGGTCCGAATACCCATCCTCGACCGGCGTGCAGGCGAAGATCAGGCGGTAGTTCGACGACCCTTCGAAAGCGCTGATCGCGAAGCCGAGTCCGGAAAAGTGGCTGTGGATTCGCAGCGCCATCCGGTCTGGATCGTCGCCGCGTGTGTCTGGCCAGCCGGTGAGGAATCGCCATTCCTCGTCCACGGCCTGCCAGTCGAGGCAAACCGGCCGCACCGTAGCGCCGTGCACGTAGTAGAAGTGCGCGCTGTCGGGCCCGTTCTCCGCGACGATCTGGGGGTGTACCGGCTCATGTTGGGCGCGGCGCGAAAACTCCGGGTACGGACGGTAATACGCGTCGGCATCGGTTTCGAACTGCGGGAACTTCTGAAATAGGTCCGGCAGTTCCCACTGCGGGTCCTTGCCATCGGGCTGATGCCAGATGAAGACGCAGTCGTACTGCTCACGCACCGGATACACACGCAATCGCAACGCGCGGTTAGGGCGGTCCGGCTGGTACGGGATGTAGCGGTTGGTGCCGTCAGGGCCCCACCTCCACCCGTGAAACGGGCATTCGACGCAGTCGCCGACCACCTTGCCGCCGTGACCGAGATGCGCGCCGAGGTGCCTGCAGTGGCCCGTCATCACGTGAAGCACGCCCGACTCGTCGCGGTACGCGATCAGGTCCTCGCCGAAATACCGAATCGGACGCACCTCGCCGACGGGAAATTCCGGAGACCAGCCGATCATGAACCAGCCGGTGACCTTCCAGGTGAACGGGACCTTCACGCCAGCCGCCTCTTGAGTCGATGGATACTAAATCGATTACAGTATAGATTTCCGCAAAGGGCAAGATCGGGAGGCTGCGACGGGGGAGACTCGCTTGCTGGCCGTTTTCGCCGCATATCGCGCTGCGCGATTTCGGCCGCGCTGCCGCCATGGCGATACAACCGTCGCGAAACAGGCTGTCAGTCAATCAATTTGAGCTCGCGGCCGCGCCGTAACTGCGAGCCTGCCGCCACACGGCAAACCCGCCCCGACCGTAAATCGCACACTTGATTTTCGGTAGACCTACGGTAGCGTAAGTTACGCAGCCGTAGGTAAGGGACTGAAGCCGGGAGAGTCTCGATGACGACAACCGAACAGGCATTACTCGCAGAGCTGGAACCGGTGGTAGAGGCCAACCTGAACCGACACCTTGAGACGGCGAAGCCCTGGAATCCCCACGACTACATTCCGTGGAGCCGTGGGCGTGACTTCGCTTTGTTGGGTGGTCAGGACTGGGCTCCGGAGGATTCCCAGCTCGACGAGGTTTCCAAAGCAGCCATGATCGTGAACCTTCTCACCGAGGACAACCTGCCGTCCTACCATCGCGAAATCGCTGTGCGTTTCGGGCCTGATGGCGCGTGGGGACAGTGGGTCGGTCAGTGGACGGCCGAAGAGGGACGTCACAGCATTGCGATACGCGACTATCTCGTCGTCACCCGCGGCGTCGATCCCGTCGCCCTCGAGCATGGTCGCATGCTGCACATGGCGGCCGGCTACGACTCGGGCGATAAATCGCCAATAGAGGCCTTGGCGTACGTGTCCTTCCAGGAACTGGCTACGCGGATCAGTCACCGCAACACCGGCCGAGCATCTGGATGTCCTGTCGCCGAACAACTCCTCACCCGGGTGGCAACCGACGAGAACCTGCACATGGTCTTCTATCGGAACCTGGTGAACGCTGCGCTCGAGATCGTACCGAATGCAACACTGAAGGCGATCACTCGCGAAGTGATCAACTTCCAGATGCCGGGAAGTACCATGCCAGGCTTCGCGGAAAATGCTCTAGCGATCGCCAAGGCCGGCATCTACGACCTGCGTTCGCATTTGGATGATGTCGTGCGTCCGGTGTTGCGGTTCTGGAGAGTGTTCGAGCGTGAGAATCTCGACGATGAAGCAGCTCGCGCGCGAGATGAACTGGCGGCCTTTCTCGATCTGGTGGAGGACAAGGCCTCCTACTATGACCAACGTCGCGAAGAACGACTGGCCGGCGCAGGCGCGCCTTCCGGCCGATGACTGCTGACTGGTCTCGCCGCATGTAACGCTATGGCGCGATTCCGGCCGATCGGCCGCCATGGCGTTGCAGCCGACGACGCCCACGCTGTGCCGGGCGATTGAACCTCTTGCCGCGATCACAATACAACCCGGTTCTTCTACTGTAATAGTTACAGTAGAAGGGGGAACCGTGATGCGAGCAGACCGCTTCGACGCGATCGTGATCGGCGCCGGCTTTTCCGGCCTCTACGCGTTACACCGGTTGCGGGAACTCGGGGTTCGCACTCGGGTCCTGGAGAAGGCTGAGAACGTCGGCGGGACATGGCTCTTCAACCGCTACCCCGGTGCGCGGTGTGATATCGAAAGCATCGAGTACTCCTACAGCTTCTCCGAGGAAATCCAGCAGGAGTGGGTGTGGACCGAGACGATGCCGGCCCAGCCCGAGATCGAGGCCTACCTCAACTTCGTCGCCGACCGGCTCGACCTGCGCCGCGACATCTCCTTCAACACCGAGGTCGTCGGCATGACCTTCGATGAGGATGCCGGTGAATGGTCGGTCGAGACCTGGGCGGGGGAGTCCTTCATCGCCCCCTTCGTGGTCGCGGCGTCCGGGATCCTGTCGGTGCCCCTCGAACCCGAGATACCGGGAATGGACGCCTTTGCGGGACCGTCCCTGTACACCAGCTGCTGGCCGAAGGAGGGCGTTGACCTCACTGACAAGCGTGTCGGTGTCATCGGCACCGGTTCGACCGGCGTGCAACTGATCCCCGTGGTGGCACGGCAGGCCGGACACTTGTCGGTGTTCCAGCGCTCGCCGGCCTACACACTGCCGTGGAGGGTGCGGTCGTTCGACCCGGGCGAGCTCGATGAGATGAAGTCCCGGTATGACGAGATTCGCGCGGCGCAGCGCCAGCATCCCGTTGGGGCCGCGCGACTGAGTGCCTTCTCCGTGATGCTCGAGATGATTCAGCGGCCGCCGTTGAAGTCTGCCTCGCGCGAGGACCAGTTGCGCGCCATCGAGGAGAACGGCGTCATGGGCGCGCTCAACTGGGGCGACGTGTTCTTCGACATCGAGGCCAACCAGATGGCGGCGAAGCTCTACGGCGAGGCCGTGCGCCCGGATCGTCAAGGACCCCGACACTGCCGCGGCGCTGACGCCCAGTCACCCGTTCGGGTGCAAACGCCCGATCATCGACCAGGGCTACTACGAGACGTTCAACCGCGACAACGTCACGCTGGTCGACCTGCGCAAGGGACCCATCCGCGAGGTGACGCCGACAGGCATTCAGACCGAGCAGGCGTTCCACGAGCTCGACGTGATCATCTATGCCACCGGTTTCGACGCGATGACGGGCGCGCTGACGCGCATGGACATCCGCGGGCGCAACGGCATGTCACTGCGGGAGTTCTGGGCGAGTGAGGGCCCGTTGTCCTATCTTGGGCTGGCGGTTGCCGGCTTCCCCAACCTGTTCATTGTCCAGGCGCCCGGGAGTCCTTCGGCGGCAACGAATTTCGTTGCTGCCCTCGAGCAGCACGTGGAATGGATCGGTGACTGCATTGCTTATCTGCGCACCCACGACTACCAAACCATCGAAGCGCTGCCCGACGCCCAGAGCGAATGGATCGAGCACACGACCTCGTTGGTGGCGCCGACCGTGCTCGTCCACCCGACCTGCAACTCCTGGTACAACGGGGGCAATGTTCCCGGCAAGAAGCGGATGTACATGGGCTATACGGCAGGCATTCCGGAATACCGTCGCCGGTGCGACGAGATCGCAGCCGCCGGATACACGGGCTTCAAGCTCGCCTAGCCGATGAAAGCGTCGGAACGAGCGTGGCGGATCGGCCGCGATGTCGCGGGCGTGCTGCCGCGGGCGCATGCGGCGCTGAGGCCTGAAGGGTGGAATCCGCTGTCGCCAGGTGGCATTCGGCTTCTCTGTGAGGTCGTGATGGACGAGGCGGCGCTGACGGGCATGACGCTGACGGCACCGCCGCCGAAGTTGGAGCGCCCGGAGGAATCGTGCGCGGCCGCGGCCGAGGAATTGTCAGCGCTCGGAGCTGGCGCTCACGCTGAGCCGGAACCGTTGCAGGTGAAGGCGATTCGTCGGCAGCGGTTCGGACCGCTGGTGTACGAGCGGCTGACGTTCCAGCACGATCCGATGCTGCCGCGTTCGCTGGCGGCCGAGGGGCTCGGGGGGCCCGCGACCGCAGCGGTGCACCTGTGCCGACACGGCGACGACCGCCGGCCCTGGCTGGTATGGGTGCACGGCGCAGGACAGGGACAGCCGTTGGATCTGTTGTTCTCCCGCGCTCGGCGTATCCAGAGCGAGCTCGGTTTCAACATCGCGCTGCCGGTGCAGCCGGGCCACGGTGTCCGTCGCAAAGCATGGCCGGCCTATCCGAACATGGACCCGCTGGCCAACGTTGCGGGAATGATGCGCGCCGTGTCGGAGGTGCGAGCGATCGTGCGCTGGCTGCGGCCGCAGTCCACCGCCATCGCGATATCCGGTGTGTCCATGGGCAGTCCGGTCGCGGCGCTGGTGTCGCAACTCGAGCCAGTGGACGCCGTGGCGGTGTACACGCCGATTTTCGGGCTCAACGCGATGATCGCGCAGCACCTCAGACGGTGGGGTCCCTCGGTCCGGGACATCAGCGACGTACTGCGGTCCGCGACCGTGGAGCGGTTGGCGGCACCGATCGATCTGCTGGCCGCCGAGCCGTCGCCGCCACCGGAGCGTCGCCTCATCGTCGGTGCCTGGCACGACCGAATGGCGTTGCGGGAGCCCGCTCTTGCGTTACACGAGAAATGGGGTGGAGAACTGTACTGGCACGATGGCAGCCACGCTGGGCACCTCTTCTCCCGACGTGTGCAAGCGGTGTCGGAGCGGTTCCTCGGCGGGCTCAGTGCGGAAGGCGGCCGCCGATTGTGCGGGTGACTTGCTCGGCATAGCCGACCAGAAGGTCGATCCATGCCTCGCACTGCGCCTGCGGCATGCGCACCGTCGGTCCGCTGACCGTGATCGCCCCAAGGATGTCGCCGGCGGCATCGAAGACCGGTGCGGAAAGGCCGGACGCCGAATCCTCGCGCTCGCCGGCCGTGATCGCATAACCGTCAGCCTTCGCCTGAGCGATGAGCCTGCGCAGCTCATCCGGACTGGTGACGGTTCCGTCGGTCATCGGCTCGAGCGGGGCGGCGAGGACCTTCTCCGCCAAGTCTGGATTCCAGGCCAGCACGATTCGTGACGCGGACCCCACATGCAGCGGGATGACCTTGCCAACGTACATGTCTCGCCGCAGCGCGTGGTGAGTCTCGGCGACCGCGACACAGACCCTGAAGTTCTGCTCCACCTTGAAGAAGCAGGCGGTCTCTCCGGTCTTGTCCCGCATCTCTTTGAGCACCGGGTTGACGACCGCCAACACGTCGAGGTCCTTGAGGGCCGTTGCGGCCCAGTACGACATCCGCACACCGATTCGAATGCGGTCACCCGTGCGGTCCAGCAGGCCCTGGGCGACCATGTTGCTCACGAGCCGCTGCACGGTGGAGGTGGGGAGCCCGGTCGCCTGCTGGATCTCGCCGAGCGTCATATCGGGATGTGCCAGGGAAAAGGCGTCGAGGATCTCGGTGATCTTGCCGAGCACCAGCAGCGGTTGCTGCTTGGATGAGGCCGCGGCGTCATCGGTTGCCATGACGCGAATGTACGCGCGGTCACGCGCCACGATCATTGCCGATGACCCAGTCGAACGCCTTGGCCTTGGACCGCGCGCCCTGAGCGGTCCTTGAGCGGTTCGGCTCGCCGAGTTCGGCGAGGAGTTTGTCGGTGATGTCCACCATCGATGCCAGGGTGGCTGGCGTGAACCAGTCGGGTCGGGTCGCGAACAACAGATCCTCGGTGGAGGTGTTGCCACTGGCGCCGGGCGCGAACGGGCAGCCGCCGAGGCCGCCCAGCGATCCGTCGACCAGCGTGGCTCCGGCGTCGATCGCGGCGAGCGTGTTCGCAACGCCAAGGCCCCATGTGTCGTGTCCGTGAAAGACGATGCGCCGCTGGGGGATTCGTGCCTTCAGGCCCTCGATCAGGTCGGTCACCTGCGTCGGTATCGCCTGCCCGATGGTGTCGCACACGACGATGTCGTCGGCTCCGTCAGTGCGTGGATCGGCGGCGATGCCGATCACGCGCTCGGGGTCGGTCAGGCCCTCGAACGGACAGGTGAACGCCGTTGCGATGCACAGCTGGATGGAACCGCCGACCTCCCGCGCAATCCGGACCGCATCGGGCATCGCCGCGACGCTGTCTTCGGTGCTGCGCCCGATGTTGGCCAGGTTGTGCGAGTCCGACGCCGAGAAGCAGTACTGGAACTTCCGCGCGCCGGCGGCGGCCGCCTTCTCGACGTGCCGTGGCGTCGCCACCCAGATCCAGCACCGTTTTAGCTCATCGGCATCCAGCGCCGCGATGACGTCGAGTGTATCGGCAAGCGGTGGAACGAGATCCGGTCGTGCCATCGAACCGATCTCAAGTGCGGGTACGCCTAACGACAACAACTCTCGGGCGATCTCGATCTTGCGTTCGGTGCTCAGCATCTTCGCGGTGAGTTGTAGCCCGTCGCGCAGGGTCACGTCGCGAAGCTCGGCGCGCGGTGTATAGGGACGAGGTGTCATGAAAGTGCTCCTATCTCGTCATCGCTGAGGCCCAGCACCGTCGACAGCACTTCACGCGTGTGCTCACCGAGATCGGGCCCGACGTTGCGAATCGGCAGCGATGAGCCGCCGATCACCGGCACGATGCCGGGAAAGCCGACCGTCTTGCGTTGCGGCTCACCGATGTCAACAGCGAACTGCTGGATCATGTTTCGTGCCTCATACTGCTCGTCGGCGCAGATGTCGGCGGCCGTATAGATCGGGCCGGAGGGCACACCGGCCTCGTCGAGCAGCTTCAGTGCCTCGTCGCGGTCGTGGCGGATGGTCCACTGCCCGATCGCCGCATCGAGTTCCTCGCGGCGTCGCCAGCGGCCCGCGTTGTTCTGCAGTTCCGGATCTTCGGCGAGGTCCGGCCGCCCGATGGTGTGCATGTAACGCTGGAAGATCGCGTCCCCGTTGCCGGCGACGATGATGCTGGTGCCGTCGGCGCAGGGGTAGGCGTTGCTCGGCGCGATGCCCTCCATCCGCCCGCCGACGCGTTCCCGCGTGACGCCGTAGGCCAGGTAGTCCGGCACCAGCGACTCCATCACGGACAACACGGATTCGTTCAGTGCGACGTCGATAACACGCTGCGGCAGTGGCACTTTGACCCGTTCTCTCTGGAACAGCGCCATCACGGTGCCGAATGCTGCGTAAATTCCGGCGATGGAGTCGCCGATCGACACACCGGTACGGACGGGCGGACGGTCGGGGTCGCCGACCAGTTCCCGTAGGCCGCCGAACGCCTCGGCCACAGCGGCGAAGCCCGGCCGCTGCGCCAGCGGCCCGGTCTGACCGAACGCGGAGATGCGGGTGATCACCAACGACGGGTTCGCCCGGTCAAGCTGCTCGGGACCCAGCCCCCACTTCTCCAACGTGCCGGGGCGGAAGTTCTCCAGCAGCACGTCGCAGTGCCGGACCAGGTCGAGCACGATCTCCCGGCCGCGCTCGGTCTTGAGGTCGAGCACGATGGACTTCTTGTTGCGATTGATGGTCCGGTACAGCATCGACGTGTCCCCGGAGTACAGCCGCCAGTTACGAAGCTCGTCTCCGGTCACCGGCCGCTCGACCTTTATGACCTCGGCGCCGAAGTCGGCCAGCATCCGGCCCGCTGTCGGCGCGGCGATGTAGTTGCCGAGCTCCAGCACCCGCACGCCGGCAAGTGGACGAATGTTTTTGGTGTTCAACGTTGTTCCTTGATCCATATCAGAAGAACAGGACGTTCATCGGGAGGATGAGCAGGATCGCCACGACGGACGCAACGGAGACGCCGATCGTGACGGTCTTCAATGTCCCGCGCGTCGACTGTCCCAACAGCGATTGCAGCAGCCAGAACGTATTGCTGGTGACGTGGACTGCGAATAGCGAACCCGCACCGGCGGCCAGGGCGATCAGCACTGGGTCAAGACCGATGATCGGCGCGACGGGGGCGAGGATGCCTGCCGACGTGATCGCGGAGATGGTCACGGAGCCGACTGCGACGTGCAGCGCTGCGGCGATCACCCACACCACGAGCAGCGGGGCGGCTGTGCTGGCGGTGAAGTACTCGCCAAGGATGTCGCCGAGACCGGCCGCTTTGATGGTGGCGGCCAGCGAGCCGCCCACCCCGGTCAGGATCAGGATCTGTCCGCTCTCCTTGAAGCCGGTCGCCATCGCATGCTGAATGCGCTCGACCCCCAGCGTGTAGCGGCCGACGAAGCTCGTGCCGATCAGGCCGATCAGCAGTGCGATGACGGGGGAGGAGACGAACTTGACGATGGGGTTGTGGATCTCGGCAGCGTCGAGAATCGCCCCAGTCGCAATGAGCACCAGAGACGCCAGCATTGGTGCGAAGAGCACGATCAGGGGTGTCTGGGCACGGGTTACCGTTGCCGTCTTGGTGGCGACGCCGCCGCCCGTTGGGCCGTCGTCGTCGGGTGTCCGTGTGGTGCTCGAGGTTTCGACGTCCGTGTCATCGAGGAGTTCGGGATCCTCGCCGAGGAACTCCTGCTCGTCGCGCTCCGGATTCCACCAGCCGTGATTGAACAGGAACGACATGATGGCTACCGCGATCGCGACGGTGGGAATCACAAGCAGCACACCGAACAGCAACATCTTGCCAAGGGGCACACCGAGTAAGCCGGCCAATGCAAGCGCGCCCACACCGGGAACGGTGAGGACGATTCCGCACTCGAGGCCGATGGCCATGGCGGTCGCCATGCGCGCGGTTCCGTTCTTCCCGATCTTCTTGGCGAGGTTGCGGCCCAGCGGTGCAGAGATGACGAGCAGCACATCGAGAAAGATCGACTGCAGCAGCGTCGCGATCGTCAGCGACATCGCATAGGGCATGCGCTTTGGCCCGAACAGCTTCAGCAGCGTTTGCACGAGCCGCTGGATGGCTCCCGTCTGCTGCAGTATTGCGCCCATCAACACGCCGAACGCGATCAGCAGGCCGACCTCGGCCATGATGTCGCCGAATCCCGTCATGATCGCGTCGATCGTCTTCTCCACGCCAAGGCCGGCCGCCAAGCCGAGGTAGGCGGATCCCACCACCAACGACACGACCGGGTTGAACTTGAATCGCACGATCATCACGACCACCGCGATGATCGCGACCGCGGTGTTGACGACGATTGCGGTGTGTGACATGGGTACAGCCCCTTCGAACAGCTTCTGTGGCCTGGTGGTGCGCGACATAGCGAATAGCAGGTGTGACGCACAATGCATTCATATTATGAGCACAAACCCACAATACAAGCAAGAATCTGAGCGTGAGCCACCGTGAGCTGGGGTTTCGTACTGATCAGCCGGCCGGCTCAGTGTGGTGAGGGGCCGCCGTAGTCGCGAATGAGCCGTGTGCGGACGTACGCCATCTCCGTGGCCATGTCGTATGGGTACGCCTGCATGACCCATTGGTACGCGGTGCCGAGAACGGCGGCGCCGAAGTCGTTCGCGGCTCGCTCGATGTCGATGTCGGGCCGCACGGACCCATCGACGATGCCGTTTCGCAGTCCCGCCTCGACCATCTGTATCGCTTGCTCAAGCCACATCCGTATGCGAGGACCGGCCGGCGACGTCGCATTGACCGCCTCGAAGGTCAACACGAATATCGCTCGCACCAAGTCGCGATCCTCGGCGTAGAGCTGCGGAGGTTCCGTCCAGCATCGACGGCGTGACGCCCCAGTGGCTGACGGCTGTGCTCGACGGCGCGACGGTTACCGACGTTCATGCCGAGCAGATTGCACTCGACACTGGGTTCTCATCGCGGCTCTATCGAGTGCACCTGTCCGGCGACGGAGTGCCGAACAGTGTGATCGTCAAGCTCCCAGCCGAGTCAGAGGCCGGGCAAGCCATGGTGATGATGGGCGGCTACGCGCGCGAGGTCGAGTTTTACCGCCGTGTTGCCGGCCGCGCGCCCATCGGAACTCCGCACGCGTACACGGCGCGGATTGCCGAGAACTCAGGGGATTTCGTGTTGGTGCTGGAGGACTTGCACGACTGGGATAACGCTGATCATCTCGCGGGCCTGTCGCTGGACCGCGCCCGATCGTGTATTGCAGAGCTGGCCGGATTGCACGCGTGGTCGATTGACCCGTCGCACGCAAATGTCCTCGAGGCGTTTCCGAGTCTGGATATGCCGGTAACGCGTGACTTGCTACCCGCCGCGTTTGAACCAGCATGGCGCATCTATCGCGATAAGGCCGACGCACCGGTTCCTCCTGGTGTCGCAAAGTATGCCGAGCGGTTCGCCGAACTCGCGCCTTCCGCCACAGAGGCATTGAGCGAGCGCCCGATGTTGATCCACGGCGACATCCGCGCCGACAACATGTTCTTCTCCGGCGACCGCCTGAAGGTGGTCGACTTCCAGCTGGCCGCCAGGGGCGGCGGCGCCACCGATATCGGCTACTTGGTGAGCCAGGGACTTCCAACGGAACTGCGGGCCGGTCGTGACGAGGAGTTGGTGCGTGAGTACCTTGCTCGGCTCTCAAGTCATGGCGTCAGCGATTACTCCTTCGACGAAGCGTGGCGGCATTATCGTTACGCGGTAGCGTATTTCGTGGTTCTACCGGCGATGCCGCTGCTGAGTTGGGACGCTTTGCCGGACCGATCCCGTCAACTGTGTATGCGCCTGGTCGAGCGTGCGGTGGCCGCCATCGACGAGATCGGCGCAGTGGAGGTGTTCTCATGACCCGCAGTGCCCGGGAAGTGGTCGAGCTGTACAACCTCGTGGTTTGGAACGCGCGCGACTTCGCACTGGCCGACGAGCTGATGGGCGAATCGGTCATTCGCCACGACGTCGGCGAGGCGCACACCCTCACCCACGAGCAGGCGGTGAAACGCATCGTGGACACGTGGGACATGTTCGACAAGCTGCGCTTTGATCTCAACGTCGTCGTCGCCGGCGACGACGGGGAGCACGTCGCGATCGTCTATGAGTCGACGATGACGACGAAGGACGGCACCGAGACCACGATCTCGAGCATGGAAATCTTCCGCGTCGTCGACGGGCGGATCACCGAGGTCTGGAATTGCGGATACAAGCAGGGGGTATGGGCATGAGTCGGCGTGTTCTCGACGAGTTGGGTTACTACCTGCTAGCCGGCGCAGGCGGCGAGGGTCCGGCGACGCTGATGGATGAGGCCCGCCGCGGCGAGGAACTAGGCTTCGGTACGGCGTTCATCTCCGAGCGCTGGAATGTCAAGGAAGCGTCGTCCCTCGTCGGTGCGGCGTGTGCCGTCACCAGCCGCATGCAGATCGCAACGGCGGCAACCAATCACAACACCCGCCATCCCCTGATCACCGGTTCGTGGGCGACGACCATGCACCGCCTGTCCGGCGGACGGTTCACGCTCGGCATCGGACGCGGCGTCGCGGCCATGTACGCCGCATTCGGCATTCCGGCCGTGACGACCGCACAGATGGAGGATTTCGCACAGGTCATGCGGCGGCTGTGGCGCGGCGAGGTGATCTTCAACCACGACGGGCCGATCGGCAAGTACCAGGTCTTGTTCCTGGATCCCGACTTCAAGGAAGACATCCGGCTCGCCCTCGTCGCGTTCGGGCCGAACACTCTTGCGTTAGGCGGCCGGGAGTTCGACGACGTCATTTTGCACACCTACTTCACGCCGGAGACGCTGCAGCGCAGCGTCACGACCGTCAAGGACGCCGCCCAGAAGGCCGGGCGCGATCCGGACAGCGTGCGGGTGTGGTCCTGTTTCGCAACGGTTGGCGATCACCTGCCCGAGGAACTGCGGCTGAAGAAGACGGTCGCCCGGCTGGCGACCTACCTTCAGGGCTACGGGGATCTCATGGTGTCGACCAACGGCTGGGATCCTGCGGTGCTGCAACGCTTTCGGGAGGACTCGGTCGTGACGTCAATCCCGGGCGGGATCGACCACAAGGCAACTCCGGAGCAGATCGAGCACATCGCCACGCTCATTCCCGACGAATGGTTGGAGCCGTCGGCAACCGGATCGGCACAGCAGTGTGTCGACCGTATCCGCAAAGAGTTCGATTACGGAGCCGACGCGCTGATCATGCACGGGGCTACCCCCGACGAACTGGAGCCGATTGTCGAGGCCTACCGCGGCCTCAGGGCGTGATGACCGTGCGGCTCACCGGTTCCGCTGCGGCTTGCCGGCTGTAGATTCCGCGCTGCAGCGCCGATAAAAGCGCGTTGCGGGTTTCCACGGGATGGATGAGGTCGTCGAAACCGAGATGGCTCGCCGAGCGGAACGAGGCTTCCACCTCCATCTTCCGCAGTTTGGATTCCACGTCTTCTGCTGCGTGGGAGGCACGGCTGAGAGCAGCGGCGCTCATCGCTCCCATCGTGGCGCCCGGGTAGGCAAATGTCGCGCTCTGGTTGTCGAACCCCAGCAGGGACATGACCATCGAGCCGAATCCGTAGGCCTTTCGCAGTGTCACGTGCAGCTTCAGTGTCGTGGCGGCCGTCTGCGCGGCGAACATGCGCGCACCGCTGCGCAGCACCCCACTCTTCTCGGACCGACTGCCCGGCAGCATTCCTGGGTTGTCGGCGAGGAACACGATCGGCAGGTGGAACGAGTCGGCCACCATGATGAAATGCGCTGCCTTATCGGCGGCGTCGGCGTCGATGGAACCGGCCAACACTTGCGGCTGGTTGGCCACCACCGCGACGGGATGCCCACCGAGGTGGGCGAGCGCGCAGATGATTGCCGGCCCGAACTTCGGCTGCACCTCGAACCAGCCTCGCGCGTCGAACACCACGTCGAGGACCGCGCGCATGTCGTACACGCGACGGTTGCCGCGGGGCACGATGTCGAGCAGTTCGGGCGTTGAGCGCGGCTCGGCTGCTTCGTCTTCGGGCAGCGTCGAGGGATACGACCATGCGCTCGAAGGAAAGTACGACAGGTAGCGGCGGATGTCGTCGAGCACGCCTTCGTCGTCCTCGGCGAGGTTGTGGATCACCCCGCTGGCCAGCGCCACGCGCGGGCCGCCCAGGTCTTCCTTCGAAATGTCCTCGCCCGTCGACTCTTTGACCACCGGCGGACCCGCCGTGAAGATCGCGCCCTGGCGGCTCATGATGGTGAAGTCGCATACAGGCGCCACCAGCGCGCCGTGTCCGGCCGACGGACCCAGTAGTCCCGCCACCATCGGAACCTTACCCGAGCACTGCGCCTGCGCGAGCAGGTCGGTCGGGGTGCGGCCGTAGTGCTCGCCGCTGGGCCGGAACCCCGCACCCTCGAGGAGCATCACGAGCGGGATCCTGTCGCGCAACGCGAGTTCGGCCAGCCGGTAGCGTTTGGCGTTTCCGCCCGGCCCGATGCTGCCCGCCAGGGTCGTGAAGTCCTCGGCCCCAACCATCACCGGCGAACCGTTGACGAGGCCGGAGCCGGCGACGATCCCGTCGGCCGCGACGTCACCGCCGACGAGCGTGCCGAACTCACGAAACGAGCCCTTGTCGAGAAGGTGCTCGAGGCGAGCGCGGGCATCCAGCTTGCCCTTGCCGTGGTGCTTGGCGAGCCGTTCCGTCCCGCCCATCGCATGAGCGTGTCGACGTCGGCGGGATAGCTCGTCGAGCGTGTCCCCCCAGTCCTCGGCCTTGGTCATGCGCCACTCCTGTCGTCAGAAGGCGATCGTCGCACCGGCATGTTCACGTTGACCATACTGAATTGCTTACTGTAGCGTCTGCGGTCATGGGTAGCGACGGCGGGCTCAAGGTCGACGCGGCCGTGGCCAGCGGACTCACCAACGTCGCGCAGACGGCGAGCAAGCTCGAGCGGCGAGGCTACGACTGCTGCTGGACAGCCGAAATCAACCACGACCCATTCCTACCGTTGGTGCTCGCCGCCGAGCACACCACGCGGATCGAACTCGGCACCAGCATCGCCGTCGCGTTCGCCCGCAACCCCATGACAGTGGCCAACGTCGGGTGGGACCTGCAGGCGTACTCGGACGGCCGATTCATCCTCGGGCTCGGCTCACAGGTGCAGGCCCACATCGAGAAGCGGTTCAGCATGCCGTGGAGTCAACCGGTGCGGCGTATGCGCGAGTTCGTGCTGGCGCTGCACGAGATCTGGTCATGCTGGCGGGACGGCACGAAGCTGCGCTTCGAGGGCGATTTCTACACCCACAAGATCATGACGCCGATGTTCACACCCGAGCCCCAACCGCACCCATTCCCAAAGGTGTTCGTCGCCGCGGTTGGCGAGGCGATGACCGAGATGTGCGGTGAGGTCGCCGACGGCCTCCTCGCTCACGCGTTCACCACCAAGCGGTACTTCGAAGAGGTGACCACGCCGGCGTTAATGCGGGGCATGCAGCGGTCCGGTCGCCAGCGCAGTGAATTCCAGCTGTCATGTCCGATCTTCGTGGTGACGGGGGAGACCGAGGAAGAGTTGGCCGCAGGCGCCGTCGGCACCCGCAAGCAGATCGCCTTCTATGGCTCGACTCCGGCGTACCGCAAGGTTCTCGAGCTGCACGGCTGGGGAGACCTGCACACCGAACTGCACCGGCTGAGCCTCCAAGGCGAATGGGATGTCATGGGCTCGCTCATCGACGACGAGATCCTCGAGGCGTTCGCGGTCGTCGCTCCTCTCGACACGGTGGCGAGCAAGATCCGTGATCGGTGCGACGGGGTGATCGATCGCGTCCTGGTCGGTTTCCCATCCTCTGTCCCGGAGGACACCGTCATTGCCGTGCTTCAGGAGCTGCGCGGCCAACCTGTGAGGAGTCGCCCGTGACCGCGCCGACGATGGACGAAGCCGCCAAGGTGCTCGCCGACCCGATGGCGTACACCGACGAGCCGAAACTGCATGCAGCCCTGAGCCATTTGCGGGCCCACGCCCCCGTGTCGCGAGTCGACGTGTCGTCGTACCGGCCGTTCTGGGCCATCACCAAACACGCCGACATCATGGCCATCGAGCGCGACAACACGCTGTTCACCAACTCGCCACGGCCGGTGCTCATGACGGAGGAGGCCGACGAGCAACAGGCCGCCGTGGGAATCAGCACACTGATCCACATGGACGACCCACAGCACCGGGTAGTGCGGGCCATCGGCGCCGACTGGTTCCGGCCGAAAGCCATGCGGGCGTTGAAGGTACGCGTCGACGAACTCGCCAAGCGATTCGTCGACAACATGATGGATTCGGGTGATCAGTGCGACTTCGTCCAAGAGGTCGCGGTGAACTACCCGCTGTACGTGATCATGTCGATGCTCGGGATTCCCGAAGAAGACTTCCCACGGATGCTCAAGTACACCCAGGAGCTGTTCGGCAATGACGATGCCGAGTTTCAGCGCGGCGCCTCAAAGGAGGAGCAGCTCGGGGCATTGCTCGAAATGTTCGAGTACTTCACCGCAGTGACGGCTTCGCGTCGTGAGAAGCCGACCGAAGATCTGGCCTCGGCGATTGCCAATGCCACGATCAACGGTGAGCCGCTGTCTGACATCGAGACGGTGTCGTACTACTCGATCATCGCCGCTGCCGGCCACGACACCACCAGCGCCGTGATCTCCGGCGGGTTGCACGCTCTGCTCGAACACCCCGATCAGCTTGCGCGGCTTCGCGACAACCCCGCGCTGATGCCGCTGGCCGCCGAGGAGATGATCCGCTGGGTGACGCCGGTCAAGGAATTCATGCGCACGGCACAGGTGGACACCACCGTTCGCGGTGTGCCGATCGCTGCCGGGGAATCGGTCCTGCTGTCCTACGCTTCGGCCAACCGCGACGAGGAGATATTCGACGATCCGTTCCGAGTTTGATGTTGCACGAGATCCCAACAAACACATCGCATTCGGCTACGGTGTGCACTTCTGTCTCGGCGCGGCGCTGGCCCGAATCGAGGTCAACAGCTTCTTCTCCGAGCTCGTCCCCCGGCTGGAGTCGATCGAACTCACTGGCGTTCCCCAACACACCGCCACGATCTTCGTCGGCGGACTCAAGCATCTGCCGATCCACTACTCGCTCAGGTGAATTGACCCGCGGGAAGGACGGCCGCCCCAGCGGACTCGAGGCGGCCGTCCCGGCGTCGGGTCAGATCGGAAGCGGAATCCAGATCCCGAAGAAGTAGAAGCCCCATTGGTTGTAGCCGGGATCCCACACCGGTTGCTCGTTGAAGCCCCAGTAATTGATTGGCGGCGGAGGCGGACCCCATGCCTCTGGCAACGGTCCATCCCACGGAGGCGGCGGCGGCGCACCCCAGCCCCAGGGCGCCGGTCCGTCACCCCAAGGGGCGCCGTGGAACCGTCCGCGCCAGTCGTTGTCCCCTGGGTTCCACGGTGGTCGCCAGTCGTGGTTGTCGGGTGTGCGGAAGTCGCCGGGTCCGCCGGGTCCACGGAAGTCGCCGGGTCCGCCCGGTCCGCCGGGTCCACGGAAGTCGCCGGGTCCGCCCGGTCCGCCGGGTCCACGGAAGTCGCCGGGTCCGCCCGGTCCGCCAGGTCCTCGGAAGTCAGGCGGAGGTCCGCCGGGTCCGTCAGGACCACCGGGTCCTCGGAAGTCAGGCGGAGGTCCGCCCGGGCCACCGGGTCCGCCGGGTCCCCGCTCGGGGGGAGGGCCGGCCGGTCCGCCGGGACCGCCGGGTCCGGCGGGTCCCCGCTGCTGAGGAGGGCCACCGGGGCCACCGGGGCCGCCGCACTGAGCTCCCGGAGTCGGTGGGCAAGGTGCCGCGGTCGCGACACCCGAGGCCACACTTATGCCGGTGATGGCGAGCGTGCAGCCGATCGCTGCTCCAGCGACCATTTGTTTGAGCTTCATAACCTGGCCTTTCGTGCGTCGATAGACGCCCCAACCCACAGGCGAGGTTATGTAGCCACTCTAAGAGTCAGCTATGTCGTCAGTAGCAATGCGCTGTGCGCCGAGCCAGATGGCCGCCATTGCCAAATAATTGACAAGACGGTCAACGAGATTCAGCGCCCAAATGGACAATGCCTATTACCTCTGAGAGGCAGTGGCCCTGTCCAGCTGTGCCTGCAACGAAGACGCCCCGAGGCTTGAGTCCTTCTTATGGTGGGAGAGGGGTTGGATGGAGACGTCGTGGCCTTCGGCGGCCTTGCGCAGGGCGCCGACGGTGGCTTGTTCGCGGCTGATGTGGGTGAACGGGTCGAAGTGATACCAGCGCATCGCGTTCTGGTAGGTCATCTTGTTGACCTCGGCATCGGGCACGCTGTTCTTTTCCAGCACCTCGTGCAACTGCTCGGGGGCGCCGGGCCACATCGAATCGCTGTGCGGGTAGTCGGCTTCCCAGCAGATGTTGTCGATCCCGATCTCGTTGCGCAACGCCACACCCACATGGTCGGAGATGAAGCAGGTCAGGAAGTGATCGCGGAACACCTCGGAGGGCTTCTGCTTGCCGAAGTCCTGACCCGTCCACGTCGAATGCATCTCATAGGTGCGATCCGCACGCTCCAGGAAGTAGGGGATCCAGCCGGTGCCGCCCTCAGACAGCGCGATCTTGAGGTCGGGGTACTTCTTGATCGGCTTGGACCACAACAGATCGGCGGCGGCCTGCACGATGTTCATCGGCTGCAGGGTGATCATCACATCCATCGGCGCGTCCGGGGCGGTGATCGCCAACCGCCCCGACGACCCGATGTGCACGTTCATCACCGTGTCGGTATCCACCAACGCCTCCCACAACGGCGTCCAATACTCGTCGTGAAAGCTCGGATACCCCATCGCGGCGGGGTTCTCGGTGAACGTCAACGCATGCACCCCACGCTCGGCGTTGCGCCGCACCTCGGTGGCGCAGGCTTCGGCGTCCCAGATCACCGGTAGACACATCGGGATGAACCGCGCCGGATAGGCCGCGCACCACTCCTCGACATGCCAGTCGTTGTAGGCCTGAAGAAGCGCCAGACTGAACTCGGGATCCTCGGTCGCGAACAGCCGCCCGGCGAACCCCGGGAACGACGGGAAACAGATCGACCCCAGGATGCCGCCGGCGTTCATGTCCTTGACCCGCTCATCGACCTGCCAGCACCCCGGCCGGATCTCGTCCAGGCCCTGCGGCTCCAGCCCGTACTCCTCCTTCGGACGACCCGCCACCGCATTGAGCGCCACATTGGGGATCACCACATCACGGAACTGCCAGGTATCACTGCCATCGGGGTTGTGCACCAACCGCGGCGCCTCATCCAAATACTTCTTCACCAGATGGTTCTTGAACATGTCCGGCGGCTCAACGATGTGATCATCAACGCTGATCAGGATCATGTCTTCTTTGTTCATGCCTGTGCCTTCCAACGGCCATTACCGTATGGCCAACAGTTTAGCGATACGATGCCCTCAAACGACAACTTACGGCGACGTGAGGTGATGATGGCTCGAATCGCCCCTTCAACGGCTTTCGCTTCAGTGCCAGTGGATGAACTCGGCCAGGGCGACCGGATCAATCTCGGCGTGGCCGCGATACTCGGTCACCGCCCGGCAGTAGCAGGCGCGCTGGGCTCGCTGAAGGCGGCGTTGCAAGCCAACGGCACACTGCCGCCCCGGCTGGTGGAACTGGTGCGGCTGCGGATTGCGTTTCATAACCAGTGCCGGAGCTGTATGTCGGTGCGCTACCAGAGCGCCATCGACGACGGCCTCACCGAGGGTGTGGTGTGTTCACTCGAGCAACCGGCTGATGCCGACGATCTGTCGCCGGCGGAGCGCAGCGCGCTGCGCTTTGCCGACCTGTTCGCACCGACCACCTGTCGATCGACGACACCGTGTATGACGATCTGCGCCGCTATTTCACCGAAGACGAACTCGTCGAACTCGGCGTGCACTGCGCCTACGCGTTGGGCATCGGCCGGTTGACGGCGACGTGGGACGTGACCGCCGACTTGCCTGACGCGTTTCGGTCGACGTCCGATTCGCCCGTCGCGCCGTGGGTTTCCGAAGGCGTCATCGCCTCGGGGTAACGGGCCAGTCAGCAGCAGCGCGCGTTCGGGTTCGCCTCCGTCGCGGCATGCCGCATCCGCCAGTAGTCGCGCTCGGACATCACCGGCTCGCCGGGGTGCGTGCGCCGTCGATGCTCGACATAGCGCCGATAGTGGTTATCGCCCATCAATGTTGCCGAGTACCAACTCAATGTGCCCCAGTACCAACCGATCTGGCGTGCGATTGCGGCAGCGCGTCCCATTGCTTTTGCACCTCCCGTTCCGTTTTGGTGGGGATGAGTCCCGATGGCGCGAAGAGTTTCGACGCGACGGGGTCGTCTTCAGTCAACGGTGTGCCGCCGCCCCGCAGCACCCGCATCACCATCATCACCCCAGTGGCGAACACGATGATCACCATCAACACAAACAGGACGGACAGCGTGCCCTGAATGAAGGTGTTCCGGATGACCGCTTCCATTTGGTCGACATTCTTCGCCGAGCCGAACGACGTCTTACCGGAATCCAATGCGTTACGGTATTGGAAGTGCTGTGTCCAGTAGCCGACCTTCGGGTCGCCCGAGAAGATCTTCTGCCAGGATGCCGTCAGCGTGACCGTCAAGTCCCAGAGCAGCGGAATGCCCGGTATCCAAACCCATTTCAAGTAGCCCTTTTTGACCACGACGACCGTCGCGAGCGTCAGCGCGATCGCTGCGAGCAACTGGTTGGCGATGCCGAACAGCGGGAACAGCGTGTTGATCCCGCCGAGAGGATCGGTGATGCCCATCAGCAGGACGCTGCCCCACAGCGCGACAACGGCCAGGCTGCACACCCATACGCCGACCCGCCAGCTCGGGTCGCGGAGCTTGCGCAGCGGGCCGCCGAGATTGCTTAGGCCGTCGGACAGCATGAACCGGGCCACCCGGGTACCGGCGTCGACCGTCGTCAGGATGAACAAGGCCTCGAACATGATCGCGAAGTGGTACCAGAATGCCTTCAGGCCGGCACCACCGAACACACGGTGCAAGACTTCCGACATGCCGATGGCCAGGGTCGGCGCCCCGCCGGTGCGCGAGACGATCGACTGCTCACCGACGTCTCGAGCCGCCTGCTCGATCTGCGCAGCGGTGATCGGGTCGCCGGACAGGGGCAGACTGTTGACGTACTCGGCGGCAGTCGCCGCGGTGCCTCCTGTCGATGCGGCCGGCGCGTTGAGCGTGAAATACAAGTGCTGGTTCACGATCGCCGCCGTGATGAGCGCCATGATGCCCACGAACGATTCGGTCAACATCCCGCCGTAGCCGATCAGCCGCATCTGGCTTTCCTTCTCCAGCATTTTCGGCGTCGTGCCGGAGGAGATCAGTGAATGGAAGCCGGACAGCGCACCGCACGCGATCGTGATGAACAGGAACGGGAACAGCGAGCCCGCGAACACTGGGCCGGTGCCGCTCGTGGCGAACTCGGAGACCGCGGGCGCCTGCATCACCGGGCGCGCGATCAGGATGCCGATCGCGAGCAACGCGATGGTGCCGACCTTCATGAACGTCGACAGATAATCGCGCGGCGCGAGCAGAAGCCACACCGGCAACACCGATGCGGCGAAGCCGTAGACGATCAGGCACCAGCCCAGCGTTACCGCGGAAAGGCCGAACCACGATTCACCCCAGGAGGTTTCGGCGACCCAGCCGCCCGCGACGACGGCCAGCAGCAACAGCGCAACGCCGATCAGCGACACCTCGGACACCCGTCCGGGACGCAGGAAGCGCAGATAGATGCCCATGAAGATCGCGATGGGTATTGTCATCGCAATCGAGAAGACGCCCCACGGGCTTTGGGCAAGGGCCTGAACCACGACCAGTGCCAGCACCGCCAGGAGGATCGTCATGATCGTGATGATCCCGATGATCGCGGCCGCGCCGCCGACGGAACCGAGTTCGTCGCGGACCATCTGACCGAGCGAGCGGCCCCGTCGTCGGGTGGAGATCCACAACACGAGGTAGTCCTGCACACATCCGGCGAAAACCGCACCGATGATGATCCAGATGGTGCCCGGCAGATAACCCATCTGCATCGCCAGCACCGGGCCGACGAGTGGACCGGCCCCCGCGATCGCGGCGAAGTGATGGCCGAACAGCACGCGCCGGTCGGTCGGCATGTAGTCGGTGTCGTTCTCGAAGACCTCTGCGGGCGTGGCGTTGTCGTCGCGTGGGCGGACGATCTTCATTTCGATCAGCCGCGCATAGAACCGGAATCCGATCACGTACGTGCAGATCGCCGCGATGACGAACCACACCGCATTGACCGTCTCCCCGCGGAAGAACGCGATGACCGCCCAGGCGATCGCGCCGAGCAGCGCGATGATCCCGAAGATGATCTTGTGTCTGGTGGTGATCGGAGATCGGTCGATGATCGCTACCGGCGGCAGGTCGTTGTCGGTGCGGATATACGTGACGTCGCCGTTCTCGTTCCTCAATGCGGTCCGATGGTACGGCGGTGGGTGTAGCCACGGTCTCTCCCTTGACATCGCTGTCTTACCCGTTTCTGTGATCCTTTCACCGCACGAAACGGTGATGGGGCGATTCGGAGTATCGATTCGGTTATCGACCACGGTCGTAGAGGGTGCGCACTGTGTCGATCGTGTCGGCATCAGCTGGACTTTTGTCGTCGCGGTAGCGCAGCACGCGTGCAAATCGGAGGGCCATGCCGCCGGGGTAACGCGACGAGCCCTGCACTCCGTCGAACGCGATCTCGACCACCTGCTCAGGCCGTAGTTTGACCACATAGCCGTTGGTCGGGCCGTCGGCTAACTCCATGAACCGCGTGGTCTGCCACTCCAACATCGCGTCGGTCATCCCTTTGAAAGTCTTGCCGAGCATGACGAATCCGCCCGTCGCCGGGTCCCGTGCGCCGAGGTGGATGTTCGAGAGCTTGCCGGTGCGTCGGCCCGAGCCCCACTCGACGCCGATCACGACCAAGTCGAGGGTGTGCACGGGCTTGACCTTCAGCCAGCCCGCACCGCGGCGGCCCGCCTCGTACGGCGCGGTCAGCGACTTCGCCATCACCCCTTCGTGACCGGCGTCGAGTGTGACGTCGAGGAACCGTTGCGCGGCGTCGATGTCGTCAGTGATCAGTCGATCGACGCGATGGGCCTTGGGCACGATCGCGTCCAGGGCGGCGACCCGCTCGCTGGTCGGCCGGTCCAGCAGGTCTTCGCCGTCGAGATGCAGCAGGTCGAAGACGAACACCGACAGCGGCTGCGACTCGCGGGCGGCGGCGATATCGACGCTGCGATCTTTCCCGCCCCGACCCGCCCCGCGCCCAAACCGCGACGCCGTCACCTGGAACCGGTGCGGACGACCGTCGGGGCGCAGGGCGATCGCCTCGGCGTCCGCGATCAGGTCGGTCACCGGCAGCGCCAAGGTGGCCTCGACCACCTCAGGCAGGCGTTCGGTGACTTCGTCGAGGCTGCGGGTATAGATCGACACCGCGTCGCCGGCACGGTGGATCTGCACCCGCGCACCGTCCAGCTTGGCCTCGAAAACCGCTGTGCCGCCGAGGCGTTCGAGCGCCTCGCTGACACCGGTTGCGGTTTGGGCGAGCATCGGCCCGACCGGCTGGCCGACCTTGAGGGTGAACTGGTCGAGCGCCGCCTCGTCTCCCGTCAGCGCGGCGGCGGCGACGGCGGGCAAGTCACCGCCCAGCATCGCCGCGCGCCGCACCACCGGCGCTGCGATGTCCGCGGCCTTCGCCACCGCGTCGGCCATCACTCCGACCAGAGCGCCCTGCCGCAGCTCGCCGCCGAGGAGGCGGCGCAGGAACGTCTGCTCGGGTTCGGCGGCCGAGGCGAACAATCCGTTGACGAGTTCGGCGCGCCGCGCCTGCGATCCCTTCCCGGCGACCTGGCCGATCTCGCTGAACGCGGCGTCGACCTGCGACACGGTCAGCGACGGCGCGTCGGCCGGGGGCGGCAACGAGCGAAGCGCGGCCCAGCCGACGCCGATCTGGCGTTGCGGCAGCTCTCCGGAGAGCCACGACACCACCACGGCGACCAGCTTCGGGTCGCCCTCGGCGCCGGCGCGGCTCAGCAGGTCGGCGATGCGGGCGATCTTGGCCAGCCGCGCCGGGGTCGCGCCGACCTCGGTCGACGCGGTGGCGATGTCAATGAGCTGCACGAGCCCAGCCTGGCACGGCCGTCAGACATCTCCGAGCAGGTCGTTGAGCTGGCACGCAGGCGATGCCAGCCCAACCACGCCGTGTGCGACGCCACAGCAGGGCGGGTTGATTGCTCACGGGACGCCAAGGTAGGTGCGAGCGACCGTATTTGCACATGAATTTCCGGCGTGTCGGTGTGCAGCCACGGTCGCTCGCGGAGGTTACTTGACCGCGTACGACACCGTGTGCCAGCCGGTGGCGCCGTCGGGGACCGGGTCGGCCTGGTCGGGCGTCTGCACCGCCCCGGTGTTGTCGGTGGCCCGCACCGTGATGGTGTGCGACCCGCGTTGGGTGGCCTGCCAGTTGAAGCTCCACAGTCGCCACGTGTCGTTGGAGTAGCCGGCGCCGAGATCGGCCGGTTGCCAGTCGCCCTCATCGATGCGGACCTCGACGGCGCGCACGCCACGGTTCTGCGCCCAGGCGACGCCGCCGAACGTCACGGGTCCCTGGGCGACGTCCTGCCCGCTGCGGGGCACGTCGATGCGCGACTCGGTCTTGATCGGGCCTCGGGGCGACCAGCCCAACCGCGTCCAGTACGCCTCAGCACGGTCGAAACGGGTCAACTCCAAGTCGACGACCCATTTCGTGGCCGACACATACCCGTACAGGCCAGGGACCACGAGCCGGGCGGGGTAGCCGTGAGCGGTCGGCAGCGGCTCGCCGTTCATTCCGATCGCCAGCAACGCGTCCCTCTTGTCGGTGAGTGCGTCGACGGGTGTGCCCGCCGTGAACCCGTCGATCGACATCGACAAGACCATGTCGGCGTCCGAATGCACGCCGGCCTCGGCCAACAGGTCGCGCACCCGATATCCCGTCCACGTGGCATTCGAAATGAGGTCGCCGCCAACGGGATTCGATACACATGTCAGCGTGACCAGCTTCTCGACGACCTCGAAACGGTCCAGATCGTCGAAGCGGTAGGTGATCTCGCGGTCCACCATGCCGTGGATCTTCAGCCGCCAGTCCGCCCGACTCAGCTGCGGAACGCTCAGCGCGGTGTCGATCCGGTAGAAGTCGTCGTTGCTGGTGATGAACGACGCCAGTGCAACGCCTTTGGGCTGCACGGTCGGCGGCACCGGCAGGGCGGCGAGTTCGACCCGCGGCAACGTGAACGCGTCGCGATCACCCGAGACCGACGACAGCAGGCGCGAGAGCACGACGCCACCCACGCCGCTGAGCGCACCCGCGCCGAGAAAACCCAGCGTCGCCAACGACAGCCGGCGGCCGCGGTCGGGGGAGTCGGGGGTGTCCGCCTGCTCGGGCTCGTCGGTGAATCGTCCCGAGGTGAGCAGCCGCAGGACCGCCACTCCGCAGATCGTCCCGACGAGCGTCGGCACGATGTCGACTGTCGTCGCGCCCGCGCGCGAGAGCACCGCCGCGCACCCTACGATCCCGGCGACGACGATGGCGGCGCTGCCCGCCGGAACCCGATGCGTCTCCCATCGCGCCGTCACCGCTGCGATCAGGGCGATCACAGCGAGCATGAGGAGCGACAAAACGAGTTTGTCGGCGGTGGCGAAGGTCTGGATCGCCCACTCTTTGACCGGACCGGGCGTCAGGTCGATGACCGCCGAGCCGACCGCGGTGCGGGCGTCTGCCTGCGGGCCGAACGCGACCGCGACCAGTTCCGTGATCCCGAGCGCGACGGCAGCCGCGGCGATACCGGCCAGCATCCGCGATTCGCGCGCGGATTCGGACATAGCAAAAACCTACCCGCGAGCGGGGCGGCCGGAGCTTACGAAGTTGTGACGGCGTACCACCGCCGGATGCGTACCCGAAAGGCTTACCGAATGCGCGATGAGATATGTTGCTTGGCGGTCCCACCACAGTCTTGAAAGGTAGCTAGATGGAGATCGAGGGCAAGAAGGCCGTCATCGTCGGTGGAGCGTCGGGCTTCGGGCGGGCGACCGCCGAGGCGCTGGCCAAGCGCGGCGCGAGCGTCGCGGTTCTCGACCGGCCGCAGTCGAAGGGCCAGGAAGTGGCCGACGCGATCGGCGGCACGTTCCACGAGGTGGACGTCACCGACTTCGCGGGCACCGAGAAGGTGTTGCAGCAGGCGATCGAAGCCCTTGGCGGACTGCACATTGCGGTGACGACCGCGGGCGGCGGCACTGCCGAACGCACCGTGAGCAAGACGGGTCCGCACAGCCTGGATTCCTTCCGGTCGAGCGTCGATCTCAACCTCATCGGCACCTTCAACATCAGCCGGCTGGCCGCCTGGCAGATGAGCAAGAACGAGCCCGAGGACGAGGAGCGCGGCGTCATCATCAACACGGCATCGATCGCCGCATTCGAGGGACAGATCGGGCAGGTGGCATACACCGCGTCCAAGGCCGCGATCGCAGGCATGTGCCTCACGATGGCCCGCGATCTGGGCAGCCTCGGGATCCGCGTGCTGGCGATCGCGCCGAGCCTCTTTGCCACCGGGCTGACCGAGGGAATCCCCGACGAGTTCGCCAAGCAGCTCACCAAGGACGCCGCATTCCCGAAGCGCCTTGGCCGGCCGGAGGAGTACGCCAAGCTCGCCCTGGCGATCGTCGAGAACCCGATGCTGAACGGGCAATGCATCCGGCTGGATGCCGGCCAGCGCTTCGCCCCGAAGTAGGCCGGTCGGCGCTACGCTTCCCACGTGGCGACCATTGCCGATCACGTCATATCAGCTCTACGGATCAGCGGCGTTCGCCGCGTGTACGGGCTGCCCGGGGACAGTCTCAACGGTTTCACCGACGCGATCCGGCGTTCGGGTGAAATCACTTGGGAGCACGTCCGTCACGAGGAGACAGCCGCGTTCGCGGCGGCCGCCGATGCAGCGCTGACCGGACAGCTGGCGGTCTGCGCAGGCAGCTGCGGGCCGGGTAACCTCCATCTGATCAACGGCCTGTTCGACGCGCAGCGCAGTCGCGTACCTGTGCTGGCGATCGCGGCGCACATCCCGCGCACCGAGATCGGCTCCGAGTATTTCCAGGAGACGCATCCGCAGGAACTGTTCCGCGACTGCAGCGTCTACTGCGAACTCGTGAGCACGCCGGAGATGGCGCTGCGGATCCTCGAGATGGCGATGCGGGCCGCGGTCGAGGAAAGCGGGGTTGCCGTCGTCGTCATCCCTGGCGAGATCTTCCTGCAGCGCGCCGACGCCTCGGGGTGGGACTCGCGTCCGATCACCCCGACTCGTTCTGTGGTGCGTCCCGACGACGAGTCGCTGCGTCGAGCGGCCGAAATCCTCAACGGCGCAGAGGCTGTCACGATTCTCGGCGGCGCGGGCGTCGAGGGCTCCCATGGCGAAATGATCCAGGCGGCGGCGACGCTGGGCGCACCGATCGTGCATGCGCTGCGTGGCAAGGAGTTCATCGAGTACGACAACCCATTCGACGTCGGCATGACCGGACTTCTCGGCTTCGCCTCGGGATACAAGGCGATCAAGGAGGCCGACGCGCTGTTGATGCTGGGTACCGACTTCCCGTATCAGCAGTTTTATCCCGACAACGCCAAAGTCGTTCAGGTCGACATCCGCGGCCGCAATCTCGGCCGTCGCACCCCGATCGATCTCGGACTCGTCGGCACCGTGAAAGACACCCTGGCCGCGCTGCAGCCGCTGCTGCGGCAGAAGAATGCAGCGCGACCACCTCGACCGCTCGCTGCGGCACTATCGCAAGACCCGCAAGGCGCTGGACGAGCTGGCCGTCAACGACCGCGACCGCACCCCGATCCGACCGGAATACGTTGCGGGACTTGCTGATCGGCTAGCCACAGACGACGCGGTCTTCACCGTCGACGTCGGATCGCCGGTGGTGTGGGCGGCGCGCTACCTGACGATGAACGGCCGCAGGCGGCTCGTCGGCTCGTTCAACCACGGCACCATGGCGAACGCGCTGCCGCACGCGATCGGCGCGCAGACCGCATACCGCGGGCGCCAGGTCGTCGCACTGGCCGGCGACGGCGGCCTCACGATGCTGTTCGGCGAACTCGTGACGTTGATCCAGAACCGGTTGCCGGTCAAGGTGATTGTCTTCAACAACTCGTCACTCAACTTCGTCGAGCTGGAGATGAAGGCCGCAGGCATCGTCACCTTCGGCACAGACCTCGTGAACCCGGACTTCGCGGCCGTCGCGCAGGCGATGGGCGTCTTCGGCCGCCGCGTCGAGCGGCCCGCCGACCTGCAACAGGCACTGGGCGACGCGTTCGCGTACGACGGACCGGCGATCGTCGACGTGGTGACCGCGCGCCAGGAGTTGTCGATACCGCCTGCGATCACGGTCGAGCAGGCCAAGGGTTTCTCGCTGTACGCGATCCGCACCATCCTGGCCGGCCGCGGAGACGAACTTCTGGACCTGATCACCACCAACGTCGCCCGACGAATTCTCGATTGAGCCGGTTGACGTTTCGCACGTCAGGGTGTGGTCAGTCCACGACGAACCATGATCAACGTCGCGATCAGACTTATGACACGCCAAACCGCGATTTTGTGGACCGGATCTGATTTCGGCCAGGCGGTGACCGAGGTTTCAGACCGGGCGCGGCACGGCGGCCAGCGTCGCCTGACCGATCCATGAGGGGACCGCTCGGCGCACGTCGGTCGGGCCGGACACCGCGACGCTGCCGTCGAGCAGTGCATGCGACCAGCCGATATCTCCGCGCCAGATGCGGGTGAGCGTGCGCAGGCTGGTTTCGATGGTGCCCGCCACCTCGTAGCCGGGATCGAAATCGCACACGTCCGCCTCACCGTTGGCCACCACAAGCCACCACCGCGACGCCTTCGCCGCCACCCCGTCGAGGTGGAACGCCAACGTGGTGGGCGACCGCGGCCAGGTGTCGATCGGGATCGTGCGGCGCATGTCCCACATCAGCAGATGCGGATCGAGGTCCTCCTCGCCGAGTTCGCCGATCCAGCGCACGCCCCAGGTGCCCAGCGCTTCGACCACATCGGCGAGCTCCTTCCCGCACGCGGTGAGTGAATACGCTGTGCGCCCGTCGATTTCATCCCGTTCGACGACGCCTGCACGGGTGAGCGACTTCAGCCGCTTCGACAGCAGCGCAGGTGACATCTTCGGCACTCCGCGGCGCAGGTCGTTGAAGTGCCTGCTGCCAAGCAACAGTTCCCGAACGACGAGCATCGTCCAACGCTCGTCGAGCAGCTCCATCGCCTTGGCCACCGGACAGAACTGGCCGTATCCGGACATCTCACTACCTCCCCGGTCCGCAACCTCCCGGTACAGATATAGAACCAGGCGCAGTACAGATCTGTTACTAGTTCGGCGCGGTAATTGGGATGACGATGTTTGCACCGATGAAGGAGGACATCGACCATGAGCAACCCCGCCGCCACCATTGACGACGGCCAGATTGCGGCCAAACACCGAGCCATGTGGGCATCGGGTGACTACCCGAAACTTGCCGCCGACCTCGTGGCGCCGCTCGGACCCGTGCTGGTGGAAGCCACCGGCGTGGAACCGGGTGACCGCGTGCTCGACGTGGCCGCAGGCACCGGAAACGCCGCGATTCCCGCCGCAGAGACCGGGGCGAGCGTCGTCGCCAGCGACTTGTGCCCGGAGTTGTTGGAGCACGGGCGCGCGCTTGCCGCCGAGCGCGGCGTCGAACTCGAGTGGCGTGAGGCCAACGCTCATGCGCTGCCGTTCGGCGACAACGAGTTTGACGTCGTCATGTCGTGCATTGGCGTCATGTTCGCGCCGTTCCATCAGCAGGCCGCCGGCGAGTTGGTCCGGGTGACCAAACCCGGCGGCAGGATCGGCCTGATCAGCTGGACACCCGAGGGACACATCGGGCAGCTGTTCGCGACCATGAAGCCATACGTGCCTGCCCCGCCGCCGGGTGCACAGCCACCGCCGCTGTGGGGTCAGGAGGACCACGTCCGCGCGCTGCTCGGCGACCGAGTCACCGACGTCGTCACCGAGCGACGCAGGCTGACCGTCGACCATTTCCCCGACGGCGCCGCTTTCCGTGACTACTTCAAGGCCGTCTATGGGCCGACGATCTCGGCGTACCGCAACATCGAGGCCGATGCGGACCGCGTCGCCGCGCTGAACGCGGACATCGCGCGGATCGGCGACGACTTCCTGCAGGGCGGCAGCACCATGGAATGGGAGTACCTGCTGCTGACGGCGCGCAAGGCCTGAGACTATGTCGGCATGCCCGACGACGCGCAGCAGCTGCCGACCCTGAACGACGACGACCAGGCTGCGTTGCAGCGTTGGGTGCGCGAGCAGGGCCTCGGATCGACCATCACCGATGTCGAGCCTCTGACCGGCGGAACACAGAACATCGTGGTGCGGCTGCGCGTCGACGGTCGTCCGATGGTGTTGCGGCGGCCGCCCGCTCATCCGCGGCCGACGAGCGACAAGACCATGCTGCGGGAGATCGCGGCGCTGAGAACGCTGGCAGGCACGCCGGTACCGCACCCGGGCTTCATCGCGGGCTGCGACGACCTCGACGTGCTCGGCGTGGTGTTCTACCTGATGGAGGAGGTCGACGGCTTCAACCCGGGCAGCGAGATGGCAGAGGCGTACGTACGCGACCCAGGGATGCGCCATCAGGTCGGCCTGTCCTACGCGGGCAGCCTCGCCCAGCTCGGCAACGTCGAGTGGGAGGGCAGTCCGCTGGCGGAGCTCAAGCGGCCGGGCTCGTTTCTGGAACGCCAAGTTCCGCAGTTTAATCGACTGCTCGAAAGCTATCGGCACGAGCGTTATTTGCCCGAATCACTCGCCGTCACCGAGCTGGCGGACTGGTTGGAAGCCCACCGGCCTCGAGATGGGAAGCCGGGGATCATGCACGGCGACCCCCACCTGAGCAACGTGCTGCTCCGCCGCGACAGGCCGGAGTTGGCCGCGTTCGTCGATTGGGAGATGTGTACTGTCGGCGACCCGCTGCTGGACTTGGGTTGGATGTTGATCTGTTGGCCACTGGAGACCAACACAATCACCGCCGGCGCCGAGCTTGCCGCGCTCGGCGGGCTGGCTAGCCGGCGCGAGTTGCTCGACGCGTACCTCGCGGCCGGTGGTCGGGAAACGTCAAGTCTCGATTGGTATGTCGCAATGGCGTGTTTCAAGCTGGGCATCGTCATCGAGGGCACCTGGTCGCGCTATCTGATCGGGCAGGCAAGCCGAGAGGCCGGCGAGCGACTGCATTCGAACGCGCAGAACCTTATCGACATGGGTACACGAGTGGCCAAGGCCGACAGCCCATTCGAGTGAGGATTGCGGATGACGATCGAATTGCGTTAGGGACCCTAGGTGTACGCGTCGATACCGAGTTTGACGGCGAGCGCGAGGCCCGCGGCGCCAATCAGGACGCGCAGCGGCGCCGCAGGTGCGTGGCGAACGACTATCGGACCGAGCCGTGAGCCGATCAGGCATCCGACGCCGAGGGCCAGCACCGCCGGCCAGTGTACGGGCGCGAGAAGCGCGAAGATGATGGCCGCCACAGCGTTGGCGATGCCGACGATCACGTTCTTACCGGCATTGGCGTGCGCGAGCGTGGCGTGGTCGGCGCGCAGTAGGAGTGCGAGGAGGAGCACACCGGCCGCCGCGCCGAAATAACCGCCGTAGATACAGATCAGGAAGATCGCGGTCGACTCGAGTAGCACCCCGCCGGTATGGCGTTGGTGGTCAGCGACACGGGCCGGCCGATTGCCTCGGCGCGGGAGCAGGATCGCGGCCGATGCCAGTCCGAGAAGGATCGGCACGACCTTCTCGAAGCCCTCCGCCGGAGTGGACAGCAGCAGCGCCGCGCCCGCCGCGCCGCCGAGGGCCGCGACCGGGGCGATGCCCTTGATCCACGTCTGCTGGCCCTCGAGTTCGGGTCGCGATCCCGATACCGATCCGATGCCGTTGAACACCAGGGCGACGGTGTTGGTGACGTTGGCCGCCACCGGCGGAAGTCCGACGAGCAGAAGCGCGGGGTAGGTGGCCACCGATGCCAGGCCGGCGATGCTGCCCGTCAGTCCGCCGAGCACGCCGGCGGCACCGAGGAGGAGCAGATCGGAGAAGGTCACCGGTCGCCCTCCGGCCTGCCGACGCTCTGAGATGCCACGGCAGATACCTGACTATGCCCGCGACACATCTGTCAATTCTCGAGGTTGAACAGTAAGGCCCGACAATTGGTCCATCAGCCCATACCGGCTACCATCGGCGTCTATGGGTCTGAGCCGTCGCCGAAAGTTTCTGGTGCTCGGTATCTGCTGCATGAGCCTGTTGATCGTCAGCATGGACACCACGATCATCAACGTCGCGTTGCCGTCGATCAGCGACGATCTCGGTGCCCCGATCTCCGGATTGCAATGGACCATCGACGCGTACGTCGTCGTGCTCGCGAGTTTCCTGCTGCTGTCCGGCTCGACCGCCGACCGCGTCGGCCGCAGGCGCACCTTCCAGACCGGCCTCACGATCTTCGTCGGCGGTTCGCTGCTGTGCAGCCTCGCACCGTCGGTCGGGTGGCTGATCGCCTTTCGGATGGTGCAGGCGCTCGGCGGCTCGATGCTCAATCCGGTTGCCATGTCGATAATCACCAACGTCTTCACCGAACCGCGCGAACGTGCCCGCGCCATCGGTATTTGGGGTGGAGTTTCGGGTATCGGCATCGGACTCGGTCCACTCGTGGGCGGCATCCTCGTCGAATTCGTCGACTGGCGGGCGATCTTCTGGATCAACCTGCCGATCGGCGTTCTGGCTCTGACGGCCGCGGCGCTGTTCGTTCCCGATTCCCGGTCGCCGCACCCGCGCCGTTTTGACCCGCTCGGTCAACTGGCGATGGTGGTGCTGCTGGCCAGCTGCATCTACGCGATCATCGAGGCACCCCACGCAGGTTGGCTTTCGGCGCAAACACTTTCGCTGTTCGCCCTCGCCGCCGTTGCGCTGACGGTGTTGCTGATCCACGAACCGCGACGCACCGACCCGCTGATCGAGCTGCGCTTCTTTCGCAGCGTGCCGTTCTCTGGCGCCACGCTGATCGCGATCAGTGCGTTCGGCGCATTCGGCGGCTTTCTGTTCATGAATACGCTCTATCTGCAAACGATTCGCGGGCTCTCACCGATGCAGGCCGGTCTGTGCACGGTGCCGCTTGGACTCACGGTGTTGATCTGTTCGCCGATCTCCGGGCGGGTCGTCGGTAGGTACGGACCGAGGCCGTCGCTGCTGCTCGCCGGAACCATGATCTGCCTGGGTGCGATCATGCTGCTGTTCGTCCATGCCGATACCGCGCTGGTTTACGTGCTGGCCAGTTATTTCGCGTTCGGTGTCGGGCAAGGTGTGGTCAACGCGCCGATCACGAACACCGCGGTGTCGGGAATGCCGCGCAGCCATGCCGGTGTCGCCGCCGCGGTCGCGACAACCAGTCGCAATATCGGCACCAGTCTCGGCGTCGCGATCGTCGGCTCGATCCTGAGCTCATACATTTCGGGCATGATCGCCGCCGACTTCGTTGCGGCGAGCCGCCCGGCAATGTGGCTGATAGTCGGCTTCGGGCTGACGGTGTTCGTCGTCGGCGCCGCCACAACCACGTCCAGGGCGCGACGCACGACGGAGCGGATTGCGCATCTGTTCCCCGAGGGCGAGTCAGCGGGTCCCCTGGGTCGCGACCTCGGCGATGCCGGCGGCCGCCCGCACCGGGTCGAGGTACACGCCGCCGCGGACCACAGGCGTTAGCGTGTCGTCGAGGTCGTAGCGCAGCGGCACACCCGTGGGGATGTGCAGAGAGCTGACCTGCTGTGGTGTCAGACCGTCCAGATGCATGCACAGCGCGCGAAGCGAATTACCGTGCGCTACAACAAGTGTGGCGTGCTCGGCGGCGAGGTCGGCGGCGATCGCGTCCTGCCAGTACGGCACCAGCCGTCGGCGAACCGCGGCCAGGGACTCCGCGGTGGGCAGCTCACGCGCGGGCAGCGCGGCGTAGCGGGGATCACGGCGCGGATGCTCGGGGTCATCGGATCCGATTGCAGGGGGAGCGAGGTGATAGGAGCGGCGCCAGTCGGCGTAGATCTGGGTGCCGAACTCCCTGCGAACATCGCTGCGACGCCGGCCCTGGAGCGCGCCGTAATGGCGCTCGTTGAGGCGCCAGCTGCGCCGCATCGGTGGATTACTCGAAAGCGCCTCGGCGACAACGATATCGGCGGTGTCCACGGCGCGGGTCAGCAGTGAGGTGTGCACCGCGCCAGGGTCGATGCCCGCATCGCGGATCAGGCTGCCTGCGGCGGCGGCTTGATCGCGGCCGCGGTTGGTCAGCGGGAAATCGAGCCAGCCACCGAACACGTCATCGGCGTTGGCAGTGCTCTCGCCGTGCCGCAGCAGCACCAGAACGCTGCTCATACCAGCGACTCCCCGCGCTCGAGCGCGCTGATCTGATCCACCCGCAGCTGGTGGCGGCCGCCCTTGAAGCGCGTGGCCAGCCACACCTGCAAGATGCGCTCGGCCAGATCTGGGGCGATCACCTTGGCGCCCATCACCAGGACGTTCGCGTCGTTGTGGGCCCGCGCGATCTCGGCGGTGAACACGCAGTGGCAGAGTGTCGCTCGCACTCCGGGAATCTTGTTCGCCGCGATCTGTTCACCGCAGCCGCTGCCGCCGAGGATGACGCCGAAGTCGTCGGCGCCGTTGACCACTCGGGACCCGACGTCGGCGCACAGCAGCGGGTAGTCCGCGATCTCGCCGGCGTCGTGGACACCGCGATCGTCGATTTGGTGGCCGCGCTCGTTCAGCCATGCCCCCAGGCGCGACTTCATCGAAACGGCGTTGTGGTCGGCTGCGATCGCGATGCGCATGGGTCCGGTCCTAGAGGTCGCAACATCCGAATGGTGGCCTTATGGTAACACCATAGAAGGGTGGGGAGCACTTGAGCAATCGGCCATCGTCAGTTAAGGTAGAATGGTAAGACCATCAGCTATACCTGGGAGATTGCATGCCGAAGGTCGTCTTCATCGCCCTCGACGGCGCTCAGCGCGTCGTTGACGCCAACGTCGGTGAGTCAGTCATGGCTGCGGCCGTGCGCAATGGCGTCCCCGGCATCATCGGCGAATGCGGCGGCAACTGCAGTTGCGCCACATGCCATGTCTACGTCGATGACGATTTCTCCGCCAGCGTCGGCGGCGCGAAAGACATGGAGGACGACCTGCTGGACCTCGGCGTGGCCGACCGTCGGGACACCAGCAGGCTGTCCTGCCAGATTCCGGTCACCGAGGATCTCGACGGCCTGACCGTACACGTGCCGGCGGAGCAGTGACGATGGCGGCGGGCACACTGGTCATCGGCGCAAGTCAGGCGGGTCTGCAACTGGCGGTGTCATTGCGCGAGGCGGGTGACACCGATCCAATCACCCTGGTCGGCGCGGAACCACACGCTCCGTACCAGCGGCCTCCGCTGTCGAAGGCCTATCTACACGGCAATGCGGAACTCGAGCAGTTGTGGCTGCGCACGCCCGAATTTCTTGCCGGGCAGGGCATCACGCTGGTCACCGGCGAGCGGGTCGAGACGGTAGACCTGTACGCGGGTGGTCCGCCCGGGACGGCCAGGACGGCCGCGGGCCGGGTACTCGACTTCGACCGGCTGGCGTTGACTGTCGGCGCGCGGCCGCGGCGGCTGACGGTGCCCGGCGCCAATCTCGACGGCGTGAGGTACCTGCGCACCGCCGACGAAGCGACCGCTCTGCGGGAGTTGCAGTCGGACGCCGAGTCGGTGGTGGTGATCGGTGGCGGGTTCATCGGCTTGGAGGCCGCGGCGGTCGCGCGTACGCAGGGCAAGTCGGTGACCGTCGTCGAGGCCGCCGACCGCTTGATCGGCCGCGCGGTGGCGCCGGTGGTGTCCGACTTCTACCGTGACGCGCACGTTCGCCGCGGTGTGGACGTCCGCCTGGGCGCTCAGGTGGTTTCGCTCGGCGGCGAGCACAACAGGGTGCGCGCGGTTCAGCTGTCCGATGGCAGCCGGATCCCGGCGGACCTGGTGATCGTGGGCATCGGGATCCAACCGTGTACCGAGCTGGCGCGCCAACTGGATCTCGAATCGGCGGGCGGCATCGTGGTGGACCGGTACGCGCGCACGAGCAATCCCACCGTGGTCGCTGCCGGTGACTGCACGGTGCAACCCCACCCGCTCACCGGGCAGGGCAGGGTGCGGCTCGAATCGGTGCAGAACGCGATCAGTCAGGCCAAGACCGCGGCCGCGACCCTGGCAGGCCTGCGTGTGCCGAACGAAGCGGTGCCCTGGTTCTGGTCCGATCAGTACGACCTCAAGCTCCAGATCGCCGGGCTCTCAGCAGGGCACGATCAATACGTGACCCGCGGCGACATCGCCGGCGACCGCTTTTCGGTGCTCTACTACCGCGACGGAGCCTTGCTGGCGGTGGACGCCGTCAACACGCCGGGCGATTACATGGCGGTTCGCAAGGCGCTCACCCAGGGCTCGACGATCTCCGCCGAGGCGGCGGCCAACAGCACCGTTGCCCTCCGCGAGCTGATCGTCCCGCAGGCCATCGGCGCTTAGGCGGCGAACACCTCGTCGACGTCGACCGGCCGGGCCAGAATCCGCTGTGCGAGCGCAAACTCCATGAGCTGCTCGAGCATTGGGCGGTTGGGCTCGACGCCGTAGGGGAGGGGATCGGTGCCGGTGGTTTGCAGCACCCGGGAATACATCCGGTCCGTATCGCTGGACACGGCGCCGTCGCGCAGTTGCGCCACATATCGCCGCTTGGCTTCGGCGAACGCGTCGAACACCGCCGATGCGACCTCCGGATACCGGTGCAGCACGTCGTCTTTGACGACGACCAGATGGTTGATCGGATAGAACCCGCGCTGTCTTAGCGCCGTGATCGCCGCTTCCTCGGGATTGCCGATCAGCGGCGCGACGTCGGGGTGGTCGACGTCGACGCCGATCACGGCGTCGATCTCGCCGTTGATCAGCATCTCGGCCAGATCGGCGCCGGGTCGTGCCGGCTCGACGTTGGCCGGCGGCACGTACGACTCGACGTGCTCGTCCCCGGACAGCACCCACGTCACGCGCCCGAGGTCGACGTCGTATTCCGTGGCAAGGATGCCGCGGGCCCAGACACCGGTGGTGACGGTGTACCCGCGGTTGACGCCAACGCGGCGCCCCTCGAGATCCTTGGGGTCGCGGATGCCCGAGCGGGTGTTGTACCGGATCGCGCCGTGATGGAAACCGCGCACCAGGAAGACTGGTAGTGCGGTGAACGCGACGCCGTGCTCGCGCGCGGTGAGATAGGTGGTCAGCGCCATCTCGCTGACATCGAACTCCAGGGAGCGCACCATCCTGCGAAAGCCCTTGACCAATACCGGGATCTCCTCGAACTTCAGTGTGAAACCCGCAGGCGTGACGGTGCCGTCCTTCAGCGCCTGGTTGGCGCCCTGGGTTCTGGTCAGCGTCGTCAACACACGGTCCGGCTCAGACATCCGTCGCTCCCCGTCTCTAGTGGCTTCGACCACGGCTTGGTATATTGGCATGACCATAATGCCATAATCGCCGGACAAGGGGAGACAGATGGCCGAGAGCGTTCTCGCCGCCGTGCGGGTCGCACCCAGCACCACCGAACTCAGAGAGCTCCCCATGCCCGAGCTGTCCGACGACGCCGCCCTGCTCAAGGTCGAGGTCGCCGGCATCTGCGGCACGGACGTCAAGATGTACGCCAAGCCGCCCTTCGACGATCCGGTGATTATGGGCCACGAGAACGTCGGCACCATCGCGGTCGCGGGGAAGAAGTTCAAGCAGCTGCATGGCGTGGCCGAGGGCGACCGCGTCTTCGTCGAGCACTACGTCGGTTGTTACAACTGCGAATGGTGCCGCATCGGCGAATACCGGCACTGCGAGGCCACCGACTGGCGGACCAACACCGACGCCCGCCGCTACGGTTACACCTCGTCGGAAAACCCCGGCACCCTGTGGGGCGGCTTCTCCGAGTACATGTACCTGCCCTGGAATGCCGTGCTGCACAAGGTGCCTGACGGTGTCACAGCCGAACTCGCCGGCCTCGTCACACCGCTGTCGAACGGCATCGAATGGGCGCTGCTCGCGGCGGGCGTCGGCTACGCCGACACGGTCCTCATCGAGGGGCCCGGCCAGCAGGGCCTATCGCAAGTGGTTGCCTGCAAGCAGGCAGGCGCGTCGAAGATCATCGTCAGCGGCACGACGAGGGACAAAGCCCGACTGGACCTCGCGCTGGACCTCGGCGCCGACGAGGTGATCGACATCGAGCAGGCCAATCCATACGAGACGGTCATGGATCTCACCGGCGGCCGAGGCGTCGACTTCGTACTCGATTGCACGTCGCGAGCCGGAGTCAGGCCGGTGTTGCTGGGCATCGATGTGCTCAAGCGCCGCGAGGGCACGCTGCTGATCCAGGGCGAGCTGGCGGCCTTCCCGGACTTCCCGATCAAGCTGCTCACCGAGAAGGCGATCACGATCAAGAGCGCCCGCGGCCACAGCTACCGCGCGTGCGAGCTGGCGCTGGGACAGCTGAGTTCCGGTCGGTTTCCGCTGGAGCGGCTGTCCACGCACCGGTTCGGCCTCGATCAGGTGGACCACGCGATCCGCGCACTGGCCGGTGACACCGGCGACAAGGACGTCATCCACATCTCGTTGATGCCATGGCTGGGGAAAGAGAAGTGAGCATGCCGATCGTCGTCCGCAATCCGCCGCGCACGGACCCGGAGATCCGCGATGCCCTAGGGCATTACGGGGTGGCCACGATTCACGAGGCGCAGGGCCGAACGGGGCTGCTCGCGCCGTACATGACGCCCATCTACACCAGTGCCCGGGTCTGCGGGACGGCCGTCACCGTGAGTCTGCCGCCCGACGACAACTGGATGATCCATGTCGCCGTCGAACAGTGCCGGCCGGGTGACGTGCTGGTAGTTGCACCCGAATCTCCGTCGGAATATGGGTATTTCGGTGAGCTTCTCGCGACGGCCTTGGCCGCGCGCGGCGTGCGCGGATTGGTGATCGACGCCGGTTGCCGCGACATCGCCGAACTGACCGCGATGAAGTTCCCGGTGTGGTCCAAGTGCGTGTCCGCGCAAGGGACGGTGAAGAAGCGGCTCGGGTCGGTCAACGTGCCGGTGACGTGTGCAGGCGCTGCGATCGAACCCGGCGACGTGGTGGTCGGCGACGACGACGGTGTGGTGATCGTGCCGCGCGCGCAGGCGGCGGAGGTACTGGCGGCGGCAAAGGCCAGGGAGGAGAAGGAGGCGCGCTCGCGTGAGCGCTACCAGCGTGGCGAGTTGTTCCTCGACATGAACGATATGCGGCGCGAATTGGAGCGCCTCGGCCTTCGCTATGTCGACTACCAGGACGCCGGCCGCGCACGCGAGGAGCAGGAAATAGCACAGTGATCATCGACGTGCATGGCCACTACACCACCGCACCCGCCGAACAACAGCGGTTCCGCGCCGATCAGCTCGCCGCCCTCGATGATCCGTCCCTTCCGCCGCCGGACCGGCCCCGGATAAGCGACGACGAGATCCGCGAGAGCATCGAGCTCAACCAGCTCCGGATACTGCGCGAGCGCGGCGGAGACCTGATGCTGTTCTCGCCCAAGGCTTCAGGCATGGAACACCACATCGGCGACCAACCGACTGCCACAGAGTGGGCCAGGTCGTCCAACGATCTCGTGCACAGGGTCAGCGAGCTGTTCCCAGATTTCTTCGTGCCGGTCGCTCAGCTGCCGCAGACGCCGGACGGGGAGCTGGGCCCGGTCATCGACGAATTGCGCCGCTGCGTCGACGAACTCGGCTTCGTCGGCTGCAACCTCAACCCCGATCCGTGCGCCGGGTACTGGACGACACCGCCGATGACGGACGAATACTGGTATCCGCTGTATGAGGCGATGGTGGAGCTCGAGGTGCCTGCGATGATCCACGTGTCGACTTCGTGCAACCCGAACTTCCACACGCTCGGCGCGCACTACCTCAATGCCGACACCAGTGTGTTCATGCAGCTCGTGCAGGCGGACCTTTTCGTGAAGTTCCCGACCTTGAACTTCGTCATCCCGCACGGTGGGGGAGCGGTGCCCTATCACTGGGGCAGGTACCGTGGGCTTGCGGAGCGCCTCGGCCGGCCCGACCCCACCGAATTGTTGCGCAACGTGTTCTTCGACACCTGCGTCTATCACCAACCGGGAATCGACCTGCTGTACAAGGTGATTCCCGCCGAGAACATCCTGTTCGCCTCCGAGATGCTCGGTGCGGTGCGTGGTGCCGACCCGGAGACCGGTGTCGCCTGGGACGACACGCTGGTCTACATCGACAACCTCGGGCTCACCGACGTGAACCGGCGAGCCGTCGTCGAACTGAACGCCCGCCGTGCGTACCCACGGCTGCACCGGCGGCTCGCCGCAAGAGGAAGGTGACCCGTGTCCCGCCTGCATCTGACATTCGCTTGCGGCGACTACGACCGCACCCGCGCGCTCGAGGACGGCAGTGTGCGTCCCGACGGCATCGACCTCACCTATCTTCGGCTCCCAGTGGAGGAGACGTTCTTTCGGATGTTGCGGCACCGCGAATTCGATGTCGCGGAGATGTCGTTGTCCACCTACGTCGCGACGCTGGACCACGACACGCGCCCGTTCGTCGCGCTTCCGGTGTTCACGTCGCGCATGTTCCGGCACGGCGGGATCTACATCAACGCGCATGCGGGCATCTCCGTGCCGTCGGATCTGCGCGGCAAAAGGGTCGCTTCGCCAGAGTTTCAACTGACCGCAGGCGTGTGGATCAGGGGCATTCTCGCCGAACACCACGGTGTCCCAATCGACTCGGTGACCTACTTCACCGGCGGCCAGGAGACGCCGGGGCGAATCGAGAAGGGCAAGGTCGACACCGGCCTGGACATCCGCCGGATACCGGCGGGCGCCACGCTGGCGCGGATGCTGGCGGATGGGGAGATCGACGCGCTGTACACGCCGCGGGTGCCGAGCCCGTTCCGGGACGGCGACAAACGGGTCAAGCGCCTGTTCGAAGACGTGGTGACCGTCGAAAAGGAGTACTTCGCGGCGACCCGCATCTTCCCGATCATGCACGTCGTCGTGATCCGCGCCGATGTCTACGAGCGGCACCGCTGGGTGGCCCAATCGCTCTACAAGGCATGCTTGCGCGCCCGCGACCTGGCCTACGAACGCATCTACGACTCGTCGGCGCTGCGGTTCATGGATCCGTGGCTGATCCAGCACCTGGAGGAGTCGAGGGACCTGCTTGGGCGCGACTACTGGTCGTACGGGCTCACCGAGAACGAGAACGTGCTCGACGTCTTCCTGGCGTACCACCACGCGCAGGGCCTCTCCCGCAAGCGCCACGGGCCCGCAGACCTATTCGCGCCTGAGGTAACTGAAGCGTTTGTGATTTGAGTTGCCCACAGACACTTCACATGAGCGAGCGAGCATGGTAGAAATCACACTAATGGTCTGAGGGTCAGTCCATTGATAGTTCCAGATCATGAGGAGTGAGCCGTGAGAATCCGTTCGGCTAGCTACGTGGTGATGGCCCTGGTGTTGTTCCTGACCGCGGCGTGCGGCGGGAGTCCGACGGCGAGCAACACCGGTTCGGCGGCGTCGGGAGCCACGGCGGCGCAAAAGGTCTACGACCAGATCAACGGTCTGACAGGAAGCGAGCGCACAGACACCCTGCTCGACCTCGCCAAGAAGGACGGCACGCTGTCGCTGTACACCTCGAACACCGACATGGACGATGTCGTGAAGGCGTTCGAGGACAAGTACGGGCTGAAAGTCGAAACCTACCGCGCGAACTCGGAGACGGTGCTGCAGCGCGTACTGCAGGAGGCAAGCGCCAACTACCAGGGCGCCGACCTGGTCGAGACGAACGCAGGCGAACTCAATGACATGCAACAACGCCAGCTTCTGTACCCGTACCAGGGCGAACTGCGCGACACGGTCCGCCCCGAGGGCCGCAAGGACGGCTGGACCGCGGACCGATTCAACGCGTTCGTGGTCGGCTGGAACACCGGTAAGGTCCCGGCAGGCACCGAGCCGAAATCGCTCAAGGACTTGGCCGGGCCGCAATGGAAGGACCGCGTCGGCCTGGAAATCGGCGACGTCGACTGGTTCGCCGCGATGTACAACTACTACAAGTCCCAAGGGTCTTCCGACGACGAGGTGATGAGCTTCTTCCGCCAGTTGTCGGCGAATTCGAAGATCGCGAAGGGCCATACGGTGATGGGTGAGCTGTTGTCCGCCGGCCAGTTCGACGTGGCGGCGTCGATCTACTCGCACACCGTCGACAACGCGGCCGAGAAGGGTGCGCCGGTGGCGTGGCGCAAGGACGGTAAGCCGGTCGAGCCGGTCGTGCTGCGGCCCAACGGCGCCGGTCTGATGAAGTCGGCCAAGCACCCGGCGGCGGCGATGCTGTTCTTCGACTTCCTCCTGACCGACGGTCAGAAGGCGATCGCCGGCGCGAACCGGATCGGGGCGATTCCCACGGCCCAGGATCCGCTGGCCGGTGTCCAGACGGTCTCCGTTCCCGAGGAAGACCTGCTCAACAACCCGCAGAAGTGGAACGACACGTACAAGAGCGTGACCGACGCGGGTGGCCAGACGTAATCGCACGGCCGAGCCGAAAAGACAAGGGTGAGACGGTAACTGGTATCCAGGTGCCGAGAAAGGAAGACATGGCCACGCACACCACGACCAAGGTCTCGCACTATCACGTGCAGAAGAAGCGACGGGCCGACTTCATCGAGGAGTGGCGCGGCTACCAGAAGACCGTGGTCGCCCTCGAGGACGTGTCGATGGTCGAGACCGAGCGGGGGACACGCGTCGGTGTGTACGTCGGCGCCGACGGTGACCGCCCGACCCGCTCGATGGACGCCTTGGCGCACGAGATCGACCCCGGTGTCACCTCGACCATCCACCGGCATTCGTGGGACGTCATGGTGCTGGTGGTGGCCGGTCACGGCTGGACCGAGATCGACGGTGAGCGGATCGACTGGGGCCCGGGCGATTCGCTTCACCTGCCGGCATGGGCGTGGCACCGGTCGGGTAACGACGGCGACGTGACGGCGCGTTACCTGACGTTCTCCAGCGAACCGCTGCTGGAGACCATGGGCATGTCGATCATCGAGGATGCGGGCCACACGCCGATCACCGAATTGCCCGGGCGCCCGGCCTATTCCGGCGAGGTCAACGGGGACGACCCCTATGCGCGACGGATCCGCAGGCTGGCGCGCGATCAGCGGGCCCGGCGGTCCGGCCGGCTGCACACCAACTGGGACGAGTTGGAGCTGCTGCCCACGCCGCGTGGCACACGGACCACGTTCCTGCTCGACCGTGCCAACGGCTATCAGGCGTCCGGTATCTCCATGGCGATGTTCGAGATCGGGCCCGGCCGGGGCCAGTCGATGCACCGGCACGCCGGCGAGGCGTGGCTGTACGTTCTCGAGGGCACCGGCCACAGCTATCTCGGCACCGAACCAGAAGGCGGCACGAACTACCCGTGGAAGAAGGGCGACCTCATCGTCGTCGACCACTTCCTGTGGCACCAGCACTTCAACGACGACCCCGAGAAGACGGCAAAGGTCGTGCGCATCCACATGTTCGACAGCTTGCTCGACACCATGCGGGTGTTGATGGATCCAATGGTGCTCTTCGAGGAGCCGCCCGAACACATCAGGAATGCGCAGGCCGGCGACATCACCGCGATCGACTGGCCGGAGGTCACCAGGCCGACATGGCCGTGACGCCGGTTGCCCTCCCGCCCGGCGTGCTGTCCGTCCACGCGCTGCCCGCGGATCACCACGACGGGCCGTGGGACCACATCCTCACGCCGCCGGGGGTAAAGGAGCGCCTGCTCAATCACGCCCTGCTCACGTTGTTGCACGGGCCCGCGCTGGCCACCATGGCAGGGCTGCCGCACGGGCTGATCATTCTGTCGGGACCGCCGGGGACCGGCAAGACGACGCTGGCCCGCGGCTTGGCGCAAATGGCGGCGCGCGGGGTCGCGTCGCGCGGCGCCACCACGTATGTCGAGATCGACCCGCACGCGTTTCCCAGTGAGTTGCTCGGCGAAAGTCAGCGCAATATCAGCCAATTGATGATGGACACGATTCCGGAACTCGCGGCGCGGCGACCGCACACGATCGTGCTCGTCGACGAGGTGGAGAGCTTCGCGGTGCGCCGGTCGGCCGCGTCGTTCGGCGCCAACCCGGTCGACGTGCACCGCGCGACCGACGCGTTGCTGGCCGGGATCGACGCCGTGGCGGCGGACCTGCCCAGGGTGCTGTTCCTGGCGACGACCAACTTCGCCGACGCCGTCGACGAGGCGTTCCTGTCGCGCGCCGACCTGGTGCTGCAGCTGTCGCTGCCGGACACGACGACGATCGCGAAGATCATCCGGCACAGCCTGCACGAGCTCGCCGGCCTGTGGTCCGGCACCAGGTCGTTGGCGCACGACGAACGCTCTGCACGCGAAGCTCGCGGCCGCGTGTGCGGGATTCGACGGGCGGCGGGTGCGCAAGCTTGTGCTTTCCGCATTGGCGCTGCGCCAGGAGGTCACCCGCGATCCGAACACGCTGACGGCCGACGACCTGGTGGCCGCGGTCGACTACCTGGCGGATGATCGCGATGATGAGTAACAGGAGCCGATTGCCGATGATTCACTACGATTTCCGTGCCACCGGCCTCGTCGTCTTCGACATGCTCGAGGCGTATCGAGAGCAGATCGAGGCGGCCGGTTCGATCGGCCCGGCGAAGCGGCTGATAGAGGCGTGCCGCACAGTCGGTGTCCCGATCTTCTACGCGCGCGCCGACCACCGAGCCGACGGCGCCGACTTCGCCCACACCATCGCCGACACGACAGCCACTTCCGCCCGTGGGGGCCAGGCAACCCGTACCGCACGGTCCCGCCGCATGCGTCGGGATCACCGGAGATGTCCGTGCTCGCCGAGATCGCGCCGCAACCCGGTGACTACGACGTCCCCAAGCACCGCTGGTCGGCCTTTCATGGCACGCATCTCGAACTCTCGCTGCGCAGCCGCTACATCGACACGATCCTGCTGATCGGCGGGTCGGTGCACGTCGGGATTGCGTCGACGGCCTACGAGGCCCGTGACATGGACTTCCAGATCACGATCGTGCCCGAGTGCTGCCATGGCTTCCCCGAACAGCGCGCGTTCTTCATGGAGAAGGTCTTTCCGCGGATGTGCAATGTGCGTTCGCTCGACGAGGTGATCACGGGGCTGACGCCGGCGGTGCTTGCCGCCGCTGGACATGAGGTGTGACGCGACTTACCATGTCTAATGGTAAAACCATTCTACAGTTCTGAAGGAGACAGTATGGGGAAGAAGGGCCGCGTATTCGTCCGCGGGCTCAGCTCTCGGAGACGTACGGCCTCGGCGAGTTCCGGCGCCAGCAGCTGGAGGTCGAGCGGGTTCGGGACGACGCATTCGTCGTCGACGACGCCAAGGTCGCGCACTCTGGGGACAGCGAACAGTCGCGCACGTGGTGGCGGATCGGCCCGGGCGACGAGGATTTTCTCACCCAGACCATCCAGGTCCATTTCGTCGAACTGCCCGCGCAGTCGTCCAACCACGGACACGGCCACCAGAACGAAGCGGCGTTCTACATTCTCGAGGGTCGCGGCTACGAGATCCACGACGACCAGCGCTACGACTGGTCGAAGGATGACCTGGTGTACGTCCACACCGACTCGGTGCACCGCCACTTCAATCCGTACGACGAGAAGGCGCTCGCCCTCGTGGTCAAGGCGAAGTGCACCTGGATGTTCATGGGCCTGATCCAGCAGGGCCGCAGCGGGCCGGTGCAGAACGAGGAGCGTTCGGCCCGCGCGAAGACTGGGTCGAAGATCTGGACGCCCGGCGTGCTGGACCGCAAGAAGGTGATCAGCCCGGCCGACACCGTCTGGGAGCAGACCCCGTTGGGGCGGGTGCGGACGATCGCCTCGCCGGAGCGCACCGACGGCAGGATCTTCAGCATCGACGCATTCGAGCTCGAGATCGAGGCCGGCGGCCACTCGGGCAAGTACTGGAAGATGGCCGACGAGGTCTATTACGTACTCTCCGGCGGTGGCTACGCCCTGCAGTGGGAGGTCGAGGCCGAGATCGCCGAGAAGTACTACGCGCGAATTGCCGTTGGAGCCGAAGCGATTCGAGATCAAGCAGGGCGATACGCTGTATGTACCGCAGAACCACGTATGCCAGATCTTCGCGGCTGACGGTACGCCGCTGCGGCTGTTCAACGCGCAGAACCGGGTGTTCAAGCACCTCGGCTACGACGCCATGCACTACTTCGAGCCGGCCTCCGGCGCCGGTACGCCCGCGGGTGAACTGGCCGACGCGTCGGCCTAACCAGGGTCTTCGGTCCGGCGGCCTGCTGACGCGGCCGCCGGACCGAATCACCACCGCGCTGTTCGCCGCAGACGGCCACAGCGCGTTTTCTGCTATGCAGAATATCCTAGCGTTATCTGCTCGTCAGACAGACAATATTCCTGTCGGAGGACTTCACATCTGCCTCCAAACATGATAGGAATCACACTAATGGTCATACAATAAGTCCAGAGATCGTCGAGGACGTTCCAGCCCAACGGCCGGCGGTCAGATAGGCCAGAGTCCGGCGCAGTGCGCGCCGGCGGACACTGAACAGATAGGACTCGAGGCACATGACTTTTCGACCTGGTCATCTCGTCGCTGCCGTCGGCCTCACGCTGGCCATGGTCTCCTGCGGTGCCCCGCCGACGGCACCGCCCACGGGCTCAGGGTCTGCGGCGGCGCCGCGAAGTTCCAGCAGTACGAGTCGCTGAAGGGCCAGGAACGGCGCGACGCACTCCTGAAGGACGCCAAGGCCGAAGGGGAGGTGTCGCTGTACACCTCGATGACCAGCGACGTCGCCGCTGTCGTCACCAAGGCGTTCACCGACCAGACCGGCATCAAGGTCAACCTGTACCGCGCGGACTCCGAGACCGTCCTGCAGCGCATCCTGCAGGAAGCCAGTGCCAACCATGGCGGTGCCGACGTCGTCGAGACGGATGCGCTGGAGATGGCATCCCTCGGCAAGGAGCAGCTGGTGGAGCCCTACACCGGCGAACGCCGCGACATGGTGGGCGCCGAGGGCAAGTTCGACGAACTGGACCGCGGATCGCTACAACCTCTTCGCGCCCAGCTGGAACACCACGAAGGTGCCTGCAGGCGATCAGCCCACGACGTGGGACGACCTGGCCAATCCCAAGTGGGACGGTCACGCTCGCGATGGAGCTGAACGACTACGACTGGTACCTGACGCTCTATGAGTACTGGCAGCAGCACGGTAAGAGCACCGCGGACATCGACAAGCTCTTCGCCGACATGGCCAACGGGGCGAAGGTGGTCAAGGGACACACCGTGATGGGCGAAATGCTCTCGGCTGGACAATATTCCGTGGCTGCGTCGAACTACAGCTACATCGTCCAGAAGGCCGTCAACAAGGGTGCGCCGGTGGCCTACCAGCCGTTCGTGCAACCGGTGATCGCCCGACCCCAGGGTGCCGCGCCGTTGAAGTCGGCGCCGCATCCGGCCGCCGCGTTGCTGTTCCAGGACTGGCTGTTCACCGAGGGTCAGCAGGTGTTCGTGGATCAGGGCCTGACGCCGTCGATCGAGCCGCAGAACCTGAAGGACCCGCTCGAAGGTATGGAGGTGATTTCGGTCGACGTCAACCAGCTCCTGGACAAACAAAAAGAGTGGAGCGACCGCTACAACGAGTTGCTCGCCCGAAGTGACAAGGTCGGCGGCTGAAGCGGCCGTCCACTCGCCCGAGTCGGCATTCCCAACCATCTGAGGTGAATACATGACCACCACCGCGCCGATGCGGCCGGCGCCGCCGTCGATCGAATCCGCTCCCACGGAACCGGGACGATGGCGTCGTCTCATTCCCACTCCGAAGTTCCTGACCCTCGGGGTGGTGGCCCTGGTCATCGCCTACCTCGCGATCGTCCCGCTGTACTACCTCATTCTGGGGCACCTTCTTCGACGCATCGGGACTGACGTTCGGAGGCTTCACGCGTGCCTACGGCAACGACCAGATCTTCGACCTGGTCGGCAATTCTCTGTGGTTTGCCGGCGGTGCCGCGGCACTGTCACTGGTGATCGGCACGGGGCTGGCCTACCTGAACGTCCGCACCGACGTGCCGTTCAAGGCCCTGTTCTTCGCCGCGTCGATCATCCCGTTGGTCATCCCGGGGATCCTGTACACGATCGCGTGGATCCTGTTGGGCAGCCCCGACATCGGGCTGATCAACCACTACCTCGAGCCCGTCTTCGGGCGCGCCGTGATCGACGTCTTCAGCATCTGGGGAATGATCTGGGTCGAAGGACTACAGCTGTCGCCGATCGTCTTTCTGCTCATGGTGGCGTCGTTCCGCTCGATGGATCCATCGCTGGAAGAGTCGGCGCTCATGTCGGGGGCCGGCCGCTGGACCGTGTTCCGCACGATCACGCTGCCGTTGGCCCGTCCCGCGATCGTCGCCGCGATCCTGATCATGGTCGTGCGCAGCCTGGAAAGCTTTGAGGTGCCTGCACTTCTGGGCCTGCAGAACGGGATCTACGTGTTCACCAGCCGGATCTATTTCGTCCTTCGCGATTACCCGCCCGACTTGTCCGCCGCAGGCGCCCTGGCCGTCGGCCTTCTGGTCATCGCGATTGCCGGCGTGGTGATATCCAACTTCGCCGGCCGGGCCAGCAAGAACTACCAGACCGTCACGGGAAAGGGATTCCGCCCCCGGCCAATGGAACTCGGAAAGTGGCGCCCGGTCGCCGGCGTCGTGATCGTGCTGTACTTCCTGTTGACGGTGGTCGCACCACTGTTGGTGCTGCTGTACACCTCGCTGTTGAAGTTCTACGCGCCGCCGTCAAAGGACACCCTGTCCAGCATCACCTTGGACAACTACCGGCAGTTGGCGCATGCTTCCGGTGTCCTCACCGCTCTGAAGAACTCGTTGATCCTCGGCCTTTCGTCGGCGACCCTGGTGATGGCGTTCATGGCGGTTGCGGCGTGGATCGTCGTGCGATCGCACATACCGGGCCGAAAAGTGTTGGACGGGTTGGCGTTTCTGCCGCTGGTGGTCCCCGGTCTGGTCATGGGCCTGGCACTGAGTTTCGTCTACCTGCGTAGCCCGATCCCGATCTACGGCACTCTGTTCATCCTGCTCATCTCGTACTGCACCCGGTATCTGCCGTACGGAATGCGCTATTCGGTGACCTCGATGCAACAGATCTCCAACGAACTCGAGGAGTCGGCACTGGTGAACGGTGCGAGCTGGTGGCAGACGTTCCGCCGGGTGTTGCTGCCGCTGCTTATGCCCGGTCTGATCGCCGGCTGGATCTACATCCTCGTCGTATCGTTCCGAGAGCTGTCGAGTTCGATTCTGTTGTACAGCCCCGGAAACGAAGTGCTGTCCATCCTCATCTTCGAGCAATTCGAGAACGGACAGTTCACCGTGCTTTCCGCGCTTGGTGTCGTCATGGTGCTGACGCTCGTCGTACTGGTCACTGTCGCTTACAAGCTGGGGGCCAAGGTCGGCCTCAAGCAGGATTGATCTGGTTGGAAAGGAACTACCGACGTGCTTGAAGTCAAGAATCTGGTGAAGACCTTCGACGGTGAGCGATTGAAACGGCGCTCACGCCGCGATCAATCCGCCACCAACGGTGACGCGCCGGCGCGGGTATTCGCTGTGAACGATGTCAGCTTCACCGTCAAGCCGGGCGAACTGTTCACCCTGTTGGGTCCGTCGGGATGCGGCAAGTCGACGACGCTGCGCTCGATCGCGGGCCTCGAGCAGCCGGATGCGGGCGTCGTCTCGGTGGGCGGCAACGTGTTGTTCGCTGCAGGCGCCGGTGCGCAGAAGCGGGTCAATGTGCCCGCCAACAAGCGCGGACTGGGAATGGTCTTCCAGTCGTACGCGATCTGGCCGCACATGAGCGTGTTCGAGAACGTCGCCTTCCCGCTTCGGGTACGACCGCGTCGTCATCGTCCCCCCAAGCGCGAGATCACAGAACGCGTGGAGCGCGTCCTGGAGACGATGGAGCTACTGCAGTACGCCGACCGCCACGCGACCAAGCTCTCGGGTGGGCAGCAGCAACGGCTGGCGCTGGCACGAGCGATCGTGATCGAGCCGTCGCTGCTGCTGCTGGACGAGCCGCTGTCCAATCTGGACGCCAAACTCCGCGAATCGCTTCGATTCGAGCTCAAACGCCTGCAACGGGAACTGGGCATCACCTCGATATACGTGACGCACGATCAGATCGAGGCGTTGTCGCTCTCGTCCAGTATCGCTGTGATGCGTGCCGGCGAAGTGGTCCAACTGGGTAAGCCCCGGACGATCTACGAGAACCCGCAGAGCAAGTTCGTCGCGGAGTTCATCGGTACCTCGAACTTCATCGACGGCACGGTCGCGTCGCGTGACGGTGACCGGCATGTGGTGGAGACGCGCGACGGCCGCCTGACACTCGACTCGGCCGCGCACGTCGCAACCGGCACCGAGGTCGTGGTGTCGATTCGGCCGGAGTCGGTCATGCTGACCACTGAACATCCGACCGCAGCGGAGAACGTGTGGGAGGGCAACGTCACCACGCGCGCGTTTCTCGGTGACGCCGTCGACCACGTGGTGGCCGTCGGCAAGCACGAAATTCGGGCCCGCTGCCTGCCGCACATCTCGCACGCGCCAGGAACATCCGTGTACCTGGACATGCAGCCCGGCAAGCTGTCGCTCGTCCCGGTCGACTGATCGCGGGCATGCGTGTTGCAGCAGTACTGAGAAACCGCGATTTCAATCTCTATTGGGCGGGTGTCGTCTTCTCGCAGATCGGCACGCGGGGAACGGTCGCGGCGAACCTCTATCACGTCTACCAGCTGACCGGTTCGGTCACCCAGACCGGCCTGGTCGGGGCCGGACAGGCCGTTGCACTGCTGGTGTTGAGTCCGCTCGGCGGTGTCTTTGCCGACCGCTGGGACCGGCGCAGGCTGCTGCAGTGGTCGCAGGCGGTGGCGATGGTGGTGGCCGCCATGCTTGCGGTGCTGACGCTGACCGGTCGTATCGCGGCCTGGCAGGTGCTGGTGTCGGTCGTATTGACCACGGCGGCAGCGACTTTCGACCAGCCGGCCAGGCAGGCGCTGATCCCCGCGCTGGTGCCCCGCGCGCAGCTGCCTCAGGCGTTCGCGTTGCTCAACCCGTCGCGGGAGATCGCGGTGCTGCTGGGCCCCGCATTGGCGGGCGTCTTCATCGGCATCGCCGGCCCGGGCCTGATGTATGCGGTCGACGCGGGGACATATGCGGTACTGGTTGTCATCCTGCAGGTGCTGCGGGTGGCGAAGCTCGAGGGGGCGGGGTCGCATACGTCGGTATGGCGTCAGCTCGCCGAGGGTGCGCGATTCGTCAAGGGCCGCGAGATCATCTGGATGTTGATGTCGCTTGACCTGTCGGCGACGCTGTTCGGCGCCTACCGCGTCGTGCTGCCTGCCCTGTGCGCGACTGTCTTCCATGTGGGCCCGCAGGGCTATGGCGTGCTGTCCGCCGCGCCATCGGCGGGGGCGCTGCTGGCTACCTACACGGTGTTCCGGGTAGTCGACCGGACGCGGCGCCTCGGCCGGGTGCTCCTGGTGTCGACCGTGCTCTACGGCTTGTCGAATATTGGTTTGGCGCAGGCGCACATCTTCGTGATCGCCGTGGCCGCCGGGCTGTTGATCGGGGCATTCGACGCGATGGCCACGACGATCCGCCATGCCGCCGTGCAGCTCGAGACGCCGGACGAGCTACGTGGTCGAGTGTCGGCGATCTACCAGATGTCGTCGCGTGGCGGTCCCGCGCTGGGTGACACGATCATTGGGGCGGTGGCCGGTGCGCTCGGCCCCGTGACCGCTTTGACCCTCGGCGGCGCGCTTGCGACGCTCTACGCGGGTTGCTTCATGTTCCGGCCGAATCCGGTCCGCGCCTACCAGGGAGTGGCGCAAGAGGAGGACGCGGCCGTGCCGACCTGAGCTTGACACAGCAATGATTGGTAATACCATTAGATCAAATCGTGTGATGGAGGATGCTCGTGGCTAAGGATGCAATCGTTTCCGACGATCTGGCGAAGAAGTTCGCCACCGAAAAGGACTCGCCGTACGTGCGGTGGGTCCGCGGTGAGGGCCTCGACATCATCAGCGCCCACTACGTTCCCGACCTCAACACCGTCGAGCTGAAGCCATGGGCACGTCGCGGCGGCCGTGGGGTGTTCATCAACCACGAAGCCTCCAGAACCTCCAACGACTGCTACGTGTGCGAGATCCCGGCGGGCGGCGAGCTCGCGCCGCAGCGGCAGCTGTTCGAGGAGATGATCCTGGTGCTGTCCGGCCACGGGGCCACCTCGGTGTGGAACGACGCCGGCCAGAAGGTCACCTTCGAGTGGGGACCCGGCGCCATGTTCGCGATTCCGCTGAACACCTGGCATCAGCACTTCAACGGCTCTGGCACGGTGGCGGCACGGTTCGTCTCTTCGACGAACCTGCCTCCGGTGATCAACCTCTACGACGAGGCCGAATTCGTGTTCAACACCTCTCACGATTTCGTCGGACGGTTCACCGGTGAGCCGGACTACTTCGCCCCGAAGGACGAGCAGGACGGGTTGCTGCTGAAGACGAACTTTGTCGCCAACACCGTTGATCTGCCGCTGATTTCGGCGAAAGAACGTGGTGCCGGCGGTGGGCACATTCGCTTCTCGATGGCGAAGGGGTCGATGAACAGCCACATTTCGCAGTTCGGCACGGCCACCTACAAGAAGGGTCACCGACACGGACCCGGCGCCCACGTGATCATCCTCACCGGTGAGGGTTTCTCCCTGATGTGGCCGGAGGGCGAGGAGCCTCGTCGCTACGACTGGCAAGCCGGAACGCTGATCGTGCCGCCGAACATGTGGTTCCACCAGCACTTCAACACCGGCGCATCGCCAGCGCGATACCTGGCCTTCAAGCACGAGGTGGTGTCGGTGCGCAATGCCCAGGGTGTTCCCAAGGCCTGGATCAGCCAGCGCATCGGTGGCGACCAGATCGACTACGCCGACGAATCGCCGATTGTCCGGGAGACCTTCGCCAAGGCGCTCGCGGAGAACGGGTTGCTGCCGAAGATGGACGAGGCCTACGTCGCCGAACTGGCGGACCTGCCGCCGAAGCCGGGTGAAGCCGGTACCGGTGGCGTCACCGGCATGACCTACGACCCGGATCACGAACACGACGAGCCCGACCTGCCCCTCGCGGACAATCCGATCTGGCAGCAGGACAACGTCACGCTGCACAGTGTCGGCATCGACATCGGCAGCTCGGGAACTCAGGTGGCGTTCTCGCGCCTGTTCTTGCGCAGGCGCGGTGAGGATCTGACCAGTAGATACGTCGTGGTGGCCCGGGAAACACTGTTCGAATCCGATGTGCATGCTGACCCCGTACACCGACGATCTGCAGATCGACGCGGTCGTGCTGGGCCGGATGCTCGACGTGGCGTACGCCGATGCCCGACGAGAGCCGGAGGACGTGGACACCGGCGTGGTGATCCTCACCGGCGAGGCGCTGCGGCGCCGCAACGCCGAGCGGATCGCCTCCGTCGTCGCCGAGCGGGCCGGTGACCTGGTGTGCGCGACTGCCGGACACCACATGGAGGCCATGCTCGCGGCGTACGGCTCCGGTGCGGTGCTGGCGTCGCACGAGGCGGGTCAGCGCATCCTCAACGTCGATATCGGCGGCGGGACAACGAAACTCGCACTCATCGACCGCGGCCGGGTGCTTGCCACCGCCGCGCTGCACGTCGGTGGGCGACTGATCGCCGTGGACGGTGACACCGTGACGCGCATCGAACCCGGCGGTCGCATGCACGCCGCCGCCGTCGGCCTCGATCTCGATCTCGGTAGCCGTGTCGGGTCGACTGATCTCGACGAGATCGCATCCGCCATGGCCGATCTGGTCATCGCGGCCGTGCGTGGCGAACCCGCAGCCGAACCCGCTGTTCCTCACCGAAGCCGATCGAGGTGCAGGGCGTGGACGGCGTGATCTTCTCCGGTGGTGTTGCCGAGTACGTATACGGCACCGAGACAAGAGATTTCGGCGACCTGGGCCGTCGGCTCGGGCTGGCGCTCGTCGACCGCGTCGACGAATTGCCCGCGCCGTTGTTGCCCGCGGCGGAACGGATCCGCGCGACGGTGCTCGGCGCATCCGAATACACCGTTCAGCTCAGCGGGATCACCAGCTTCATCCCGACTCCGGAGACCACGCTGCCGCGCCGCAATCTTCAGGTGGCCAGGCCCGATTACCTTCTCGGCGAGGTGGTTGAACCGCGAGGCGGTGGCATCGGCGATCGAGCAGCATCTGTCGGTGTTCGGGCTGCACGACACCGCGGCCGACGTTGCGTTGGCGCTGCGGTGGAGCGGATCGCCCAGCTATCGGCGGTTGCGTGCCTTCGCCGACGGCGTCACCGGAGGACTGCGGCGACGTATAGCCGATGGACGGCCGGTGTACTTGATGATCGACGGCGATATCGCGCTCACGCTCGGCACCATCCTGCGCAACGAGCTGGCGGTTGCCAACGATCTGCTCATCCTCGACGGAATCGACCTGCGCGACTTCGACTTCGTCGACCTCGGCCGGATCCGCCATCCGTCGAACACGGTGCCGGTCACCATCAAATCGTTGGTGTTCGCGGCCGCCCAGAATCCGGCCGTCGCGATGGCATGAGCGACCTGCACACGACCGTCGCGACCGCGTGCCGGATCCTGGCCCAGCAGGGCCTGGCTGCCGACGTCCTCGGTCACGTCAGCGTTCGGCTGGACGCCGACCGGATCCTGCTGCGCTGCCGCGGTCCCGAGGATCGTGGACTGCTGTTCACTGTCGCCGACGACATCCGCGTCGTGGACCTCGACGGGCGCGGAGACCTCGACGGTGGTTACGCGATACCCAACGAATTCCACATCCACACCGAGCTGTTCCGGGCCCGCCCCGATGTGCAGGCCGTCGTGCACGCCCATCCGCGTGACGTGATGATCGCCGACCTGGCCGGTGGTCCAGCTGCGACAGGTGTTCGGCGCCTACAACATTCCCGCGTCGCGCCTCGCGAACGAGGGTGTGCCCGTGTACCCGAGGTCGGTTCTGGTCCGCACGCCGGAGCTGGGTCGGGCGGTCGCGGCGGCCATCGGAGACTCCGCGGCCTGCATCCTGCGCGGGCACGGAATCGTGACGACAGGGGAGTCGGTCGAACAGGCGACATTGCGAGCCCTGGACCTGGCCGAGCTGTCGCGGATCTCGACCGAGGTGGCGCTGCTTGGCGGTCGCCCGCAGGTTCTGCCCGACGACGACAGGCGGGAATTGCCGGATCTGGGGTCGTCGTTCAACGACCTATCGCGCTGGCGGCACTACGCCGGACGTCTGGCAGCTCGCCGGATTATCGTTGTAGCGCAACCGGTTACAGCCCGCCGTCGGCCCTGGCCAACGGCGCGACCCGACGCCCGAGGTAGGTGCATTCCGGCCCGTACAGCAAGGCCGCCACGTCGGCGGCGGTCATCGTCTTGATGAGTTGATCGACCTGCCCGGACAACGGCAGGACCAGCCCGCCGTTCTGGGCCAGCTCGACGACGAAGTCCATGTCCTTCTCCTGCCAGGTGAAGCGGGTGGAGTCCCACCGGCGCAGGGTGCCGTTGTCGCCGGGGCACTTCAGCAGGACCTCGCGCATCCGTTGTGCGTCCACCCCGTAGCGCTTGGCGATGGCCAGCGTTTCGAAGTTCGCGACACAGTGAATCCAGTGCAGCAGGTTGTTGCACGTCTTAGCCAGCTGGCCGGCGCCAAGCGGACCGACGTGCTCGACGCCGCGGCTGTAGCTGAGCATCACCGGTCGCGCGCGTTCGACATCGGCTGCGTCACCGCCGCATAGCGAGAGCAGGTTTCCCTCTCGAGCACCCAATGCGCCGAAGACGACGGGCGCATCGATGAGCCGCAATCCCTTGCGTTCGACGATGCCGGCCAGTCGGCGCATGAAATCGAGGCTGTGCGTGCCGGCCACCACGATGAGCTGTTTGGGTTTTCCGTACGCCGCCAATTCCTCGGCGACGTCCTCCATCTGATCGTCGGTGCGCAGACACGCCAGGAAAATATCGGCGTTCTGGACCATTTCGGACAACCCAGACACCGGCTTGGCGCCACCCGCCGCCGCGGCCGCGAGTTTCTCCTGGTCGACGTCGTAGGCGACGACGTCGAAGCCACGGGCGACCAGGTGGCCGGACATGGGCAGTCCCATATCCCCGACACCGATGATTCCGATCATGTGGCCGCCTTTCCGTATGAAACCTGTACCGTTGGGGTTGGCCTTAAGTACCAATGGTATTACAATTGGTGCATTGTAGTGAAGGCTCGCCGCACGCGGGTGATGCGAGACAGCTGAGAGGGTGGACAGTGCTTAGGGCAGAAATCAACGAGCTATTGACCCGTACTGGTCCGGGCACGCCGATGGGCGAGCTCTTCCGGCAGTACTGGATTCCGGCGATGCTCGCCGAAGAGCTCCCCGAGAACGACTGCCCACCGGTCCGGGTCAAACTGCTGAGCGAACGGATGGTTGCGTTCCGCGACAGCGACGGCCGCTACGGGCTGATCGACGAGTTCTGCGCCCACCGCGGCGCGTCGCTCTGGTTCGGCCGCAACGAGGGATCGGGGCTGCGCTGCCCGTATCACGGCTGGAAATACGACGTCACCGGCCAGGCCATCGAGATCCCGTCGGAACCTGAGAACAGCAACTTCTGCGCCCATGTGAAGCTGACGTCGTACCCGCTGGTCAAGATCGGCGACGTGCTCTGGGCGTACATGGGCGATCCGGACAAGCAGCCGCCGTTTCCGGAATTCGAATTCGCCCTCGTCCCGCCCGAGCAGACGTACACCTCCAAGCGCTGGCAGGAATGCAACTGGCTGCAGGCATTTGAGGGCGGTATCGACTCCAGCCATGTGTCGTTCCTGCACTCGGGCGGGCTGAAGAGCGACCCATTGTTCAAGGGCACCAAGGGCAATGAGTACAACATGGGCGACCTCAAGCCGTACTTCGAGGTGGCCGATTCCGACGGCGGGCTGTTCGTGGGCGCGCGGCGCAACGCCGAGGACGACACGTACTACTGGCGCATCACGCCATGGGTGATGCCGTGTTTCACCATGGTGCCACCCCGCGGGGATCATCCTGTGCACGGCCACTTCTGGATCCCGATCGACGACGAGAACTGCTGGGCGTACTCGTTCGACTACCACCCCGTGCGCCCGCTGACCGCCGCCGAGGTGCAAGCGATGAGGGATGGTCACGGCGTGCACAGCGAGAACATCCCCGGCACATACAGGCCGGCGGCCAACAAGGACAACGACTATCTGATCGACCGCGAGGCCCAGAAGCGCCGCGATACCTACTCGGGTGTGAAGGGCATCGCGATGCAGGACGCATCCCTGCAGGAGAGCATGGGCCCGATCGTCGATCGCACCAAGGAGATGCTCGTTTCGGCCGACACGGGAATCATCAAGGCCCGGCAGAAGCTGAAGAAAGCTGTCGAAGCGTTGCGGGACAAGGGAATCACGCCTGCCGGCGTCGATCCCGTACATCACCGGGTGCGCTCCGCGGCGGTGGTTCTGCCGCGGGACGCGTCGTTCGTTGAGGCCTGTCGCGAAGACCTGTCGGTGCGCGAGGGCGTTCGGCAGTCGTCGGTATGAGCGTGCGGCCGATCCTCGGCAGCAGTTGCGCGCGGGCGACGACAGCCGCCGAGATGCGCTACCGCATCGATCGTCCGATCCGCGGGCGCAGGGGCGCGCGCATCATCGGGCTCGACACGGGTGCGGACGCGATCATCGAACGAATCTCACACCAGCCGTGGGGCCACGCCCGATTCTTCTCGCTGGCCGAGCCCGTCGGCGACGTCGGTGACGGCGGCTCGGAGTCGGTGACGCTTCGCGACGCCGATGGCGCGGTATCGAGTCTACTTGCCGAACTCGAGGAAGCCGACGTGGTGATCATGGTCGCCACCACCGAAAGTGACGCGGCGGCGGCCACCGTCATCGGTGCGGCGTGCACCGTACGCGGAATCATGACCGCAGGCCTAGTGATCGGCGAACGGTCATTGGTCGGCGCCACCGTGGCGTCGGTTCGGCCGCATGCGCGGGTGCTGATGGTGAGCGGCGACGAGCGCGACGTCATCGACGTGCTGACCGCGCTGCGGGCCTAAAGGAGGCGACGTGACTGACAAGGTGCAGCTGAGCGATCTACAGGCGATGAAGCGCGACGGGCGCAAGATCGTCGGCGTCGTCGCCTGGGATTACCAGATGGCGCGGATCGTCGACCGTGCCGGCGTCGACCTGGTCTCGGTGGGCGACACCGTCGGCATCAATCTATGGGGCCAGCCCAACCCGCTCGAGGTCACCGTCGACCAGATGATGGTCGTCTGCCAGGCGGTGCGCCGCGGTGTCAACCGTGCGCTGGTGAGCTGTGACTTTCCGTTCGGGCCTGTCCAAGAGGGACCGAAAAGCGCTGTGCGGGCCGCGATCCGGTTCGTCAAAGAAGCCGGTATCGACATGGTCAAACTGGACGGGGCATCGGAGCACCTGGATGCGGTGACCGCGGTGACACGGGCAGGCATCCCGGTATTCGCGCAGTTCGGCATCACGCCGCAGACGTCGCTGAAATACGGCGTCACCTACAGCGCGACACCGAAGCCAGGGGATGTCATCCCCGATGAGATGCTCGATGAAATCGTCGGAGAGGCAAAGCGTCTCGAGGATGCGGGCGCCGTGCTGCTCAATTTCACCAACTCCGGGCGCACCGTCGGCGCTGCCGTTGCCCAAGCGGTGTCGGTCCCCGTGGTCGGTGGCTTCGGCGGTGGGCCCTGGCTGGACGGCCGGATGCGGATGGTCACCGCGGCGATCGGCTACAGCGCCGATGCGCTGGACTCGCCACCGGACACCTACGCCAACGTCGCGCAGATCGCGCATGACGCGATCGTCGCCTACGCCGACGACGTGCGGGCATCGCGCCAGATCGCGGGCGGACTTCGGCGGTGAGTGTGTCCACGGCGGTGGTGGACGGCATCGTCACCGGTTATGAGGTCGCGGGGTCGGGTCCCCCACTGCTGATGTTCTCGCCGGGCGGTTTCAACGCCACTCTGGACGGCTGGGAAACGCACGGCCTGTATCAGCGCACCCGCATGCTGGCGCGGCTGCGGGAACGGTTCACCTGCATCATCTTTGACAAACGCGAATCCGGCCGCTCGGGCGGTCGGGTGGAGCGGGTGCGCTGGACGGACTACGTGAACCAGGGTGTCGGGCTGCTCGACCATCTGGACTACGGGCGGGTCCATGTCATGGGGGCGTGCGTCGGCTGTTCGATCGCAACGCTTTTGGCGACGACCCACCGCGAGCGGGTGGAAGGCATGGTGCTGTATTCGCCAGCGGGCGGTCCGAAGTATCGGCGCAAACAGCACGCACGGTTCGCCGCTCATCTGGCCTACGTCGCCGAGCACGGGCTGGCCGGCGTGGCCGCGTTGGCGCGCGCGACGGAGGCAGGGTTCTCCGACGACGGGCGGGTGGGCCCGTGGGTGTCGGTGCTGCGCAGCGACCCCGACTTCGCTGTGCGCTACGTCAAGCTGGACGTAGGCCGGTACCAGACGATCGTCGCAGGCATGAGCAGGCTGCTGTTCGACCGCGACACCGTGCCGGGTGCGGAACCCGAAGACCTGTTGGCACTGGACATTCCGGCGCTCATCGTGCCGGGGGAAGACAGCTCCCATGCGACGTCGGCGGCGCGCTACCTCCAGGAATGTCTGCCCGCGTCGCAATACTGGGACATGCCGGTCGCGGAGCAGACCGCCGACACCGCGCCGGCCCGCGTAATCGAATTCCTTGAGTCACTGATCCTTTGAGACGTGCCGCGCCGTGCGGCCGATGTGGGTCCGCATCACGGCGATGGCCTTTTCGACATCGCGCTTCTTGATCGCGGCGACGAACTGGCGGTGCTCGCGGTTACCGCGGATGCCCATCTCGGGATGGTCGGCCTTCACGTGTTGAAGCGATCGCAGCGTCGGGCCGTGAAACGATTCGGCCAGCATGACGATCGCGGCGTTGTGGCTGGCGCGGGCAACTCGCGTGTGGAACTCGGCCGACAATGCCATCGGATACGAACCCTTCGCAAGGGCTTCGTCGCCGCGGTCGCAGATCTCGAGCAGGTCGGCGATGTCTTGCTCGGTGGCCCGCTCGCACACAATCGGGATGATGCCGAGCTCGAGAACCTGTCGCGCCTCGGTGACCTCCTTGTCGGTCAACTCCGAGAGCGCCAAAAGGTCGATGATGCCCTCGCTGAGGCGTGCGCTCGTTGGCGCGGTGACGAAAGCGCCGCCGCGAGCGCCGACCTTGATGGCGACCATGCCATTGGCCTCGAGTCCGCGTAACGCCTCGCGGACGGTCACCCGGCTGACGCCGAACTTCTCACCCAGTTCCCGTTCCGCGGGCAGGCGGTCACCCGGTTTGAGCGAGCCGTCGCGGATCAGCAGTCGTATCTGGTCGACGATCATCTCCGAAGCCCGACCGGGGTGCACGCGACTGAACAGGTCGTCGGTCGCCGGGCGCGACGGTGCTGTGTCTGACGTCATGGCCCAATGATAATGCCACCAGACCTCTGAGTGTGGACTCCCGTTTGGCGCTTACCGGTTAGCAGGCGTTGCTGTGGGAGCCCGGCGGGGGCAGTGGTGTGCGCACGCGGTGGTGCGCGGTCAGCAGTAAGTGGTCGGCGCGCTTGCGGATTTCGGGCGGCACCTGCAACTCGACGGTGAAGTCGTCGACGACCTGAGATGCCAGCTTTCGCAGCTTCGTGTTGGACTCTTGCGTGTCGATGATGCGGTGACGGCTGGAAAACGGCTTGCCCTTCCCGGTCATCGCCTCGATGAGCTGCGCAACGGCCGCGGCGTCGTCGGGATGCTTGTGCGACATCACCATTGCGGTCGTGGGCTGCACCTGCCCTGGCGCGTAACCATGCATTTGCGCGACGGCGTCCGACCACTCCCATCGATCCTCGGCGCGCAAGTACTGGAACGAACCAACGCGTTCGCCCACCGGGATCGCGCAGGTGCGCCTCATCGACGCGTCCGAGTCTTCAATTGGCGGTCCCCTGCTTCGCAGGAACCCCCGCTTGGGGTAGATGCACACTGCCACTCGTCGAGTCGCAAAGACAGCCAATGGGCGAACGCCTGGTCAGCCGCTGATCCGAATTGCGAAGCGGAATAGGTTTGCGCACCGCGCGGTGGAGCGCCTAGCATCGCGTTCGTGCCGAGGCGACTCGTAGTAGCAACCCGCAGCGGGGTCTGATCCTGACCGACCCCTCGCTGTGGGTCGAAGCTAGTACGTCGGTCACTTCCTCTGACCTGAGAAGACCGGCACATGAGAAACACATCCGCTACCAGCGCAGCGCCGCTGCGATTTGCGGCCCACATCAACGCCCCGATGCCCCGCGGTCTGCGCGAGGAGGCCGACACGATGTCTTTCGAAGCGTTCCACGACGAATATGCGTCCAGCTCTGGACCGCTGCGGCTCGGTAACTGGCAGTGCACCGACGCCGAGCGTCCGTCGACCCGTTTGGGCCCGCAGGCCCGCAACTACCAGGCCACCCTGGCCGTCGGCGATCGCATCAGTACATCGTCGGCCGCCGCGTGCGGACCCGTCGCGGCCCTGACCGCGATGCTGTATGACCGTGGTGTCGCGGTCGAGATGACGGCGTTTCACCAAATTCCGGCCGGCGAGTACACCGCTACGTTCGTCCGCGGTTCCGACGGCGCCCGGTCCCAGTGGGCGATGGGCTGGTCCGACGACCCGACGCAGTCCGCGTTGCGCGCGGTCATCGCATGTGCGAACCGGCTTCTTACGGAGGCCTGAGCGCCGAAATGGAATTCCCGGTCGTCAAGACGCGCAATTAGCAACCGGGAATTCCATTTCGGCGCAAGCGTGTTAGCGCAGCGGCCGCAGCACGATCGGCATGCCGTCCATCGGGACCGGCATGCCGCCGTAGTCGTAGCGGGGCGCGTAACCGGGCCGGGGCAGTTCGAGTCGGTACCGACGCAACAGCCGGTGCATGATCGTCTTGACTTCGAGCTGCCCGAACACCATGCCGATGCACTTGTGCGCACCGCCACCGAACGGGCTGAACCCGTAGCGGTGCTTCTTGTGCTCGTTACGAGGCTCGGCGAAGCGCTCGGGGTCGAACTTGTATGGATCGGGGTAAATCTCCGCCAGCCGGTGATTCATGCCGGGGTACCCGATGACGTTCGTGCCCTTGGGCAGGTAATAGCCGAGCAGTTCGGTGTCGCGCACAGTTTGGCGCATCGCCCACTGCACGGGCGATACCAAGCGGATCGACTCGTTCATCACCAGGTCGAGCGCTTCCAGTTTTTCCAGCGCCTCGATGTCGAGCGGGCCGTCGCCGAGCCGGTCGGACTCGTCGCGGCAGCGGTCCTGCCATTCGGGATTGGCGGCCAGGTAGTACGACATGGTCGTCGCGGTGGAGGTCGAGGTGTCGTGGGCGGCCATCATCAGGAAGATCATGTGGTTGACGATGTCCTCGTCGGAGAACTTGTTGCCGTCCTCGTCCTCGGACTGGCACAGCACAGTCAGCAGGTCTGAGCCGTCCTTGCCGCGGCGCTCCTTCACGCGCGCCTCGAAGTAGTTCTCCAGGTATTCCCGGGCCTTCAGTCCGCGCCACCACGTGAACGGCGGCACGCTGGTGCGGATGATGGCGTTGCCCGCGCGTGTGGTGATGGTGAACGCCCTGTTCACCTTGGTCACCAGTTCGCGATCAGTGCCCGGCTCGTGTCCCATGAACACCATCGAGGCGATGTCGAGGGTGAGCTCCTTCATCGCCGGATAGAGCAGGAAGTGTGAGTCGTTGGCCACCCAGTCGTTGGCGATCACCTGCGAGACGACCTTGTCGACGTGCTCGGTGTAGCCGGCCAGCCGGCTGCGGACGAACGCCTCCTGCATGATCCGCCGGTGGTACATGTGCTCGTCGAAGTCAAGCAGCATTAGTCCACGCTTGAAGAAGGCCTCGATCGCAGGGGCCCAACCTTGTTGCGAAAAGTCTTTGTTCCGGTTGGAGTAGAGCACCTGAATCGCGTCGGGACCCAGTGCCACCACCGTCGGAAGGATCGGCGAATCGAGCAGCGAGACCGGCCCGCGGGTGCGGTACAGATGCAACCAGAAGTCAGGGCCGCCGCGGAATATCTCGATCATGTGGCCGAGGATCGGCAGCCCGTTATCTCCCATCACGGGCTTGAGGTCGCTGCCCGCTGGGGGCTCGGCCCAGGCGTGCTGGGGCCAGTCGTGGGCCAGGAGTCGCCTCTCGAGGCGACCCATCCCGGGCAGGGTGAGGAAGGGCGACGTGGTGATCCGCCGCTTCACCCGGTCGAGCAGGTAATCGCTGGTGCTGATCGTCGCCATGCAATGCTCCTGAGCAAAAGACTGTGGCCGTTGTCACTCCTATCCTCATCCTGAATGGCAGACTTGACGCATGTCAAGTTTTGTTCTGGCTCTTCGCGATGCGAAGGTCTAGGGCCATGACGGCTCAACCCGCACCACAGCAGATCCGCCGCAGCCGTGGCGACCGGCAACGCGAGGCCATCGTGACCGCGGTCCGTGAGCTGCTCCAGGAGCGGTCGTTCGCCGATCTGTCCGTCAGCACCATCAGCGAGCGGGCCGGTGTCGCCCGGTCCGGTTTCTACTTCTACTTCGACTCCAAGTACGCGGTGCTCGCGGTGATCCTCGCCGAGGCGAGTGAGCTGCTCGACCAGCTGACCCACGACTTCGCCCCGCGTGAGCCGGGCGAGACGCCCGAGGCGTTCGCGAAGCGGATGGTCGGCAGCGCCGCGGCGGTGTACGCCAACGACGACCCGGTGCTGACGGCGTGCGCGGTGGCCCGAAATACCGACGCACAGATCCGGGAGATCATGGACGACTTCTACGACAGCGTTATGGACAAGATCGTCACGCTCGTCGAACAGGACGCCGATGCGCGCCCGATCTCCGACGATCTGCCGGCCCTGGTGCGGACGTTGACGGCGGTGACCACCATGACACTCACGCACGACAGCACCTTCGTCGGGCGCGGCGAGGATCCCGCGCGCGCCGTCGAAATCGTCGAGCGGCTGTGGCTGAACGGCCTGTGGGGCGGCGAGTAGCCGCGACGGTATCCTCACCGCCATGGCGCACGAGAGCGGCTTTTCGGGCAAACGTTGTTTCATCACCGGGGCCGCCGGCGGGATCGGCCGTGCGACCGCGCTGAAGCTGGCCGCCGACGGTGCCGAGCTGTACCTCACCGACCGCGACGCTGAGGGCTTGGAGAAAACCGTCGCCGACGCAGGCGCGCTGGGCGGGGTTGTCCGGGCCCACCGCGCTCTTGATATCTCCGACTACGACGAGGTTGCCGCGTTCGCGGCGGACATCCATACCCGCCACCCGGCAATGGATGTGGTGATGAACATCGCGGGCGTGTCGGCGTGGGGCACCGTCGACCAACTCACGCATCAGCATTGGAAGTCGATGATCGACATCAACCTGATGGGCCCGATTCACGTGATCGAGACGTTCCTGCCGCCGATGATGGCGGCGGGCCACGGCGGTCATCTGGTCAACGTGTCGTCGGCCGCGGGGCTGGTGGCATTGCCGTGGCATGCCGCTTACAGCGCAAGCAAATACGGACTGCGCGGACTGTCCGAGGTGCTGCGATTCGATCTGGCCCGTCACCGCATTGGCGTCTCGGTGGTGGTGCCGGGCGCGGTGAAAACGCCTTTGGTGCAAACGGTTCAGATCGTCGGCGTGGACCGCGACGATCCGCGCGTGCAGAAGTGGACGAATCGCTTCAGCGGGCACGCGGTGTCACCCGAACACGTCGCCGACCGGATTCTCGGCGGGATGCGGAAGAACCGTTTTCTGATCTACACCTCGCCCGACATTCGGGCGCTGTACCTGTTCAAGCGAACCGCGTGGTGGCCGTACAGCGTTGCGATGCGACGAGTCAACGTGTTCTTCACCCGCGTGCTGCGGCCCCCGCAACGCGGCTAGCGCTTGCCCCAATCCCACGAACACCGCCTCTCGTTTGATCTCCGGGTCGAGCGCGAACAACGAATTGTGCCCCGCCATCTGCGGCAGCCCGAGGTCGAACAGATAGCCGAAATCATCTGAGGCGAAACCGAGTTCGAGTGCGGCCCGCCCGGTTCGGGTGGTGCCCTCGACCCGTCCGGTTCGGCGCGCGCCCCGAGTTGCTCCGGGCCGGCCACAGCACCGAGTCCAGTCGACCCTCGCGCGCCAGCGAGCCGATCACCTCGCCGCGCCCGCAGTCGGCCAGCAGGCGCAACGCCCGATACAGCGACGACTTGCCGGTGCCGTTGGCGCCGGTGACGACGGTGAGGCGCGCGAACGCCAGAACGATTTCGCGCAGCGAGCGGTAACCGCGGATGGCGACCGTGTGCAGCATGGGAGCCTCAGTACCCGCCTTCCGGGGGTTTGAGCTCCAGCCGAACGCCGAGGAGGCGGATGGGCCGGTCGAGTTCGAAGAGGCCGAGTAGGTCCAATGCGGTTTCGTTGATCACGTCAGCATCGGTGCTCGGCGCGGGGAGCTTGCGGATCTTGGTCCTGGTGTAGAACGTGTTGGTGCGCACGGTGACCGCGACCCGGCTGACGACGCGACCTTGGGCTACGATCTCGGCGAGTGTCTGCTGCGCGAGTTCGACTACAGCGGAGTCGATTTCGGTGCGGTCAGTCAGGTCCTTCGCGAAGGTGATGACGTGGCTGCGCGAGCGCGGTACCCACGGTTCGGCGCTGACGTTGCTGTCGCCGCCGCCCTTGGCCAGCAGAAGAATCCACAGCCCGGTCGTCGGGCCAAACGTCGACGTGAGCACGGTGGCATCGGTGGCGGCGAGGTCGGCGACGGTGGTAATGCCCATGCCCGCAAGCTTTTTCGCGGTCTTCGGGCCGACGCCCCACAAGGCGTCGACCTCGAGATCGCCCATCACCGCCATCCAGTTCTCGTCGGTGAGTTGATAGATGCCAGCCGGCTTGCCGAACCCGGTGGCGACCTTGGCGCGCTGTTTGTTGTCGCTGATGCCGACGGAACACGACAACTCCGTCTGACCGATGACCTCGCGGATCTGCTCGGCCAGCTGTATGGGGTTGTCGACGTCGGCGCCGACGTAGGCCTCGTCCCAGCCCCACACCTCGACGGGATAGCCGAGGTCGCGCAGCAGGTTCATCACCTCTTCGGACGCTTCGTCGTAGGCGTCGATATCCAGCGGCAAAAACGTTGCGTCGGGGCATTTGCGGGCCGCGGTGCGCAGCGGCATGCCTGCGTGCACTCCGAACTTGCGCGCCGGGTAGGACGCGCACGTGACCACCTTGCGCGGTTCGTTCGGGTCACCGTTGCCGCCGACAATGATTGGTAGCCCGGCAAGTTCGGGTCGTCGACGCACTTCGACCGCGGCCTGGAACTGGTCGAGGTCGACGTGCAGGACCCACCTTGGCGTCATTTCGCGCAGAGCTTGCGCGCCACGCTTTCCCACGCGTCGCCGAGCTGCTCGAGCGTCTGGTCGCGCTCGGTCATCTGGAACTGGACGTAGTCGGCGTCGAGCAGGGCGAGCAGGGCGAACGCCTGAGCATCCAAGTCGCCAGTAGTGCCCGCCCCCTCCAGCAACACCCGGATATGCCGGTGGTGAAACATCACCGGGGCAATGAACCGCATCTGCGGGTCGCGACTGGCGTCGGACAGCAACGCATGATGCGTATGCACGAACTCGAGACGGTCACTGCCGTAGGCAAGCAGCCGCTCTAGCGGAGGTGCGCCCGGACCCAGCGGCGGAGGGCCGAACATCATCGCCTGCTGTTCGGCCTTCTCGTCCTCGTCGAGCAGCACGATCATCAGCCCGGCCCGGCTGCCGAAGCGGCGGAACAGTGTGCCCTTGCCCACACCGGCGGCCGCTGCGATGTCGTCCGTGGTGACGGCGTCGGGGCCGCGCTCCGCTATCAAGCGACGCGCAGCGTCCAGCAGTAACGTGCGGTTGCGGGCAGCGTCGCCCCGCTCCTGGGGCGCTTGATCCGTGACCGCCAACTCGCGCACGCGCAGAGGGGGAGATGCGGTCATGTCTGCAGTTTAGTTCAGACGGAATAATTCGGACTGCGGTCCGGTTGCGGCGTGCGAGGATCTCCACACGACCGAAGGGAAACGTGATGATGTCGGACATCAACGTGTTGGTGTTGCTGGGAAGCCTGCGCGCCGCGTCGATCAACCGCCAGCTGGCCGAGCTCGCGGTCGAGGCGGCGCCAGAAGGGGTGAGCTTGCAGCTGTTCGATCGGCTGGGGGAGTTGCCCTTCTACAACGAGGACATCGACAACGACGACGTTCCCGAGCCGGTGGTCGCGCTGCGTGCGGCGGCCGCCGAGGCGGACGCGGCGTTAGTCGTCACCCCCGAGTACAACGGCAGCATCCCTGGCGTCCTGAAGAATGCGATTGATTGGCTCTCCCGACCGTTCGGCAACAGCGCCCTGAAGGACAAGCCGCTCGCGGTCGTCGGCGCCGCCGGCGGCCGCTACGGCGGTGTGTGGGCGCACGACGAGACCCGCAAGTCGTTCGGCGTCGCCGGGCCGCGGGTGGTCGAGGAGCTGAAGCTGTCGGTGCAAACGACGGCATTCGACGGTAAGCACCCCCGCGAGAACGTCGAGGTGGCCGCGAACCTGCGCGACATCGTGGGCAAGCTCGCCGCCGAAGTCGCGTGACGCGCAGGCGACACTGTGCGGGCGAGCGGCGCTATGCCGAGGACGGGCGCAGGCGGTCGCATCGGAGTAGCGGCGAACCACCGCTGTGCGGGCGAGTCATCAGCGGCGTCGTCGGTTCGCACGCGCGCAACAGGATCGTCCGCCTGCGCTGACCCGACGCACATGCGACGACTGACGCAGCGCGGAGGGCGACGTGGAATGACGACGATCGTCCTCGACGACGCGGCCCGATCGTCTGGCGCCGCTCGATGGCAACGCGGCATCGAGCCTGCGAATCGCGACGAAACGCTATCGAGCGGGCCTCCGTGCGGCCGCGGTCCGTCTCGCCGACTTCGGAGCGCTCAAGCCGGACATGACCGTCGACGATGCGACCGACGTGCTGTGGTTCTACTTCGGTTACTCGGGGTTCTTCACGCTGATGGACGACAACGGGTGGTCCGCCGATCGCGCCGAGGAGTGGCTGCGAGAGATGGCGGCGATCGCCGTTCTCGGCTCGCCCGGGGCGGGTAGGTAGCGCAATCCGGCAGAGTCGGGTAGTCGACTACGCACGACCAAGGGCGCCTACGCGTCGCAGCATGTGGACATGTGCGGACAACACTTGGTCATGGGTCTCACCCGGACGGTGTCATCGATGGTGCCAGCGCCGTTGAAGCGCCCCGCGACAGATGGGACCGCACCGCCCGCCGCCCTGAGCGCTCACGGTGTCGGCACACCCCCGCCACCCGGCACACGGATCTGTGCCCCTGCCAAGGCGCGTTGCTGAATCGAGATCGGCTCAGCCCCGGTCCGTCGTGACTCGTCGGCGGCTTTGCTGTTACGTCACCGTGACGGTTGGCGCCGCATCGCATGTCGGTGTCCGGTGATAAACCTGTTAGTACGCAGCGACACGCCCTCGAATGTGACGCGCGACACGCGGGTGTGTCGATTGCTGAAAGCTTACGACCAGGGAATTTCAAAAATGTTATTCAGAACATCTGGTATCCCTCCGCAATGTCGGGCACTAGGTGTAGTGTTTCGAGCACCGACAGACCCCCACGGTTCGGAGGTCGGCCGGAGCCTAGAAGTCCGGCGGCGTCGGTTCCCAGACCCACCGGGCGCGCGGCCCCGGACGCCTGGAATTTTGAGGGCCCGCGGGCCGCTGAATTAAAGCGATACGCAGTACCTGACCAGTTGCCAGTCCGTCCGCAGAGGAGCCGTACCGAAGATGACCGTCACCGTGTACACCAAGCCCGCATGCGTGCAGTGCAACGCCACCTACAAGGCGCTGGACAAGCAGGGCATCGCATACGAGAAGGTCGACATCAGCCTGGATAGCGAGGCCCGCGACTACGTCATGGCGCTTGGGTATCTGCAGGCGCCCGTGGTGGTGGCAGGCAACGACCACTGGTCCGGGTTCCGGCCGGATCGCATCAAGGCGCTGGCCGGCGCGGTCGCGGTAACGGCATAAGGGGTATTCCGGCGGGCAGGAAGGAGATGAACGATGAGCATCCTCGTCTACTTCTCCAGCGTGTCGGAAAACACCCACCGCTTCGTCGAGAAGCTGGGCCTGCCCACCATCCGGATCCCGCTGCACGGGCGCATCGAGGTCGATGAGCCGTACGTGCTGGTGCTGCCGACATACGGCGGTGGGCGCGCCACCCCGAACATCAACGACGGTGGCTATGTCCCCAAACAGGTCATCGCGTTTCTGAACAACGAACACAACCGGTCGCTGCTACGCGGCGTCATCGCGGCCGGCAACAACAACTTCGGTGCCGAGTTCGCCTACGCGGGCAATGTGGTGTCGCGCAAGTGCGGCGTTCCGTACCTGTACCGCTTCGAACTGATGGGAACCCCGGACGACGTGGAAGCCGTCCGCGCGGGTCTTGCCGACTTCTGGAAGGACCAGACGTGCCACCAACCGTCACAGCTGCAGAGCCTGTAACCTCCGCCGCACCGGGTGCGCTGCCGGGCGAGACGGATTACCACGCGCTCAACGCGATGCTGAATCTGTACGACGCCGACGGCAAGATTCAGTTCGACAAGGACCGCGAGGCCGCGCATCAGTACTTCCGCGAGCACGTCAACCAGAACACGGTGTTCTTCCACGACATCGACGAGAAGCTCGACTATCTGATCCAGCAGAACTATTACGAGCGTGAGGTTCTCGATCAGTACAGCCGCAACTTCGTCAAGAGCCTGATCGAACGCGCCTATGCGAAGAAGTTCCGCTTCCCGACGTTCTTGGGCGCCTTCAAGTACTACACCTCGTACACGCTGAAAACCTTCGACGGCAAGCGGTATTTGGAGCGGTTCGAGGATCGTGTCGTCATGGTGGCGCTGACGCTGGCCGCGGGTGACACCGGTCTGGCCGAGAAGCTCGTCGACGAGATCATCGACGGCCGGTTCCAGCCGGCCACCCCCACGTTCCTCAACTCGGGTAAGAGGCAGCGCGGTGAGCCGGTCAGCTGCTTCCTGCTGCGGATCGAGGACAACATGGAGTCCATCGGCCGCTCCATCAACTCGGCGTTGCAGCTGTCCAAGCGCGGCGGCGGGGTTGCGTTGCTGCTCTCCAACATTCGCGAGCACGGCGCGCCGATCAAGAACATCGAGAACCAGAGCTCAGGCGTCATCCCGATCATGAAGCTGCTGGAGGACTCCTTCTCCTACGCCAATCAGCTCGGTGCGCGTCAGGGTGCGGGTGCGGTGTACCTGCACGCCCACCACCCCGACATCTACCGCTTCCTAGACACCAAGCGGGAGAACGCCGACGAGAAGATTCGCATCAAGACTTTGAGCCTCGGCGTCGTCATCCCGGACATCACGTTCGAGCTGGCCAAGCGCAACGAGGACATGTACCTGTTCTCGCCGTATGACGTCGAGCGCGTGTACGGGCTGCCGTTCGCCGACATCTCGGTGACCGAGAAGTACTACGAGATGGTCGACGACGCGCGGATCCGCAAGACGAAGATCAAGGCGCGCGAGTTCTTCCAGACGCTGGCCGAGCTGCAGTTCGAGTCGGGCTACCCGTACATCATGTTCGAGGACACGGTGAACCGGGCCAACCCGATCGAGGGCAAGATCACGCATTCGAACCTGTGCTCGGAGATCCTGCAGGTGTCGACGCCGTCGGTGTTCAACGAGGACCTGACGTACGCCCAAGTGGGCAAGGATATTTCGTGCAACCTGGGTTCGCTGAACATCGCCAAGACGATGGATTCGCCGGACTTCGCGCAGACGATCGAGGTGGCGATCCGGGCGCTGACGGCCGTGTCGGACCAGACGCACATCTGGTCGGTGCCCTCGATCGAGCAGGGCAACAACGACTCCCACGCGATCGGGCTGGGGCAGATGAACCTGCACGGATACCTGGCGCGGGAGCGGATCTTCTACGGCTCCGAAGAGGGCGTCGACTTCACCAACATCTACTTCTACACGGTGCTCTATCACGCGCTGCGGGCGTCGAACCGCATTGCGATCGAGCGCGGCACGCATTTCAGGGGTTTCGAGAAGTCGAAGTACGCGTCGGGTGAGTTCTTCGACAAGTACACCGAGCAGGTGTGGGAGCCGAAGACCGATCGCGTCAAGCAATTGTTCGCCGACGCGGACATTCGCATTCCGACGCAAGAGGATTGGGTTCGGCTGAAGGAGTCGGTGCAGACGCACGGCATCTACAACCAGAATCTGCAGGCGGTTCCGCCGACCGGCTCGATTTCCTACATCAACCACTCGACGAGCTCGATTCACCCGGTGGCGAGCAAGGTCGAGATCCGTAAGGAAGGCAAGATCGGGCGGGTGTACTACCCGGCGCCTTACATGACCAACGACAACCTCGAGTACTACGAGGATGCCTACGAGATCGGCTACGAGAAGATCATCGACACGTACGCCGCGGCGACGCAGCACGTGGATCAGGGTCTGTCGTTGACACTGTTCTTCAAGGACACGGCGACGACTCGTGACGTCAACAAGGCGCAGATCTACGCCTGGCGCAACGGAATCAAGACGCTGTACTACATTCGGCTACGCCAGATGGCGCTGGAGGGAACCGAGGTCGAAGGCTGCGTGTCCTGCATGCTGTAGGACCGCGCCGCCGAGGAGTGTGGACTTGACCCGCTGCTTGGATAGGGCCTTAGCGGTTCCTGGATGTCGGGTGTGAAGCTGCGCGGCGCGGGTACCCACCCATTTGTGACCACGATCACCCATTGAGACGGAGGCCTTCAACGTGTCCGCGTCCTTCTTCAGCCGGGAACGTATCGTCGCCCCACCGGGGTGGAGCCGCTGGTTGGTTCCACCCGCCGCGCTGTCGATTCACCTGTCGATCGGCGCCGCGTACTCGTGGAGCGTGTTCAAGAAGCCGCTGGAAGGAGCGCTGCACATCTCCGGCACGCTCAGTGCCCTGCCGTTCACCATCGGTATCGTCGTGCTCGGGCTTTCGGCGGCGATCTTCGGGACCTGGGTTGACCGCATTGGGCCGCGCATGGCGATGTTCGCCGCAATGTGCTGCTTCTGCGGCGGCTGGCTGGTCGGCTCCGCCGGGCTTGCGATGCGCCAGTACTGGCTGGTGCTGCTCGGTTACGGGCTGCTCGGTGGTATCGGCTGGGGCATCGGGTACATCTCGCCGGTCTCGACCCTGATCAAGTGGTTCCCCGACAAGCCAGGCATGGCGACCGGGCTGGCGATCATGGGCTTCGGTGGTGGCGCGCTGATCGCGTCGCCGTGGTCGACGGCGATGCTCGACCTGTTCGGCACCGATTCGTCGGGCATCGCCAAGACGTTCCTCGTGCACGGGCTGGGCTACGCGGTGTTCATGTCACTGGGCTGGTTGCTGGTGCGGGTGCCGAGGCCGGACTGGAAACCGCACGGATGGACTCCGGCACCAGCGACAGTGGGCTCGGTCGTCAGCGTCGGCCAGGTCTCGGCAAACAACGCGATCAAGACACCGCAGTTCTGGTTGTTGTGGATTGTGTTGTGCTTCAACGTGACTGCGGGGATCGGCATCCTGGAGAAGGCCTCCCCGATCTATCAGGACTTCTTCCCGGCACCGGGCATGGCGGTCGCTGCGCTCGCCGCGGCAGCGGGCGGCTACGTGGCGATGCTTTCGCTGGCCAACATGCTTGGACGCATCGGCTGGTCCAGCCTGTCCGACGGGATCGGGCGCAAGAACGCCTACCGGATGTACCTCGGCGTTGGGGCACTGCTGTACCTGACCATCACGCTGATGCAGGACTCGAGCAAGGTGGTGTACCTGATCTGCACATTGCTGATCTTGTCGTTCTACGGTGCTGGCTTCGCAACCGTCCCCGCCTATCTGCGCGACCTGTTCGGCACGTATCAGGTCGGAGCGATCCACGGCCGGCTGCTCACGGCTTGGTCGGTCGCAGGCATCCTCGGGCCGATCATGGTCAATGCCATCGCCGACAGCCAGAAGGCCGCGGGCAAGTCCGGACCCGACCTGTACACGCTGTCGTTCTCGATCATGATCGGGCTGTTGGTGGTCGCGTTTGTGTGCAACGAGCTTCTCCGACCGGTGAACGAGAAGTGGCATGAACCGAGCGCGTCCGCCGGGCGCGCCGAGCGAACGCGGGAGACGGCGCGATGACCGATCAGCTGGCCAATGTCGAGTATCACGACTATCAACCCACGGTGCCCAAGGCGTACATCGCCTTGGCCTGGCTGTGGGTCGCCGTTCCGTTCGGCTATGGCCTCTTCGAACTTCTTCTCAAGGTCAAACAGCTGTTCGAGTGACGGGTCGGCGCCTACTTGTATGTGTGCTGCGGGCCTTGCGCCTTCTTGTACAGCGCTTTGAGCATCCGGTCGCGGAAGAAGCCGTTGTCGATGAACTTGATGCCCGTGTTCGCCACCGCCGGGATGCCCGCGAGTTTGTGGAAGTAGCGGCCGCGCCGGTACTCCTTGCCCCACGCCGCTTCCATCTTCTGCGCGTAGTTGGTGAAGTCGTCGGGCCCGCCGTTCTGCAGCGCCGCTATCGCGCACTCGCCCGCGGCGAGCCCCGACTCCAGTGCCTTGGAGATGCCCGCGCCCGACGCCGGCTTGCCCGCGCCCAGCGAGTCACCCGTGAACAGCACACCCGCCCGCCACGGCGGCCACGCGGTGAAGCCCATCGGCAAGCGCCACGCCCGCACACTCTTGTTCTTCTTCAGCTCTTCGATCGGCGGCAACTCCCACTCGCGCGGCAGCGTCCGCAGGAACTCGCCCAGGAACTGCGTGGCGTTGATCGACTGCCAGTTCTTGTAGCTGTTGACGTAGCCCAGCCCGATGTTGAACCGCCCGCTGCCCATCGGGAAAACCCACCCGTAGCCGGGCAGCTGGTCGCCCTGGAACTCCAGCTTCAAATAAATGTCGAGGCTGTCGGAGTCCGGGCGGTTGGCGTGCATCTCCGAGCGGATCGCGATCGCCGAGAAGCCGTTGTACTCCGAATCGATCTTCAGCGCCCGCTTGATGGGGGAGTAGGCGCCGTCGGCTGCGATCACCGCGTCGCCGTACACCTTCTCGCCACTCTTCAGTGTCACACCGACGACGCGACCGTTTTCGACGATCGGCCCGGTCACCTCGGCCGACTGCCGGACCTCGGCACCCGCGGACCCGGCGTGCTTGAGCAACAGCGTGTCGAGTTCGGTGCGGCTCACGGTGTGGCCGTGGTCGGGCATGCCGGGGCGCTTCGGGAACGACAGCTCCCACTGGCTCGGGCTGAACACCGTCACCCGGTTGACGCGGTGAAACTTGGCAACGTCGTTGGCCAGGCCCATCTTCTGCAGATAGCTGACGGCGCGCGCTGTGAGGCCATCGCCACACGGCTTGTCGCGCGGGAATTCGGCCTTGTCCAGGACCACAACCTTGGCACCGGTCTGCGCGGCCTGCCACCCGGCGGCCGAACCCGACGGTCCGCCACCTGCGATGACCAGGTCGTATCGTCGCGGCATAAGTCTCTCTCGTTGATGGGCTGTCGCAGGAATAGTACCCAAGCTAAACGACTCATCTCGCAGGCCAAGCGCCTGGCCAGAGCCGTGAAAAGCCGTGTTGGGGGAAGGTCTGAGCAGGTCAGCGGCGTCTGGGCGGTACAGTAATCGCGTGCGACGAGTGTCCAGGTCACTTTCCAGTGGCGAGGCGGGTGTCAAGGTGGACGCCCGCAGCGAACGCTGGCGCGAGCATCGCAAGAAGGTGCGCTCCGAGATCGTGGACGCCGCCTTCCGCGCGATCGACCAGCTCGGGCCGGATCTGAGTCTGCGCGAGATCGCCGAAGAGGCTGGCACCGCGAAGCCAAAGATTTACCGTCATTTCACCGACAAGTCAGATCTGTTCCAGGCGATCGGCGAGCGGCTGCGCGACATCTTGTGGGCGGCGATCTTCCCGTCCATCAACCTGTCGAGCGACCCAGCGAGGGAAGTCATCCGCCGCAGCGTCGAGCAATACGTGCGGCTGGTCGACCAGCACCCGAACGTGCTTCGCTTCCTGATCCAGGGGCGCTTCGCCGAACAGAGCGAGTCGACGATGCGCGCGCTCAACGAAGGCCGGGAGATCACACTGGCGATGGCAGACATGTTCGACAACGAGCTGCGGGATATGGAGCTGGACGCCGCGGCGCTCGAGCTCGCCGCCTACTCCGCGTTCGGTTCCATCGCCTCGGCCACCGACTGGTGGTTGGGCACCGAGCAGGACAGCCCGCGCCGGATGCCGCCCGACGAGTTCGTCGCACACCTGACGACGATCATGGTCGGCTCCATCAACGGCACCTGCGAGCTGCTGGGCATCAAGATCGACCCGGATCTACCGCTGCATGAGGGTGTGCGCCGCCGCGAACACGTCGCCTGAGCTGTCTCTGGATCTGACGCAACCGCCTCACGCGATTGGTGCTTCACGTGCCGAGGACGAAGGCCTCGATCGGCTGCTCGTGCCCTCGCAGGTTCAGTGTGCGCCGCGGCGTTTTCGCCATGAGCTCATCGGCCACTCCAGATGCGACGAGCAACTCCCCACCGGTGGCGTGTTGTTGCATCCGCGCCGAGACGTTGACCGGATCACCAAGAGCAGTGAAGTCGACCACCGAGCCCCCAACATTGCCGACGTAAGCAACGCCCGCATTGACCGCCACGCCTAGCTCAAGCCAAGGCCCCTCGTCGCTGCCGTAACCGACCGCTTTGAGCAAATCCACCCCTGCGCGGACCGCGCGGCGTCGGTACTGGGGACCGCTGATGCCCCGAACAAAGAAAGCCATGACCTCATCGCCAATGAGTTTGTCGATCACCGCGTCATGCCGCAGAAGGGCCTGTGTCGCAGCGATGTAGAACCGGTTGAGCAACGAGGCGAAGTCTGCCGCAGCGCCGCGCTGGCCGAGCGCGGTGGAGCCACGAACGTCGGCGAACAGGATCGCGATGTCCACCTCAGCGCCACCTGCGGCAAGCGCATCACAACAACGGCTGCACAAATTGGGATTCTTGCGCGACGGGCTGAAGCCGGCAGCGGCGAGCACACGTCCGGCCGGGCCGCCAAACGGGTTGTTGCATACCTTGCATCGCGGCGCCGAGGGCAGATAGCGAAACAGCCGTCGCGCCCTCACCAAAGACGCGTGACCTTCTGTTAGCACCTTGTCCCACGGGTACGGCGGGATCGCCGGAGGGGTCTCACATGGGATGTTGACGATGACCATGCGGAAATGATTACCCGACAGCGATTTCGGCACATGAGGCATCTGCCTCAAAAAGCATCGCATTTGGAGGGAAGAGTTGCCGGGGCCAAGGCCTCCGTTCGTGCCGAAATCGTCATGTTCGCATGCAGAATGGGGGCGTGCACCCGAGCGAGACGCTGCACGGCTCGAGAAAGGGCCTGCGCAAAGCTGAGTTGCTGGCGGCGATATCGCTGGCAATCGACCTCGGTCTTGGGCAGCCGATGGAACACATGCTTCGGTCGTCACTGATCGCAACACGCATCGCCGAGCGGATGGGCCTCGACACCCAACAGCGGGCGACGGTGTACTACGCCAATCTGGTCGGTTGGATTGGTTGTCACGCCGATTCGCACGAGCTGTCGGCGCTCTTTGGCGATGACATCGCCTTCCGGGCCGACACCTACTCGGTGGACATGAGCGGGCTGCCGTTCCTGCGCCTGATGGTCAGTCATGTGGGGCGTGGATTGACCGGCTGGGAGCGCGGCATTCGCTCGGCCGCCTTTCTGCTCACAGCGCGTAATTCGGTTGCCAAGCTGATCCATTCGCACTGCAGTTCTGCAGGGGTCCTTTCCGATCGGATGGGTCTGGACCAGCAGGTGGGGGAGGCGTTGGCGTATATGTTCGAGCGCTGGGACGGCCGGGGGCTTCCGAACGGCACTCGCGGAGAGGATATTCCGCTCGAAATCCACATCGTTCACCTGGCCGATGTCGTCGAGGTGTACCTGCGGACCGGTGGCCTGGGACGGGCCGTCGACGTCGTCCGTTCCCGGCGTGGCACGCAGTTCAGCCCGGCCGTGGCCGAGGTGTTCGAGCACGATGCCTCCGCCATCGTCGACGGGCTGCTCGAAGTGGATGTCTGGACTGCGGCGCTGGGGCAGGCACCGGATCGTCACCGTACTCTCGACAGTGACGAGATCGACGAGTTGCTGCGGGCCATGGCGGATTTCGTCGACCTCAAATGCCCGTGCGCTCCGGGGTACTCGCGTGGTGTTGCGGATCTGGTGGCCGCAGCGGCCCGACACCTGCGGATGCCCTCGGCCGAGATCACGCGGCTCTACCGTGCAGGCCTCGTGCACGGCCTCGGTAGATTGGGTGTCTCGAACCAGATCTGGGAGAAGGAGGGGTCACTCAGTACGGCGGAATGGGAGCGGGTGCGGATGTACCCGTATCTGACCGGACGGATACTGAGCCGAGTCGGCGGTTTGGAGTCGGTGGTGTCCGTCGCGACCAAGCACGAGGAACGGCTCGACGGGTCCGGCTTTCCCCGAGGGCTCGCCAGCGCGGAATTGACCACGCAGGACCGTGTGCTCGCCGCGGCGGCGGCTTATCACCAACTGCTCGAGCCGAGTGCAAGTCGGCCCGCCCTTGATCCTCGCGGTGCTGCCAGTCATCTGCGCCAACAGGCGCGCGCCGGACGCCTCGACGCCGAGTCGGTGGAGGCCGTCTTGGTGGCGGCCGGGCATCGGGCATCGCGGCGGACGCCCTGGTCGGCGGGGCTTACCGCCCGCGAAATCGAGGTCCTGCGACTGGTCGCGCAGGGCCGGTCGAACCGTGAAATTGCAGCCGAGCTCTTCATCGCCGAGAAGACGGCGCGTAACCACATCGAGCGCGTCTACGCCAAGTTGGGCGTCAACAACCGCACGCAAGCGACTCTCGCGGCGATCGATCGGGGTCTGGCGGGCTTCCCGGTGGACGCGGCCACGGGACCATGAATAGCCCTAATGCCACAGACGTAGCGCTACGAATTGCTTTGGTGCCAAACATGTTTGATCGCAGCGAGCTTCGCTGCGCTAGACCCGTTTGGGTCGGGCGCCGTCCGTAGCTCGCGCCCTCTGTCGCTGACCTCCTCAAGTCGCTGTCGCGCTTTGCGTTTCACGCGGAGCCTCGGCCGGCGGCTGTGGCGGACCTTGCGATTTTGAGGCAAACGCCTCATGCGACCACGGAAGCGGCGGACCGATGATCAGTGCCTGACAAAGCAAGTTCAGGAATCACGGAGGCTACAGATCATGACCGAATTGACATTCGAACCGCCGACCATCAAGCGGTTCAGCACGCTCCCGTCAACTCAGGCATCCGAAGCGCCGGGAGGCGGGCGCGTCGATGCAGTCAACGTCACCCGGCATGTCGGCGCGCGGCAGATCCTCCACAAGCTGTCGCTGTCGATCGAACCAGGCGAGTTGGTCGCCATTGCCGGCGGCAGTGGAGCAGGAAAGACCACATTGCTGGAGATCCTCGCGGGACTGCAACCACCGTCTGCCGGGGAGGTTCGGCACGACGGCGTCGTTCGCGGTGCCCGATTCGGCGCCGATTCCCGCATCGGCTACGTGCCGCAGGACGACATCATCCACCTCGAAATGCCCCTGCGCCGCACGCTGCGCTATGCGGCGCGGCTACGGCTGCCCGCGGGCACATCGGCCGCCGAGGCGGACCGGGTCGTCGAGGAGACCATGCATGACCTCGATCTGACTGACCGGGCCGATGTGCCGGTCCGTGCGCTGTCCGGCGGCCAGCGCAAGCGGGCCAGTATCGCCGTGGAGCTACTGACAAGGCCACGCCTTTTCTTCCTCGACGAGCCCACCTCCGGGCTCGATCCGTCGACCGCGGCCGACGTGATGCGGCTGCTGCGCCGACTCAGCCAGCGCGGGGTCACCGTCGTGCTCACGACGCACGAGCCGGAAGGCATTGACCGGTGTGACCGGGTGGTATTCCTCGCTCGCGACGGTCACTTGGCCTTCACCGGCAGCCCGACCGTGGCTCGGCGCTACTTCGGCGTGGACAATCTCGCCGAGGTGTACGAGCGGCTCGCTGGTGAGCACACGCCTGAGATCTGGGCGCAGCGATTCGCGTGCAGCCGTGTGAACTCCGTAGCACGGGCTGGCTCGGCTCTGCGGCCCATTTCGGCTAAGCGTCCAGACATCAACCGCACGGGCGTGGTCCGGCAATGGTGGCTACTGACACGGCGCAATGTCGATGTTCTCGTTCGCAACCGGCTGACCCTAGCCATCCTGCTGGGCTCACCGGTGTTGGTCACGGCGATGATGGCGACGCTGTTCAAACGCGGCGCGTTCGATCTTGGCAGCGCAGCCGACATCGGCCCGGCGCAGATCGTGTTCTGGATCGCATTCGACGGTTTTTTCTTCGGTCTGACGTACGGCCTGCTCCAGATCGTCGGGGAGATGGCAGTCTTCCGGCGGGAGCGGCTGGCCGGCCTCAGCGTCGGCGCCTACGTGGCATCCAAGGTCACAGCACTGCTCCCGGTGCTGGCCGCAGTGAGCGCGGTGCTCCTCGGTGTGCTGCGAGCGCTCGGCAGGCTTCCCGCACTGGGATGGCACGTGTATGCCTTGCTGTTCGTGACGATTGTGATCGAGGCGACATCGGCACTGGCGCTCGGACTGCTCGCCTCGGCGGCGGTCTCCAACGCCGCTCAGGCCGCCCTCGCCCTGCCAATGCTCTGCTTCCCGCAGGTTCTGTTCGGTGGTGCCATCGTCCCCGTCGATGAGATGGCCACCCCGGGACGCCTGATGAGCTTCGGGCTGTCAAACCGCCACGCATTCGAAGCATTGGGTCGCGATCTGGATCTCGATCGGTACACCGCCACGCTGCCGGCCATGTCCGCCTACCGCGACACTTTCCATGGAGGCACCGGCGCCAGCCTCATCGCGCTCGCCGTGTTTGCCGTTGTCCTCACGCTGGCCACGGTGTGGGTACTGAACCGGCGGTCCGCGCCTGGCGCATCCTGGCGATGACGGCCTAGCACGGACGGGCCCGCGAGATGTTCTGACAGTATCTCGCGGGCCCGCGTTCTGGGGCTTAACACATCTACCCGATACCCCGGGTCCGAGGTACTTTGGTCGCCATGACTGTTGCCGAGCAGACGACCGACCGCACGACTCCGCAGAAGCCGGTGTACACCCGTGCACTAATCATCGGGACCGGGTTCTCGGGCCTGGGCATGGCCATCGCGCTGCAGAAACAGGGCGTGGACTTCCTCATCGTGGAGAAGGCCGACGAGGTCGGCGGCACCTGGCGCGACAACAGCTATCCGGACTGCGCATGCGATGTGCCGTCGCACCTGTACTCGTTCTCATTCGAGCCCAACGCGACCTGGAGCAAACTGTTCTCGCCGCAGCCGGAGATCCTGGACTACCTCAAGGGTGTCACCGAGAAGTACGGTCTGCGCCGTTACATCCGGTTCAACTCGCGCGCCGCCCGAGCGCACTGGGATGACACCGAGTACCGCTGGCATGTGTTCACCGACACCGGGCAGGAGTACGTTGCGCAGTTCCTCATCTCGGGGGCCGGCGCGCTGCATATTCCGCGCCTTCCCGACATCGAAGGACTCGCCAATTTCCAAGGTCCCGCTTTCCATTCCGCGGAGTGGGACCACGACGTCGACCTCGCGAGCAAGCGGGTGGCGGTGATCGGCACGGGCGCCAGCGCCATCCAGGTCGTGCCGGGCATCATTCGCGACGTCGCGGAACTTCAGCTCTACCAACGCACCCCGCCCTGGGTGGTTCCCCGACCGAACGAGCCGTTTCCGGACTGGGTGAAGACCGCATTCACCTACGTCCCGGGGTTGCGCCTTGGGGTGCGGACGGCCATCTACTGGTTCCTCGAGGGACTTGGGTACGCGATGACCAAACGGCCCGCCCTTCTGCGTGCGGTCGAAGCGGTGGCCAAGTGGAACATCCGCCGCCACGTCGCCGACAAGGACCTGCGCCGCCGTCTGACGCCGACATATCGCGCCGGCTGCAAGCGAATCCTGTACTCGCCCAACTACTATCAGGCCGTCGCCGACCCGAAGACGGAGCTGATCACCGACCGTATCGCGCGTATCACCCCGACCGGCATCGTCACGGTCGACGGCACTGAACGTCCCGTCGACGTCATCGTTTGGGCCACCGGGTTCCACGTCATCGACTCGTACACCTACTTCGACATCAAGGGCCCGCGCGGTGAGGACCTGGTCGATCGCTGGAATCGGGACGGGATGGCGGCACACCGCGGCATCGCGGTCGCCGGTATGCCGAACCTGTTCTTCCTGCTCGGCCCGAACACTGCGCTGGGGCACACGTCGGTGGTGATCATGATCGAATCGCAGATCCACTACGTGGCACGTGCCATTGCTGCGGTGGACGAGTACCGGGCGCAGGCACTAGCGCCCAGCCCCGCCGCCCAGCAGCGGTACAACGACGAGCTGCAGGAGAAACTGGCGGGCTCGGTGTGGAACACCGGTGGTTGCCGGAGCTGGTATCTCGACGAGCACGGGGTCAACCGCACCCTGTGGAGCGGTATGACGTGGCAGTACTGGCGGGCGACCCGGTCGCTGAACCCGTCCGAGTACACATTCCTTGGGGTCGGGCGCGACACGCCAACACAAGATGTCGCGGTTGCGACCGTTGTCGCACCCCAGGGGTAGTGTCGGAGTAGCTCGGAGCCGCCCCGGCGGCGACATCGGGCTCGTAGTCGGCAAACTACTTCTGCGGCGAAATGGGGTTCTGGTGTCCGAGGGAATGAAGCTGATTGACCGTGTTTCGGCGATCAACTGGAACCGCCTGCAGGACGAAAAAGATGCCGAGGTGTGGGACCGGTTGACCGGCAATTTCTGGTTGCCGGAGAAGGTGCCGGTGTCCAACGACATCCAGTCCTGGAACACACTGACCGCCCATGAGAAGCAGCTGACCATGCGCGTGTTCACCGGCTTGACGCTGCTGGACACGATCCAGGGCACCGTCGGCGCGGTCAGCCTGATCCCCGATGCGCTGACCCCGCACGAGGAAGCGGTATACACCAACATCGCGTTCATGGAGTCGGTGCACGCGCGCAGCTACAGCAACATCTTCTCCACGCTGTGCTCTACCGCCGAGATCGACGACGCGTTCCGATGGTCGGAGGAGAACCCGAACCTCCAGCGCAAGGCGGAGATCGTCATGCAGTACTACAAGGGCGACGAGCCGCTGAAGCGCAAGGTGGCTTCCACACTGCTGGAGAGCTTCCTGTTCTACTCCGGCTTCTATCTGCCGATGTATTGGTCGAGCCGCGCCAAGCTGACCAACACCGCCGACATGATCCGGCTAATCATCCGCGACGAGGCCGTGCACGGCTACTACATCGGCTACAAATACCAGCGTGGGCTGGCACTGGAGGACGAGGCGACGAAGCAGACGCTCAAGGACTACACGTACGAGCTGCTGTTCGAGCTCTACGACAACGAGGTCGAGTACACCCAGGATCTCTACGACGAGGTCGGCCTGACCGAGGACGTCAAGAAGTTCTTGCGCTACAACGCGAACAAGGCGCTGATGAACCTCGGCTACGAGGCGTTGTTCCCGCGTGACGAAACCGACGTGAACCCGGCGATCCTGTCGGCGTTGAGCCCCAACGCCGATGAGAACCACGACTTCTTCTCCGGGTCCGGTTCGTCGTATGTGATCGGCAAGGCCGTCAACACCGAAGACGAGGACTGGGACTTCTAAACGCGCTGGTCGGTAGCCTAATTGTCGGGTCGGCTCGGCTCACCGTGGCAGCGGCCAATCGGCCGGGCGGCTCGCCGCCCCGTGCCCACCCCGTGCCCACATTTTCCTGACTACGGGCGTCGTGTGCTGTGACGCGCACGGCACCGACCGGGACCGGTGGCCGGTCCAGCACCCCGGAGTCGTGCTTGACGCGGTGCCCTCTACTGCGCACGGGGCGCGCCTGGGCTGCCAGTGGTTCGATGTGCGAGGTCACTGGATTGGCCATTCCGACTGGTTGGAACGAGCCTCTGTTTGGCCGCACCGACACAAAGTCTCCAATGGTGCATTCCTCGATGGTCCACGTCGCTGGCGGGGAGGGAAGTTCGATCCGCCATGACGACGACGGACGTTCCGCCCCTTCCGGTGGCTCCGCGCTAGCGGAGGAACGAAAGTTCACGACGAACGCGATGATCGATATGAACAGGCTGCGTGAGTTGACGGCAGAGTTGGGGTTCATGCCCGCCACCACCGTTCCCGCCTGGGCGCTGACACGGTTGACCTCCGCCTAGCGAAGTGGACTTAGCTGCCAAGCGCCTGAGAATTTGCGCCGAATTGGTCATATGACCCCAGTACGTCGGTAGAAGAAGATCGGGCACGGGTCGGGCCTGCTGCAGCGGCAGCGGACAGGCGGGTGCCCAATCCTTAGGGGAGGTCCGCCGCGTGCTTCTTGCCTCGCGGCAGTGAACTTAGTGCATACGAGTCCGAAACACAGCAGCGGCCCACGCGAAGGTCAATGCACAACCTGCCAAGAACCAGTCGAATGAGAAAGGAGGTGAACAGATGAAGGCGAGATCGACGGGGCTGTTCTGTGGGTCATGTGGCGCGCAGTCAGGCCCGACGGCCAAGTTCTGTAGCGAGTGCGGTACGGCTCTTGCTCCGGCCACTCGATCGGCGGAGTACAAGCAGGTAACGGTGCTGTTCGCCGATGTTGTTCATTCGATGGACATTGCGGCAGCCGTCGGTGCGGAGCGGCTGCGCGAGATCATGGCCGAATTGGTCAACCGCGCGGCAGCGGTGGTTCAGCGGTATGGCGGCACGGTCGGCAGTTTCACCGGCGACGGCGTCATGGCGGTGTTCGGTGCGCCGGTGGCGTTGGAGGACCACGCTATTCGTGCCTGTCTGGCGGCCCTCGGTGTCCAGGAAGAGGCGAAGCTGCTTGCCGTCGACGTCCAAGAGCGGGACGGTGTGGAGCTGCGGTTGCGGGTGGGCTTGAACTCAGGCCAGGTGATCGCCGGTGAGATCGGTTCGGGGCCTTTCGGTTACACCACTGTCGGCGAGCAGGTGGGGATGGCGCAGCGGATGGAATCGGTCGCTACGCCGGGTGGGGTGATGCTTAGCGCATCGACTGCGCGACTGGTTGATGGGGTAGCGGCTCTCGGCGAGCCTGAGCTGGTTCAGATCAAGGGTGCCGATGAACCGGTATTGGTCCGTTGCCTGTTGGGCATGAGCGAAGAGCGTCACCGGATCAGGCGTGTCGAGTCGAATCTGGTGGGTCGGCGGTGGGAGATGTCCGCCTTAGAGGGCGTGTTGGACCGTGCAATGGAGGGCCACGGCACGGTCGTCGGCGTGGCGGGTTCGCCTGGTCTCGGGAAGAGCCGTCTGGTGCGCGAAGTTGCGACGATGGCTCGTCAACGCGGCGCGGAGGTGTTCACGACCTTTTGTGAGTCGCACGCCACTGACGTTTCATTCCGTGTCGTGGCCCGGCTGTTGCGTGCGGCCACCGGGGTCGAGGGTGTTGATGTGGAGGCGGCCCGCACCCAGGTTCGCGCCAAGGTTCGCGACGCAGACCCCGAGGACTTGGCGCTCCTCGATGACCTGCTGGGTATCGTCGATCCCGAGTTTTCCCTGCCTAGAATCGATCCCGATGCCCGTCGTCGGCGGCTGACTGCGCTGGTCAATGCCGCCTCGTTGGCCCGAAAAGCCCCGGCGCTCTACGTCATCGAGGACGCTCATTGGATTGATGAGGTCAGCGAGTCGATGCTGGCCGAGTTCCTTACGGTGATCCCGCAGACACCGTCGCTGGTGCTGGTTACCTACCGGCCCGAATATCGGGGCGCATTGACCCAGTTGCCTGGTGCGCAAACCGTAGCCCTTGCACCGCTGAGCAATCCGAAGACTGCGACACTGGTAGCGCAGCTACTCGGTCCGGACCCCTCCGTTCGCGGCCTGGGCCACACGATCGCCGAGAGGGCCGCCGGTAATCCGTTTTTCGCCGAGGAGATCGTGCGTGAACTGGCCGAGCGCGGCGTGCTGGGCGGCGAGCCGGGCGCATATGTGTCGACGGCAGAAATCGCGGAGGTGACGGTGCCTGCCACCTTGCAGGCAGCCATCGGCGCGCGCATCGATCGGCTCGACCCGAAAGCGAAACGCACGTTAAGCGCAGCGGCGGTGGTCGGCTCCAATTTCGGCCTGGACCTGCTGACTGTGCTGGGGGCCGAACCGGTCGTTTCTGACTTAGTGGCGACACAGCTCATCGATGAGGTCAGCTTCACCCAACAACCAGAGTATGTGTTTCACCATCCGCTGATTCGCACGGTGGCCTACGAATCACAGCTCAAATCCGATCGCGCCGAGGTGCACCGGCGCGTCGCGGCCGCGATCCAAGCCCGCGAGCCGGAGTCGGCCGACCAGAACGCTGCGTTGATCGCGGAACATCTGGAGGCCGCGGGTGATGGGCACGCCGCCTACGGCTGGCACATGCGCGCCGCAACATGGGCGACCAACCGCGACATCGCCGCCGCGCGACAAAGTTGGGAGCGGGCTCAAAAGATCGCCGACGCCTTATCGGCTGACGACCCAGACCGGGCAGCCATGCGCATCGCCCCGCGCACCAGGTTGTGCGGGACCGCCTGGCGAGCCCATGTGAATATTGCCGGCGACCGCTTTGAGGAATTACAGGAGTTGTGCGCCGCCGCCGAGGACAAGGCGTCACTGGCCATCGCCATGGCGGCGCTCGTGATGGAAAGTGTGTATCAGGACCGGATACGCGAGGCGTCGCAGCTGGCATCGGAAACCATGGCCGTCATCGAATCGATCAGCGATCCCACCTTGACGGTGGGGCTGTCCTTCGCCCCAATCCACGCCAAGGGTCACAGCAGCGAGTGGTGTGACTTTTTGCGCTGGTCACAGAGGGTTATCGACCTGGCCGACGGTGACCCCTGTAAAGGCAACTTCATATTCGGGTCACCATTAGCGGTCGCCTTAATGTCGCGGGCGATTGGCCGTTATTGCCTAGGGCGTCCTGGATGGCGCGACGACCTGCGGCACGGCCTGGTCATGGGCCGCAACGCCGACCCGTTGTCCTACGCCAGGGTCGTCACCTACGGCTACTTCGTGGGGATACTATATGGCGTCTTGAGGCCCGACGACCGTGCCGTGGGCGGGATCGAGGATGCCCTACGGATTGCCGAACGATCCAGTGATGATCTCGCGTTGGCCCTCGCCCGGATGACGCTGGGTGCTGCGCTGGCGCACCGCCATACTGAGGCGGAGCGTAACCACGGACACAAGCTCTTGGCCGAGGTCAGCGAAGTGTTCCTCCGCCGGGGACACAACCTGCCCGAATTGCCGATCGTCAACGTGTACTTGGCGCGTGAGAGGGCTCGGCGTGAAGATCGCGATGACGCAGTACCGCTCATGCGCGCCGCCGCCGACCATCTGTTCCGCGAGGGACTTCTGCAGATGTGGGGCGTTCCTGCCACGGGTGTTCTGGTGGAGACACTGCTGGATCGCGGGTCCGAGAGTGACGTGGCCGAAGCCGAGGCCGCGATTGAGCGGTTAGCGGCCGCGCCAGCCGACGACGGACTGGTTATCCGAGAAATCTGGCTGCTGCGGCTGCACGCACTGCTGGCGAGGGCCCACGGGGACGAGGCCGCCTATCGCGACTATCGGGATCGCTACCGCGCTATTGCCACTGAGTTTGGCTTCGAGGGGCACATGAAGTGGGCCGAGGCGATGCCATGACGGCGGTCGACCCGGAAAGCTAACCTGTCTCGAACTAGACGACAACTGCGACTCGCGGAAGTTCGTCTCAACTACGCGTGTATCCGGTGACCGGGCCGGATCCGCCGATGTGCGAGGTAGCAGCACGTCCGTTGTGAGATTCTGCGGGGGTGTCCGCTCCTGCGGCGGCTGCTCCTTCGGGGGTAGTTTGACGCCCACGGTCGGTATTCCTCGCGATCAGGTTGTTACGTGCTGCGTCGGCGAGGATGCCCGAGAAGACATGGTGCGCACGCTTCACCACGCTGACCCCGACCGGCTCGGCGTCTGGCGTGCCGCGACTCAAGTCCGAAATCCACTGCCGCACAGCGGTCGGCCTGATGTCGCCGAGAGGAACGTCGCCCATCTGGGTTTCACCCGCAGCCGTCACGCGCGGC
>CAVYPI010000001.1:0-63332 GCA_963770125.1 uncultured Actinomycetota bacterium | reverse complement strand
AGCGCAAGCACGACAGCACACGATCAGTCAGCGACGCCCACCGACACAGCGGCAAGAGGCTGGCGCCGGCGTGTCGGGCTAGCCGTGAAACCCAGCTGGTCGTAGCGGAGATCGAGGCGGTCGCCGTCGTGCCGTACATGATCGGCGGGTCAGCTCTTCGAGGTCGTGGATCAGTCGGCCCGTTGGTCGACGGTCGCGGGCTGATCCTTCCGCCGTCTGCTCAAGGACAGCGCGACGCGAGGGCGAGGAAGAAGATGATGAAGAGTGGCCCGCCGAGTAGAAGTTCATCGTCCCGCCCGGCGATATGAAGCGGCTGGCGGGCGACGATCGCGACGGTTTCGATCAGCTGCTCGACGGCGAAGACCGCAGCGAGTATCCCGAGCAACCGGGGAATCGATCATCATTGGCCGCCAACAGGATCGGCACAGCGACCATGATGCGGCAACGGTCAGGGTCGGTCCCCACATCATGGCGATGCCGCTGATGGGGGCGCGCCGTCGCCGAGCCGAGCTGGTCGGGACGCAGGGCGAGTCCCGCCGTGAACCACATCGCGACGGACCCTCGACGAGCACGACGGCCGAGCCGATGGTGAACACGTAGCCCGACGGGCGTGCGAGGTGATCACGTGCAGACCCGAGTACGACGACCAACGCCAATGGCCGGAACGTCACCAACAGCGCCTGCGCCGCATCGCGCCGGAATGCTCGTTCACATGCGAGACGATGTCGAGCCCGGCTCGTCGATGCCGGGAAGTGTCGGAACGATGGCAGCGCAGCGGCGAACAGCACCGGAACGCGATACCAGTGATCATCGGAATGCGACGATCGATATCGCATCACTGTAGACAACGCGGCGATCGACATACGGGATTCATCCACGGCGCGTCGCCGAACGCCGCCCGTGGCCGGGCAGTCTGACCACGCGCGGACTTTGACCGCATGCGAACCGAACTGCCCGCCGAGCGACTGCAGCGCCGTCGGGCGCCGACAGTGAACCGATGCCGACGACGATGGCGAGCCCACCCTCGCCGTCGCGGTGGCCGCCCGACACGACCAAGTCCGATCGCACGGCGAACTGGATCGCGGCCGTCCGTGCAGACCCGGGCCGGGGCGGTGCCGTCGCGTTGGGGTCGTCGGTGTCATCGCGATCCGGGTGGCCGTCTTCACCCCGCGATGAGCGGCCGCCGCCGGGCATCGGCGAAGTCGCCGCCGAGGGAGACGGTTTCGTCTGCCAGCCCGACTCCGGCGCCGCGCCAACGCCGACGGACCGTGGACGTCAGCGTGGCGGGCCTCGTGCACAAGCCGGGGCTCGTCACGATGCCGCCCGGCGCACGGACCGCCGACGCGCTCACCGTGGCCGGCGGCGTTCTGGATGGGCCGATCCGATCGGCTCAACATGGCCTGTCGAGTCACCGACGGTGAACAGATCATCGTCGGCATCGTCGCGGCACCCGGCGAGCCGTCTGGATGGGCAGTTCGATCAGGCCGGCGAGCCACCGCCGCGCCAACGGATGCACCGTCGACTGCCGGAAGACGCCGACGCGAGGCGGGTTTGGTGGATCTGAACGCGGCCACAGTGGAGGAGCTGGACACGCTGCCGGGTGTCGGTCCGGTGACCGCGGCCGCGATCATCGCCTGGCGCGATGCGAACGGGCGATTCACCAGCGTGGACCAGCTCGGTGACGTGGATGGCATCGGGCGGCGCAGCTGGAGAAGCTGCGCGATCTCGTCCATGTATGACAACGTCGATCGTCGGCGCACGGCTGGATCTGCGGCTGGTCCCGGCGGCGCTCACCAGCTGGGCAGTGACGGCGGCCGGAATCCGATGGCAGGTAGGCGGTTCGGTGGTGGCCGTTACCGTGGCGATCGTCGCGACGGCGGTAGTCGGGCGGTGGGGTAATGGCCGCCGCGAGTCCGGTGGCGATGTCGCGGCGGCTGCTACCGGGGTCGTCGCCGTCGCGGTGGTCGGCGTGGGCTTCGCCGTCGCGGTCGGGCTGCGCGTTGGCGAACTGCGCCATCATCCGATCGTGGAGCGCGACCGTACGGTCGCCGCCGTGGTCGTCACGCCCACCGAGAACCCTCAGTCACTGGGCGGTGGCCGGATGATGTTCCGCGGGGCGCTGCGCCGGATCGGCGCGAACGAAATATCGGGACGGGAGTCGTTTTCACGCGCGCTGGTGACTTTGCAGAACCGACTGCGGGCCGGCCGGCAAGCTTCCATGCCCGTATCGGACGGCCAACCCGACGAGACCTGACCGTTGCGGTGTTGTCGGCAACGGGTGAGCCGAAGCTGGGAGAGGCCGCGCCGATCGACAGGGTCGCGCATGACATCCGCGCTGGCTTCGCGGATGCCGCACGCATCGCGCTGCCTGCGGATCAAGCGGCGATGCTGCCCGCGCTGGTGCTGGGTGACACGTCAACGGTGACCGCGCAGACCACCGAGGAGTTCCGCACGGCAGGGTTGACCCACCTGACCGCGGTGTCGGGGGCCAACGTGACCATCGTCTGCGGGGCGGTGTTGATGACCGCCGCACTGCTTGGGCCAAGGATGGCTGTTGCGCTCGCTGCACTCGCGCTCGTGGCGTTCGTCATTGTCGTGCAGCCGTCGGCCAGCGTGCTGCGGGCGGCAGTCATGGGGGCCATCACGCTGCTCGCTGTGGTCTCGCATCGGCGCAGACAGGCCATCCCGGTGTCGGCCAGCGTGATCATGCTGATGATCGCCGCACCCGAACTGGCTGTCGACGTCGGATTGGCGCTGTCGGTCTCGGCGACCGCGCGCGTCGGCGCACCCCGGGTGTGGTCGCGGCGCCTGGTTGGGCGCCGCTGGCCGAAGCCGCTTGCCGATGGTGAGTGTCGCGGTCGCAGCGCAGCTCGTCACCGCCCCGCTGGTCGCAGGGATATCAGGCACCTTCAGCTTGGTATCGGTTGTCGCCAATCTTGCGGTGGCCGCCGTGATCCCGTCGATCACGGTCGTCGGCACGGCGGCCGCCGCGCTGTGTCCGCTGTGGCCGTCGGGCGCGCAACTGCTGATCCGGTTTACCGGCCCGGAGTTGCGGCGGCTGCTGCGTGTGGCCAGGTTGGCCGCGGGCGTTGCGGGTGCTTCGGTTGGCGTTCCGTCGGCGTCTGCTCGGCGTGGTGTGTGTCGCCGCCGCCGTTGCTGCGGTGTTGGCGTGGCGGTGGCGGTGGGTTCGGATCGCGGCGGCCGCAGCGGCTGTGTGCCTGCTGGCGTGGACGGTGTCGGGGGCTGTCGTGCGGCCATGACACGATCGTGGGATGAGCGAAGAGGTCGCAGGCCTGCACCGGGTATCCGGGCCGAAGAGCTGCTCGTCGAGCGTGCGGTCGCCGCGGTCCTTCGTCACGCGCGCAAGCAGGCGGCACCGACGACGTACCGGTGGACCGGCTGAGGGCCGGCGAGGTCAGCACCAGCGAGCTGGCCGAACTGCTCAGCCCGTCGCTGTTCGCCGACGAGCGTGTCGTGGTCCTCGAGGCCGCCGGGGAAGCGGGCAAGGATGCGGTCGCGCTCATCGCGACGGTCGCCGCCGACCTGCCGACAGGCACCATGCTGATCGTTGTTCACTCCGGCGGTGGCCGCGCCAAGGCCTTGGCCGATCAACTGAAAAAGCTTGGTGCGCAAGTTCATCCATGCGCTCGCATCACGAAGGCCAGCGAGCGGGCTGACTTTGTCCGGAAAGAATTCCGCGCGTTGAAGGTCAAGGTCAGCGACGACACCGTCACCGCCGTGCTCGACGCGGTCGGCTCCGACATTCGGGAACTGGCCTCTGTCTGTTCGCAGTTGGTCGCCGACACCGACGGCCAGGTCGATGCGCGGTCCGTCGCTATCACTCCGGCAAGGCCGAGGTGAAGGGCTTCGATATCGCCGACAAAGCGGTCGTTGGCGATGTCGCCGGAGCAGCCGAGGCGCTGCGCTGGGCGATGATGAGCGGCGAACCGCACGTGGTGTTGGCCGACGCACTGGCCGAGGCCGTGCACACCATCGCCAGAGTCGGCCCGCTGTCGGGCGATCCGTACCGGCTCGCGGCCGAATTGGGCATGCCGCCCTGGCGGGTGCAGAAGGCGCAGAAGCAGGCGCGACGGTGGTCGCGGGCATCGGTCGCCGAGGCCGTGCGGTTGGTCGCGGCACTGAACGCCGACGTCAAGGGCGCCGCGGCCGACGCAGACTACGCGCTCGAGGCGGCGGTCAGAAAAGTAGCCGAACTAGCGGCAGACTGATCAGATCCTGTTGAAAGCGCGCGAGAGCGCCGACTTGCGGTTGGCCGCCTGATTCTTGTGGATGACGCCCTTGCTGGCGGCCTTGTCCAGCTTGCGGCTGGTCGACACCAGCAGCTCAGCGGCCTTGTCCTTGTCGCCGGACTCGACGGCCTCCCGGAATCCACGGACCGCCGTGTGAAGCGACGACTTCACCGACTTGTTGCGCAGTCTGCGGCGCTCGTTGGTGAGATTGCGCTTTTCCTGCGACTTGATGTTGGCCACGCGGTAGTTCCTTCGAAATCTGAGTTGGGTTCCGTAAGTCTTTTCGCGCCGCGCCTGACGGCGGGCAGCGATTGTTCAGGCTACCAGCGCGCCCCCGAATCTCCCAAAGCGAGGCCTTCTGGCCTGCCGAAACGGCACCGCCGTTGAGCAGCGAAAAGGCGGGAGGTGGTGCAGCATGTGATGGGTGAGCCTTCGAACCTTGCCCACCGAGACCGCACGGACGTCACGCACCAACTCGCAGTCGTCCAAACGATACGAAGGCATCTTCGACGGCTACAACAGCCTGGGCGGCTATTCGAAGGCGTTCGATGAGATGTTCGACGCCCACGGCAACGTCCGCGGCCCGTACAAGGGCATCTTCGCCGAGCTTGCCCCGTCCGACGCCTCGGAGCTGGAAGCCCGCGCCGACGCGCTCGGCCGCGCGTTCATCGACCAGGGCATCACGTTCTCGCTGTCCGGCCAGGAGCGCCCATTTCCGCTGGACCTCGTCCCGCGAGTGATTTCGGCGGCCGAGTGGACGCGGCTCGAGCGCGGCATCACGCAGCGGGTCAAGGCCCTGGAGCACTACCTCGACGACATCTACGGCGAGCAGGAGATCCTGCGTGACGGCGTCATCCCGCGCCGGCTCGTCACCTCCTGCGAGCATTTCCACCGCGAGGCCGCGGGCATCGTCCCACCCAACGGTGTGCGCATCCACGTCGCCGGCATCGACCTGATCCGCGACGCCAAGGGTGACTTCCGGGTGCTCGAGGACAACCTGCGCTCGCCGTCGGGCGTCTCGTATGTGATGGAGAACCGCCGCACGATGGCGCGGGTCTTCCCGAACCTGTTCGCTACGCACCGGGTGCGCGCGGTCGGCGACTATGCCTCACACCTGCTGCGGTCCCTGCGCAATGCGGCCGCCAACAACGTCGCCGATCCGATGGTGGTGGTGCTGACGCCGGGCGTCTACAACTCCGCCTACTTCGAGCACTCGCTGCTGGCCCGGCAGATGGGTGTCGAGCTGGTCGAGGGCCGCGACCTGTTCTGCCGCGACAACGCCGTCTACATGCGCACCACCGAGGGCGAACGCCAGGTCGACGTCATCTACCGCCGCATCGACGACGCGTTCCTCGACCCCATGCAGTTCCGGCCCGATTCGGTGCTCGGCGTCGCGGGCCTGCTCAACGCTGCACGCGCCGGCAACGTCGTCATCTCCAGTGCGGTCGGCAATGGCGTCGGCGACGACAAGCTGGTGTACACCTACGTGCCGACGATCATCGAGTACTACTTGGGCGAGAAGCCGCTGCTGGCCAATGTCGACACCTACCGCTGCTGGCTCGGCAAGGAGCGCGAGGAGGTACTCGACCGGATCGACGAACTCGTGATCAAGCCGGTGGAGGGCTCAGGCGGCTACGGCATCGTGTTCGGCCCGGACGCCTCCGAAAAGGAGCTCGCCGCGATCAGCAAGAAGATCCGCAGCGACCCGCGCGGCTGGATCGCGCAGCCTGTCGTGCAGCTGTCCACGGTGCCAACGCAGATCGACGACGAGCTCGCACCCCGCCACGTCGATCTGCGTCCGTTCGCCGTCAACGACGGCGACCAAGTATGGGTGCTGCCCGGCGGGCTGACCCGCGTCGCGCTGCCCGAGGGCTCACTGGTGGTCAACTCCAGTCAGGGCGGCGGGTCCAAGGACACCTGGGTGCTCGCGACGCGCACGTCGGTGGCCGACCGTGAGCTCGCCGCGGCCGAGGTGGTGCGATCGCTGCCGAAGACGTCCAAGGGCCCGAAGGCCGAGAACGGGTCCGACGGGTCCTCACAGCAGCAACAACAGCAGCAATCGCAGGTGCTCCGGCCGACGGACGGCTCGAGCCAACAGCAGCAGCAACAGCAGCAGTAGGCGGTGGTGATCTGATGTTGGCGCGCAACGCCGAATCGCTGTACTGGATCGGCCGCTACGTGGAGCGAGCCGACGACACCGCCCGCATTCTCGACGTGACGGTGCACCAACTGCTCGAGGATTCCAGCGTCGACCCTGACCAGGCGTCGCGGACCCTGCTGCGGGTGCTGGGCATCGAGGCGCCCAAAGACCAACTGGACGTGTGGTCGTTGACGGACCTCGTTGCCTTCAGCCGTGACACCGCGGGCGGCTGCTCGATCGTCGAATCCATCTCAGCGGCGCGGGAAAACGCCCGCGGCGCACGGGAAGTCACGTCCACCGAGATCTGGGAGTGTTTAAACACCACCTACAACGCACTGGCCGAGCGCGAGCGCGCCGCCAAACGCCTTGGGCCGCATCAGTTCCTGTCGTTCGTCGAGGGTCGCGCCGCCATGTTCGCCGGCCTGGCCGACTCGACGCTGAGCCGAGACGACGGCTACCGCTTCATGGTGCTGGGTCGCGCTATCGAACGCGTCGACATGACGGTGCGGCTTTTGTTGTCCCGCGTCGGCGACAGCGGCTCCTCACCGGCCTGGGTGACGCTGCTGCGGTCGGCGGGCGCGCACGACACCTACCTGCGCACCTACCGCGGTGTGCTGGACGCAGGCAGGGTCGTTGAATTCATGCTTCTGGACCGGCTTTTCCCGCGGTCTATCTTCTACTCGCTGGCGGCTCGCCGAACACAGTCTCGACGAACTGCTCAACCGGCCGCACAACCGGCTCGGCGCCACCGCGGAGGCGCAGCGGCTGCTCGGACGGGCCCGCAGCGAATTGGAGTTCCTCCAGCCGGGTGTGCTTCTGGAATCGCTGGAGAAGCGGTTGGCGGGTCTGCAGAAGACCTGCCACGACGTCGGAGAGGCGCTGGCGGTGCAGTACTTCCATTCCGCGCCGTGGGTGGCATGGCATGACGCCGGGCAGAACGGTTCGCTGGTGATCGAGGAGGGGGAGGTCTAGATGTGGCGGCTGAGGGTGGTGCATTCGACGGGCTACGCCTACAAGTCGCCGGTGACCGCGTCGTTCAACGAGGCAAGGTTGACCCCACGCTCCGACAGCCGGCAGAACGTCATCCTCAACCGCGTCGAAACCGTGCCCGCCACAAGGTCATACCGTTATGTCGATTACTGGGGCACCGCCGTGACCGCGTTCGACCTGCACGCCCCGCACACCGAACTCGAGGTTACGTCGAGTTCCGTGGTGGAGACCGACCGCGGCGAGATGCCCAAGGACAAGGTCAGCTGGGACGACCTGCGCTCGGAGGCGGTGATCGACCGGTTCGACGAGGTGCTCAGCGGGACGCACTACACGCCGGTGAGCAAGAGGTTTCGGCGGGTGGGGGAGCGAATCGCGAAGTACCACGATCCGCAGGAGGCGGTCACCGCCGCGGCCAACTGGGTGCACAGCGAGCTGGAATACGTGCCGGGCACTACCGGTGTGCACTCGTCGGGGCTCGATGCGCACCGCGAAGGCAAGGGCGTCTGCCAGGACTTCGCCCATCTAACGCTGATCCTGTTGCGTAGCATGGGTATTCCTGCGCGATACGTGTCGGGCTATCTGCATCCCAAGGGCAAGGCGAAGGTCGGTGACACCATCGACGGGCAGAGCCACGCGTGGGTGCAGGCCTGGACCGGAGGCTGGTGGAATTACGACCCCACCAACGACGCCGACATCAATGAGCAGTATGTCAGCGTCGGGGTGGGGCGGGACTACTCGGATGTCACACCGCTGAAGGGCATTTACTCCGGCGAGGGCTCAACGGACCTGGACGTGGTCGTGGAGATTACCCGGCTGGCTTAGCGCGAGTTGGCACGGCCCAGGGTGCGGTAGCCCGGGTGAACATGTGGCGTCAGGCCCTGGCGCTCGGCCACGACCGACAGCAGTTGTCGCAACATCTCTCGTTGCTCGGTGTCGAGGCCCGCGGTCATCAGTCTTTCGTGCTGACGCCCCAGCTCGCCGATCTTGCTCATCACCTTCTTGCCCGACGCGGTCAGATAGAGCGCGTGCAGCCGGCGGTCGTCGGGATTGCGGCGACGTTCGACGTAGCCACGGTCCTCCAGCTCGTCGACGTAGGCGACGACCCGGCTCGGCAACAAACCCAGTTGGCCGCTGAGCGCCTGCTGGCTGCGCCCGGGCTCGGCCGCGATCGCGCGCAGGATCCCGGCGTGCGGCGGCGTGAGGTCGATCGACGCGATCAAGTCGGCGAATACCGAGGCGGAACGGTGGCCGAGTTGGGACAGCAAGAATGCCACGTTGTCACCGTCGGTTGAGGCTGCTGACACGCGTAAATCGTATCAGTCATGAACGATTTTTCCCGCGAATTAGTGAATCTCCTTGTCTACATTCTCGATCAGGCATATCGTTCATCATATGAACGATTCATCAGTCGACACGAATGGCGTGGTTGGACGACCACCGCAGGGCGGCCCTCCGTTGGCGCTGCTTGCGGCGATTTCCCTGTCCCTGCTGCTCGCCGGACTCGTCGTCGGGGTCGCGATGGCCGGTGTCATGCCGCTTCCGTATGGCTCCGCGACGGCGATACAGGACTATGTCGCCGGTCATCATGCCGCGGCCGTGGCCATCGCGGTCGGGACGTTCGGCTCGTCGATACCGCTGGCCATCTACGCGGCCACCGCAAGCGCACGTCTGCGTCAACTCGGCATCACGGCGCCGGGGGCGACGATCGCCTTGGCGGGAGGCGTCCTCGCGTCGGCAGGGCTCGCGTTATCGAGCTTGACGGCGTGGACCCTGTCACGGCCGGAGGTCACCTCGGACGCCGCGCTGGTCCGCGCGCTGTACTACCTCACGTACCTGACCGGAGGACCCTGGCATGTGGTCACGCTCGGCCTGTTGATCGCCGGCATCGCGGTGCCCGGCCTCATCGTCGGGTTGCTGCCACGATCGGTCGCGTGGACCGGCCTCGTCATTGCGGGTCTCGCCGAACTGACCACGCTGGTACTGATCTGGCCGGGACTATCGCCACTCTTGCCGGTCGCCCGGTTCACCGGACTGGTCTGGCTCGTCGCGGCCGGCGCGCTGCTGCCGCTGAGCCGACGGAACCGGCAGGCGGCCGAGGCGACTAGGGCGCGGCGATGAAAGCACCACGTCGTGGTGATCGCGCGCGGGCGGCCGCTGGCCGACGCGGACCTCAATTGTGTTGCGGGCGCGGCGGATCAGCTGGCCGGTTTGGCGCATACGCCAGGGTGAACCTCCACCCGGTGGAGGTCATCGCCCACCTCGATCTGCTGGTCGAACTCAGTGGCCGCCAGCGCACGCCAGTCGTCTTCCTGGCCCGGTTCGATGCCCGGCACGTAGTGGGTGAGGATCAGGATTCCGACGCCGGCGCACGGCACCGTGTCACCTGCCAGCACAACTGACGATCCCTCGTATGTGACGCGAAAGGCGATGGTCGGCTCCACCGGGCGATGATCGCTGGGCGCTACGGTGATTCGCACACCGTCGTGAGTCCATCCCAGCCCCTCCACGTGTTCCTCCACCTCGACGGCGGGAGGTGCGGCATCGTCTTCTATTCGCGTCCGGCCGACACCCAGCTCGGGTCTGCGAAGCGATGGCCGGTCACGGACGTCGCGGCGGCATCGAGCGTGTCGAGTTGCGCAGGCGTCAAGTTCACGGTCAGCGAGCCGAGATTCTCCTCGACCCGTTCGGCGCGCCGGGTGCCGGGGATCGGCACGGACGCCACGCCGAGCGCCTCGGCGCGGTACCGCAACCACGCCAATGCCACCTGCGCGGCCGTCGCACCCTGCTGATCCGCGATCGACTTCACCACCTCCACCACGGCGAGGTTGGCGTCGAGCGCGCCCTCGCTGAACCGCGGCATGTTGCGGCGGAAGTCTGTCGACGACAGATCGGCTGCCGAGCGGACCGTTCCCGTCAGAAAGCCCCGGCCCAGAGGCGAGTACGGCACGAACCCGACGCCGAGTTCGGCCGCCGTGGGCACGACGTTGCGTTCGACGTCGCGGCTCCAGATCGACCATTCGCTCTGCACGGCGGCGATCGGATGCACCGCCGCGGCAGCGCGCAGTTCGTCGGCCGTCACCTCCGACAGCCCGAGGTGGCGGACCTTGCCTGCGGCCACCAATTCGGCCATGGCGCCGACGGTTTCCTCGATTGGCACGTTCACGTCGCGGCGGTGCATGTAGTAGAGGTCGACGACGTCGGTCTGCAGCCGCTGCAGGCTCTCGTCGATGCTCTGACGCACGTATGCGGCATCGCCGCGAGCGGTGAGTTCGCCTGCAGCACGGGCGGCGGGGTTGCCGACGATGCCGAATTTGGTTGCCAGCGTGACCTCATCGCGGCGGTCGGCGAGCAGTTTGGCGATCAGCCGCTCGTTGTTGCCGCTGCCGTAGACGTTTGCGGTGTCGATGAACGTCACGCCGAGGTCGACGCAGCGATTCAGGGTGGCCAGCGACTCGGTATCGTCGACCTCACCGTAGACAGGTGTCAACGCCATCGCGCCGAACCCGATTGCACTGACAGTTAATTCGTCGCCCAATTTGACCGTGGGCACTGAGTTGGCACTCGTCATGGTCGCCCCAACCAATCTTCGCGAAACTGTATTCCAGCAGGCGGCTCTCAGGCTTTCTCTGCCGGAATACAGTTTTGCCGACCTTGTTGGCCAACGGCAAGAACCGGAGGGCGACGTTGCGGACCGCGATGCCCGCCGAGGTGGCGGGAATGAGCAGCCGCTTGGCGTATGCGACCGAATTCTCCTTGGCCGCGCGCTGGGGCCGGTGCCGAGCCTCGTAGGTACGCAGGCCTGCCGGTATGTCGCCGTTCAGTGAGTCGGCCAGGGTGAACGCGCCGATCATCGCCAGGCTGGAACCGTCTCCGAACAATGAGACACACGATGCGGCGTCACCGACCAGGCCGATTCGTCCGCGGGACCACGTCGGCACCTCGACCCGGCTGACGGAGTCGAAGTACATGTCGTCGGCGACGCGGACGCGGTCCAGCAGCTCGGGCACGCGCCAGCCCCCGCCCGAGTACGCGGCGGCGAGCAGGCGTTTGTGCTGGTCGAGGTCTCGATGATCGAAGTGGGGGATCTGCGGTGCGCGGAACATGAACGCGGCGCCCGGGTGGCCACCCGCAGGGTGAATGGCCACGGCTCGACCCGGCGTGTTGTACATGACGAGTTCCGTTCCGGTCTCGCCGTCCATCGGCAGCGTGGCGACGTAGACGCCGAGGTGCTTGACGTAGTCGGCCTCCGGGCCGAACGCCAGCGCGCGCACACCCGAGTGCGCTCCGTCGGCGCCGATGACGACGTCGAACCGGCGGGCAGGCCCGGCAGCGAAGTCGACGGTCACCCCGTCCGCGTCCTGCGTGAGCGCCTTCACCGAGTTGCCGAACTGAAACTCCACGTCGTCGGGCACCGCATCCCGCAGGATCGACGCCAGGTCGCCGCGCGGCAGCTCGACATCACCGGCTTGAGCCCAGGTGGCGATGTCGATGCGGCTCACCACGCGGCCACGGGCGTTGACGAACACCATCTCGCGCACGCCGGTGTCGGCGGCGCGGATCCGCGCCATGACGCCCATCCGCTCGGCGACCTCGACGGCGGGTCCCCGGACGTCGACGGGGCTGCCGCTGGATCGCATGTCGTCCGCGTGTTCCACGACTGTTACCTGAAAACCGCCCTTGGCCAGCCAGTACGCGGCCGTCGCGCCGGCTATACCCGCGCCGGAGATCATTGCCTTTCGCATGGAAAACCAGCTTAATTGCATCAAGTGAAAGATTGCAATGAATGCAGAAAATTTCGGGTTCCACGGTAGGCTCCGCTCATGTCGTCACTGCGTGAGCGCAAACGCGTCCGCACCCGGCAGGCCCTGATCGACGCCGCCGCGGAGCTGTTCGAGCGGCGCGGGTACGACGGCACCACGATCGCCGACATCGCGGCCGCCGCGGACGTCAGCACCCGTACCTTCTTCTCTTACTTCGCGAGCAAGGAGGACGTGTTGTTCCCAGACGCCGACGCGCGGGTGCAAGCGGCGCTGACCGCGATCGACGAGCGCCGACCCGGCGAGCGGCCGATGGAACTTCTGTTACGCGGGTTGGCTGAACTGGGCGACGCAGGCGATGACCTGGTCGGCCCGATGGCCGCGCTGCGGCTGCGGTTCGTGCGCACGGTTCCGTCCGTGCGGGGGCGCGGTCTTCAGCGTCAGCTCGATGCGCAGACCCAGATCGCGGGCCGGCTGCACGCGGCGTTTCCCGACGAGCTGGACGAGGTGGAGGCCGCCGCGTTGGTCGGTGCGTTCGTCGGCGCGATCGCCGGCGCTCTGGAGGTGCTGCTCCGCGACGAAGATGATCCGGACGTCGTGCGAGAGCGACTGCAGCGCGCGACGGACGTCGCGCTGCGGCCGTGGACGTGACCCGGTTGCAACCTCGGAATCCCTTTCGCGCCGAGCGCGTCGGACCTAGCCTGTGAGATAGGTCACGAGTGGAGGCATCGATGCGAATCGCGGATGTATTGCGGAACAAGGGTGCGTCGGTGGCGACCATCACCCCGGAAACCTCGGTCGCCGGGCTGCTCACCGAACTCACCGTGAACAACATCGGTGCGATGGTCGTTGTGTCGCCCGACGGGCTGGTGGGCATCGTCTCGGAGCGCGACGTCGTGCGCAAACTGCACGAACTGGGTGCTGACCTCCTGAGGCGTCCGGTATCGGAGATCATGACCACGCTGGTGGCGACCTGTACGCCCACCGACTCCGTCGACAGCCTCACCGCGCTGATGACCGAGCGCCGTGTCCGGCACGTGCCGGTGATGGAGAACGGCAGGCTGGCCGGGATCGTCAGCATCGGCGACGTGGTGAAGACGCGGATGGAGGAACTCGAGGCGCAACAGGAGCAGCTGCAGGCCTACATCACCCAGGGCCGCTGAAAAGGCGCGAGCGACCCCAAAATGCCACCATCTTCCGGCGCGTTGCGTGCAAACACGGTCAGTCGGCGCAGGAGCGCTAACTCCAGGAGTACTCGACGCGCAGTCGGGCGGCCACGACGTCGAACACCTTGCGGTCCAGGATCGCGCCCTCGCGCCGAATGCCCTCTTCGGGGACGTCGAGCACACGGTCCAGCCGCACCCAGCTCTGTCGGCTCTCGAAGTCCCAGGTGCCGCTGCCGATGCCGACCCAGTTCGGGTCGTCGCGGTGATGCTCTTGGCTGGACAGCATCAGGCCGAGCAGCGTCGAGCGGTCCCGGCCCACCACGAGCACCGGGCGGTCCTTGCCACGCGTCGGGTCGTCTTCGTAGACCACCCAGGTCCACACGATCTCGCCGGGATCGGCGCGGCCGTCGAGGTCCGGCGCGTAAACCAGCTTGCGGGCCCGCTGCGCGGTGGGGACGAAATCCTTGCTGACCGGGCGGCCGACGGGGATCGCCAGAGCCTCGTCGTTGGGGGCACCGGTGATGGCGTCGATGCCGAACCTGATACCGGTCTGAATGCCGCGCTGCAGCGTTTCGGATTTCTGGATACTGCGGATGAACTTGGGCGCCTCGTTGAACACCAGGTTCTCGGTGACGTTTAAAAACCGCTGAAACGTCTTCCACTGCGACGCCATGTTTTCGAGCATAAGGGACCGCGGGTGCTCGCAATTGTGTCGAGACGGCCCTGCCTCGATAGGCTGGAGACACACAAGACCCGTCCGACCAGGAGATTCCCATCAGCAGTTTCGCCGACCAAACCTTCACCGCGCCGGCGCAGATTCGGAACTTCTGCATCATCGCCCACATCGATCACGGCAAGTCGACGCTGGCCGATCGAATGCTGCAACTCACCGGTGTCGTCGACGAGCGCTCGATGCGTGCGCAGTACCTGGACCGGATGGATATCGAGCGCGAGCGCGGAATCACCATCAAGGCCCAAAACGTCCGGCTGCCTTGGAAAGTCAGCGGCGGTGAAGACGCCGGAAAAGACTTTGTGCTGCATCTGATCGACACCCCGGGCCACGTCGACTTCACCTACGAGGTGTCGCGGGCGTTGGAGGCGTGCGAGGGCGCCGTGCTGCTGGTGGACGCGGCTCAGGGCATCGAGGCTCAGACGCTGGCCAACCTCTATCTGGCGCTGGATCGCGACCTGCACATCATCCCGGTGCTCAACAAGATCGACCTGCCCGCAGCCGACCCGGACCGCTACGCCGCCGAGATCGCCCACATCATCGGCTGCGAACCCGGCGATGTGCTGCGGGTGTCAGGAAAGACAGGCGAGGGCGTTGCCGACCTGCTCGACCACGTCGTCCGCGAAGTGCCGCCGCCGACCGGTGACGCCGACGCGCCGGCCAGGGCCATGATCTTCGACTCCGTCTACGACACCTATCGCGGTGTGGTGACGTACGTGCGGGTCGTCGACGGCAAGATCGTCCCGCGTGAGCGGATCAAGATGATGTCCACCGGCGCCACCCACGAGCTGCTGGAAGTGGGCATCGTCTCACCCGAACCGAAACCGGCTGACGGCCTCGGCGTGGGGGAGGTCGGCTACCTGATCACCGGCGTGAAGGACGTGCGCCAGTCCAAGGTCGGCGACACCGTGACGACCGCGCGGCATGGCGCATCCGAGCCGCTCACCGGCTATCGCGAGCCCAGGCCGATGGTCTACTCCGGGCTGTATCCGGTCGACGGCTCCGACTACCCGGATCTGCGCGATGCGCTGGACAAGCTGCAGCTCAACGATGCCGCGCTGACGTACGAGCCCGAGACCTCCGTTGCGCTCGGATTCGGTTTCCGCAGCGGATTCCTCGGCCTGCTGCACATGGAGATCACCCGTGAGCGGCTGGAGCGTGAGTCCGATCTCGATCTGATCTCCACGTCGCCGAACGTGGTTTACCGGGTCGTACAGGAGGACGGCAGCGAGAAGATCGTCACCAACCCATCTGACTGGCCAGAAGGCAAGATCCGCACCGTATTCGAACCGGTGGTCAAGACCACGATCATCTCGCCGAGCGAGTTCATCGGCACGATCATGGAACTGTGCCAGTCGCGGCGCGGCGAGCTCGGCGGCATGGACTACCTCTCGCCGGAGCGGGTGGAGCTGCGCTACACAATGCCGTTGGGGGAGATCATCTTTGACTTCTTCGACGCGCTGAAGTCGCGGACGCGCGGCTACGCCAGCCTGGACTACGAGGAGGCAGGCGAGCAGGAAGCCGATCTGGTGAAGGTCGACATCCTGTTGCAGGGCGAGCCCGTCGACGCGTTCAGCGCGATCGTGCACAAGGATGCGGCGTACGCGTACGGCAACAAGATGACGACCAAACTCAAGGAGCTGATTCCGCGTCAGCAGTTCGAAGTTCCGGTGCAGGCGGCGATCGGTTCGAAGATCATTGCTCGCGAAAACATCCGCGCGATCCGCAAAGACGTGCTATCGAAGTGTTACGGCGGTGACATCACGCGCAAGCGCAAGCTGCTGGAGAAGCAGAAAGAAGGCAAGAAGCGGATGAAGACCATCGGAAGGGTCGAGGTGCCGCAGGAGGCGTTCATCGCCGCCCTGTCCACCGAAGCCGCGGTCGCCGATAAGGCGAAGAAGTAGGTATCCGATGCGCTCAACCCGATCGACGATCGCAGTGTTGGGCGCGTGTGCGGTGCTTGCGGGGTGCGCGGCCCCGACGCATGGCGCGCCCGTCGTCCACATCGCCGAGGCCGCCAAACCGTCTCCATCGCGGGCGCTGGATCAGGATCTGCCCACTGTCGACGAGCTCGCCACCGTCCTCGGAACCGCTGGCTTCATGGGCCAACTCGTCAAGGGTGGTGCCGAGATGCTGCTACAGGGCGTGCGTGAATCCGAGGCCACGCCCATCGACTGCGTCAGTCCCACGTTCCGGCTGCAGAAGATCGTGTATCAGGGGAGCCCGGTGCGGTCCGTGGCGAGCCAATCGTGGATGGGCGGCGATCAGAACGGCCCTGCGTACTCGGGCTTTTTCGGAGCGGTCAAGTTCGCCACCCCCGACGACGCCCAGGCGTTCTTCGCGGCGTCAGCCGACAAGTGGCACCGCTGCAACGGACAGACGCTGGTGCTGCATCAACCCGAGCACGGCGCGGACGGGCTGAGCCGGATCACCGACGTCGTCATCGACAACAGGATCGTATCGGCGGTCGTTTTGCACGACGACGGTTCGACGGTCCAGCGTGCCCTCGGCGTGGCGTCGGATTGCGTTGTGGATGTGGAGGTTACGAACGTGGCAGGCGGCAGCGGCGCGGTGGGTGCCGTCGGTGTCGCCGACCTCATGCTGCAGAAGATCGGCGTTTCGTGAGCCATGGTCGTGCAGAACTAGCAAAAATTGACGGCTAGCCGACACTTCCCGCGGCGGTCGGTCACAATGGCGCGGTGACCTCTATCGGCACGGCTACTCGCGCATGCGCCGCTGGGACTGTCATCGCGACGTCTGTCCTGCTCTCGGGCTGCGTGAGCACCGTGTCCGGCACTGCGGTGCGCGCACAACACGCCGCGCCGAGCGACGTGGCGCCGCTGACCGACGCCAAGCTCGACGTTGTCCTGCTGTCGGTTGGCGAACTCAACGGCATCATGGATTCCGCTCAGATGGAGGTCACCAGCGAGTTGCGGGAGATGACCGACCACTCTGGGGAGGTGTCGGACCCCGACTGCCTCGGTGCGATCTACGGCGCGGAGGACCCGGTGTATTCCGGCAGCGGATGGACGGCGATGCGTGACCAGGTGGTGCGCGAACCCGGTGAGAACGACGAACACTGGGTGGAGCAGACCGCGGTGCTCTACCCGTCGGCCGAGAAGGCGCAGAAGTTCTTCGACAACTCGAAGTCATCGTGGGAGAAATGCTCGGGCTACTCGGTCTCCGTCGACGATGCCGACGCCACCTACTTGTGGCAGATCGATAACGTCACCGCCAAGGACAGCGTGATCACCCAGATGACCGCGCAGGAAGACGCCGACGGGTGGGCCTGTCAGCACGCGGTGTCGGTGGTGTCGAACCTGACCGTGGAGGCCTGGGCGTGCGGCTACAGCATCAAGGACCAGGCGGCGACGATCGCCAACGAGATGATCGCCAATGCCGCGAAGAAGTAGCCGCTCAAACCATAAGCGAGAGCTCGCTGATCAGAGTCGCCTGACGCCGATCAGATAGGCGTCGCCCACCAGTTGTACCTCCGTCGGCGCTGCTCGGATAGGTCGGATTTGTCCGCGTAGCGAGCGACAGTTGCGTTGTCGCTTGCGACGCGGGCACAAACGAAAGTGCCTTTCCGCGACGTGACCGTCGACGCACACCAATAGTCGTGCCTCGGCGCCGTAATCGTCGTCGTCGGAGGCATCCTGCTCGGGAGCGGCTTCCAGCATCAACCGGCGGTGATCCCGGCAACGTCAACCGCTGTGCAAGAGCACTGAGCAGCGCGAGGTCGATGGTGGCATCCGACTCATCGCGGACTTTTTTCGCCCGCCTCGACGGCGATGGCGAGCCTGTTCTCGGCGGGTGCCACCGGGCACGTCGCGTAGTCGGTGAACGAGCACGGCAGGTTCGAGGCCCGGTTGAAGTCGAGGGCTACCGTGCCGTCGTCCTCGGGTGCGGCGATCGACAATGACCTGGCGGCAGGGTATGTCGTCACGCCGCTGGTGTCGTCGGTGAACAGCACATGCAGCCCACCGTCGGGGCGGCCGAAGGCGACGAGCTGCAGTGCGGCACCGGCCAGTTCGAAGTCGATGACGCCGGCGGCGTTGTGGTGGTGTTCGAGTCCTTCGACGACGGCGCCTGTAGTGACGGTCTCCGGTTGGTCAAACGGCGTGAACGTGCCGGTGACAAGCCACCGCTGACTCGGCGGGTAGGCCGGAATGCCGCGGTACGCCTGCAGGTGCGGCGACTTCGGATCGTGCACCCGCAACGCCACCGAGCCGGTTCGACGGATGACCTCGATACGACGGTCGCCGTTTTCGACGAGCAGCCCCGGCGCGCCCTCGACCGGTACGAGCCGTTCGGTTCCATCGATCCCCTCGACGTACACCGCATCGGCGTCCGCCCGCCAACGACCGGGAAGGTCGGCGACGGTCGCGAATTCGTCGGTGAGCCAGTACAAGCCGGTCAGGCTGACCCAGCCGAGCGGGTCGCCATAGTAGCGTTCGCGCTCACTGTGCCACTCGTTCCAGGCGGCCTCGAACGTCGCTTCTGTGGTATCTCCGATGATCGTCACGATGCGTGCATCCCTTCCTGGTGCTGGTGTCGATGACTTGGATCGATGGGCTAACCCGTTGCGCTGCTGTCGGCGTCAGCGCTGCGTCGTCGTGTCAGCGGTTCGCGAAGTCCGAGGTGACCACGCAACGTCGTCGACGTGTACTCGGTCCGGTATACACCGCGTTCCTGCAACTCGGGCACCAGCCAGTCGACGATCTCGTCGAGTCCGCCCGGCACGATGTATGGCGAGATGTTGAAGCCGTCGGTCGCACCCGCGCGTACCCACTGGGCAAGTTCGTCGGCGACCTGGACCGGCGTGCCGACGAATCCTGAACGCGCTGAGGTTTCGATGGCGACCTCCCGCAGCGAAAGCTTCTTGGCTTCTGCGAGTGCGCGCCACTCTTTGACGATGGCGATCGGATCCTTGCCGTCCCTGGCCGCACCGCGCGTCACCGAGATCGGTGCAGGCACCGGATCGTCTTCCGGGAGGGGACCATCGGGGTCGCGATCGGAGAGGTCGCGCCCCCACACCTGACCCACGAGGGACAAGGCAGTCTGGCCGGTGTATTGGCCTTCGAGCACCCAGCGGCGCTTCTCCTCAACTTCTGACGCCTTCTGAGCCAGCACGATCTGAGTTCCCGGCAGGATCTTGATGTCGTCCGCCGGCCTGCCGGCGGCGAGCAGTCGCGCGCGGATGTCGTTGGCGAACGCGAGCGCGTCGTCGAAGTGCGTTCCGTGGCGCGAGAAGATGACATCGGCATTGGCTGCCGCGAAATCGCGGCCCGTCGGCGAATCTCCGGCTTGGAAGATGACCGGATGCCCCTGCGAACTGCGAGGCAACGTCGCGTCCAGCGAGATGTCGAACTGCGACGTCGAGATCTCTAAGTGCCGTACGGCGTTCGGATCGGCCCAGATATCACTGTCGGTTGCAGTCGCGACGGCATCGTCGGCCCACGAGTCCCAGATCGCGCGGGCCGTGCGGATGAACTGGCCGGCCCGCTCGTACCGGAGTTCGTGATCGAGGAAACCGCCGCGTCGGAAGTTCTCGCCGGTCCACGCGTTGTCGGTGGTGACGGCGTTCCACCCCGCCCGGCCCCCGGACAGAATGTCCAGGCCTGCCAGACGCCGGGCCAAGTCTCCCGGCTCGTTGTAGGTGGTGTTCTGTGTGGCGACCAGACCGATGTGCTCGGTGATGGCTGCCAGCGCGGACAGCTGCGCGATGGCGTCGGGGCGACCGGCGATGTCGAGATCCAGGATCTTGCCGTCCTGCTCGCGTAGCCGCAGACCCTCCCCGAGGAAGAACGCGTCGAACAATCCGCGCTCGGCCGTGGTGATGACGTGACGGAAGGTCTCGAAGTCGATCTGAGAGCCGCTCGCGGGATCTGACCAGATCGTCGTGTGGTTGACGCCTTGAAAGAACACGCCGAAGTGCACTTGCGCGTCGGGTCGCGGCACGTTGTCAGAACTCATGGATAACTCAGACTTTCGAGTAGCGGTTGGCAGGCCGAGTGAGACCGAGGTTGCCCCGTAGCGACGAACCTGGTACCGGTCGATGCGCCACTCCGGACTTGAACAGAGCGGGCAGGACGTACAGGGCCAGCGCTGCCAGATCTTCGTCGATCACCGTGGGAAACAGCCGCACGCCGTCGGTGTGGCCGGCGAGATCACTCAACAGTTCCACGAATCCGATTGTCGTGCCGGTGTATTCGAGGCGTCGCACTGGTGCTGGCCGGCTGGTGTCGGTTCAGCGCGGCGAGGCGATCGGCGGCAGCGGCATGCGGTGTGTCGAGCGTGACGTCGATCTCGACGAACGTCAGTCCGCGGCTGAGATTCGCCGCATCGACCGCCGCGTCGCGACCGGTTTCGGTGATCAGGACGACGTCGACCTGCTCGCGATCGGCATCGGTACCGAACACGACCAATTGGCCCTGTGGCGGTCTCGGGACGATGGCCGGCCCCTTCACCGAGAACGACTCACCCTCGAAGTCGACATAGTGCAGCTTGTCCCGATCCAGGAACCGCCCGCTCGCGTAGTCGCGGATGACGGCATCGTCCTCCCACGAATCCCACAGGCTGCGCACCACGGTGATGGAATCGTGCTGCTCGCGGTCCAGGTCGGCATGGTCGGTGAGAACCGGCCTGCCCCACGCCGTTGCCGCCGCCTTGTCGGCGATGCGGGCCGCGATCCAGCCACCACGACCGCGTGAGGAATAGTCGAGTGTGGCCAGTTGCGACGACGTGTGGAACGGCTCGGCGTACGTCGTTTCGACGACGGGAACCAGGCCGATCGTCGAGGTGGCCGCGGCGACGAACGACGCCCGGTTGATCGCGTCGACGCGCCCCCTGATCGCCCCCGTCGGCGGCACGATCGAATCCTCGAACGTCGCCAAGGTGAATCCCGCATTCTCGGCGGCACGCACCTTCTTCAGCAGTGCTCGTCCGCTCAGTGACTCACTCGGCGGATGGTTCGCACGGCGCCATGCCGCCGGATGGCTTCCCTCGCCGTCCAACTCGATGCCAAGCGCGAAAACGCTCACAGCACAACCTCTTTCCGACCCGACTGCGCGGCCAGCGGCCTGCTCGGTATCTGCTTACGAAGAACCGGGGCGACATCGCGCAGCCGATCGGCAGCACTCTTCTTATCCCGCGACACAGGGTCAGGATGATGCGCGATCAGCGTCAGCAGCAGAAACTTCATACTCGATCCTCGGCGGCCGCGTCGGTTGTCGTGGTCACACCTGCTCTCCTCCATCGACGCGAAGGTTGCTGCGACGTCTCGGCCACTCCGGATGGGTCCTGTTGGTGTAGACAAACCTGCTCGTCCGCTAATTCATTCCCGCACTGCACACATCGACAGAACGCGTGAGCGCCGGCAGTGCTGTCGTCGGTCACTGCGGATGATCGAGGTGCTCGCCGGGATCTGACGATCACGCAATGGAGATGGCGCCTGGCCCGGGCACGGCCTCGGTATCGCGGGCACCGAGTGGAGCATGTCCGGCGGCACAGATGAGTTCGACCGTCACGGGCTCACCACAGTCACGGTGGAACAACCGGATCGCAGGTCCTGCGTCGTCGGCGGTCCACTGATCGCCTCATTTCATCAACGCCACGAGCGTGGGGAAGAGGTCGTACCCCTTATCGGTCAGTCGGTATTCGTAGCGCTGACCGCTGTTGCGGCCGCGATCGTCGACGCCGACGGACGGCAGGTGACCGGTCCCGTCGAGCCGGGCACCGAGTTTTACATCCGGCCGCAACCAGGCAAGGACGGGGTGCTTCTCACCGCGACAGTGCCGGCGACATCCAATGGCGTTGGGGGACGATTGATTACGGGCGTAGCCCGAGACGACTCGAACAGCCGACTGACGCCGGTCGCGCTGGCGATGCCTGCACCGCTCGTGGTCGACTTCGCGATCTACCTGGAAGGACGGCCCGCCGCCCGCTGATACCGCTGCGTCAGCACAACGCGATGGTTGCCAACGCCGCGAAGAAAGTGGCCGCTCAAATCAGAAGCGCGAGCTCGCTGATCAGGATCAGGCCAATGATCGAAACGCCCGTGAGGTAAACCTCGCGCCGTGGCGAAATGCGGTCGGGGAGTGGTCGGCGGGCCAGCATTCGCTGGCGCCTGAGGCCGATCAGATAGGTCGACAGTGCAAGCACGGCCGCGACACAGGCTGCCACGAGTCGAAATGCGCTGGCATCGCGATGGGTGTCCCGGAGTAAGAGAAGGGCGCCGTTGGCCAGAACTGCCAGAGAGGTTCGAGTCCACGCCAATGTGGTTCGTTCCGGTTGTGTTTGGCGCCCACTCCGGTTTGTAGGCCCGGCGCTCGTCAACCGGACACGGCCTTGGCGACGACGAGGCCCACCGTGAGCAGACCGATCACGACAAGCCCGATTCCGAGATACACGGGTGTGGGATGGCGGGGCAGCGGCAGGTCGCGGCGCATGGCGCGATCGACCTGTGCCCACCGAAGGATGCCCATGCCGGCGGTCAGGATCGCGAGCAACGCCAGGATGATTCCGAGCACGTGGCGGGCGCCGGCGATCGACAACTCGGGGACTAGCTGGACTACCGCTACAGCCGCGGCGAGCAGACCCAACGCGGTGCGCTGCCACGCCAGAAACGTGCGTTCGTTCGCGAGGGTGAAGCGGTAATCGGGCTCGACCTCCGGCGCGCTGTCCGGTGGACTCCTATCGGTGTTGTCGTCGTCGCCCACCAGGTATACCTCCGTTGCCGGACGCCGTCGCCGCTAAACTTATCGAACCTTGTGGGTCTATGCGGGACGCCGGGCGGCGCCGCTCGGATAAGTCGGATGTGTCCGCATAGTGAGCGACAGTCCCGTTGTCGCTCACTACGCGGGCAAAAACGAAGGTCCCGTTTCAGGCGCTCGACAACGTGCGCGTACGCCGAGCGAGTGCTGGGAGCCCGGAATGCGGCGGGGATGTCCGCCTAGTTGCTGACGAGCGAGACCCGTCGTCGGAGCTCGAACAGCTCACCCCACACCGCGAACGCCTCGGCGTGTTCGGCAGACGACGAGCCGCTGGCCAGCGCCAACAGGCCGGCGGCCAGCCGTCCGACACCCACCCCGGTCTGATGCACCACACGCACCAGTTCGTCGAATGCTTCGTGATCGGAGCAGCCGCGCAATCCGATGAGTATTCCTGTGGCAACGTCGATCACTCGACGCGACGTGTCGTCCCCCACGCGATAGTTCATGGATGCCATGGTGCGCGACCAAGACTCGGCCAACAAGACATCGAGACATGATGATCCGGAAGCGCTACCGACCCGTCACCCGGTCGCTACCGTCCCTACATCGGCGCGTTGGCCGGCACGAACACTCCGGAGGAGTCGGCCTCTTCCTCAGCACGGATGACGTGCACCACCGCGTTGATCAAAGCCAGGTGGGTGAACGCCTGTGGGAAGTTGCCCAGATGCCGCCCGGTGCGCGGCTCGATCTCCTCGGCGTAAAGGTGTAGCGGGCTGGCGAACGACAGCAGCCGCTCACACAGGTGCTTGGCCCGGTGGATCTCGCCGATCTCGACCAGCGCCGACACCAGCCAGAACGAACAGATCGTGAACGTGCCCTCCTCACCCGACAGGCCGTCGTCGGTTTCCTCGACGCGATACCGCAGCACCAGCCCTTCCTCGGTCAGCTCGTCGGCGATGGCCAGTACCGTCGCGCGCACCCGCGGGTCATCGGCTGGCAGGAACCGGGTCAGTATGGCCAGCAGCAACGATGCGTCAAGCGCGTCGTCGCCGTAGCGCTGGGTGAGCACGCCGCGGGAGTCGACGCCGTTGGCCAAAATGTCCGCCTTGATCTCCTCGGCGATCACACGCCACTGCTGGGCGTAGGACTTCTCGTCCTGGAGTTCGGCCAGTTTGGATCCGCGGTCCAGCGCGACCCAGCACATGATCTTCGACGAGGTGAAGTGCTGGGGTTCGCCGCGCACCTCCCAGATGCCGCGGTCGGGTTCGCGCCAGTGTTTGATCGCCTCCTCGACCTGTTGCTTGAGCACCGGCCACAGCGTGTCGGAGATATGCTCGCGCGACTTGGCGTGCAGATAGACAGAGTCCAGCATCGTGCCCCAGATGTCGTGCTGCGTCTGGTTGTAGGCGCCGTTGCCGATGCGCACCGGGCGGGCGTTGTCGTAACCGGACAGGTGGTGCAGCTCCTCTTCGACGAGGCTGCGTTCACCGCCGACGGCATACATCACCTGAAGGGGATGGCGCTCACCGTTATTGGCGCCGGACACGTCCGCGATGAACGCGAAGAAGTCGTCGGCCTCACGGTCAAGGCCCAGCGTGTACAGGCCCCACAACGCGAACGTCGAATCGCGCACCCACCCGTAGCGATAGTCCCAATTTCGTTCGCCCTGAGGGGTTTCCGGCAGCGACGTGGTCGGCGCCGCCAACAGGGCCCCGGTCGGCGAGTAGGTCAGGCCCTTCAGTGTCAGCGCGCTGCGCTGCAAGTACGACCGCCACGGGTGATCCGGAAATTCACCGATGTTGATCCACTGCCGCCAGCTTTCGCTGGTCTGCCACATCTTGTCGGCGGCCTCGTCGTAGGTCTGCGGCACCGGATGCTTGGACCAGGACAGCGCGACGAAGACGTTGTCGCCCTCCTTCATTCGGGTGCGTGCCCGGGCCTCGTGGCCCTCCAGTCCCAGCCGCAGGTTAGTGGTTACGCGCAGTGTCGGATGCGCGTCGGGGTCACGGCTGGCACGGGCGATCGACTCGCCGTAGGCCTGGGCCGAGTACTCCCACGTAGCGGGGATGCGGTGGTAGTCGAAAGCCGGCTCGCAGTTCATCACCAACTCGACCGTGCCGCTCACACACCGCACCGTGCGCAGCAGGATGTGCTCGGCGTCCCAATCCATCGGCGTGCGGCGGTGTGTGCGGGACCGGGTCTCGATGTCGTGCCACGGTCCCATCACCAGTGCATCGCGCACGATCACCCAGCCGGTGTGGGTCTGCCAGGTGGTCTCCAGGATCAGGCTGCCCGGCAGGTACCGACGGGCCGCAGGCACCGAAACGCCGTATGGGCCCAGCCGGAAGTGGCCCGCTCCGCGGTCCAGGATGGCGCCGAACACACTGGGGGAGTCCGGGCGGGGCACGCACAGCCATTCCACCGAGCCGGCCGAGGAGATCAGGCAGGTGTTCTCGCAGTCGGACAGGAACGCGTAGTCGGCGATCGGCGGAAAGGGGTTCCGCAATGACCCGCTGCCGGCATACGGCACCGGTGCCGTGACGGTGAACGGGGCTTCCGACTCGCCGACATCTGCGGCGGGCGCCCCGTCGGAAGGCTCGGTTTGTCAGGACCATGCGGACATCATCGACTGCCGGGAGCCCCGGCGTCTACTTCAGTCGGCGCGTGTCCAGTGGCCTTCGGCCCACCGCCGGGACCGCCGCCGGCGATGACGCAGGTGGTCTTCTCAGTGTGGTCCGCGTCGGCCGGCAGTCCGTCATCTGCGCATCGAATAGTGTGGTCGGGTGGGCGGGTTCCTCAACTGGTGGGACGGCGTCGAACTGTGGCTGTCCGGCCTCCCGTTCGTCGCCCAGACCGCCGTCGTGATGCCCGTCGTGCTGGCGCTGGCGTACGGGACCGCGATAGTGCTCGACGGCGCGCTGGGCAATGGGATCCGGCTGCAGCGGCGGGTGCGCCACAAAAACGAGGACGACGAATGAGCGGACTGCCGCGGTCGCGTGTGACCTTGGTGCTCGTCATCCTTGTGGTGCTCGTGATCGTCACGTGGCTGCTAACTCGTCAAGTGGGCTAAGGCGAGACTGAGCGCGTTGCCAGACTCTGTTATTCTTCGCGCCATGCAGACAGCGTCCGGCAACAAGAGCGGCCACATATTGGCCCTCATTGCCGTGGGATTCAGTGCTGTCGCTGACGTTTGTTGTTGTCGCTGACTCCGTGCCCGTCCGCGGTTTGGTGTCGGTAGCGGCTGTCTGGATGCCCAGGTACTGATCCGTCTCCTTGCTGTCGTGACGGGCTGTCCCGTTAGTCCCCTGCAAGGAAAGGTCCCCAATGCTCAACATCCGTATGCCCTGGCGTTACGGCGCCGCCCTGGCCGCGACGGCGATCCTGCTCGCGGGCTGCGGCGGCGGCGCCAGCGACGTGGCAGGCGGCAGCTCAACGCCGCATGCTGAAACCACGCTCACGCTCGTCGCATACGCCGTGCCCGAGCCCGGCTGGAGCAAGATCATCCCAGCCTTCGCTGCCACGCCGGAGGGTAAGGGTGTCGGCGTGACGACGTCCTACGGCGCCTCCGGCGATCAGTCGCGCGCGGTCCAGGACGGCAAGCCCGCCGACATCGTCAACTTCTCGGTGGAACCGGACGTCACTCGCCTCGTCAAGGCCAACAAGGTGGACAAAGCCTGGAACGCCGACGCCACTAAGGGCATCCCGTTCGGGTCCGTGGTTTCGCTCGTCGTCCGCAAGGGCAACCCCAAGAACATCAAGGACTGGGATGACCTGCTACAGCCGGGGCTCGAAGTGGTCACCCCAAGCCCGCTGAGCTCCGGCTCAGCCAAGTGGAACCTGCTGGCGCCGTACGCCGCGAAGAGCGACGGGGGCAAGAACCCGCAGGCCGGGCTGGACTTCGTCACCAAGCTCGTCACCGAGCACGTCAAGACGCGGCCGGGTTCTGGCCGCGAAGCAACCGATGTGTTCCTGCAGGGCACCGGTGACGTGCTGATCAGCTACGAGAACGAGGCGATCAACACCGAGCGGCAGGGCAAGCCCGTCGAGCACATCAACCCGCCGCAGACCTTCAAGATCGAAAACCCGGTCGCGGTCGTCACCTCGAGTGCCCACTTGGACAAGGCCACTGCGCTGAAGAACTACCTGTTCACCAAGGAAGGGCAGACGATCTGGGCGCAGGCCGGCTTTCGGCCCGTAGACCCATCTGTCGCGGCCGACTTCGCCACCGACTTCCCGACGCCGCAGAAGCTGTGGACTATCGACGACCTCGGGGGATGGAGCGCTGTTGATCCCGCGTTGTTCGACAAGGACAACGGCAGCATCACGGAGATCTACAAGCAGGCGACTGGATGACGGCTACCGTCGAACCCAATCCGGAGGCGACCCGGCCCGAACTCACCGAAAACGGTGAGGGCGGCCGGGCGCCCGGCCTTCTCGGCGGCCGGCATGGGACGACGTCGCTGCGGGTGGGCGCGGCATCGATCTGGCTGAGCATCATCGTGCTGCTGCCACTAGCAGCAATCGTGTGGCAGGCGGCCGGCGGCGGTTGGGAGGCGTTCTGGTCGGCGATCACGTCGAACGCGGCGCTGGAGTCGTTTCGGGTGACGCTGACGATTTCGGCCGGGGTCACGCTGGTGAATCTGGTCTTCGGGTTATTGGTGGCGTGGGTGCTCACCCGCGACGACTTTCCGGGTAAGCGGCTCGTCGACTCCGTGATCGATCTGCCGTTCGCGCTGCCGACCATCGTCGCGAGCTTGGTCATGCTGGCGCTGTACGGGCCGAACAGTCCGGTGGATCTTCATCTTCAGCACACCAAGTGGGGTGTAGGGATCGCGCTGCTGTTCGTCACGCTGCCGTTTGTCGTGCGTTCGGTGCAGCCGGTGTTGTTGGAACTCGACCGTGAAACCGAGGAGGCGGCCGCCTCGCTCGGCGCCAACAACTGGACGATCTTCACCACGGTGATGCTGCCAGCGCTCTTGCCGTCGCTGCTGTCCGGAGCGGGTCTGGCATTCTCGCGCGCCATCGGTGAGTTTGGTTCTGTCGTCCTGATCGGCGGAGCCGTGCCCGGTGAGACCGAAGTGTCGTCGCAATGGATCCGGACACTGATCGAGAACGACGACCGCACCGGTGCCGCCGCTATTTCCATTGTGTTGCTTGTGGTTTCGTTCGTCGTGCTGTTCATCCTTCGTGCCGTGGGATCACGGGCCGCCAAACGTGAGGAACTGGCGCAATGACGCTGTCACCGGCCGTGCGCCTTCTGCTTCGCTACCTCGCCCTGGCCTACATTGTGATCCTGGTCATCGTGCCTGTGGGCCTGATTCTGTGGCGCACGTTCCAGCCCGGCGTCGGGGCGTTCTTCGAATCGATCACCACCCCCGCGGCACTGTCGGCGCTGCAGCTGTCGCTGCTCGTCGTCGCGATCGTCGTGCCACTCAATGTCCTCTTCGGCGTGCCGACCGCATTGGTGTTGGCGCGCAACAGGTTCCGTGGGAAGAACGTACTGCAGGCAGTCATCGACCTGCCCTTCGCGGTGTCACCGGTCGTGGTGGGTGTCGCGCTGATCCTGCTGTGGGGGTCGGCGGGACTGTTCGGGTTCGTCGAGAACAACCTCGGCTTCAAGATCATCTTCGGCTTCCCCGGCATCGTCTTGGCGAGCATCTTCGTCACCGTGCCGTTCGTGATTCGCGAAGTCGAACCGGTGCTGCATGAGATCGGCACCGATCAGGAGGAGGCCGCCGCGACGCTGGGATCGCAATGGTGGCAGACGTTCAGGCGGGTCACCCTTCCGTCGATCCGGTGGGGCCTGACATACGGCGTCGTCCTGACCATCGCGCGCACCCTCGGTGAGTTCGGCGGGGTCATCATGGTGTCCTCCAACCTGCCGGGAACGTCGCAGACGCTCACACTGTTGGTGGCGGACCGGTATAACCGCGGCAATGAATACGGTGCCTACGCCGTTTCCACGTTGCTGATGACGGTTGCGGTGATCGTCCTGATCGTTCAGCTGGTCCTCGACGCCCGCCGCTCGCTCGCGACCAAGCAGGCATAAGGAGACGAGAGAATGACCAACGCAATCATCGTGCGAGGTGCCAACAAGCACTACGGCGACTTCGCGGCGCTGGACAACGTCGACTTCGAGGTGCCGGACGGCTCGTTGACGGCGCTGTTGGGGCCCAGTGGTTCCGGCAAGTCCACGCTGCTGCGGGCCATCGCAGGCCTGGACCTTCCCGACACCGGCACCATCACGATCAACGGGCGCGATGTGACGCACGTCCCGCCGCAGCGCCGCGGCATCGGCTTCGTCTTCCAGCACTATGCGGCGTTCAAGCACATGACCGTGCGCGACAACGTCGCGTTCGGCCTCAAGATCCGCAAGCGCCCGAAGGCCGAGATCAAGGAGAAGGTCGACAACCTTCTGGAAGTGGTGGGACTGGCCGGTTTTCAGACCCGCTATCCCAACCAGCTCTCAGGCGGACAGCGTCAGCGAATGGCGTTGGCGCGCGCGCTCGCCGTCGATCCCGAAGTGCTGCTACTCGACGAGCCGTTCGGCGCGCTGGACGCGAAGGTGCGCGAGGACCTGCGGGCGTGGCTGCGCCGGCTGCACGACGAGGTACACGTCACCACCGTTCTGGTCACCCACGACCAGTCGGAGGCCCTCGATGTGGCGGATCGCATCGCCGTACTCAACAAGGGCCGCATCGAACAGGTTGGCTCACCGACGGAGGTCTACGACGCGCCCGCCAACGCATTCGTGATGTCGTTCCTGGGTGCGGTCTCGTCGCTGAACGGCTCGCTGGTCCGTCCTCACGACATCCGGGTTGGGCGCAACCCCGAGATGGCGATCGCGACAAGTGATGATTCGGTTCAGGCCACCGGTGTGTTGCGCGCAACCATCGACCGAATTGTGATGCTGGGCTTCGAGGTTCGCGTGGAACTGACGAGTGCGGCCGACCATACGCCCTTCACCGCGCAGATCACCCGCGGCGACGCCGAGGCGCTCGGGCTGAAGGAAGGCGACACGGTGTACGTGCGTGCCACCCGGGTACCGCCGTTGCCGGGCGGCGCCGAAATACCGAGGGCCGACGCGGCCGACGACGACGAGGTGCTGACGAAGGCGTAGCTTCTCCGCCGAGCTGACCCCGACGCGCAAGCAATTGGGGAACTTTCAAGTTCCCCGAGCATTGCGCGGGGCTTCCGTCTGCTCGCGCAGACTAGGCCGCTGCGCGTTCGGTGACGGCTTGATCGAAGCGATCGAGGACCGCGTCGGCCACCAAACGGTGCGGACCGAGCGGTGTCGCCATCAAAATCCGTTGTCCGCGTGCGTATTCGGCAATACGGTCGGTGATCCGACCGTGGGCGAGGAACCACGGCGCGATGACCAACCGGGTGGCGCCGCGCTCGCGCAGAATGTCAGCGGCCTCGGCGAGCGTCGGGTGCGGGCCGGTGGCGAAGGCCGTCGTGGCCGTCCACCTTGTGCGCTGCACGAGGTAGTCGGCGACCAATGTGGTGCGCGCATTGGCTTGGGGGCGTGAGGAACCCACCGCGGTGACGAGGACGCCGACGTCAGGATCGAGTTGGGATACTCCCGCATGTGTCAGGCGTTGCCGAAGCACTGCAATGAGTCGGTCGTCCTCGCCAAGCACGTCGGCCTGCCGGGCGTCCGCCCCGGATTGTGCGATCAGGGCCGGGATGTCGACGCGCGCGTGATACGCATCGGCGAGCAGCAGCGGCACCACGACGGCATTGCGCCCAGTCGCGGCTAGCACGTCCCGGAGGTTCGGAGCGTTCTGCTCACAAAACGCCACTCGGACGTCGACATCGCGTCGCGCCATCCGGATCGTGCGCGCCACCTCGTGTGCCGATTCCGCCGAGCGCGGGTCGGCACTGCCGTGCGCCGTCAGTATCAGAGACGTCACGAGGCGTGCAGCCCGCATTCCGTCTTCGACAGGCCTGCCCAGCGACCGCTGCGCGGATCGGCGCCCTCGACGGGCTTCGCCGTGCAGGGCGCGCAGCCGATCGATGGGTAACCCTCGAACACAAGGGGATTGACCAGCACATCGTTGGCGTCGATGTAGCTCTGCATGTCCTCGTCGCTCCACGCCGCCAGGGGATTGATCTTCACCAACCCAAATGCCTTGTCCCAGCTGATCAGTGGCGCGTTGGCCCGTGTCGGCGCCTCGACCCGGCGAATCCCGGTCACCCACGCTGAGTAGCCTCGCAGCGCCTTGCTCAGCGGCTCGACCTTGCGCATCCGGCAGCATTCGTTGGGCTCGCGGGCGAACAGATCCTTGCCGTACAGCTCGTCCTGCTTGGCAACGGAGTTCTCGGGCGTGACGTTGAGCACGTTGATGTCGTAGACCGCCTCGACCGCGTCACGGGTGCCGATGGTCTCGACGAAGTGGTATCCGGTGTCCAGGAACAGCACGTCCACTCCGGGGCGCACCTTGGTGACGAGATCGACGAGCACCGCGTCCTGCATGTTGGAGGCTACGACGTAATTGCCGCCGAAATTCTCGTCGGTCCACCGCATCAGGTCGAGCGCGCCAGCACCCTTGAGCTCGGCCGCGCCGCGCTCGGCCAGCTGCTGTAGATCAGACTCCGTCACTAGATCAGTCACCTCAGGTCCGCCTCATCTGCTCGTAGTGCCCACGTTGCGAAACGCTCGCCCTGCTCGCGTTGTTTCACGAAATTGCGAACGATCCTGTCGATGTAGTCACCCAGTTCGGTGGACAGCACCTTGTGCTGCCGCAACTTGCGGCCGAAACCGCTGTCCAGGCCCAGGCTGCCGCCCAAGTGCACCTGGAAACCCTCAACCGGCCCGTCGCCGTCGTCGACCATCTGGCCCTTGAACCCGATGTCGGCGACCTGGATGCGTGCGCACGAGTTCGGGCAGCCGTTGATGTTGATCGTGATCGGCACGTCGAGCTGGGCGTTGATGTCCTCCAGCCGCCTCTCCAGCTCGGGCACCAGCACCTGCGAGCGCTTGCGGGTTTCGGCGAACGACAGCTTGCAGAACTCGATGCCCGTGCAGGCCATCAGGTTGCGACGCCAGTGCGACGGCGTCGACGGAAGCCCCAGCGCGTCCAGGCCCGCCCGCAGCTCGTCGACCTTGTCGTCGGGCACGTCGAGGATGATCAGCTTCTGGTAGGGCGTGAACCGGATCCGGTCCGAGCCGACGGCCTCGGCGAGGTCGGCCACCTTGGACAGAATGGTGCCCGACACGCGGCCGGCGATCGGCGCTACACCAATCGCGTTCAGGCCGTTGCGGAGCTTCTGCACGCCGACGTGGTCGATCGTGTGGGTCACGGGCTCCGGCGCGGGACCGTCGACCAGCTTGCGCCCGAGATATTCGTCCTCGAGCACCTGGCGGAACTTTTCGATGCCCCAGTCTTTGATCAAGAACTTCAGCCGTGCCTTCGAGCGCAGACGGCGATAGCCGTAGTCACGGAACACCGACACCACGGCCTCCCACACGTCGGGCACCTCGTCGAGCGGCACCCACGCGCCGACCCGCTGGCCCAGCATCGGGTTGGTAGACAGGCCGCCGCCCACCCACAGGTCCAGGCCTGGGCCGTGCTCGGGGTGGTTGACGCCGATGAAAGCGACGTCATTGACCTCGTGGCAGACGTCTTGCAGCCCCGAGATCGCGGTTTTGAACTTGCGCGGCAGGTTCGAGTACTCCGGCTTACCGATGTAGCGGCGCACGATCTCGCGGATTGCGGGCGTGGCGTCGATCACCTCATCGAGTGAGTCGCCGGCCAACGGTGAGCCGAGCACCACGCGGGGGCAGTCGCCGCAGGCCTCGGTGGTCTGCAGCCCCACCGCGTCGAGCCGCTTCCAGATCTCCGGCATGTTCTCGATCTGGATCCAGTGGTACTGCACGTTCTCCCGGTCGGAGATGTCGGCGGTGTCGCGGGCGAACTCGGTCGAGATCTGGCCCAGTGTGCGTAGCGCGGCGGTCGACAGAGCGCCGCCGTCGCAGCGGACCCGCAGCATGAAGTACTTGGCCTCGAGGACGTCGATGTTCTCGTCGCCGGTCCAGGTGCCGTCGTAGCCCTGTTCGCGCTGGGTGTACAGTCCCCACCACCGCATTCGGCCGCGCAGGTCCTGCTTGTCGATGCTGTCGAAGCCGCGGATGGCGTAGATGTTCTCGATGCGGGCCCGCACATTGAGCGGGTTGTCGTCCTTCTTTATCTGCTCGTTCGGGTTCAGCGGCTCGCGGTGGCCTAGCTTCCACTGGCCCTCGCCACGCGGGCGCTTGACGGGCTTTGCAGTGGTCATTCGGTGTGGCTCCTTCGTGGAGCCGGCGTTCGAACCGCGCGTGATCACCGGTGGGCTGTCCGGCGGCGCAGATCCGGCGGCCAGCTGAAAGTACAGGTGGGCAGGTCTACGACATCAAGGCAGACAACAACAGGTACAAACGCGCTTGAAATCGACATGCCGCCGCGCCACCAGCGAGACACGCTGAGGGAAGCTGCGGGCGGCGGTCACGACGCCAATTGTGCCACGGACACCGACAACCTCCCTAACCGGGGAGGATTTGCGCTCGTGGTGAGTAAAAGTGCTGTCCGCTCCTCGACCAAACAGACTTATCTTCTGTGCATCGATACTCCTCAACTATTGGCCGTTAGACGGCACCTTGAGGCCAGAATCGCGCGCGTTTCGAGGCCTGTCGTCACTGCTGGCACCCCATCACCACCCCTGCTGGCTGGAAGCCGCGCTTTCTGGCCGTCGCCGGCCGAGTAACACTTGGGGATATGACGGTCCGAGCGGCTACTGCGGAGCTCCCCGACCTGGCCACCGTGCCGGGCCGGCCGTTCGGCATCTATATCCATGTGCCGTTCTGTGCAGCGCGCTGCGGCTACTGCGACTTCAACACCTATACGCCCGCCGAGTTGGGCGGCGCGAACCCCGACGGATGGCTTCAGGCTCTGCGCGCAGAGCTCGGCATCGCGGCGTCGCGGTTGGGCTCGCCGCCGGCGGTCGACACGGTGTTCGTCGGCGGCGGGACGCCCTCGCTGCTGGGTGGCGACGGTCTGGGAGCGGTGATCGACGCGGTCCGCGCCCATTTCACGTTGGCGCCTGATGCGGAAGTCACGACAGAGGCGAATCCGGAGTCCACATCGCCGCACTTCTTTGAGCAACTGCAGACGGCGGGGTTCACGCGGGTGTCGCTCGGCATGCAGTCCGTCGCCCCTCACGTGCTGGCGGTGTTGGACCGTGTGCACTCGCCGGGCCGGGCGCTCGACGCGGCGCGCGAAGCCCGCGCCGCCGGTTTCGATCACGTGAACCTCGACCTCATCTACGGCACGCCGGGGGAGACCGACGACGACCTGCGCCGCTCCGTGGACGCGGCGGTCGACGTTGGCGTCGACCATGTGTCCGGCTACGCGCTGGTGGTCGAGGACGGGACGGCGATGGCGCGCCGGGTGCGGCGCGGCGAGATCGCCGCCCCCGACGACGACGTGCTCGCGCGGCGCTACGAGTTGCTCGACGCGCGGCTGTCGGCGGCGGGCTTCAACTGGTATGAGGTCTCCAACTGGAGCAGGCCCGGCGGCGAATGCCGGCACAACATCGGGTACTGGAACGGCGGCGAATGGTGGGGTGCCGGACCAGGAGCGCATGGTTACGTCGGCGCCATCCGTTGGTGGAATGTCAAGCACCCCAACGCTTATGCGCAATCGACCGCCGAAGGGCTGCTGCCGGTGGCCGATTTCGAGCGGCTCGATGCGACCGCGCTGCACACCGAGGAAGTGATGCTGCGGCTGCGGCTGCGTGACGGTCTGCCGGTCGGCGTGTTGAGCGACGCAGAACAGGCCCGCGCCCAAGCTGTGATCGCCGGCGGCCTCGTGGCGCTGGACGCCGACCGGCTGGTGCTCACCGACCGCGGCCGTTTGTTGGCCGACGCGGCGGTTCGTACCCTGCTCGGCTGACCAAGTGGGTGTCGCTCCACCGGTCACGCGATCGAGACGTCAACGGACAAGCACTCACCAAGGTCACGGGCCGCGGGCCAGTCGCCGGCGTGCACCGCGCGTGCGAGGTCTTCGACACGATCCGACACTTTTCTCCGCCGTCGCCCGCACGCTGCTTCACTAGCGCCAATCCGCGAAAAATCGCATTGAACGATTCGCCTGCGTTGCATCGTTGTGCTCAACGAAGGCCGACCGAAAGCAGGGATGCGTGGGTGACTGAGTCATGAGTGACGATTCCGAGCAGGCGGCGCTGCTGCGGGCCGTGCACGACGAGCACGCCCATACGCTGTTGCGTTATGTGTTGAGACTGACGAGGGGTGATATGCCGTTCGCCGAAGACGTGGTGCAGGAGTCGCTGCTGCGGCTCTGGCGCAAGCCGGAGGTGCTTGAGCAGCCGATGGACAATGTGCGCGCCTGGCTGTTCACCGTCGCCCGCAATCTGGTGATCGACGACCGGCGCAGCGCGCGATACACGCGTGAGTTGCAGACCGAGTACCTCCCGGAGCGGCCCTCGCCCGATGCGATCGGCCCGGCGTTCGACAAATGGATACTGTCGGACGCGCTGCTGTCGCTGTCCCTGGAGCATCGCACCGCGATCGTCCGCGCCTACTATCTCGGCCAAACAGTCGCGGATATCGCGCAACAAGAGGGAATTCCGGAGGGCACCGTCAAGTCCAGGCTTCACTACGCGCTTCGCGCGTTACGAATCGCGTTGCAGGAAAGGGGGGTGGTCCGGTGACGAACTTCAGGCCCGACGACGACCTTGCCGAGTGGGACGCCGCCTATGTTCTCGGTGCGCTGAGCCTGGAGGAGCGACGGATTTACGAAGGCTATCTCGCGGCCAACCCGACGCGTGCCGCGGAGCTCACCGAGCTTGCGGGCATGCCCGGCATCCTCAACGCGCTGAGTCGTGACGAAGCGGTCGCGCTGACCGACCTTGCCGGCGCGCCGCCGTCTGAGAATCGGCCCGACAACGTGGCGTCGCTCGCCCATGCGGCGGCCAAGCGGCAGCAGCGATCGCGGCGCACGTGGCTAGCGGCGGCAGTTGCGTCCGCAGCCGCACTCTTGATCGCCGGTGGCATCGTTGGAGCGACGGTCTTCCCGCCGTCTGCGGCGCCAACGCAGACGGTGGCGATGCAGACGATGCAGCCGACCCCGCGCGGTGGCCTGACCGCCGAGCTCGCTGTCACCGAGAAGAAGTGGGGCACCGAGCTGAACTGGGCCTGCAAGTACACCAAGGACTGGTCGAGGAACGTCGCCAGTTACGACATCGTGGTGACGACACAGGACGGCGTGCAGAAGACAGTGGGCTCGTGGAAGCCTGCCGGAGATGAGGCGACGGGTCTGTCGGCGGCGACGAGCGTCCCGGCCTCCCAGATTCGCACGGTCGACATCCGGGTGACCGGCAGCAACGAGCCGCTGGCGATCACTACGCTGCGGTAGCTCATGCGCGGAAACTGAGCTCGGGTGCGAAGTTCGGTGACACCCGTTACAACAGCGCGCCGGCCAGACGGCGCCACTGCTCTCGTGGGAATTCCCGCGGGTCGGCGGTGAGAACTTGAACACAGACGTGGTCCGCCCCGGCCTGTTTATGCTCATCGACCCGCCGCACGATGGCGTCCTCGTCGCCCCACGCGACGATCGCGTCAAACAACCGGTCGCTGACGGAGTCCAGATCGTTTTCGGTGAAGCCGGACCGCAACAAGTTGTTGGCATAGTTCGGCAATGCGAGATATGCACGCAGCCAACCCGTTCCGACGGCTCGCGCGTGGTCGGCGTCATCGGTCAGCAGGACGGTCTGCTCGGGAAGCAGCAACGGTCCCCGGCCGAGCACCTCCCTTGCCCTGCGCGTGTGGTCGGGAGTGACCAGGTACGGGTGCGCACCACGGGCACGCGTTGCCGCCAGCTGCAGCATCTTGGGGCCGAGCGCGGCCAGCACCCGATTCTCAACGGGGACCGGCTGCTCGGCGGCGTCCAGGGCATCGAGAAATGCCCGCGTCGCCTCCAAAGGTTTGCGATAGCGGCCCGGCTCCTTGGAGTCGATCAGCGGCGCGTGGCTGACACCGATGCCCATCAGAAAACGCTCGCCGTGGGTCGCGGTGAGCGATGCGTACCGCGCGGCTACGTCGGATGGCTCGTGCATCCAAAGATTCAGGATTCCTGTTGCGATCACCGCCCGCTTGGTCGACGTCAGTAGGTGGTCGACCGAATCGAGGACCGAGCCGCCGACGTCGGGAACCCACAACGCGGTGAAACCGAGCTCATCCAATTCGGCGGCGGCCTCGGCGGACTCCGCCGGGTCGCCGTACCGTAGTTGAGAGCTCCACACGCCGACGCCAGACAGATCCATGCGGTCATCCTTTCCGTACACCGACAGAGTCACGCTACCGTCGGCGCATGGCATTCGATCTCGGCGCCATCGGCCGCGCGTTCTCCGAGCATCGATTCGATGAGGCCCTCGGCCACCTCGCCAAGGATGTCCGTTGGACGGTCGTGGGTTAGATGGTCCTCGAGGGCGCCGATGCAGTTCGTCAGACCTGCCACGAAACCCTGGAAAGCCTGGAAGACACCACGACGATCTATGACCGCTGTGTGATGGCGGTCGACGATGGGGTTGTTGCCGTCGACACCTTGGCTCGTTATGCCGGCCCGAACGGCGTCACCACGGTCGCCAGCTGCGATATCTACGAGTTCAAGGGCGAGGAGATCACGGCGATCACGTCGTATGCCGTTGAGATCGACCCCGAGTCCGCCGGCGCCCCGGCACCGCGTGGCTCTGGGTAGCCCGGTCACCCGAAACCGTGAAACCGAGGGCCGGCTAGGCCCGCTGCGCCAGCGACATGTCCATATCGAATACGCGTGCGTGCAGCACCGTCCGATTTCGCAACGCGGCCCGCACCGCGCGGTGCAATCCGTCCTCCAGGTAAACGATGCCTTTCCACCTGACCGCGTGCGGGAAGAGGTCGCCGTAGAACGTGGAGTCCTCCGACAGCAACCGGTCCAGCGCCAGCACCGTCGTGGTGGTGACCAGTTCGTCGAGACGGATCTGCCGCGGCGGAATCTGTGCCCATTGTCTGTGGGACAGGCCATGGTCGGGGTAGGGTCTGCCCTCGCGGACTCCCTTGAAGATCATCGAGGTGATCTCTGAGGCGTGGGCATCACCCTGCAAAGGCTAGTCGCAAACCACCTGTCCGCCACGCGAACAACCGCTCGCGCGGCATCGACCCTGTTGATGCACGTAAAATGAGCGCTGACTCGCTGCGAAAGGGAGGTGAACAATGGGCAGTGCCGACGACCGTCGCTTCGAGGTGCTGCGTGCCATCGTCGCCGACTTCGTGGCCACCAAGGAGCCGATCGGTTCGAAGACGCTCCTGGAGCGGCACAACCTCGGCGTCTCCAGCGCCACTGTGCGCAACGACATGGCGGTCCTGGAGGCCGAGGGGTACATCGCCCAGCCGCACACCAGCTCGGGCCGGGTGCCCACCGAGAAGGGCTATCGCGAGTTCGTCGACCGGTTGGACGAGGTCAAGCCGCTGTCGTCCTCGGAGCGGCGAGCGATCCTGTCGTTCCTCGAGTCGGGAGTCGACCTCGACGACGTGCTACGCCGCGCCGTGAGGCTGCTGGCCCAGCTCACGCGCCAGGTCGCGATCGTCCAGTACCCCACGCTGTCCACGTCGAGCGTGCGGCACCTCGAGGTGGTGGCCCTGACGCCGGCCCGCCTGCTGCTCGTGGTGATCACCGACTCCGGGCGCGTCGACCAGCGCATCGTCGAACTCGGCGACTCCATCGACGAGCATGGGCTGGCCCAGTTGCGTGACCGACTCGGCCAGGCGCTGGAGGGCAAGCCATTGGCCGCCGCTTCGGTCGCGGTGTCCGACCTGGCGTCGCACCTCAACGGCGGCGGGCTCGCCGACGCAGTCGGCCGGTCGGCCACCGTGCTGGTGGAGACGCTGGTCGAACACAGCGAGGAACGACTGCTGCTGGGTGGCACCGCCAACCTGGCCCACAACACCGCCGACTTCGGCGGTTCGCTGCGATCGGTGATGGAGGCGCTCGAGGAGCAGGTGGTGGTGCTGCGACTGCTGGCGGCCCAGCAGGAGGCGGGCAGGGTCACCGTCCGCATCGGGCACGAGACCGAAGCCGAGCAAATGGCAGGCACGTCGGTGGTCAGCACCGCGTACGGCAGCTCAGGCAAGGTGTACGGCGGCATGGGTGTCCTGGGACCCACCCGGATGGACTATCCGGGAACTATCGCTAATGTCGCTGCGGTTGCTCTTTATATAGGCGAAGTCTTAGGCAGCCGGTAATCCGGCTTTAGAAAGGTCAGGCGTGGCACGCGACTACTACAAGCTGCTCGGGGTGAGCAGGGGGGCCAGCGATTCGGAGATCAAGCGCGCCTATCGCAAGCTTGCTCGTGAACTGCACCCCGACGTCAACCCCGACGAACGAGCCCAGGCGCGATTCAAGGAGATCAGCGTCGCCTACGAGGTGCTGAGCGACCCGGAGAAGCGGCGCATCGTCGACCTCGGCGGCGACCCGCTGGAGAACGCGGCCGCAGCAGGCAACGGCTTCGGCGGCTTCGGCGGGCTGGGCGACGTGTTCGAGGCCTTCTTCGGCGGCGGGACGACTTCCCGCGGCCCGATCGGCCGGGTCCGGCCGGGTTCGGACTCGCTGCTGCGCATGCGGCTTGACCTGGCCGAATGCGCCACCGGCGTGACCAAGCAGGTGACGGTCGACACCGCGGTGCTGTGCGACCTCTGCCAGGGGAAGGGCACGAACGGCAACTCGACACCGGTCGCCTGCGACACCTGCGGCGGGCGCGGCGAGATCCAGACCGTCCAGCGCTCGCTGCTCGGCCAGGTGATGACGTCACGGCCGTGCCCGGTGTGCGGCGGGGTCGGCGAGGTCATCCCCGACCCGTGCCACCGCTGCGGAGGCGACGGCCGAATCCGCGCGCGACGGGACATCAGCGTGAAGATCCCGGCAGGCGTCGGCGACGGGATGCGGGTGCGGCTGGCGGCCCAGGGCGAGGTCGGTCCGGGCGGCGGGCCGGCGGGCGACCTGTATGTCGAGGTCCACGAAAAGCAGCACGAGCTGTTCATCCGCGACGGCGACGACCTGCACTGCACCATCTCGGTACCGATGGTCGATGCCGCGCTTGGCACCACGGTCACCGTCGACGCGATCATCGACGGGCGGACCGAGCTCACCATCCCCGCCGGCACCCAGCCCGGTTCGGTGACGACGGTGCGGGGGCACGGCATGCCGCATCTGCGCTCGGGGGTGCGCGGTGACCTGCACGCCCACATCGAGGTCGTGGTGCCGTCACGGCTCGACCACGAGGACATCGAGCTGCTGCACAAGCTGAAGGAAAATCGCATCCGCGACGTGGCCGAGGTTCGCTCAACCCAAAGCGCCTCGACGGGTAGCGGCTTCTTCAGCCGCCTGCGGGAAACCTTCACCGGCCGCTGAACATCAGTGACCCGCGCGCTGTTCTACGTCGACGCGCTGCCCGAGGTCGGTGAGCTCGCGGTCGTCGACGGAGACGAGGGCTTCCACGCGGCCAACGTCCGGCGAATCCGTCCCGGCGAGGAACTCGACCTGGGTGACGGCGACGGAACGGCGGCGCACTGTGTCGTCGAGGACGTCGCCAAGGGCCGGTTGACGGCGCGAGTGCTGAATCGTCGAACCGTGCCTGCAGCTACTCCCGCCGTGACCGTCGTCCAGGCGCTGCCCAAGTCCGACCGCTCCGAGTTGGCCATCGAGCTGGCAACCGAGGCGGGAGCCGACGCGTTCGTGGCCTGGCAGGCCGCGCGCTCTGTTGCCCGATGGGACGGGCAGGCGCGGGTCGACAAGGGTCTGCGCCGGTGGCGTGCGGCGGCCCGGTCGGCGGCCCGCCAGTCGCGGCGCCCGTACATTCCCTCGATCAGCGGTGTGGTGTCGACGGCCGAGTTGGCGCAGCGGATTCGTGACGACGACGCGACGGCGCTCGTGCTGCATGAGTCGGCCACTGTGAAGCTGACGGAACTGCCAGTGGCACAAGCGGATTCGCTGCTTCTCATCGTCGGGCCGGAAGGCGGAATCGCCGACGACGAACTCGCCGCGCTGTCCGAGGCGGGGGCGACACCGATGCGGTTGGGGCCGGCGGTGCTACGGACGTCTACGGCCGCGGCAGTCGCATTGGGCGCATTGGGCGCGCTGACCCCACGGTGGTCCTGAGCCGGCCGGCAGGATAAGCATTGGGATGGTCAGTACCCGGCGGTAAACTGAGTGTTCACAAGAGACCAACCAGGCAAGACCCCAGAAAGCAGGCAGAAAGCCCCACGTGACGCCCCGCGAGACGAACGCTGACACGGACTCACCGGTTCGCAGCAGCATCAATGTTCCGCCCGACCTCGTCGTGGGCCTGCTGGGTTCCGCCGACGAGAATCTGCGCACACTCGAGACCATCCTGGCCGCCGATATCCACGTGCGTGGCAACGCGCTCAGCCTGGCCGGCGAACCGGCCGATGTCGCACTGGCCGAGCGGGTGGTTTCCGAACTGATCGCGATCGTGGCCAGCGGTCAACACTTGACGCCCGACGCCGTGCGGCACAGCGTCGCGATGCTCACGGGCACCGGCAACGAGTCGCCGGCCGAGGTGCTGACCCTCGACATTCTGTCGCGGCGTGGCAAGACGATTCGGCCGAAGACGCTGAACCAGAAGCGGTATGTCGACGCGATCGACGCCCACACCATCGTGTTCGGCATCGGGCCCGCAGGCACCGGCAAGACGTATTTGGCAATGGCCAAGGCGGTCAACGCATTACATACCAAGCAAGTCAACAGAATCATCCTCACCCGACCAGCCGTGGAGGCCGGTGAGCGTCTTGGCTTTCTGCCGGGCACGCTGAGCGAGAAGATCGACCCGTACCTGCGGCCGCTGTACGACGCGCTGTACGACATGCTGGACCCCGAGTCGATCCCAAAGCTGATGAACGCAGGGATAATTGAGGTCGCACCGCTGGCGTACATGCGGGGTAGAACACTCTCCGACGCGTTCATCATTCTCGATGAGGCGCAGAACACCACCGGCGAGCAGATGAAGATGTTCCTGACGCGGCTCGGATTCAACTCCAAAGTGGTTGTGACCGGCGATATCACGCAGGTGGACCTGCCCGGCGGCGCCGCCTCGGGCTTGCGCGCGGCGATGGGCATCCTCGACGGTATCGACGACATCCACTTCGCGGAGCTGACGAGTGCCGACGTTGTTCGGCACCGGCTGGTCGCCGAGATCGTCGACGCCTACGCCAAGTCCGAGGAGCCCGCGCTGATGAACCGGGCGCAGCGGCGCGCGTCGGGCGCCCGACCGCGAAGGTGAGCGCGTGAGCATCGAGGTGTCCAACGAGTCGGGCATCGACGTTTCCGAAGAGGAACTGATCAGCGTCGCACGGTTCGTCATCCGCAAGATGAAAGTCAATCCCGCGGCGGAACTTTCGATGGTGCTGCTCGACACGGCGGCGATGGCCGATCTGCACATGCGCTGGATGGACCTGCCCGGCCCGACGGACGTGATGAGCTTCCCGATGGACGAGCTCGAACCGGGTGGCCGCCCCGACGCGCCCGAGCCCGGCCCGTCGATGCTCGGCGACATCGTGCTGTGCCCCGAATTCGCAGCCGGGCAGGCCGCGGCGGCCGGGCAAACGCTGGGCCAGGAGCTTGCCCTGCTGACCGTGCACGGCGTCCTGCACCTACTGGGCTATGACCACGCCGAGCCGGACGAGGAAAAAGAGATGTTCGCCCTGCAGCGCCAACTGCTCGAGGAGTGGGTGGCCGAACAGGTCGAGGCTTATCACCAGGATCGCCAGTCCGAGAAGGACCTGCGGCTGCTGGACAAGTCCCGATACTTCGACGAGCCGTGACCGGTATAGCCTCGCTGCTCGGCGCGATCGCGCTCATCGCTCTCGGCGGCCTGTTCGCGGCGATCGACGCCGCCGTCAGCACCGTGTCGATGGCCCGCGTCGAGGAACTGGTCCGCGACGAACGCCCTGGCGCGGCGCGGCTGGCCCGTGTGATGGTCGAGCGTCCGCGCTACATCAATCTCGTTGTGCTGCTGCGGATCACGTGCGAGACCACGGCGACCGTACTGTTGGTCGCGTTCCTTTACGAGCACCTCCCGCTGGGGTGGGCGCTGTTTGCCGCGGCGGCCATCATGGTGGTGGTCAGCTTCGTGGCGATCGGTGTCGGCCCGCGCACCGTCGGCAGGCAGAACGCGTACACCATCTCATTGCTGGCCGCGCTTCCGCTGCAGGCGATCTCGGTGTTGCTCACCCCGATCAGCCGGCTGCTTGTGTTGATCGGTAACGCGCTGACCCCCGGCCGTGGGTTCCGCAACGGCCCGTTCGCCTCCGAGATCGAGCTGCGTGAGGTGGTCGATCTCGCGCAGCAGCGAGGTGTGGTGGCCGACGACGAGCGCCGAATGATCCAGTCGGTGTTCGAATTGGGCGACACCCCGGCCCGCGAGGTGATGGTGCCACGCACCGAGATGGTGTGGATTGAGGGTGACAAGACAGCGGGTCAAGCGACGTCATTGGCGGTGCGCAGCGGCCATTCCCGGATCCCGGTGATCGAGGAGAACGTCGACGACGTCGTCGGCGTCGTCTACCTCAAAGACCTTGTGCAGAAGACGTACTACTCGACCAACGGCGGTCGCGACACCAAGGTGTCCGAGGTGATGCGCCCCGCGGTGTTCGTCCCGGACTCCAAGCCGCTCGACGCGCTGCTGCGGGAGATGCAGCGCGACCGCGTCCATATGGTGCTGCTGGTCGACGAGTACGGCGCCATCGCGGGCCTGGTCACGATCGAGGACGTGCTGGAGGAGATCGTCGGCGAGATCGCCGACGAGTACGACACCGACGAGGTCGCCCCGGTGGAAGACCTGGGCGACAAGCACTTCCGGGTGTCGGCCCGGCTGCCCATCGAGGACCTCGGCGAGCTCTACGAGATCGACTTCGACGAGGACCTCGACGTCGACACGGTCGGCGGCCTGCTGGCCCTCGAGCTGGGCCGCGTCCCGTTGCCGGGCGCCGAGGTGACGTGGGACGGGCTGCGGCTGCGCGCCGAAGGCGGCCCCGACCCTCGTGGCCGGGTGCGGATCGGCACGGTGCTGGTCAGCCCGACGGAACCCGTAGAACAGGAGCGCGAATGACCGAGCTCGACGCCGAGGACGCCAAGCTGGTGGTGCTGGCGCGCGGCGCGATGGGCCGGGCCGAGGCGGCCAGCGGTGCGGCGGTGCGCGACCTGGACGGCCGGACCTACGCCGGCGCCCCCGTCGCGCTTGATGCACTGCAGCTGACCGCGCTGCAGGCGGCCGTCGCCGCGGCGGTGTCCAGCGGCGCAACCGGTTTGGAGGCCGCCGTGCTGGTCGGCGGCTCGGCTGACGACGTGGGCGTTGCCGCGGTGCGCGAGCTGTCGCCCGACGCGACGGTCATCGTCACCGACCGGGCGGGCGCCGTGCAGTGACCGAGTTCCGTTCCGGCTTCGTCTGCTTCGTCGGCAGACCTAACACGGGAAAGTCGACGCTGACCAACGCGCTGGTCGGCACGAAGGTGGCGATCACGTCGAGCCGGCCGCAGACCACCCGGCACACGATTCGCGGCATCGTGCACCGCGAGAACTTCCAGATCATCCTCGTCGACACCCCCGGCCTGCACCGGCCGCGCACGCTGCTGGGGCAGCGGCTCAACGACCTGGTGAAGGACACCTATTCGGAGGTCGACGTCATCGGGCTGTGCATCCCGGCCGACGAGAAGATCGGCCCGGGGGACCGTTGGATCTACGAGCAGATCCGCACCGTCGCGCCGAACACCACACTGGTGGCCGTCGTGACGAAGATCGACAAGGTGTCCAAGGACCGGGTTGCCGCGCAACTGCTCGCGGTCAGCGAGCTCGTCGGGCCGGATACCGAAATCGTTCCGGTATCGGCGACGACGGGCGAGAATCTCGACGTCTTGACCGACGTGCTCGCCGCCCAGTTGCCGCCCGGCCCGGCGTTCTACCCCGACGGAGAGCTCACCGACGAGCCCGAGGAAGTGCTGATGGCCGAGCTGATCCGCGAGGCCGCGCTGGAAGGGGTGCGCGACGAGCTGCCGCACTCGCTGGCCGTCGTCATCGAGGAGATCACCCCGCGTGAGGGTCGCGACGATCTCATCGACGTGCACGCCAACCTCTATGTCGAACGCGACAGCCAGAAGGGCATCGTGATCGGCAAGGGCGGTGCCCGGTTGCGTGAGGTGGGTACCGCCGCGCGTACCCAGATCGAGAAGCTGCTCGGCACCAAGGTGTACCTCGACCTGCGCGTAAAGATTGCGAAGAATTGGCAGCGCGACCCGAAACAGCTTGGACGGCTCGGCTTTTAAGCGATTTCGGCGTGATTACTGGCGCTGAGCGCAGGAAATCACGCCGAAATCGCTAAGCGGGCTGGCCGAGCGTCGCGGCGGCCTCGGAAACCAGCTCCGGGGTTGGCGCGCGCCGACCACGGTTCCACCAGACGTCGGGCTGCCGCATCACCCAACCGTTGAGCGCTTCCAGCTCGGCGGCCAGCGAGATCAGCAGTGGCTCGCTGTTGGCCGGGCCCATCAGCTGAACGCCAATCGGCAGCCCGCCGTAGGTGAACCCGGCGGGCACATTGATCGACGGCCAGCCCAGCAGGTTCCACGGCCAGGTCGCCGGGCACGCGCGGATCATCGCGCGGTCGGTCGACAGCCCGCCGCGGTGGTCGAAGTCGGTCACCCTTGGCGGGAGCTGTGCGGTGGTCGGCGCCAGCACGACGTCAACGAGATTGAAGATCCATCCGATCCGGCGCTGCGATTCGGCTTCGCAGGCGCGGGCCTTGCGCAGCGTGTTCTGCGACAGCAGCCAGCCGGTCCGCGCATTGGCCACCGTCCTTTTGTCCAGCGTTACGTCCGGGCCGAGGCGATCCACCCAATCGAGCAGCCCCGACGTCGACCGCGACAGGAAGTTCCACGACATCCGCAGGTTGTAGTTCGGGTCCGCCGCCACGATAGTGTGCCCGAGCTCCTCGAGTTGGCCCGCGACGGTCTCCATGGCCGCCCGGATCTCCGGGTGCAGCTTGGCCCGGAAGACCGTGTACGGGAACTTCGTCGACATCGCGATCTTCAGCGGGCCTGGAGCTTGGGCGACGAAATCGGACACCCGCACCGGCGGCGGCTGATGCAGGTCGCCGGGGGCATTGCCCGACGCCGCGTCCAGCACCAGCGCCGCATCGGTGACCGTGCGGGCCAACACCCCATTGACGGTGATGCCGTTGAACGCCTCGGGCAGCGGCCAGGTTGAGATTCGTCCCCGCTGCGGTTTGATGCCGACCAGATGCGTCCACGCCGCCGGAATCCGCACACTGCCCGCGCCGTCCGAGCCGATCGCCGCCGCGACCAACCCGGCCGCCACGGCCGCCGCGCTGCCGCCCGACGACCCGCCCGGCGTGTGTTCGCTCGACCACGGGTTGCGGGTGTGGCCGAACGCCGGGCCGCTGGTGAACGGCCATTGACCCAACTCACACGTGTTGGTCTTGCCGACGATGACCGCGCCCGCGGCTCGCAGCCGGCGCACCACCTCGGCGTCCTGGTGGGCCTCCCTGATGCTTCCGTCGGTACCGAACCGGGTGGGCACGCCCGCGACGTCGACGTCGTCCTTGACGGCGATCGGGATCCCGAGCAACGGAAGTTGTTCGCCCGCCGCACGTTTGCGGTCCGCATCGGCCGCATCGGCCAGTGCCTGTTCGGTCAGTACCACGCGGAACGCGTTGAGCGTCGACTGGCTCGCATCGATGGCATCGAGGGATCGCCGTACCAGGTCGTCGGACGTTACGGTGGCGGCGGCAAGCTGATAAAGCTGGTTGGTGATCGTAGGAAAAGTGGCGCCGTATCGGGCACCGCTTCGATATGACTCGACCATCAGTTACGAGGATACGGCGCTGCGAACCGGCAACTGTCGGATGGCGGTGAGAGACTGAACCGATGCGGCTGTACCGAGATCGAGCGGTGGTGCTGCGCCAGCACAAGCTCGGCGAGGCCGACCGGATCGTCACCCTGCTGACCCGTGACCACGGGTTGGTGCGCGCGGTGGCCAAGGGCGTGCGACGCACCCGCAGCAAGTTCGGTGCGCGGCTGGAGCCGTTCGCGCACATCGACGTTCAGCTGCATCCCGGCCGGAACCTCGACATCGTCACCCAGGTGCAGGCCATCGACGCGTTCGCCACCGACATCGTCAACGACTACGGCCGCTACACGTGTGCGTGCGCCGTGCTGGAGACCGCGGAGCGGCTGGCGGGGGAGGAACGGGCCCCGGTGCCCGCGCTGCACCGGCTCACCGTGGCCGCGCTGCGGGCGGTGGCCGACGGCGGCCGGCCCCGCGAGCTCGTGCTCGACGCTTATTTGTTGCGCGCCATGGGAATCGCGGGCTGGGCGCCGGCGCTGACCGAGTGCGCCCGCTGCGCCGCGCCGGGTCCGCACCGGGCGTTCCACGTCGCGGCCGGAGGCAGCGTGTGCGTGCACTGCCGCCCGTCCGGGTCGGCAACCCCGCAGCAGGGCGTGCTGGATCTGATGGCCGCGCTCTACGACGGCGACTGGGAACACGCGCAGGCGTCGCCGCCGTCGTACCGAAGCCAGGCCAGCGGGCTGGTCGCCGCCCACCTGCAGTGGCATCTGGAACGCCAGCTGCGAACATTGCCGCTGGTCGAACGGGCATACCGGGTCGATCGCACAGTTCTCGAGCAGCGTGTTTCGCTGTTCGGGCAGGATGTCAGCCATGGCGATAAAGCGGGCGGGCAAGATCACTTACCCACAGCTGCCCCCGGCGCCTGACAACTATCCGACCTTTCCAGACAAGTCCATCTGGCCGGTGGTGTTCCCGGAGCTGCCACCGCATACCAACGGCAGGTTCGCCCGCCCGCCCCAGCACACGTCAAAGGCCGCCGCACCCATGATTCCGGCCGACCAGGTGCCCAGCCACGTCGCCGTCGTGATGGACGGCAATGGCCGGTGGGCCACCCAGCGGGGGCTGAGCCGCACCGAGGGCCACAAGATGGGCGAGGCGGTGCTGATCGACATCACCTGCGGCGCCATCGAAATCGGCATCAAGCACCTCACGGTGTATGCGTTCTCCACCGAGAACTGGAAGCGCAGCGCCGAGGAGGTGCGCTTCCTGATGGGCTTCAACCGCGAGGTGGTCCGCAGGCGGCGCGAGAGCCTCAACGCCATGGGCGTGCGGATGCGCTGGGTCGGCTCGCGTCCCCGCATGTGGCGCAGCGTCATCAAAGAATTCGACATCGCCGAGCAGATGACGGTCGGCAACGACGTCATCACGATCAACTACTGCGTGAACTACGGCGGACGCACCGAGATCGTCGAGGCCGCACGCGAAATCGCGCAGGACGCCGTGGACGGAAAGATCAATCCGGGCCGGATCAGTGAGGCGACGTTCGCCAGGCACCTGCACCGCTCCGACATCCCTGATGTCGACCTCTTCATCAGGACCTCGGGCGAGCAGCGGGCGAGCAACTTCCTGATCTGGCAGGCGGCGTACGCCGAGTACGTCTTCCAGGACAAGCTCTGGCCGGACTACGACCGCCGCGACCTGTGGGAGGCATGCATGGAGTACGTCAACCGTAACCGCCGGTTTGGGACGTAGATGACGCTTCAGGAGAGACTGGCCGCGGTCCTCGACGACATCCTGCCGATCCAGCGGGAGGACGACGGCGCGGTCACCGTGCACCATGACGAGACGTTCGCGTCGCTGCGGGTGGTGACCATTGCCGAGGGCCTGGACATGGTGTCCCTCACCCAGGTCCTCGCGTGGGATCTGTTGCTGGACAGCAAGATTCGCAGTCAGGTCGCCAGGCATGCACGCGACACCCTGCTGGGCACGGTGTCGCTGGTGGAGAAGAGCGCTGGTGCCAAACGCAATTCCAAGAAGGCCGGCGACGTTCTGCTGCGCTACAACTTTCCAGGCGCGGGCCTGACCGACGATGCGCTGCGCACATTGATCCTGATGGTGCTGAGCTACCGGCGCCGACATTCGTCGCGACCTCGTCGCGGTTCCCGGCGCCTAGGTCGCGCCGGACAGCGCCGCCCGCAGGTCTTGTGCCCCGGTGACGATGTCATCGTCGTCCGTGTGCTCGTGCAGCGCTGCCAGCAGTTGCAGCAGCGCCGATCGCTCCTGGGCGTTTTCGCGCAACAGTCGCACTGCCCCGTCGTTCGAGAGCGCGTTGACCATAAGGAAGACGCCGTTGTTCCAGATGTCCGCGCGCAGCTTCGTCAGCCAGGGCAGGCTGCGTACGAGGTATTGCCGCAGCGCAACGATGAGAAATCGGATGTCGCCAATCTCGAGCCGAAGGTGGCTGTTGTAGTTGGACACCAGCAGGCGCGCGAGCTGTGGGTCGGTATCAGGGTTGTGAAACAAGTCGAGTGCTGCCTGTGGTCCGCGCAACCGCGTCGCGACCGCGACGAAGCTCTTGGCGACGACCGTGTCCGGCTCGGACGCGGCCAGCGATTCGAGCAACTCGCCCGCATTGCGATCGTCCAACGCCAGAAGTGCTTTGGCGGCGGCCAGCTTTCGCGCGCGGTCGGCGCCGTCGAGGCTGCGGCGCAGGTGCTCGACGAGGTCGGTCCGTCGGGCCTGTGCGGCCGCGTCGGCAAGCTCCGTGTTGAGTGGCCCGTCGTCACACACGGCCCGATCGAGGTCGACGTCGCTGACCACGACGCTGACGCCGTTGCTGTTGAACGCTTCGTAGATCGCCACCAGTCACGAATGTTTGTCTGCGCAATCGCCGCACATGCCGAAGATCTCGATGGTGTGGCTGACGTCGGAGAAGCCGTGCTCGTGGGCCACCTCGGCGGCCCACGCCTCGACGTCACCGCCCTGGATTTCGACCGTCGAGCCGCAGGCGCGGCAGACCAGGTGGTGATGGTGGTGTTCGGAGCAACGCCGGTAAACCGACTCGCCGGTGTCGGTGCGCAGCGAGTCGACGAGCCCGTTGGCGGCCATCGACTGCAGCGTGCGGTACACGGTCGTCAGCCCGATGCCCTCGCCGCGGCGGCGCAGTTCGTCGTGCAGTTCTTGTGCAGACCGGAAGTCGTCGAGGTTTTCCAGCAGCGCGGAGATCGCAGCGCGCTGCCGGGTGGCCCGCACCCCGGAGCCGCCTGGCCGGCGACCTTCCACCCCGGTCTGACTCACTCGCCGCCCTCGGCCGCATGGGTGACCGCCGCGACGACGATGTCGGCCAGGTGATGGTCCACCAGCCGGTACATCACTTCGCGTCCCGACCGCTCGCCGGCCACCACGCCTGCGCCTTTGAGAATCCGCAGGTGCTGGCTGACAAGCGGCTGCGGCACTGCCAGCGCGTCGACGAGTTCGTGCACACAGCGCGCCGACTCGCGCAGCTGCAGCACGATCGCGATCCGCACCGGCGCGGCCAAGGCACGCAGCAGGTCGCCCGCGGTGTCGAGGACATCCCGCGGCGGAAGGTCCGGCAGCGGAGCGCCACCGTGGTCGTGCACCTCGCCGCCAGACAAAGTGGAAATCGTTTTCATTATGGGGCCAGAATACATGCGCGACCACGCATGTCAACGCTGTTGAGCGCGCCGCTAGGCTGTTCCCCCGTGGCGTCCATCATCGACACCGTTGCGAACGTGGCCAAGCGGCGCGGATTCGTGTTCCAGTCCGGCGAGATCTACGGCGGCACGAAATCGGCCTGGGACTACGGACCGCTTGGTGTGGAACTCAAGGAGAACATCAAGCGGCAGTGGTGGCGCGCCGTGGTCACCAGCCGCGACGACGTTGTCGGCATCGACTCGTCGATCATCCTGCCCCGCGAAGTGTGGGTGGCCTCTGGCCACGTCGAGGTGTTCCACGACCCACTGGTCGAGTCGCTGATCACGCACAAGCGTTACCGCGCTGACCATCTCATCGAGGCGTACGAGGCCAAGCACGGCCATCCGCCGCCCAACGGGCTGGCCGACATCCGCGATCCCGACACCGGTGAGCCGGGCCAGTGGACCGAGCCGCGCGAATTCAACATGATGCTCAAGACGCACCTCGGGCCGATCGAGACCGACGAGGGTTTGCACTATCTGCGGCCCGAGACCGCACAGGGCATCTTCGTCAACTTCGCCAACGTGGTCACGACGGCGCGCCGTAAGCCGCCGTTCGGCATTGGCCAGATCGGCAAGAGCTTCCGCAATGAGATCACCCCGGGCAACTTCATTTTCCGCACGCGTGAGTTCGAGCAGATGGAGATGGAGTTCTTCGTCGAGCCGGCGACCGCGGAGGAGTGGCATCAGTATTGGATCGACACCCGACTGCAGTGGTATGTCAACCTCGGCCTCGACGCCGACAACCTGCGGCTCTACGAGCATCCGAAAGACAAGCTGTCGCACTACTCCGACCGCACGGTCGACATCGAGTACAAGTTCGGTTTCCAGGGCAATCCATGGGGCGAGCTCGAAGGCGTGGCCAACCGGACCGATTTCGACTTGTCAACGCACTCAGAGCATTCCGGCGTCGACCTGTCGTTCTACGACCAGGCCACCGACACCCGCTACGTGCCGTACGTGATCGAGCCGGCAGCCGGGCTGACTCGCTCGTTCATGGCGTTTTTGGTCGACGCGTACGCGGAGGACGAGGCGCCCAACGCCAAGGGCGGCGTGGACAAGCGCACGGTGTTGCGGCTCGATCCACGGCTGGCGCCGGTCAAGGCCGCCGTGCTGCCGCTGTCCCGCCACGCCGACCTGTCGCCCAAGGCGCGCGACCTTGCCACCGAGTTGCGTAACTGCTGGAACGTCGAATTCGACGACGCGGGCGCGATCGGCAGGCGTTACCGACGTCAGGACGAGATCGGCACACCGTTCTGTGTGACAGTCGACTTCGACACGCTCGAGGATCAGGCGGTGACCATCCGTGAGCGCGACGACATGACGCAGGACCGCGTCGCAATCGACGGCGTGAGCGACTATCTGGGGGCCCGGCTCAAGGGCTGCTAGTTCCCCTTCTGCGCGAACGTGCGTATCTGCCGGCGACACCGATGCGTTGCACGAGCTTGCGCACGCTCGCGGAAAGAGTCAGAAGCGCCCGCCGCCGCCGCTGTAGCTACGTCCGGACGATCGTGACGACCCGCCGTACGACGTCGAGCGCCCCGTACCGAGTCCGCCGCCGAAGCCGCCACCGAACCCGCCTCGGATTGCGCCGCCGAGGATGTTGCCGATGACGATGTTGCCGATGACAGCGCCCATATCGGAGCCACCACCGCCGTAGCCGGACGAGTAGGACCGCTGCGCGGCGTGAACGTCGTCGTTCGCCAGTGACTGCGCCTGCGCGGCGAGCACGGCCGCACCATTGGCGTGCCCAATGGCCTCAGTCATGCTGGTGGCCCTCTTGTCCTGCGCGGCCTGCAGTTGACGCACCGCCTCCGCCAACCGGGTACGCGCCTCAGGGCCGATGCTGCCGCGGCGGGTGTCGATGAAGTCCGACACACCCTTGACTCGTGACTGGGCCGTGAACAGGGCCTGATCGAACGCGCGGCTGAGCCGATCTGCCGCCTCGCGTTCCTCGGAGACGCTTGCGAGCAGCCGGTCCAGGTCGGCGTCCGCCTTCGTCAGCCGTGTGAAGGCGCCCAGCGGGTCGGCGCCGCCGTTCTTCTGCGCGTCGGCGACCGCCACCACCGCGGCGTCGCGAGCAGCCGTCAGCTCGGTCTGGTGTGGCGTATTACCCTGCTGCAACTGGGTGCTCGCCTGGGTGATGCCGTTCTGGATGTCGGTGATCGCCGACGGCAGCGTGGACACCGCCCGGTTGATATCCATGCCCGCACTGTCGACCGCGTCGAGCAGCGCACGCGCCTGGCCGAGCGAGGACTCGGCCGCGCGGATCGCATCGACCAAACCCATCTGCTGGCCGGCCGGGCGGGCGACCAGTTGACGGGCGTTGGTGATGTTCTGATCGGCGAAGCCCAGCCGCTGCTTGGCTTCCCCGACGTTGTCGGCCACAGAAGCCAGTGCGGCGGGGGCGAATTGCGCGCGCAGCGCGGCGAGCGCCTGCTCGGACGGGCCGATGCGCGCAGTGAGGTCGACCATCTGCTGGGTGAGGGTGTCCAGCCGTGTCGGCGCGTTGATCACCAGATCGCGAAGCTTGTCGAAGGCCTCGCTTTGTGCGTCCAGCTCACGATCCGCCTTTGCCGCGGCCACGATCACACGCGTCAGCAGGTCGCGACGTTGTTGCGGCGACTCGGGGACGGCGTCATCGAGAATCTGGCGGACGTTGAACGCTTGTGCCAGCGTTGTTTTGGCGTTGCCGACCGCACCGCTGAAGGGGGCCGTCTGCGCCGCACCGAATTCCTCTACGGCCAAGGCTAATTCGCTATCGCTGGTGCGCACTGCGTTGTCGACGTCCACGACGATCGCCTTCGACAGGTCGTCAAGCGCGTCGATCGGCACTGCGACCAATGCATTGGGGTCCGACGGATCGACCCGTCGCGCCGCCTCGAATTCGGCCTTGCGCCGCTGGCGCCGACGCCGCCTCATCCACAGCCACAGCGCCAGAACCGCGAGGGCCAGGACCGCGAACGCCACCAGAAATCCAAGCCAGGAAATCTCGGTGCCGGTGCCTGTAGAAGTCGGCGATCTGTTGAGGCCGTTGGCCGCCGCCACTGCGGCACCGACCCAGTCACCGCGATGCAGCGCGGGTTCGATGTCGTTGACCCGCAAGGCCGTCGCGTCGGACTGGCTCATGATGTCCGACGGCACTTGGAAGGCGTACGCCCGTTCTCCGGTGGCGACGGCCAGTAGTGCGTCCCGGTCGCCGAAGTTGCTGAGCTGCATGGTCGTTCTCGCCCAGCCGACCGCATCCTGGCCGAAGTTGTCGACGTAGACGACCCACAGGCGGATGCGTTTGTCGTTGTAGAGCTGATTGACCGCGTTCTCGACCTGGATGCGCTGACCCTGCGACAACACGCCTGCGTTGTCCGTGACGTAGTCCGGTACCCGGAAGGGCGGTTCGGCGGCGGCGCTCGGCGTGATCAGAAGTCCGGCGGCCATGACGGTGAACAGCATGGTGAGCAAACGGGCGATGCGCATGGTCGTCAATGTAGTGACTCCTCCGACCGCTGGCTGCCGTCACGTCGTAAAGCCTTCATGAGTTTGCGAAGTGTTGCTGCGTTGCGGTAGCCGACCATGCTCGCGATCTGGTCCATGCTCAGCGAAGTCGTCTGCCGCAGATGGTGGGCCCGTTCGGCGCGCAGCCGCTGGACAAGCGCGTGCGGCGTGACGCCGAGCTGATCGCGGACCCTACGCTCGAGGGTGCGTCGCGTCGTGCCGATGGCATCGGCGGCTTCGGGGATGCTGATGTCGCGGTCCATGTTGGCGCGTATCCACGTCTCGAAATCGATCACGATCTGGTCCGTCGTCGAGAGGTACGTGTGCGCGGCGTCGACGCTTCGCGCCGGGCGCTGGTCGAACAACAGGAAGGCGGCGGTCGCATCGGCCAGTTGCGGGCAGACCGTGGCGACGATGTGCATCGCGAGGTCGATGTGGGCGAACGCGGCGCCCGCCGTGGTGACCGAACCGTCAGAGACCACCATGCGGGACATGTCGAGCGCGACTCTGGGATAGCGACGGCGGAACTCGTCAACCAGCCACCAGCTGGTGGTGGCGTGCCGTGTGTCGAGGATCCCGGCGTCGGCGAGCACGAAGGTGCCAGTGCACGCAGCGGCCAACGGCCGTCCGTCGTGCGCCCAATCGCGAGCCATGCCACGCACCGCGCGCACGTCCGCGCGCAGCAGTGCGTCGACGATGCCGTTGGGCGTGTTCACCGCCAAAGCCGGCACGACAAGGAGGTCAAGCGAGCCCAGCCGTTCGTCGTCGGCGCCGATGTCGATCGGGACGAGCAGCCCGCCCGCAGTGCGGACAGGTTCGGGGCTCACACCCACCGTGGAAACACGGATCTTGGGGATGTCCCGGTCGACCTGGGCGATGGCGGTGTTGGCGCCGCGCAGCACATCGAGAAGCGTCACAAGGCCCGAGTCCCAACACGCGGGTACAGCAACCACGCCGACATGCATGTCGCAAATGCTATGCAGACTGTCGCAATCGCGCCCTACCCCGACCTACCGTCAGCGTCATGACTCCTAAGGTGAGCGTTTCGAGGCTGGGTCACGTACTGATGATCGCGATCAATCGACCGGATAAGGCGAACGCGATCGACGCCGACATCATTGCAGGGTTGTCCCGCGCTTACGCCGAATTGTCGGAGGATCCGGGCCTGCGGGTCGGGCTGCTTCATGGCATGGGGGCCCACTTCACCGGTGGCCTCGACCTGGCGTCCGTCGGGCCCACGTTGGCTAGCAGCGGCGACGGGCTTCTGCCCGAGGGCGGGCGCGACCCGTGGGGGATGTACGGCGAGGCCGGCCACGAAGCCGATCGTCACGGCCGTGCAGGGGCGCTGCTTCACCGCCGGGCTTGAGCTGGTGCTCAATTCGGACATCTGCATTGCCGCGGAGGACACCGTCTTCGGTCAGCAGGAGGTGAGCCGGGGCATCGTCGCGCTGGGCGGAGCGACCGTGCGCTTACCCGCGCGGGTCGGCTGGGGCAACGCGATGCGTTATCTGCTCACCGGTGACCGCTTCGACGCGGCAGAGGCACTGCGGATCGGCCTGATTCAGGAAGTGGTGCCGACCAGCAGCCATGTGACCCGAGCCCTCGACGTCGCGAACCGGATCGCCGCGCAGGCGCCGATGGCAGTGCAGGCGACGCTTGCCGAAGCCAGAGCGGCGCTCGGGGGCAGCGCCGCCGACGCTGCCACACGCCTGCGGGAGGTCGCTCCGGCACTGTTGGCGAGCGCGGATGCACAGGAAGGCATCGCGTCGATGATCGAGCGGCGCACACCCGTGTTCACCGGCACCTGAACCGTTCCCACGAGAAATGGAGAAAGAGATGACCAAGGCACTGATCGGGACACTGCCTCGCCACTACGACCGACTCGGCCTGACCCGCGGGGTGATTCAGGACTGGGAGGGCGGCCTGCGCATCGCCGCCGCGGACGGCACACGGACGGACCGCACGTATGTTTGTGGTGACGTTCGAGCACTCGTTCACGCTCGACGTCGGGGCGGCGGGCGCCTACCTGCGCTTCACCGGTGACGTGACACTTGAGCACCGCAGCGGTGGCGAGGTGACGACTGCGTTGGGTCAAACCCTTTGGGAACCGCTTTAATTCGGCGACCGGCCGATGGCCGATGCCGCAACCCCGCGCGAGACGCCCATCGGCCACCAGGCTTGACGTGACCGCCGGCGCAATCGGTACTGGCAGACTGTGCGTCGGTGACCGTGGATTCAGATCCCTACGACGAGTTCGACCGGCAGCGTCTGGTGGTCGAATCGCCGAAGGGTGCCTCGCTGCCGGGCGCCGACACCGAACACCGCACCGATTTTGCGCGTGACCGGGCCCGGGTCCTGCACAGCGCTGCACTGCGCCGACTGGCGGACAAGACTCAGGTCGTCGGGCCGCGCCAGAGCGAGACGCCGCGCACCCGGCTGACCCACTCGCTGGAGGTGGCGCAGATCGGCCGAGGCATGGCGATCGGACTGGGCTGCGATCCCGACCTCGTCGACATGGCAGGCCTGGCCCACGACATCGGCCATCCGCCGTACGGCCACAATGGCGAACGGGCGCTCGACGAGTTGGCTGCCGAGCACGGGGGCTTCGAGGGCAACGCGCAGAACTTCCGCATTCTCACGCGCCTGGAGCCCAAAGTCCTTGGCCCCCATGACCGCAGCGCTGGGCTGAACTTGACCCGGGCCGGGCTCGATGCGGTGACCAAATACCCGTGGCGACGTGGCCTGGCGAAGCGCAAGTTCGGGTTCTACGAGGACGACGCCGACGCGGCCGATTGGGTGAGGTCGGGAGCTCCCGAGGGCAAGGCGTGCCTGGAGGCCCGGGTGATGGACTGGGCGGACGATGTCGCCTACTCGGTGCACGACGTCGAGGACGGCGTCGTCTCCGGGCGGATTGACATGCGGGTGCTGGCCGACGACGACGCGGCCGCGGTGCTGGGACGCCTCGGCGAGTCCAGCGGGATGGGCGCGGGTCTGCGGGCGGACGACCTCGTGGCTGCCGCCGAGCGACTGTCCGTGCTGCCGGTCGTCGCCGCCGTCGGCAAGTACGACGCCACGCTTGCCGCATCGGTCGCATTGAAACGGTTGACCAGCGAGCTGGTGGGCCGGTTCGCGTCGGCCGCCATCGCCGCCACCCGCGAGGCGGCAGGTCCGGGTCCACTGGTTCGCTACCAGGCCGAGCTGCGGGTGCCCGAGTTGGTGCGCGCCGAGGTCGCGGTGCTCAAGATCCTGGCGCTGCAGTTCATCATGTCCGACCCACGGCACCTCGAACTGCAGGCCCATCAGCGCGACCGGATCCACCGCGTCGCGCACTGGGTTTTTGCGGGTGCACCCGCCACGCTCGACCCGATCTTTGTGCCCGCCTTCAACGACGCCGCCCACGACGGTGCACGGCTGCGGGTGGTCGTCGACCAGATCGCGTCGTTCACAGAAGGGCGATTGGAGCGCCTGGAGCCGGGCCTAGACTTAGCCGGTGGCCGGCCGGATTCCTGATCGCGATATCGCGGCCATTCGCGAACGCATCCGGATCGAGGACGTCGTCGGCGATTACGTGCAGCTGCGGCGCGCGGGCGTGGATTCGCTGAAGGGGCTGTGCCCGTTCCACGACGAGAAATCGCCGTCGTTTCACGTCCGCCCCAACCACGGGCACTTTCACTGCTTCGGCTGCGGCGAGGGCGGCGACGTCTACGCGTTCGTCCAGAAGATCGAGCACGTCAGCTTCGTCGAGGCGGTCGAGCTGCTCGCCGACCGGGTCGGCTACACCGTTACCTACACGGGCGCGTCCGCGACGAACGTGCAGCGCGACCGTGGCAGCCGAAGCAGGCTGCTGGCCGCCAACGCCGCCGCGCAGGAGTTCTACGCCGCGGCCCTGCAGTCCGAGGAGGCCGCACCAGCGCGGCAGTATCTGCTCGACCGCAACTTCGACCCACAGGCGGCAGCACATTTCGGCTGCGGGTTTGCGCCGTCGGGCTGGGATTCGCTGACAAAGCATCTGCTGCGCAAGGGATTTGAGTTCAAAGAGCTCGAGGCCGCCGGCCTGTCGCGCGAGGGGCGGCGCGGGCCGATGGACCGCTTCCACCGCCGTCTGCTGTGGCCGATCCGGGCCAGCGGCAGCGAGGTCATCGGCTTCGGGGCGCGACGCATCTTCGATGACGACACGATGGAAGCGAAATACATCAACACCCCGGAGACGGTGCTCTACAAGAAGTCGTCGGTCTTGTTCGGCCTCGACCTGGCCAAGCGCGACATCGCCAAGGGGCATCAGGCGGTGGTGGTCGAGGGCTATACCGACGTGATGGCCATGCACCTCGCCGGAGTGACCACCGCCGTCGCCTCCTGCGGCACCGCGTTCGGCGATGAGCACCTGGCGATGCTGCGCCGACTCATGATGGACGACAACTTCTTTCGCGGTGAACTGATCTACGTCTTCGACGGCGACGCCGCGGGACGTGCGGCGGCGGTCAAGGCCCTCGAAGGCGAACAGAATCTTGCCGGACAGTCATTCGTCGCCGTGGCCGACGACGGGATGGACCCGTGCGATCTTTGGTTGAAGTCGGGCGATGGGGCGCTACGGGATCTGGTGGCACGGCGTACACCGTTGTTCGAGTTCGCGATTCGCACCGCGCTCGGTGAACACGACCTCGACAGTGCTGAAGGCCGGGTGTCGGCGCTGCGGCGGTGCGTGCCGATGGTGGTGCGGATCAAAGACAGCATGTTGCGCGACGAGTACGCCCGGCGGTTGGCCGGATGGGTGGGCTGGGCTGACGTAGCCCAAGTCATCGGCCGGGTGCGCGAGGAGGCCACTCGCAACGGCGGCAAGCGCGGAGTCGTGAAAACACCCGCTGCACGTGCGACGGCCCAGGCCCACTCACCGACCGTGGTGACACGCCCCGATCCGCGGGATCCCACACTGTGGCCGCAGCGAGAGGCGCTCAAGTCGGCGCTGCAGTACCCCGCGCTGGCCGGGCCGGTGTTTGACTCGCTGACGGTAGAGAGCTTCACCCACCCCGGCTATGCCGCGGTCAGGGCGGCCATCGGCGCGGCGGGCGGCACGTCGGCGGGGCTGACGGGTGCGCAGTGGATCGAGGCGGTCCGCGAGCAGACGCCGACGGCCGCCAGCCTGGTCAACGAACTGGGCGTCGAGGCCATCAATGTGGACGACGACGACAAATTGCGGCGCTACATCGGTGGGGTGCTGGCTCGGCTGCAGGAAGTGTGGGTCGGTCGCCAGATTGCCGAGGTCAAGTCCAAGCTGCAGCGCATGTCGCCGGTGGAACAGGGCGACGAATATCACGCATTGTTCGGCGACCTGGTGGCGATGGAGGCCTATCGGCGCAGCCTGCTCGAACAGGCCAGCGGCGACGACCTTACTGCGTGAACGCCTACGACGGGTTATGGTGTATGCGCTGTCGGGGACCGTGTGGAGAGGGAGCTTATGTCCAACCGAACTCGGCTGGTCGCGGGCGCGTTCGTGGCCACCGCTGTAGCCGTTCCGCTCTATGCCGCGGCGGTGTCGACCGACAGCGCACAGGTCACCGCCTCACCGCCCTGCCTCGCCTGGTTCGGGAACAAAGACGACGGCAAGTGCCTGTCCTACTCGAACGGCCAGCCAATTTACGCCGGAACCCCGGGTGTCGGCGTCGACGGGTCGAACAACCCAGGGGGAGGCATCGGGGTGAGCACCGGCCCGCTGCTGCCGTCGCAGACCTGGAACGTTCCGATCGGCTAGCCGTCTTTCTCTGCCATCGTCTCCGGCCGCAACACGTCGGTGTCGGAGTCGATGGGCGTCAGCGTGACCAAACTCGGATCGGGTGACACCCGGTCGGCGATCTTGCGGCGCCCGGCGTCGATCACGGCCTTCGCAGCCGCGCTCTCGGTGACCGCTTTGTAGGTCCCGGCGATCTGTTCATATCGGCGCCGGCCGGCCTTCGCGCCTAACACGTAGCCGACGGCCAATACGACGAGATACCGGATCACAGGGCCCCTCCCAGACGACGGTGCGTTGGAGTCCATCCTGCCTCACTTGGCTGTGTACGTGCGGGGCGGCGGTGTATTGGCGGCTCGAGCGGCACGTACGCTAGAGTCTTCTCTTGGTCCGCGGGCCGAGTCCGCGTGACGGCAACGGTCCCCTGTAGCTCAATTGGCAGAGCATTCGGCTGTTAACCGACAGGTTGCTGGTTCGAGTCCAGCCGGGGGAGCACCAAGAGGCCATCTGACCTGCATCTACCGGTGCCGATCAGACGGCCGTTTTCGTACCAGAAGCTCTAAAGTCACCATTAACTCACCACTAATTCGCTCGACCGGCATCACCAACCACGGCGCGATCCATCGCCGCAGCAGCCTCTGGATGAGCCCGCCCACGAGCCATGTACTTGCGTTGTGTCATCGCCGGGTCTGCGTGCTGCAGAACGTCAGCGGTCATCCGTGCTGACAAACCCGCATCGTCCAATACGGTCGCCACCAACTTGCGGAAGCTGTACACCGTCACGTCATCCGGCAAGCCGAGCGCCTCCCGCACACGCTGCCATTCATGCTGCACGTTATTCGGATCACGCAATCCCCACGTTCTCGACGGGAACACCAAGTTCAACGTCTCCTTACCCATCGGCGGTGACGCCAGCCTCCGAGTCGCCAGCATCGCCTTTCGCCGCCGCAGCATCTCAACCGCGAAATCTGGGAGAGCAACGGTGCCGCCGGGGTTCTTCGGATCATTCGCAATCACGACTCGCACCAACCCGACGCCTCGAATCCGGATCACCTTGCCGCTCGTTCGCACCCTTTTAACATCCAGTTCGATATCCGACCACTCCAGCCCGAGCAACTGACTTGGTCGCTGCCCCACCGCGGCCGCCAACGTCACCAAGTCCGCCAAATCAGCTTCCTCGCAATACTCCGCCACGGTTGGCGGGGTGTAGGACTTGATCGGCGTCGTACGTTCCCGTTCCTTCTTCGTCAGCTTGCGCGGACACGGCAACACAGACCCGCGAACCGCAGTCAGGATGAACCGGAGGTCGTCGACCTCAATGTGTCCAGCACCGCCCGTGGGTCCCTTCGCCTCCACATTCTTGACCAACTGAGCTTCGCGAACCGGATTCACCGGAAGAGCCCTTTTGCGCACCGCGTACCGGAACATGCCCGACAACATCGATCGCGCATTGCGTGCCGATCCCATACCGTGGCCCTCCGCAACCGCCTTCAGGAATTCTTCAATGGTGTCGGTCGGGACTTCGATCAGGATTCGATCGCCATACGCTGTGTTGAACAGAGCTGCCCATCTGTCATAGAGGTCGAATGTCCCTTGCGCGCGTTTCTGCTCTACGAGGTATTCGCGATATTTCGTCCACAAATCACGAACCCTGGTCGATCCTGACAGTTCACTGCGGAGATTCACGCCGATCTTTGATGCAGCCAGGAGCACGGCGTCACTTGCCCGAGAGCCGTTGCGGTCAGGCACCTTCCGCCCGCGTTCGTCGACCTTGGGCGGCGATACCCTTATCAAATCCCGACGCTTTCCCGTCGCATCACGGACCCGGACGCGAGCGTTCCAATGTCCCGGAGACAATTCAGTCAGCTTTATGGTGCCCGCAACGCCGATCGGGCGATGCGGTCTTCCACGGCCCATGATTACCCAATTCGTTGGACGGTCGAGTCGATCGCGGAATCCAACTCGTCCAAGTCCCACAACAGGTTCTTGCCGATTCGACGGGGAGTTGGCAGCCATGGTTTCGATCCTTCGCGATGCCAACGCCGTAAAACCTCAGCGTTGCAACCAATATGAGCCGCCGCATCCTTCGTGTTCGCCCATCGCCGCACATGTGGCGGCATGCCCATGACACTCATTCCGGAATCCCTTCTCACACTGCCGATTGAGTTGCCGAAGTTTGCCGTTGTGGCGGATCTACGTTCAACCTATGTTTGGTGTGCTTGGCAGACGGCGGCCGCGATGACTCGGCCCTGGTCGCCTTCGTCCGATGGCATAGAGATTGCTCGCAAGCGTGCCGTGTTGGAGGCGCAAGTCGTCTTCCATCACTCCTGGGTTCGCATCGCGCTATCGAAGTGGGCGGATCATGAGCGCAGTCAAGGCCGGGCGATGTGCGGCGTGGTTTCCGCCCGTCGCGGCGCTGTTCGTCTGCCGGCCGGGGGCACCTGTTCGGCGCTGCACTATTCGCCATGGACCACACATTAAGCCCGACCAAACCCCTTATGCCGCACCTAAACGCCACAACTTTCGAGGTACCGCTTCAAAGCGCGCCGCTCCTGGGTTGGGCGCTTGCGCTGGTCGTTCTCACTTTCGCCCTCGCATAAGTGTTGTCTTGCCGCCTAGCGTTCTCGGTAGCTGGAGAAAACTCCCATCTGGGGCTACGAAAGATGACATGTGATGGGGACCCCCTCAGCTGAGACGCTGGTTGAGTCAGCGTCAGAGGGTGTTTGAAAACCGTCAGGTTCGGGCGAGTCGCCTGGTCATGGTCGTGATCATGGCGAGGTGGACCATGGCTTCGTGGTGGTCGGGTCTGGTTTGGTAGTCGCGCGCGCAGCGGCGGTGCTTGTTGATCCAACGCGAAACTTCTCTCGACCACCCAAATGCGGGGCCGGACGTGGAAACCAGCGGCGCCGGGGATGCGTTTGATGATCTGCATAGTAAGGGTGAGAACGTCTTTCGCCCAGATGAGCAACCGTCCGGAGTAACCGCCGTCGGCCCAGACCAGCCGGATGGTGGAGAAGCTGCCGCGCAGTGCGGCCAGGAGTCGGTGTGCGGCGTCGCGGTCCTGGATCGAGGCGGCGGTGACGACGACGGTGAGCAGCAGGCCGTTCACATCCACGGCGAGGTGCCGCTTGACGCCGTCCGTTCTCTTGCCGCCATCCCAGCCGCGGCTGGATCGGGGCACGGTGTCCGCGGCGGGTACCGTCTGCGAGTCGATGATCGCCGCGGTCGGGCACCGGTCCCGCCCCGCCCGGCCCGCACCCGACAGTCGGTCGCGCAGCGCGTCGAGGATGCGCGACCACGCTCCGCCGCGGGGCCCAGCGGGCGAAGACCGCGTACACCGTCCCGGCTGGCGGGAACTCCACCGGCAGTTGCCGCATACCACCACGATGTACAGGATGGCGTCCACTATCGCACGGCGGCAATGCTTCTCGGGTCGTCCGCCGCGGCCTGCCGTGCTGCCCGGCGCAGGCGACAGCGGTTCGAGGATCGCCCACTGTGCGTCGGTCACCTACGACCAGTACACCGCGCAACCATGTCCGCCCGCCGCGTGGGGCGGGCACGACGGGGATGGCGAGATCGGCGATGATGGCATTGTGGGCTCCTGGTCTGGGCGGGGACTTGGTAAGCACCGACCCAACCAGGGAACCAACTTCTTCGGTTCGCCGCGAGGCACACGCCCGCCCATCGCGGTTCTCAAACACTCTGTAGGCGATGGACAGAACATAGGCTCAGCATGCCGTTGCTGGTGAAAG